>NZ_MVIJ01000001.1 GCF_002086735.1 Mycobacterium scrofulaceum | reverse complement strand
GTTGGTAGTAGGGCGGTGTGGTCGGGGGCTGGGGCGCGGCCGGGATGGGGCCGCTCTCGGGTCGCCAGGGCGGGGCGCCCTGCGCGGGAACCGGAGTCGAGCCCGCCGCCGACGGTGGCGGGGTGTTCGCCGTCGGGCCCGGAGACGGCGGCGTCGCGGGGGGCGCCATCGCGGTGTCGGCGACCGTCGGTTGGGGGCCGAGCGTGGCGGTGCCGGGCAGGGTGGCTTCTTGGCTGCGGCGCAGGATGGTGGCGGCGTGGTCTTGGTCGGGGTCGCTGAGCGCGTCGTGGGCGGCCAGCGCCAGATCGCCCGCACTGGCGTAGCGGTCCTGGGGCTTTTTGGCCATGCCGCGGGCGATGACCGCGTCGAACGCCTTGGGAATGCCCGGCCGCAGCGCGGTCGGTTGCGGAATCGGGTCCATCATGTGCGCGCTGACCAACACACTGGCGCTGTCGGCCCGATAGGGCGGCGTTCCGGTGAGGCATTCGTATAGCACGCAGGCCAGGGCGTAGATGTCGGCGCGGTAGGTCACTTCGGCGTTGGAAAACCGTTCGGGCGCCATGTATTTCTAGGTGCCCACCGCGGTGCCCAGCTGGGTGAGCTTTTCATCGGTGGTGGCGCTGGCGATGCCGAAGTCGACCAGATAGGCGAAGTCGTCGCGGGTGACGAGGATGTTTTGCGGTTTGACGTCGCGGTGCATCACCCCGGCCGCGTGGGCGGCGTCGAGCGCCGAGGCGATCTGGGTGATGATGGCCACCGCGCGCGGCGGGGCCAGCGGGCCGAAGCGTTTGAGCACACTGTCGAGGTCGGTGCCCTCGATCAGGCGCATCTCCAAGAACATCTGCCCGTCGATTTCGCCATAGTCGTGAATGGGCACCACATGGGGTTCCTGCAAACGACCGGCGGTGCGCGCCTCGCGCTTCATCCGCTCCCGAAACACCGGGTCCTTGCTGAAGCTCTCCGAGAGCAACTTGACCGCGACCATCCACTCCTTGACGGTGTGCTCGGCCTCGTAGACCTCGCCCATCCCACCCCGGCCCAGCAGCCGCTTTAGGCGATAAGGCCCGAAATCCGAACCCACCCGCGAGGCCTGCTCATCACTCATCGCCGATCCTTCACACCCATCCCGCACGCCGCCGACACACAACCATCGCCGGGCGCACCGGTGAGCCGCAACCCCCTACCCAGCAACCATGACGGTAAGCCCCCATCCGCCGCGCCGCACGACAATCGCACGAATGACCCGGGGCTCGATGGCGTGGCTAGCGCTCGTCGTCCGCGGCGATCTGGAACGTGAATTCGTGATCGCAGATGCGCACGTGGTCGCCGTCGCGCAGGGTGGCGGCGGCGCGGATCCGCTCGTGGCGCACGTGAACCCCGTTCGAGGACCGGAGGTCGTTGATCATGAAGCTGGTGCCCGTATCGACGATGACGGCGTGATGGCGGCTCACTTTGGGGCTGTCCAGGACGATGTCGTTGTCGCCGAGCCGCCCGATCCGGGTCGACGCCGCCAGCAGCGGATAGCTGCGTCCGGAGACCTCATGCAGATAGGCGACCGCCTGCTGCCCCGACACCATGGTGTGCTGTTCGAGCACAGTGACGGTGTCGACGGCGGCGGTCTTGGCGGTGCGCTTCACGTCCAGCGGTTCTTGCCGCAGGATCTGCTC
The DNA here is from genome assembly GCF_002086735.1 of Mycobacterium scrofulaceum. GTDB lineage: Bacteria > Actinomycetota > Actinomycetes > Mycobacteriales > Mycobacteriaceae > Mycobacterium > Mycobacterium scrofulaceum. The sequence goes on along the minus strand of NZ_MVIJ01000001.1, from coordinate 465,845 downwards.
GTTGAGCGACCGCAGGGTCGGCCCCGGATCGATGCCCAGGTCCTCGGCGAGTGTCGTCTTGACCCGGCGGTAGGCGGCCAGCGCATCGGATTGGCGGTCGGTGAGGTAGTAGGCGGTGATCAGCTGCGCCCACAGCGGCTCACGATAGGGGTGCTCTGCGGTCAGCGCTTCCAACTCGGTGATCACGGCGAACGCTCGCCCGCAGGCGATTTCGGCCTCCGCCTTCGCGCCGTGGACCAGAACCTTTTCTTCGACAAGGGAAGTCGCGAAGGTGTCGACGAATTGAAACTCGCGTAGGTCCTCGAGCACCGGCCCGCGCCATTCCGCCAGGGCCGCCGTCAGGTGCAGGCTCGCCTCCTCGAACTTGCCGGTGGCGGCGGCGTGCACGCCCGCCGTCTTTGCGGCGATGAATCGGCCGAGGTCGTAAGCGCTTTCGCCGACGCCGAGCCGGTATCCCGGGGGCGCCGCCACCAGCACCGCCCGCGGGTCGATGCCGGCAGTGCTGAGCAACTTGCGGAGATTTGACACGTAGGAATGAATGCTGGCCCGCGCCCCGGAGGGGGGCGAGTCGTCCCACAGGGCCGTGATCAGCCGGTCGACCGCCACCGGACTGTTGCGGTTCATCAGCAGCAGGGCCAGCACCGCCCGCTGCTTGGGGGTGCCCAGGGCCACCGGGGCGCCGCCGACGCTCATCTCCAGCGGTCCGAGCAGACCGAGTTCGAGACGTTTGTCCGCCATCGCCTATCGGTCCTTTCTCCGGCCGATCGTCTTTGCTCGGTGGCTCATACCGCCGTGCGCCGAGGAAACGTCATTACCTCGTAATTGTGGTTGCGGACAGCACGAGCCGCAGACCCAGCAGGGCGGCACCCTTGGTGCGGCTGGCCGACGCATGGCGTCGCCGAGCGTGAAACTGTCGCTTGTTTTGCGCCGTTTTCTCGCAACAGTTGCACGCTCGGCGACGAGCCGGCCGTCAAAACGCGTTCGGCGCCGGCCCAATGGCGCCGGCCCCTCACCGCTATGCCCCTCACCGCTATGCCCCTCACCGCTATGCCTTGGTCATGGCATAGTAGGCGCCTCGCCGGGCCAGCAGCTCGGCGTGGTTGCCCTGCTCGACGATCCGGCCGGCCTCGATCACGACGATCCGGTCCGCGTCGCGGACAGTCGAAAGGCGGTGCGCGATAATGAAGCTCGTGCGGTCACGGCGAAGCTCGGACATGGCGCGCGCGATGAGCGCCTCGGTGCGGGTGTCGACCGAGCTGGTCGCCTCGTCCAATATCAGCAGCTGCGGCCTGGCGAGGAAGGCCCGCGCGATGGTGATGAGTTGCTTCTCGCCGGCGCTGATGTTGCCGCCTCCGCCACTCACCCGCGTCTCGTAGCCGTCCGGCAGGGTGTGCACAAAGCGGTCGACGTAAGCCGCCTTGGCGGCCTGCACCACCTCGTCCGCACCTGCCTCTGGCCGCCCGTAGGCGATGTTCTCCGCGATCGTCCCGTCGAAGAGCCAGGTGTCCTGCAGGACCATGCCGATTCGCGACCGCAGCGACTGCCTGCTCACTGTGGTGATGTCGACCCCGTCGACCAGGATCCGGCCCGATTCGACGTCATAGAACCGCATGAGCAGGTTCACCAACGTGGTCTTGCCGGCCCCGGTGGGGCCGACGATCGCCACCGTGTTACCCGGCTCCGCCACCATCGACAGGTCGTGGATCACCGGTACTCCCGGGCGGTAACCGAAGCTCACGTGCTGGAACTCGACCCGTCCCGCCGCCCGCCCGGCGTCGCCGTGCGGCCGCGACGCGGGCTCGGGTTCGGGTGATTCCTCGGGTTCGTCGAGCAGATCGAACACCCGCTCGGCGCTGGCCACCCCGGACTGCAGGGTGTTGTACATCCCGGCCACCTGGCTCAGCGGGGCGTTGAACTGCCGGACGTACTGGATGAATGCCTGGATGTTGCCGAGCGTGATGTGGCCGGTGGCGACCTGCAGGCCGCCCACCACGGCGACGACCACGTAGCCGAGGTTGCCGATGAACGCCGTCGCCGGGGCCACCAGCCCGGAGAAGAACTGGGCGCCGAAACTGGCCCGGTACACGTCGTCGTTGCGATCGCGGAACTGCTCCCGCGCCGCGGCCTGGTGGCCGAACGTCTTGACCACGGTGAAGCCGCTGTAGGTCTCCTCGATATGGGCGTTGAGGCGACCGATGCTCGTCCATTGCGCGACGAACAAACGCTGCGCCCGCCGCGCGATCGCGCGCGTGGTCACCAGCGACAGCGGCACCGTCGCCACGGTGATCAGGGCCAGCAGCGGCGAGATGGACACCATCATCGCCAGCACCGCGAACACCGTGAGGATCGACGTCACCAGCTGGCTGATGGTCATCGAGAGCGACGACTGCACGTTGTCGATGTCGTTGGTCACCCGGCTCAGCAGCTCCCCGCGCTGGCGCCCGTCGAAGTAGGCCAGCGGCAGCCGGTGAATCTTGTCCTCGACATCGGAGCGCAGCGCGACCATGGTGCGCTGCACGGTGACGTTGAGCAGCCGCGCCTGCGACCAGATCAACAGCGCCGAAACCAGATACAGGCCCAACGCCAGCGCCAGCGTTTGCGCCACCGCGCCGAAGTCCACCCCGTTCCCCGGCGCCACATTCATCCCCGACAGCAGGTCGGCGAAGGTGCTGTCACCGCGGGCCCGGGCCGCCGCGACGGCCTGCGCCTTGGTGATGCCCGCGGGGAGCTGACGTCCGATGACGCCGTTGAACAGCAGATCCGTTGCGTGGCCGAGGATTCGCGGGACGACGACACCGATCGCCGTTCCGGTGATGCCCAGGCCGACCACCGCGACGCTCAACCGGCGTTGCGGTGCAAGCCGTTTGACCAGCCGCGCGGCCGAGCCCCAGAAGTCGCGGGACCGCCCGGCCGGGGCAGGGGCCACGCCGCGCGCGGGGGCCACGGTCACGGGGCACCCCCGACGTGCCCTGATCGCAAGGCGCCCACCGACTGCGAGTCGGCCAACTCCGCATACGTCGGGCAGTCGGTGAGCAACGAGTCGTGCGTGCCGCTTCCCACCACTTTTCCGCCGTCGACGACGATCACCTGGTCGGCTTGGGCGGCGGTCGAAACCCGTTGGGTGACAACGATGACCGTGGCGTGGCCCGTTATGTGCTTCAGCGACGCGCGCACCCGTGCGTCGGTGTGCACGTCCAGCGCGCCGAACGAGTCGTCGAAGAGGTAGATGGCCGGGCGGCGGATGACCGCCCGCGCGATCGCGAGTCGCTGCCGTTGACCGCCCGAGAAGTTGATTCCGCCCTGGGCCACCCGCATCAGCAGCCCGTCGTCGTGTGCGCGGACGAATCCGGCGGCGTCGGCCACCCGCAACGCCTCCCACATGTCGTCGTCGGTCACCACCTGGTGGGGGGCCGCGCCGATGCGCAGGTTGTCGGCGACGGTGCCGGAGAACAAGTAGCCGCGTTGCGGAACGAGCCCGATCGCGGACCACAGCCGCTCGGTGTGGTAGTCGCGGACATCGACGCCGTCGATCAGGACGGCGCCACCGGTCACGTCGTAGAGCCGGCAGATCAGCGACACCAGCGTCGACTTGCCCGAACCGGTGCTGCCGACGATGGCCGTGGTGGTGCCGGGCTGCGCGGTCAACGAAACGTCCTGCAGCACTGGGCGATCCGCTCCCGGATAGGTGAACGTCGCGCCGTCGAGGCGCACCAGCCCGGTGATCCCACCGCGGGGGAACAGCGGCCTCGGCGGGTCGGTGACCGCGGCCCGGGTGGACAGCACCTCGGTGATGCGTTCGGCGCATACGGACGCTCGCGGCAGGACCACCAGTGTCATGGTCGCCATCAGCACCGCCATCAGGATCTGGGTGAAGTAGGCCAGGAAGGCGGTCAGCGACCCGACCTGCATCTGGCCGCGGTCGATGCGCAGGCCGCCGAACCAGATCAGCGCGACGCTGGACACGTTGATGGTCAGCGTGGTCACCGGCAGCATGACGGCTTGCCAGTTGCCGGCGGTCAGCGCGGTGTTCGACAGCGCGGCGTTGGCGCGACCGAATCGGTCACGCTCGTAGTCCTCGCGGGCGAACGCCCGGACAACCCGCACGCCGGACAACTGGTCCCGCAACACCCGATTGATGCCGTCGATCAGGCCCTGCATCCTGCGGAACAGGGGCAGCATGTGCGACATCACCCAGTAGTTCGCGACGGCCATGACCGGGACGCTCACCAGCAGCAGCCAGGTCAGCGCGGCCTCCTGGCGGACGGCCATCAAGATCCCGCCGACGCACATGATCGGGGCGGTGACCAGCACGGTGCTCGATATCTGGACCAGGTACTGAATTTGGCGGACGTCGTTGGTGCTGCGCGTCAGCAACGTGGGCGCGCCGAAGTGGGCCGTCTCGTGTTCGGAGAAGGTGGTGATGTGCTCGAACATCGCCGCGCGCAGGTCGCGGCCGAAGCCCATCCCGGTCCGGGAGCCGAAGTAGACCGCCCCAACCGCGCACACCACCTGCAACCCGGTGACCGAGAGCATCACCATGCCGAGCCTGACTATCGTGGTCGTGTCACCCTTGGCGACGCCCTCGTCGATGATGGCGGCGTTGACCGTCGGCAGGTACAGCGACGCCAGCGTGCTGATCAGTTGGAGCACCATCAGCACCGCGACGAGTCGCCGGTACGGCTGGATGTACTGGCGCAGCAGTGCCAGGAGCATTTCGTAACTGTCGCATACGGCGCGTCCGCCGGTGCAACCGAAACGCCTGCTCAGGCGCGTCGGTGGTTGACCCGCTGGGCTGCCGCTACAGTGCATCGTGTGGACCGGGAGCAGGCTGAGCAAAAGCAGGGTAGCGGTGGGGCGTAACTCGAAGGCGCTGGCCGTCGCGGCGTCAGCCGTGCTGACCCTGGCCCCCGCGGTCGCCGCCTGCTCCGATTCCGGCAGCAACAAACCGGGAGCGACGTCCTCGTCGGCGCCCGGCAACTCGGAGGGTCACCATGGGCCGATGTTCCCCCAGTGCGGCGGCGTCAGCGACCAGACGGTGGCGGAGCTGACGAAGGTGACCGGACTGATCAACACCGCCCGCAACTCCGTCGGCTGCCAATGGCTGGCCGGCGGCGGCATCCTCGGCCCGCACTTCTCCTTTTCCTGGTATCGCGGCAGCCCGATCGGGCGCGAACGCAAGACGGAGGAACTGTCGCGGGCCAGCGTGGACGACATCAACATCAACGGTCACGGCGGGTTCATCGCGATCGGAAACGAGCCGAACCTGGGCGACTCGCTGTGCGAGGTGGGCATCCAATTCCAGGACGACTTCATCGAATGGTCGATCAGCTTCAGCCAAAAGCCATTCCCGCCGCCATGCGACATAGCCAAAGAGCTGGCGCGTCAGTCGATTGCGAACTCGAAATGACCAGGGGCAAGCTCCGCGCGGTTGTCGCCATGTTGGTCGTTGGACTGGTGCTGGTGACGGGTTGCTCCCGGTCCGTCGGCGGAACCGCGGTCAAGGCGGGCGGTCCGACGCGGAACAACAACTCCCAACAGCAGTATCCGAACCTGCTCAAGGAATGTGAGGTGCTCACCAGCGACATCCTGGCCAAGACCGTGGGCGCCGACCCGCTCGACATTCAAAGCACGTTCGTCGGCGCCATCTGTCGGTGGCAGGCGGCCAACCCCGCCGGGCTGATCGACATCACCCGGTTCTGGTTCGAGCAGGGCAGCCTCAGCAACGAACGCAAGGTCGCCGACTTTCTCAAGTACAAGGTCGAAACGCGGAACATCGCCGGGATCGATTCGATCGTGATGCGCCCGGACGACCCGAACGGCGCCTGCGGGGTGGCCAGCGACGCGGCCGGCGTGGTCGGATGGTGGGTCAACCCCCAGGCGCCCGGCATCGACGCCTGCGGTCAGGCCCTCAAGCTGATGGAACTGACCCTGGCGACCAACTCGTAGGTCAGCGCGGCACCTCGAACCCGATCAGGGCGGCGCGACCGAGTTCCAGCGCCTTCCACTCGGACGCGAAGCTCAGCACCGCGATGGCTGACGTCGGAAACTTGGCCGAAATCCGTTCGGTCGCAACGGCGTCGGTCCCGCTGCCGGCCAGGCCCAGCGCCAGCTCCGACATCGTCGGCTCGTGGCCCACGACGAGCAGTGTATGAACGCCGTCGCCGACCGTGTTGATCTCCGCGATCATGGTGCCGGGCGTCGCGCCATAGAGCCGGTCGCTGTACCGCACCGGGGCCTCGATGCCGGTGGTGGCCAACGTCTGGCGGGTGCGCGTCGCGGTGGAGCACAGGACCGCGTCGACCGCCGCGACGTTGGCGCGCAACCACTCGCCGGCGAGGCCGGCTTCACGAATCCCGCGCGGCGCCAACGGCCGCTCGTGGTCGGCGACGCCGGGCGGGTAGTCGGATTTCGCGTGACGCATCAACAGCAACGTGCGCTGGTCTCCCACGGGAGTCACGCTAACCCCTACGCGGCGGCGTCGTCATCGTCGTCCCCATCGCCGCGGTCGCGGAGCAGTTTCTCGGGGTGGTGGAAGGTGTTGGTGCGGGGCTGGCCGCGATCCAAGTGTGGGGGCGGGATCCATTCGGTGTCGCCGCTGGTGTTTGTGCGGGTGGTCCAGCCGTGGGGTTTGAGCAGGCGGTGATGCGGGCCGCAGGCGAAGGTGAGGCCGTCGATGTCGGTGCGCCGGCAGGTGGCGTAGTCGGTGACGTGGTGGACCTCGGAGTAGTAGCCGGGCACGGTGCAGCCCGGGGCGGTGCGGCCGCGGTCTTTTGCGCCAGCGTGCCACCGAGCTCTTCGGGGGTGACCTGGCAGGCCAGGGAATTGATACCGGATGTTCCAGCGCCGGCAGTTGGCGGCGGACCCGCTCGGAACGCTGCAGCATCCCGAGCTGCTGCCCGACGGTCATCGCGCCCACCGGCAACCCGCGGACACGAGCCAAGACCGCATCAAGGTCGTCGAACACCGCCTCGACCTCGGGATGACCACTGGGACTCATACCGCCAAACTAGCCACCCCCACCGTCAAAAACGCCCCCAGAAATCACCACAGATTCACGCTCGCGCAAAAAGTCTGGCAAGTTCTTGCGGCGCTTGTGGCCACGCACCCGAACGACCCCAAAATAGCCGCTCGGAGACCTGCCGGGCGAGGTCCCGCGTCTTGTCGGTGCGCGGACTTAAGCTCGCCATGCCCTGGTGACCACGCACTTCGAAAGGGGGCCGCCGCCATGCGATTCCTGCACACCGCCGACTGGCAGCTCGGCATGACCCGGCACTTCCTCGCCGGTGATGCCCAGCCGCGGTACTCCGCTGCCCGGCGTGACGCGGTTGCCGGCCTGGGTGCGCTGGCGGTTGAGGTGGGCGCCGAGTTCGTCGTGGTCTCCGGTGACGTCTTCGAGCACAATCAGCTTCCCCCGCAGGTTGTCGGCCAGTCCTTGGAAGCCATGCGCGCCATCGGGATTCCGGTCTACCTGCTACCCGGCAATCACGATCCGTTGGACGCCTCCTCGGTGTACACCAGCGCGCTGTTCACCGCCGAACGTCCCGACAACGTCATGGTGCTCGACCGGGCCGGCGTCCACCAGGTGAGGCCGGGGCTGGAGATCGTCGCCGCGCCGTGGCGTTCCAAGGCCCCGACCACCGACCTCGTCGCCGACGTCCTAGAAGGCCTGACACCAGAGCCGGTCACCCGGATACTGGTCGCGCACGGCGGCGTCGACGTCCTGGACCCCGATCGCGACAAACCCTCCTTGATCCGGCTCGCCACGCTCGACGACGCGCTTGCCACCGGCACTGTGCACTATGTCGCACTGGGGGACAAGCACTCACGCACCGACGTCGGAAACAGCGGCCGGGTCTGGTATTCCGGTTCGCCCGAAGTCACCAACTTCGACGACGTCGAATCGGACCCGGGCCATGTGCTGGTCGTCGACATCGACGAGGCCGACCCCCGCCGCGCCGCAACCGTGGAATCGCGGCACGTCGGCCGCTGGCGGTTCGTCACCATGCACCGACAGGTCGACACCCGCCGCGACATCGCCGATCTCGACCTGAACCTCGACCTGATGACCGAAAAGGACCGCACCGTTGTGCGATTGGCGCTCACCGGGTCTCTGACGGTCACCGACCGCGCGGCGCTGGATGCCTGTCTGGACAAGTACGCGCGGCTATACGCCTGGCTCGGGCTGTGGGAACGCCGCACCGACCTCGCGGTCATTCCCGCCGACGGCGAGTTCAGCGACCTCGGCATCGGGGGGTTCGCCGCCGCGGCGGTCGACGAGCTGGTGGCGACCGCGCGCGAGGGGGACTCGGAGACCGCCGTCGACGCGCAGGCGGCGCTGGCGCTGTTACTCCGCCTCACGGATCGGGGCGCCGCATGAAACTGCACCGGCTGATCCTGACCAACTACCGCGGCATCGCCCACCGGGAGATCGAGTTCCCAGACCACGGCGTCGTCGTGGTGTGCGGCGCCAACGAGATCGGCAAGTCGTCGATGATCGAAGCCCTCGACCTGCTGCTGGAATGCAGGGATCGCTCGACGAAGAAGGAAGTCAAGCAGGTCAAGCCCACCAACATCGACGTCGGATCCGAGGTCAGCGCCGAATTGAGCTGCGGCCCTTACCGATTCATTTATCGCAAACGGTTCCACAAGAAGTGTGAAACCGAGCTGACGATTCAGGCCCCGCACCGCGAGCAACTCACCGGCGACGAGGCGCACGAGCGGGTCCGCGCGATGCTGGCCGAGACGGTGGACAGCGATCTGTGGCATGCCCAGCGAGTGCTGCAGTCCGCGTCGACCACCGCGGTGGATTTGTCGGGCTGCGACGCGCTCTCACGCGCGCTCGATGTGGCGGCCGGCGACACCGGGGCGCTGTCCGGCGCCGAGCCGTTGCTCATCGAACGAATCGACGCCGAATACGGGCGCTATTTCACCCCCACCGGGCGACCCACAGGCGAATGGGCGGCGGTGATCGCCCGGCTGGCCGACGCCGAGGCCGCGGTCGCCCAGTGTGCGGCGGCGGTCGCCGAGGTCGACGAGCGGGTGTCTCGGCACGCCGTCCTGACTGAAGAGGTGGCCGAGTTGTCGCAACAGCGCATCGACGCCCAACCCCGGCTCGCCGCTGCCCAAAAGGCCGCGGAAGAGATCACCGAGCTGACCGGTCAGGCGCGCGAGGCCGAGTTGATCGCCGCCGCCGCGGCGGCGACGAGCGCGGCCGCGGCGACCGCCCACACCTCCAGGTTGCAACTACTCGCCGAGATCGACACCCGTACGGCCGCGGTCTCGGCCGGCGAGGCCCAGGCGCACGAAGCGGCCGACGCTCGCGCGGCGGCGCACCTTGAAGCCGAGGCCGCGGACGCCGCGGCTCAGGAGGCCACCGAGGCCCTTGCGGACCTGCAGCGCCGCGCGGAATCCGCCCGCCGCGTCGTCACGCAGCTCGCCGAGCGCGAGGAGGCCGACCGGTTGAGCGCCCGCTTGGCCAAGATCGAGGCCGCCCAGCGCGACCACGACCAGGCATGCGTCGCACTGCGCGACATCGCCATCAGCGAGGAGTTGCTGCGGCGAATCGAGGACGCAGCGGCCACGGTCGATCGAATCGGCGACCAGTTGGCGTCGACATCCGCGGCGGTCGAGTTCACCGCCGCGGCGGACATCGAGCTCGCCATCGGAGACCAGCGAGTGTCGTTGTCCGCGGGTCAAACCTGGTCCGTCACGACGACCGGACCCACCGCGGTCCAGGTACCCGGGGTCCTGACCGCGCGGATCACCCCGGGTGCGACGACAATCGACGTACAGGCGAAATACGTTGCCGCACAGGAAGAGCTGGCCGTGGCGTTAGAAGCAGGTCGGGTGACCGACCTCGCGGCCGCTCGGTCCGCCGATCGGCGGCGCCGCGAACTGCAGGGCAGCCGTGACCAACTGGGCGCCACCCTGGCGGGCCTGTGTGGAGACGAGGGGATCGACCAACTGCGTTCGCGGCTCGCGCAGCTGCGCGCCGGTCAACCGACCGACGCGGCGACCGACGCGGCGACCGACGCACGAGCCGCGCGCGACGAACTCGATGCGCTCGAGGCGATGCACCTGGCCGCGAGGGGCGAGTGCGAGGACCGCCGTCGCAACGCGGCCGGCGCCGCCGCCCGGCTCACCGAGTTGGCCACTCGCGCAACCGTTCTTCAGAACGCATTGGAGACGCAACGCGGCGAGCTCACCGCAGCCACCGAGCGGCTGGCCCAAGAGCGGGAGTCGGCCGGCGACGACGATCTCGCGGCCTCGGCGGATGCGGCGCTGCAAGCGGCGACGGCCGCCGAACATCGCCACACCGAATTGGCCGGCGCGCTGAGGGCGGCGAATCCGGACGCGGTGCACAACGAATTGACCGCTGCCACCGAGGAAATGGAGAAACTCCGCGAGCGCTACGAAGAGGCCGCGCGCGCGTTGCGTGAGATCACCATCGAACTCTCGGTGATGGGCAGCGAGGGGCGCCAGGGCAAGCTCGACGCCGCGGAAACCGAACGTGAGCACGCCGCCAGCGACCACATCCGCGTCGGCAGCCGCGCCCGCGCGGCGCGGCTGCTGCGTACGGTCATGACCCGCCACCGTGACACCACCCGACAGCGCTACGTCGAGCCGTATCGCGCGGAACTGCAGCGGCTCGGCCGCCCGGTGTTCGGGCCGACATTCGAGGTCGACATCGACAGCGACCTGTGCATTCGCAGCCGCACGCTCAACGGCGTCACGGTGCCCTACGAATCCTTGTCGGGCGGGGCGAAGGAACAACTCGGGATCCTGGCCCGGCTGGCCGGTGCCGCCCTGGTCGCCAAGGAGGACGCCGTCCCGGTCGTGGTCGACGACGCGCTCGGATTCACCGACCCCGACCGGTTGGCGAAGATGGGCGAGGTGTTCGACACGGTGGGCACCCACGGCCAGGTGATCGTGCTCACCTGCAGTCCCGACCGCTACGACGGCGTCAAGGGCGCCCACCGCATCGATCTCAGCGCCTAACTCGAACGCGCTGAGCTGCGTCGACCGCCGCGTGTGGACCGGCGCCGCGGTGCCCGCCGGCCGGCCCGGCAGAATGGGTCCATGGCGGGCCGACACCGATGACGATGAATGCGAAGCGGCGCCGGGTGCAGGAGAAGCTCGCGGCGCTGCCGGGCGTGCGGCCGGTGCGCCGCCCGGTCTCGCCGGGGAACCCCGAAAACTTCGACCTGTACTACGTGCGCACCGGCCGGAAGTCGGCCCATCCCGTCGTCATCATCCCGGGCGGCCCCGGGGTGGCGTCGATTCAGATGTACAAAGGCCTGCGGCGCCGCGCGGCCGCCGCCGGCCTGGACGTCATCATGATCGAACACCGCGGAGTAGGCATGTCACGCCACGACGATTCCGGCGCGGATCTGCCGCCCGAGGCGATCACCGTGAACCAGGTCGTCGACGACATCGCCGCCGTGCTCGACGACGCCCACGTCGATTCGGCCGTGATCTACGGCGCGTCGTACGGCACCTACATCGCCTCCGGCTTCGGTGTGCGCCACCCGGCCCGCGTGCGGGCGATGATCCTCGACTCGCCGCTGCTGTCCCGGCATGACGTTGTCATCGTGCGCCGCGCGATCCGTCGGCTGCTACTCAGAGGCGACAGCCCCGAAACCGCCGCGCTGGCACCCAAAATGCGCAAGCTCGTCGACGCGGGTGTGATGACCCCGGCGGCCACCCAGGTGGTGGCGACGATTTACGGCTATGGCGGCGCCGACCTGCTCGAGCGCGAACTCGACCTGCTGCTGGATGGTCGAAAGCTGTTGTGGTGGGCGATGTCCCGGTTCACCACCCTGGGTAACCTGCCGTATCGCTACGAGGAGGACCTGGTCAGCCGCATCGCGTTCCGCGAACTCGACTACGGGGCCGAGCCCGACGGGCTGCCGCTCGACCCCGCCGTCGCCGAACGCGAAGCGCGCACGCAGACGGCGACATTCGAGGACGAGCCCTACGACCTGGTGGCCGAGATGCCGCATTTCGGCTGGCCCACCGCGGTGGTTTCCGGCGGCCGCGACCTCATCACCCCGCCGGCCGTCGCGGAGCGGGTCGCCTCGCTGCTGCCGCACGCGGTCCTGTTGAAGCTGCCCACCATGGCGCACAGCGCGCTCGACTTTCGCGAGCCCGCGGCGATCGCCATCGCCCGCGCGGCGTGGCGGGGCGAACTCGACGGCCTCGCCGCGCAAGCACCCGCGCTCGACGCGCTTCCGGCGCGCCCCGAGCTGCGCCTGCTCTGGAAAGTCATCGGGTTGGCCGCCACCGTGGAGGGCGCGCTGCCGATCCCGGCGCGCCTGCGCCGGATCAGCCGCGCATGAAACCGATGGCGGTGTAGTCCAGGTCGGCGAGGCCGGCCGCGCCGAAGTTGGCCAGCGTGCTGCGCACCGCGACGTCGCCGGGCGACTGGGTCAGCGGCAGGCTGAACCCCTCTGCCCAGATGAGTTTGTCGAGATCGTTGGCCAGCGCCCGCGCCTTGCCGGGGTCGAGCTCTTCGAGCGTCCGCTCGACCGCCGCGTCGATCCGCGGGCCGCCGATCTTGCCGAAGTTGCTCTCCCCGCTCGACAGGTAGATCTGGGTGAGCGCCGACAGCGGGAAAGCGTCCCCCAGCCAACCGAATTGGGCCATGTCGAAATCGCCGACGTTGATGTAATTGGTGAAGAACCCGCTGCCGGCCCTGGCGACGAGTTCCAGCTTGACGCCGATCTGCGCGAGACTGTGCTGCGCGATCTGGGCGAACTGCCGGCTGCCCTGGGCGTCATAGAACAGGTCGCGGATGACCAGTTGGCGCCCGTCCTTCTCGCGGAACTGACCGTTCAACCGCCAGCCCAGCGCGTCGAGCTCGCGTCTGGCCTCGTCCGGGTCGTAGGGGACGACCGAGCTGTTGTCCTGATAACCCTTCTGCCCCGCGACATAGATGTGGTTGCCCAGCGCCACCGGATCACTGGTGAGGCCGTACTGCACCACCTTGGCGATGGTGCGCCGGTCGATGCCCTTGGCCACCGCGAGGCGCAGCGCCTTGTCGGCCAGGATGGCCCCGGGCGCACCGTTGAACGTGAAGTGCGACCACGCCGGGGCCGGGGCACGCCGGATCGAGATGCCCTTCGTGCGCTGCGCGATGGTCAACTGGTCGACGGTGCCGACGCCGGACGCGTCGATGGTGTTGTTCTGCAACGCCGGCAGCCGCGCGGCGTCGTCGAGCACCAGGTAGGTGATGTTGTCCAGGCGCGGTTGGGCGCCCCACCATTTCGGGTTGCGCGACAATACGATCCGCTGGGTGGTCCGGTCCAGCGACGTGACGATGAAGGGGCCGGCCGACGGGCCCGGCCCGTCGAGCTGACCCGTGTTGAACGCCTCGGGGGTGGCCGTCATGCTCCGGGGCAGCAGCATGCCGTTGCCGGCGAACATCCCGCGCCACTCGGCGTAGGGCTTGGCGAACGTCATGACGGCCTGCCGGTCGTCGACACCGCGGGTGACCGACGCGACGCGGTCGGCGCCGCCGGGTCCGGCGATCTCGAACGCCTTGTCGGCGCCGCTCAAGGCGTGCACCTGGCTGGCGATGTCTTCCCAGGTGATCGGCGTGCCGTCTGACCACACCGCCCTGGGGTTGATCGTGTAGGTCACCACCTGCGGCGTCGTCCCGGTCAGCTCGACGCTGGTGAAGTAGTCGGTGTCGACCGTCGTCGAGCCGTCCGCGCCGATGACGAACGCCCGCGGCAACGTCGCCTTCATCATGGCCGCGACCTCGGCCGAATTGCCGTCGATGTGCAGGATGTTGAAGTTGGGCGGGAAATCGCTGAGCGCCAGCCGCAGGCTGCCGCCGTCTTGCAACGTGGCGGGATCCTGCGGGTTGATATCGCTGGTCGTGCCGATCTCGGCGTTCTGGCCGGTTTCGGGCACCAGGCTGATCGCCGGTGAGCACCCGGACGCCGCGAGCGCCACGGCGAGGAGCGCGGCCGCCAGCCGCCTAGACACGTCTGCCCGGGTCCGGTTGTGGCACGGCACCCAGCAGCCGCCGGGTGTATTCGTGCTGCGGGTTGGCGAACACCTGCTCGCTGTCGCCCTGCTCCACGATCGTGCCGGCATACATGACCACCACCTGGTGCGCGAGGTGTTTGACCACCGAAAGGTCGTGCGAAACGAAGAGATACGACAGCCCGTACCTCTCCTGCAGGTCGAGCAGCAGGTTGATGATGCCGGCCTGGATCGAGACGTCGAGAGCGGAGACCGGCTCGTCGAGCGCCAGGATCTTGGGCTGCAAGGCCAGCGCCCGCGCGATCCCGATGCGCTGCTTCTGGCCGCCGGAGAACTCGGCGGGATAACGAGTGGCGTCGGCCCGGCGCAACCCCACGGTGTCGAGCAACTCGGCGACCCGCGCGTCGGTCTCGCTCTTACCGAAGTCGTTGGCCAGCAACGGCTCTGCGAGAAGGTCGAACACCGGGAAGCGTGGGTCGAGCGACGCCACCGGGTCCTGGAACACCACCTGGATGTCACGGCGCAACGATCGCCGTCGCGACGCCGTCAGGGTCGCCACGTCCGCGCCGAGCACCTCGATCGAACCCGACTGCGGCGCGACCAACTCCAAAATCTCGTGCAGGGTGGTCGACTTGCCGGAGCCGGACTCGCCGACGATGCCCAGGGTGCGGCCCTGCCGCAACTCGAAACTGACCCCGTCGACGGCGCGGACCTCCCCGACGGTGCGGCGTAACACCACACCTTTGGTCAAGGCAAAGGTCTTGACCAGGTCGCGCACCCGCACGACGACCGACGAGTCGCCCGCCTCCTCGCCACGAGCGGAGGTGTTGACGCCGTAAATGTCCGCGGCGGTGCGGCCGTTGACCAGGTCGGTGCGGATGCAGGCCGCCCGATGGTCGACACCCACCGGGAGCAAGGCCGGCTCCTGCGTGCGGCACTCGTCGATGACGAGCGGGCAGCGGGGCGCGAAGGGGCAGCCCGGTTCGAGCCCCACCAACGACGGCGGTGCGCCGGGGATCGGCACCAACCGGGTGCCCTGCGCGGCGTCCAGCCGCGGAACCGAGCCCAGCAGCCCGACGGTGTAGGGCATCTGGCGATCGCGGTAAAGGTCGTGCACTCCGGCGGATTCGACGACCCGGCCCGCGTACATCACCAACGCCCGGTCGGCGAACTCGGCGACCACACCCAGGTCGTGGGTGATGATCAGCACGCCGGCGCCGGTGATGTCGCGCGCCGTCTTGAGCACCTCGAGGATCTGCGCCTGCACGGTGACGTCCAGCGCAGTGGTCGGTTCGTCACAGATCAGCAGGTCCGGGTCGTTGGCGATCGCGATCGCGATGACCACCCGCTGCCGTTCGCCGCCGGACAGCTCGTGGGGAAAGGCGCGGGCACGCCGTTCGGGCTGCGCGATGCCGACCAGCTCGAGCAGTTCCACCGCGCGCCGGCGGGCGGCCTTCTTGCCCACCTGCGGCTGGTGGATCTCGATGGCTTCGGCGATCTGGTCGCCGACGGTGTAGACGGGCGTCAGCGCCGACATCGGGTCCTGGAACACCATGCCGACCGCCTTGCCGCGGAACCGCGACATGGCGTCGTCGCCCAGGCCGAGCAGCTCGGTGTCGTGCAACCGCACCGAGCCGCGCACCCGCGCGTACTCCGGCAGCAGACCCACCACCGCCATCGCCGAAACCGACTTGCCCGAACCCGATTCGCCGACCATGGCCACGACTTCGCCCGGGCCGACGCTGTAGCTGATGCCGCGCACCGCGGTCACCGGTTCGCCTTCGGTCGGGAAGGTGACCGCCAGGTCGGTCACCTCGAGCAGCGCGCTCACCGGGCGCCGGCCCGCAACATGCCGCTGCCGGGGTCGAGCGCGTCGCGCAAGCCATCACCGGTCACGTTGGCGCACACCAGGATCAGCACCAGCACGCCCGCCGGGAACAGGAACACCCACGGGAAGGTGGTGGCGGACTGGGTGCCGTTGGCGATCAAGGTGCCCAACGACACGTCGGGGGGCTGGATGCCGAAGCCGAGAAAGCTCAGCCCGGTTTCGGCGAGGATGGCCGAAGCGACGTTGAGGGCGGCGTCGATGATCAGGATGGAGGCCACGTTGGGCACCACGTGGCCCAGGATTATCCGCCGACTGGACACGCCCATGTATCTTGCGGCCCTGATGAATTCGCGTTCACGCAGGCTCATGGTCATGCCGCGCACCATGCGCGAGCTGATCATCCAGCCGAACCCGGCGAGCAGCAGGACGAGCATCAGGATGTTGGCCGAGCTCTTGGTTCGCGGGGTGACGATGGCGATGAGGATGAAGCTGGGCACCACCAACAACAGGTCCACCAACCACATCAGCGCGCGGTCCCGCCAGCCGCCGAAATAGCCCGCGACCGAGCCCACGGTTGCGGCGATGCCGGTCGAGATGACCGCCACGCACACGCCGATCAGCATCGACTTCTGCATGCCCCGCAGGATTTGCGCCAGCAGGTCCTGGCCCAGCGCGTTGGTGCCCAACCAGTGTCGGCCGTTCGGCGGTTGCAGCAGCGCGCCGAAATCAAGGTCGTCGTAGGAATACGGCAGCACCGCCGGCAGCGCGTAGCAGCCGACGAAGAGCAGCACCAGCAGCGTCAGCGCCGCGACCGCCAAGCGATTGCGCATGAACCTGCGCAACACCAGGGTGCGGCGTGAGGTGAACTCGGAGGCCTTCGGCGACGAGATACCCTGAGCGCCATCAACTTTGGTATCGGACGTCATGACACCCGCACTCTCGGGTCGAGGGCCGCGTAGAAGACGTCGGAGAGCAGGCCGGCCAGCAGCACCACCGTTCCGGAGAACAGCGTGATCGCGGCGATGATGTAGGTGTCCTGCGTCGCGATGCCCTGCACCAGCCATTCGCCCATGCCGTGCCAGCCGAAGATCTTCTCCACGAACACCGCGCCGGTGACCAGGCCGGCCACCCCGTAGGCGAACAGGGTGGCCAACGGTATCAGCGCCGTGCGCAGCCCGTGCTTGATCAGCGCGCGCCTGCGGGTCAGCCCCTTGGCGCGCGCGGTGCGAATGAAATCCTGGCCCAGGACGTCGAGCATCGCGTTGCGCTGATAACGGCTGTATCCGGCGGCGGCCGCCAAAGTCAGGGTGAGCGTGGGAAGGACCAGGTGCCGCAACCGGTCCATCAGGTGGTGCCCGAACCCGCCGGCCACGCCCGGCGAGGTTTCTCCGGTGTAGTCGAACAGCTGCATGCCCAAGGCCCAGTTCACCCGCAGCGCACCGAGGATCAACAGGCTCGCGATGACGAACGTCGGGGTGCTCAGGATCAGCAGAGCCACCATCGTGACGAGGCGGTCACTGAGCCGGTACTGGCGGATGGCCCCCCACGCCCCGGCCGCGATGCCCAGGGCGGTCCCGGCCAACGATCCGATGACCAAAAGCCGCAGGGTGACTCCGACGCGGCGCCAGAGCGTGGCACCGACGGGCTGTCCGGTGATGGTCTTTCCGAAGTCGCCGCGAACCGCGTGCGAGGCCCACTGCGCGTAGCGGATCGGGATCGGCTTGTCGAGATTGAGCGCGTGCGCCTTGGCGTCGATGACCGACTGCGGCGGCCGTGGGCTGCGCTGCAACAGGCTGTCCAGCGGCCGAAACGCCACCGACGTGAGGCAGAACGTCAGAAACGACGCCAGCGCCAGCAGCACCACGTAGTTGAGCAGCCGGCGCGCCAAGAAGCGAATCATCGCCGACCGCACCGCCCGTCCCGCATTGGGACAGGTTAACGATCCCAGCCCGTGCCGGCCCGGTGCGGCGGCCGGATCCTTGTGATCCGGCTGATTTTCATGCGTCAATGATCGGTGGCCCGTTGTTAACATCCACCGCGGCACCGATGCAGGCAGCGATCCCGTGCTGCGAAACTTCCGAGGAGGCTTGCGTGACGGTTACCGAGGATTACCTGGCCAACAACGCCCAATATGCGAGCACCTTCAGCGGGCCGCTGCCGATGCCGCCGGCCAAACATGTCGCGGTCGTCGCATGCATGGACGCCCGGCTCGACGTGTACCGCCTCCTCGGCCTGAACGAGGGCGAGGCACATGTCATCCGCAACGCCGGCGGAGTCGTCACCGACGACGTGATCCGCTCACTGGCCATCAGTCAGCGGCTATTGGGGACCCGGGAGATCATCCTGATCCACCACACGGACTGCGGGATGCTGACCTTCACCGACGACGACTTCAAGCGCGCCATTCAAGAGGAGACCGGTTTGAAGCCGGCGTGGGCGGCCGAGGCGTTCCCGGACCCCGCCGAGGACGTCCGGCAGTCGCTGCGCCGCATCGAGGCCAGCCCGTTCGTGACCAAACACGAATCCGCGCGCGGGTTCGTCTTCGACATCACGACGGGCAAACTCGAGGAAGTGACTCTCTAGCCGACCTGCTAGCCGATCTTGTAGGTCGCCAGAGCCTTCGCGACGAGCCGGCCCTGTCCGTCGAGGATCTCGGCCTCGCAGTTGACCAGCGACCGGCCGCGCCGCAACACCCGGCCGACGCCGATGACGTCCGTCGCCCGAGCGGGAGCCATGAAGTCCAACGCCATGGATATGGTGACGCCCCGCAGTTCCGGCGGTGCCTGCGCGCCGCACCACGCCGCCGCCATGACGGTGACGTCGGCGAGGGTGGCGATCGCGCCCCCGTGGATCATGTCGCCGATGGTCACGTTGGAGGGGTCCCACGGCAGGCGCAGCCGGACCTCGCGTTCGTCGAGCCGGTCGGCAACGATTCCCAACTTCGCGACGAGCGGTGATTGGGGGAGGAACTGCGCGATGACGTCGCGGCCGCTGGGGCCGGCTGGTGCGGAGTCAGAAGGCATCCGCCCATGCTTTCGCACCGGGCACCGGCGGGAAAGGTTCGCGCCCGCACTTGACCCGATGCGTCCGGTGGCCGGCGACCGCGCCATGGGGACGCCCCACTTGACACGACCGGTGTTAGCTGGTGCTATAGTGGGCAAAATTACTAAACTTGACCGACTCTGCCAGGTTTAAGAGGGTCAGGTTGATCCGAGGGAGCTATGACCAGCGATCTGAAGGCGGGCCCCGCCGCCGGCCAGTACGAGTTGAGCCATCTGCGCTCGCTGGAGGCCGAAGCGATCCACATCATCCGGGAGGTTGCCGCCGAGTTCGAGCGGCCCGTGCTGTTGTTCTCGGGCGGCAAGGACTCCATCGTCATGCTGCACCTGGCGCTGCGGGCATTCCGGCCCGGGCGGTTGCCGTTCCCGGTGATGCACGTCGACACCGGGCACAACTTCGACGAGGTGATCGCCACCCGCGACGAACTGGTCGCCGAACACGGGGTGCGCCTCGTGGTCGCCTCGGTCCAGGAGGACATCGACGCCGGTCGGGTCGTCGAGCCGAAACAGGGCCGCAACTCCATCCAGACCGTGACGTTGCTGCGCGCCATCCGCGAGCACAAATTCGACGCGGCGTTCGGCGGGGCGCGCCGCGACGAGGAGAAGGCGCGCGCCAAGGAGCGGGTGTTCAGCTTCCGCGACGAGTTCGGCCAGTGGGACCCGAAGGCACAGCGGCCCGAGCTGTGGAACCTGTACAACGGCCGGCACCACAAGGGCGAGCACATCCGGGCGTTCCCGCTGTCCAACTGGACCGAATTCGACATCTGGTCCTACATCGGCGCGGAGAACATCGCTCTGCCCTTGATCTATTACGCCCACCGGCGCAAGGTGTTTCGTCGTGACGGCATGCTGCTCGCGGTCGACCGGCACATGCAGCCGCGCGACGACGAGCCGGTGTTCGAGGCGACGGTGCGCTTCCGCACCGTCGGGGACGTCACCTGCACCGGATGCGTGGAATCCGAGGCCGCGACGGTGGCCGAGGTCATCGCCGAGACCGCGGTGTCCCGGCTGACCGAACGGGGCGCGACCAGGGCCGACGACCGGATCTCGGAGGCCGGCATGGAGGACCGCAAACGGCAGGGGTATTTCTGATGGCCACACCTACGACGCTGCTTCGCATCGCGACCGCGGGTTCCGTCGACGACGGCAAGTCCACACTGATCGGACGCCTGCTCTACGACTCCAAGGCCGTCATGGAGGATCAGTGGGCGGCGGTGGAACAAACCTCCAAGGACCGTGGGCACGACTACACGGACCTGGCGCTGGTGACCGACGGCCTGCGTGCGGAGCGCGAGCAGGGCATCACGATCGACGTCGCCTACCGCTATTTCGCCACTCCCAAGCGCAAATTCATCATCGCCGACACCCCTGGGCACATCCAGTACACCCGCAACATGGTGACCGGCGCGTCGACCGCACAACTGGTCATCGTCCTGGTCGATGCCCGGCACGGCCTGCTCGAGCAGTCCCGCCGGCACGCCTTCCTGGCCTCGCTGCTGGGCATTCAGCACGTCGTGCTCGCCGTCAACAAGATGGACCTGATCGGCTGGGACAGGGAGAAATTCGAGGCGATCCGGGACGAATTCCACGCCTTCGCAGCGCGTTTGGACGTGCACGACGTGGCCACCATTCCGATCTCCGCGTTGCACGGCGACAACGTAGTGAACAAGTCGGACCAGACGCCCTGGTATGAGGGCCCGGCGCTGCTGTCGCACCTGGAAGAGGTCTACATCGCCGGCGACCGCAACCTGGTCGACGTGCGGTTCCCCGTCCAGTACGTCATCCGGCCGCACACCCGCGAGCACCAGGACCACCGCAGTTACGCCGGCACCGTGGCCAGCGGGGTCATGCGTCCGGGCGATGAAGTCGTCGTCCTGCCGATCGGTAAGACCACCCGGATCACCGCGATCGAGGGCCCAAACGGTCCAGTGGAAGAGGCGTTTCCGCCGATGGCGGTGTCGGTGAGCCTGGCCGACGATATCGATATCTCGCGCGGCGATCTCATCGCCCGCACCAACAACCATCCCCGGGTCACGCAGGACTTCGACGCGACCGTGTGCTGGATGGCCGACGGCGCCACGCTGGAACCCGGCCGCGAATACGTCATCAAGCACACCACCCGCACCACCCGTGCGCGGGTGACCGGGCTGGATTACCGGCTCGACGTCAACACCCTGCATCGCGACAAGACCGCGACGGCGTTGCAGCTCAACGAACTTGGCCGTATCTCGCTGCGTACCCAGGTGCCGCTGCTGCTCGACGAGTACACCCGAAACGCCAGTACCGGTTCGTTCATCCTCATCGACCCGCACAGCAACGGCACCGTGGCGGCGGGCATGGTGCTGCGCGACGTCTCGGCCCAGACGGCGAGCCCGAACACCGTGCGGCACAAGTCATCGGCCGTCGCGGCGGCACGGCCTCGGGGCAGGACGGTGTGGTTCACCGGCCTATCCGGTTCCGGCAAGTCTTCGGTGGCGATGCTGGTCGAGCAGATGCTGCTCGAAAGAGGCATCGCCGCTTACGTTCTCGACGGCGACAACCTGCGGCACGGGTTGAACGCCGACCTGGGCTTTTCCATGGCCGACCGCGCCGAGAATCTGCGCCGGCTGGCGCATGTGGCGGCGCTGCTCGCCGACTGCGGCAACGTCGTGCTGGTGCCGGCGATCAGCCCGCTGACCGAGCAGCGCGAGATGGCTCGTAATGTGCACGCCGCCGCGGGCTTCGACTTCATCGAGGTGTTCTGCGACACCCCGCTCGACGAGTGCGAACAGCGGGATCCGAAGGGGCTGTACGCCAAGGCGCGCGCGGGCGAGATCGCGAACTTCACCGGGATCGACAGCCCGTATCAACCGCCGGCCGATCCCGACCTGCGCTTGACGCCCGACCGCAGCGTCGAGGAGCAGGCGCAGCGCGTGGTGGATCTGCTCGAATCGCGGGCTTAACGCACGGCTCTGTCTGATTGCCCGGCTTGCCCCCGCAAGCGGGTGGTGCCCCCACCTCGGTCCGCGGCGCGGACCGCATCGTCGCCGGGCTGCGCAGGAATTCGCCCAGCGAGTGGCACAATCCTGAGAGTGCGCATGTCGGCGAAGGCGGAGTACGCGGTGCGGGCCATGGTCCAGCTCGCCACGGTCCCCCACGGGACGTTGGTGAAAACCGACGACCTGGCTCAGGCGCAGGGCATCCCGCCGCAGTTCCTCGTCGACATCCTGACCAACCTGCGCACCGACCGCCTGGTGCGCAGCCATCGGGGCCGCGAGGGCGGCTACGAACTGGCCCGTCCCGGACACGAGATCAGCATCGCCGACGTGTTGCGCTGCATCGACGGGCCGCTGGCGAGCGTGCGCGACATCGGCCTGGGAGACCTGCCGTACTCGGGGCCCACGGCGGCGCTCACCGACGTCTGGCGGGCGCTGCGTGCCAGCATGCGCTCGGTGCTGGAAGAGACGACCCTGGCCGACGTCGCCGCCAACAGCCTGCCCAGGCATGTCGCGCAATTCGCCGACGATTACCGGACCCAGGAGAGCGCGCGGCACGGCACACCGCGCGCCGGCGAATAGCCGCCACGGCCCGCGGCTTCAGCTCCCCGACCCGTACGGGCGGGTGAGGATCTCCATGGCATGGCCGGACGGGTCGAGGAAGTACACCCCGCGCCCGCCGTCGTTGTGGTTGATCTCGCCGGGGCGTTTGGCACCCGGGTCCGCCCAGTGCTGCAGGCCGCGGGAGGAGATCTTGCCGTAGATCGTGTCGAAGTCCTCCTCGGACACCAGGAAGGCGTAGTGCTGTCGAGGGATCTCCGCGCCGTCGGGGGCGTCCGCATAATCCAGGTTGGCGCCATGCTCGAGTTGGACAACTATGAAGTGGCCGAACGGCTTTGGCTCCGGCAGGCCGAACAACTCGGCGAGGAACTGCGCTGACTCGTGCTTGTCGCGGGAGGCGACGATGGTGTGGTTGAAACTGATCGGCATAGTTCCTCTTTACCCCTCAGCGAGCGCGCGTGTTCGCCCGCCGACACGCCGTATCCGCTGTCATTCTGCGCACGCCCGCCACGACTACTCCCGCCACAACTACTTGGGTGCCGTGAGCTCCAGCGCGATGTTGTCCGGGTCCCGGAACTGCAGGATGTACGACGGCCCGATGTCCTTCACCGGCTCGTGAGCCACGCCAACCTCGTCGAGATGCGCTGCGGCGGAGTCCAATTCGTCCTTACTGGCGACTCGGAAGGCGATGTGGTCGAGCCCGGCGCGATCCTCGTGGAAGCGGTCGGTGGCCACGGGCCGCAGTCCGAGCAGCGTGCCGCCGAGGTCATAGATGACACCACCGAACAGGAAGCTCAACTGGTTGCGGGTCGCCTCGTCGGCGTTGTCGGGCACCTCCAGCAGGACCGGCCAACCGAACACGCTCTCGTAGAACTGCCGGGACCGTTCGATATCGGTCACGGTGAGGCGGACGTGTGCGATGGAACTGCTGGTGAAGCCCACCTGCTCCATGCTGCCACTGGAGGCAGCCGATGTCGGCCGCCATGCCAGAATCGCCGTCGTGCGGATTGCGATGACGCTGCCGGTGATGGAGCCGGACTTGGACGCGGAACTGTTGGAGAACTGGGCCCGCGCGATCGACGGCGGTCCGTTCTCGTCGCTGTGCTGGGGCGAACGGATCGCGTTCGACAACCCGGACAACCTCACCCTGCTGGGTGCCCTGGCCGCGTGGACGAGCCGGGTGCGGCTGCTGACGACCGTGATCGTGCCGCAGCTGCACGACCCCGTCATGCTGGCCAAGGCCCTTGCCACCGGCGACATGCTCTGCGGTGGGCGGCTGAGCGTGGGTATCGGCGTGGGTGGCAGGCACGAGGACTACCACGCCGTCGGCGCCGATCCGGCGACCCAGACCATGCGCGACATGGCCGACCGGGTGGCCGTGATGAAGCGGGTATGGGCAGGCGAAAAGCTCACCGAATCGGTGCTGCCGGTCGGGCCTGCCCCGGTGCAGCCCGGCGGCCCGCCGCTGCTGGTGGGCAGCATCGGGCCGAAGACCATCCGCAGCGCCGCGACGTGGGCGGCGGGGCTGGCGGGGACCACGCTGGACCTGGACGTCACCAAGCAAAACGAGTTGTTCGACGTCGCGCGCGACGCGTGGGCGCAAGCGGGCAAGGGCGAGCCGCACCTGGTGACGTCGTTCTGGTTCGCGTTCGGGTCGCCCGAACAGTCCCGGGCCCAGGTGCATCGCCATCTCCGGCGCTACATGAACTGGATCCCGGCGGAGTACGTCGACGCCATGGCGCCCACGACCGGCTGGGCCGGCACCGAGGACGAGCTGCTGGCCGTGCTGCGCAGGTTCGAGGACATCGGCACCCACGAGGTGCAGCTCATCCCGACCAGCTCGGACGTCGACCAGCTGAGCCGCGCGGCGGACGTGGCGGCCAAGATCTAGCTGGTTAGGCGCTCGCGCGCTCGTCGCCCGCGGCCGGCTGCTGGGGAGGCTGCCCCTTGCGCAGCGTCGCCAGCAACTCGCGGTACGGGCCGACGAGGTACACCGTGTCGCCGCCGCGCAGCCAGGCGTCGCGCCGCGGGTGCAGTTCCACGGGCGCGTCCTGCCGGGTGATCGCGATGACTCGGGTCTGGGTGGACAGCTCGAACATCTTCAGCCCATCCAGTTCGCTGCCGGCCGCAACGTGCATTCCGCCGATCATGAACGAACGCTGCCCGACGGAAAACGTGCCCAGCACTTGCAGGCCCATCGCGGCGCCGATGAACCACGGCGCGGCCAGTTCGACGGTGGACCGGACGTTCTCGAATCCGAACCGCTGCGCCACGGCGGCCCCCAGCTCGCGGTCGTAGACGCGCAGCACGAGCGGAACGTCGGGCCGGACGGTTTCGGGCTTGACCCGCGGACTCAGCATCTCGCGCAGCACGATCCCGGTCTCGATGTTCACCATGTCGTCCTGCGTCAGCACCGCCACCGCGCGGGCATGGTCGACGCGGGCGGCCTCGAGCGTCTGGCGCAGCGTCGCGTCGCCGAAGATCACCGGAACGTCCAGGTCGGCCGCCGTGGACAGGTAGCGGTTGTTCTCGTCCCGCTCGATCACCGCGACGTCGTATCCGGCCGACCGCAGGTCGGCGACGACGCGGCTGCCGAACGAGCCGAGGCCGACGACGATGACGTGATTGCGCAGGTGGCGCGCCCGGCGACGCCCCACCGAATGGGCGAACCGCCGCGACAACAGCAGGTCGGCGATGAACGCGACGAGCAGCGCCGTGGTGGTGACGCCGGCGAACATCAACATGATGCTGAACAGCCGCAGCCAGGTGGGCTGGTGGAGGAAACTGAAGTCGCCGTAACCCACCGTCGCGATCGTCTCGGTGCTGAAGTACAGCGCGTCGAGCCACGTCATCTTCGGGCGCGGCTGATACGAGAAGCGCAGGATCACCGTCGAGCCGACCAGCAGGCAGGCCGCGGCCAGCACGGCCCGCGCGAACATCGGGTTGACGTCGTCGCGCAGGGCGCGCACCCCGTCGAGCGCCCGCCGCAGCCGGAGCAGGCGATAGTGCGTCACGGTGGGCCGGGGAACCTTGATGCCGCGCGCGGCCAACTCCTCGGCGGTGCCGATCATCGCCGTCCAGTCGCCCGCGTGTATCGACAGGTCGCGCCCCGGGCACGACACCACCTCCCCCGGGGTGGCGCAGTCCTCGCCGTGAATCACCGCCACCGGTGCCAGGTCGCCGTAGATCTCCCGCAGTGTCGCGTCCCGCGGGGACTCGGCGCCGGAGACGACGAACTCGATGCCCGCCGCCTCGAACGGGTGCACGGTGTGCGCAAGGCATGCCTCGACCACCGAGGGCGCGGCCAGGTCGGCGACGTCCAGGATCGCGCCGGGGCGCTTGTCGGCGGCCATCGCCGTGCGCAACACGTCGTTGGCCAGCCGCGCCACCACCCGCACGCGTGGGTTGGCCTTCCTTGCCAGCAGGGCGATTTCGAGGTTTGTCGCGTCGTCGTCCCCGACGCAGATCACCGCGCGGGCGCGGGTGACTCCGACGGTGTCGAGTTCGCCGGCCGTTCGGACCTTGACGATGTGCACGCCGGCGTTGTTGAGCTCCTCGACAATCGTGGTCGCCAGCGCGTCGTCACCGCTGACGATGATGTGGCCGCGCATGGTTATGCACGCTTTCGGGCGTCCGGCATAACCCCCACCTCTGCTGACGTTGGCGTTTTCGTTCCTATGACTATCGGGCACGGTGCCGATTCATGCCAGCGCGACACCGGACACTCCGGGAGGCGGAGTGAATTGCCACGGGGCCGCCCGCGAGATTCGATAGCGGTATGACGCAGCCGGAACTGCCTGGGCCGCTGGCCGCCTTGACCCGGCTCATCTCGGAGCGCATCGCCGCCGCCGATTTCGCCGGGGCGCTGCCGCTCATGAACGAGCTGGTCGCGGTCTGCCGCCCGGTGCTGGGGGAGCGCCACCCCAACGTCTTGGACATGAAGCTCGCGCTGGTCCACCTCCAGCTGCAGATGGGAGACCAGGCCGGGGCCTACGCCGTTCTCGAGCAGCTGGTGCCCGAATTCCAGGAGGTGCTGGGGCGCGACCACATCACCACGTTGACGGCGCGCCACATGTTCGCCGACCGGCCGCAGCAGGAAACGCGGGCGGCGCTGGCCGAATGGTCGCAGCTGGCGGCCGACGAGGAACGGGTCCTGGGCCCCGAGCACCCCACCGTGCTGACGTCCCGGGACCGGGTGGCGCACAAGCTGAGGGAGCTCGGTGACTACCCGGCCGCCATCGCCGAGGGCGAGCGCGTCCTCGCCGCCCGCCGGCGGGTGCTCGGCGACGACCACGAGGACACGTTGGGAATGCGGTTGTCGCTGGCGCAATGGCACGGCGAATCAGTGGACGGCGCCGGCGCCGTGGCCCAGCTCGAGGCGCTGGTCGAGGTGATGCGCGAAAAGCTGGGCGAAGACCACCGTCACACCCTGATCGCGCGGCACACCATCGCGCTGTGGGAGCCCGAGCCCGAGGACTACGGGGACAAGGTCGCCACCTGGCAAGCGCTGGTCGACGACGAGGCCCGGGTCTTCGGCGACGACAATCCCGTGACCGTTGCTGCCAGGGAGGAACTGGCGAAGTGGCGCGACCGCGTCGAGGAGTACCGCTGGGTGGCCGAGCAGATCTCCACCCAGATGGGGGCTGCGGGGTCGGACGACGCCGGTCCCTCGGAGGGCCAGGCGGAGCTGGCGCCCGACAAGGTCGCGGACGCGTGGGTGGCCGAACAGGAGCTGGCCTTCCCAGAGTGGGTGGCCCGTTTTGGCGGCGGCCAGGGTTGGGACTTCAGCAACGAATCGCTCGAGGCGGTCGCCGACGTCGTCTTGCATCGGTGTCCGACCACCGCTGACCTCGACGATCCCGTGAACGCGGGTTTCACCGACGGAGCGACCTGGTACCTCGGCGAGGTACTCCGCCGGAAGGATCCACATTACTGGCGCTGGGTAGCCTGGGGCGACCACGAGCCGGCGCGGGCCGACGAGTACCGGGTCGCGAGCAAGGACACCGGCGATTACCCGACCTCGCCGCGCCAGAAGCTCAACCGACTCATCGAAACGGGCAACCCACTCGATCTGTACCACGACGGCCGCTACGTGGAACAAGAGCACCCGTGGCCGTCCGGTTACTTCGACAACGCCGACACCGGCCCGTGGACATGGACTGGGGATGGGTGGCAATGCCAGCTCGAGCTGTGGCTGAACGAGGTCGCCGCCCGCATCGCGACCCTCTCGGGTGAGTATCTGCCCGCCGATGTCGCCCTGGACTACTCGGCCGAATCATTGCGCAGGGTCGAGGAATTCGCCATCGAGAGCACCATCGAGGACCCCGCCTTCACCTGCGGGCTCGCCGCGTACATCGGCGAGACGCTGTTGCGCGCCGTCGGTGGTCGCTGGCTGTGGGACGACGACGAGAATAGCGTCACCCGTGGCTTCCCCGTCGTGCGGCCGCATCTCGACAACTTCAAGGGCACCATTTCGCCGACGCATCTGTTGTCCTTCGCGTTCAAGTGGCGCGATGGGGCCACGCTGACCCGCGTGTACCTCGCGCAGTCACAACGTGTTTCGGCGCGCAAGGCCGAAGACCCGACCTGGCAACCCATGCGGTCCCTCACGCCCGGGCTGGACCCCGTCGCGGAACCGGCCCCGGACTTCTGTGACACCTGGCGCGCCGAACAGCAGCGTGAGTTTCCGAACTTCGTCGCCCGCTACGGCCCTGACGAGACGTGGGATTTCGGTCGTGACTCGCTGGTGGCGCTCGGAGAGATCGTGACCGAGCTGCAGAAGCTGCCCGAGGGCACTCCCGGGAACGCAAAGGACTGCGCGGCATGGTATTTCGGAGAGACGCTGCATCGAGCAAGGCCCTCCCGGTGGGCCTTCAACCAGTACCAGCATGACGTAACCGGGCGAATCGTCGACGAGCGTCCGCTGAGCCCGTGGTGGATTTCGGTCACCACCCACAGCCGGGTGGGGTTTGCCGGACACTACCCATTCCAAGACATCGAACGTCCCCTTCGGCCGGGATTCGGCAACACCGGCTGGCTGCGCGCTGCGTATGACCGATGGGTTACGGCCGAGGTGCGGGAACGGGTCGAAGAAGCCAGCAAGCGGCGGCTGAGTGCCAAAAGGCGGGCAACCCGGCGGTTTTCGGATGAGGAATACCTGCGGTGCTGGCTTGCCGAGCGCGGGGCCCAATTCCCGGTCTGGGCGGGCCATCACGGGGGCGAAGCCGTGTGGGACATGTCGCCGGAGTCCCTCGATGCGTTGGAAGAGCTCGTCATTCAGAAGGCGCCGACACCGGAGCAGCTCCTGGACGAGGAGCACAACGCGCCGTTCGTCGATGGCGCCGTGTGGTATCTCGGCGAAGTGCTGCGCCGCGGGCGCGCCCTGCCGTGGCAATACACCGGTGGCGGCACGGCCGATCCCACCGTCGGACATGTCGACGTGTTCGAGGTCCTCACCGGCGTGCTGCACTCGGTCGAGCGCGGCGCCCTGCGCCGCACGTACGACCGCTTCGCGGCCTCCCGGTGATACTGGGTGGGTGCCCTTCATCGAACGCGTCGCGTCCCGCGAGATCTATCGGAGCCAATGGATGGTGCTCCGCGAAGACGACATCCGCCGCCCGGACGGTAGTCCCGGCATCTACGGCGTGGTGGACAAACCGGACTACGCGCTGGTGATGCCGTTCGACGGGCACCGCTTCCGGCTGGTCGAGCAGTTCCGCTACCCGCTGGGGGAGCGGCGGTGGGAATTTCCGCAAGGCACCGCACCCGGCCTGGACGACACCGACCCGTCGGAGTTGGCCGAACGCGAGCTGCGCGAGGAAACGGGGCTGAGCGCGACGTCGTTCGAGGTGCTGGGGCAGCTCGACGTCGCCCCGGGCATGACCAGCCAGCGGGGGTGGGTGTTTCTGGCCACCGGGATCGCCGAGGGCGAACCCGACCTGGAGCACGAGGAGCAGGACCTGCGCAGCGCCTGGTTCGAGCGCGATGACGTCGAGCAGATGATCCGTTCGGGAGTGATGGCCGACGCGCAGTCCGTCGCGGCCTACGGCCTGTTCCTGCTGCGGCGACCATGACCAGTGCCTGGTCGCCGAGCCCCCGATGAATCTCCGTGCGGCGCAACGGCTCCGGTGCTACTAGGGGGCGGGCGTCATCGAGGCGATGTAGTAGATCTCGTGCCCGGTCGGGTACCCGCCGCCGTTGGTGGCGATGTGCACGTGGTCGTAGTGATTGAGGGTTTCCGAGCCGAGGTCGGCCGTCCAGCTGCCGCCGCCGACGCCCGGGTAGATCTTCTGCCGCCAGATCACGTGGTTGATTCCCCAGCGCTTGGCGTTCGCCAGGGCGTAGCCGGCGATCTGGTTGCCGAGCTCGATGCCCTCCGGGCTGGCGTGGTCAGGGATCATCACGTCGATCGCCAACCCGTTGGGATGCCACGGCAGGGCGTCCTCCCGGTAGCCGTAGATGGTCTTGATCTGCGGAAACAGCACGCTGATGGCGCGCTCCGCCCAGATCGTCTCGACCTGCAGCCTGTTCTCGGACGCGATGCCACGGGGCAGGGCGACCTGGAACTGCTGGCCGGCCGCGGGCGCGCCGGCGGCCAACATCTCCACTTCCGCGGGGCTGGCGGTATGTGGGGTGTCCGACGGGGCGGCGGCGTTGATCGACGCGGCGGCCGCTTTGGTGGGGGCCGCCGCCACCGCGGCCGGGGCGCAGCATCGCGGCTTCGTGTCCTGGGCATAGATCATGCCGGCCGCAAGCGCGAGCGAGCCCAGGATCGCCAGCCAGCGCCCCCGGCCGTTGGCAAACACGTTCTTGCCCACGAGCTGCAGCTTAGTGTTGCAACAGACGCTTGTACCGCGTTTTCAGTCGGATTTTCAGCTCGGGCGAACAGGCCCTGAGCGACCCCGGGAGGGGTCACAATGACACCATGGCCGGCCAGTCCTTCGACGATGCCAATGCGTTCCACCGAGTGATGCGTCGCTTCGCGTCCACGAAGGTGGGTGCGGCGCTCCTGCGCCCCACGGCGCACCACCTGGACCGTCTCATCACCACGGTGACGGGAGGCAGGAGCAGCTTCGCCGGCGTCGCAACCGGTATCCCCGTGGTCATGCTCACCACCACGGGCGCCAAATCGGGGGAGCCCCGCACCGTCGCGGTGTACGGGATCCCGCACCCGGATGGCTTGGCGCTCATCGCGTCCAACTTCGGCGGCGCCAAGCATCCCGCCTGGTACCACAACCTCAAGGCCCACCCGGAGGCGACCGTGGCGATCGGCCGCGACTCCTGGCACGCGACCGCGCGGCTCGCCTCGCCGGGCGAGCGCGACGAGATCTGGGAGAAGGGCCTCGAGCTCTACCCCGGCTGGCGCAAGTACGAAGTGCGCGCCGGCAAGCGCCACATCGAGGCGTTCGTCCTGTCGCGCGATTGAGCCGCGGCGGGGGGACCGGCAAGATCGTCGACTGCCAGCTGCTTCAGACCCAGCTGGCCCGCCCGCGCGTGGTGGCATAGCGTGTGCGTGTCTGTACCTGGCTTGAATCGTTTGTCGAGGGGCGCCCGCGGGTTCGCCAACCTCGATGTGGAGGACTTCCATGAGTTCGTCGCGCTGCGTGGGATGCGGTACGGCCCGTGGGTGAACCCCGGCTGCACGTCGCGTTCGTCTGCAGTTTCAATCGCGCCCGGTCCGTGATGGCCGCGGCGTTGTTCGCCGAGCAGCTGCGGGAGCGTGGCCTGAGCGATGTGGTGCGGGTCTCCAGCGCGGGGACCCTCGCGTGGCCGGGTGACACAGCCGACGAGCAGGCGTGCTCGGTGTTGCGCGCCCACGGCTATCCGGCGCCGGCGGAGCATCGCGCCGTGTCGGTCGGGCCCGAACACCTCGACGCCGATCTGGTGGTCGCGCTGGGTCGCGAGCATGTTGCGGGGTTGCGGGAGCGTGGTGCCGACGGCGACCGGTTACGGTGCGTCGACGTCCGGAATCCGGTCTTCGGCACCGACTTCGAACACGCGTTGGTCGCGATCGAGGCGGCAATGCCCGGGCTGCACGAGTGGTTGGACGAGCGCCTGACCGCACCGGGCTTCGGCCGTTTGGAGACGGCGGTGGGTTTCCGGTTCTGGACGGGACTCCCCGGGGATGTGCTGAGGTCCCCTTACTACTCGGAAATCTCGTGGCCCACGAAATGGTCCACCGCGGCATGCCGCTACCACCCGGAACACGCGCCGCCGGTGCCGGACTGCGAGTGCGGGTGGTACGCCGATATCGAGGTCGCGGATGCGATCGCGCGGGCGCGTGGCTTTCCGCGGGCGTCGCAAGACGTGTCGCGCCTGGGGCTGGTGGATGCGCCCTGGTCGTATCTGGTTGTCGGCAAGGTGGTCCTGCACGACGTGCTGCCATTCCAGCCCCGGCCCACGCAGAAGATCAGTCCCCGGGCCGAATACCGGGCGCGTTCGGGCGGCATCGTCGAGCTTGGCCTCCTCGACACGGCCGGTAGCCCGCAGGACATGGCGTTCGGTCAGGAGCTGTCGGACCGATACGACGTGGAGGTCCTGGACATCAGCGATCGCGGGCAACTTGGTGACTTCGCCGAAGGCATCGGTGTGTGAGAACACCCCCGCTGTCGACCTGCGCCGCAACCGCTCTCGGCGGGTGTTACTCCGCCTAGCTGTTGTCGCCCAGGTAGGCATCGGCCCAGGCGCCGATGATTCGCCCCGCCCGGTGGGCCTGCCCGCGAGCGGTGAGAAAGTGATCCGACCCCTCCAGGGAGACGAAGCTGCGGGGGTGACGGGCCAAGCGAAAGATCTCGCTGGCGTTCTCGATGCCGACCGTGTTGTCGGTGGGCGAGTGCAGGATCAACAGCGGCAGGCGCAGACCCTTGATCTTGCCGCGCAGCTGGGCCCGCCGCACATCCTCGACGAATGCCCGCTTGAGCGTCAGCGTGCGCCCGCCGACCATCCATTCGGCGCTGCCCTCGGCCAGGCATCTGTCGACGACTGCGTCGTAATGCTTTTCGACGTGGCTCGGGTCGACCGGTGCGGCGACCGTCACCACCGACCGCACTCCCGTCGACTGCCGGGCCGCGGCGAGCACCGCCGCGCCGCCCCACGAGTGCCCGATGAGGATCTCGGCCGGGGTTCCGCGGCTTGACATGAATTCGCACGCCTTGGCGATGTCGTGGACCTTGACGGTGAACGACCCGTCGCCCCAGTCGCCCTCGGATCCGCCGAGGCCCAGCGCGTCGAAGCGCAGCATGCCGATGCCGTCGGTGGCCAGTTGCTTGCAGATCCTCGCCGCGGCGGGCGAATCCTTGCCGAGCGTGAAGCCGTGCGCGAACACGCCCCAGCCCCGCACGGCGCCGTCCGGCATCTCGATGACGCCTGCCAGAGTCGCGCCCGTGGAACCTTGGAACGTCACACGTTCGCCCATGCTGACGATCTAACCCGCCCGTGCCGACGGTCGGAAGGCCGACCTACCTGCGAGGATGTTTGTGCCCCCGGCACGAACAATAACCGCGGAATCGAGCCGCATATTCGCAGTTCAGTGGCGTACTACTACGGGTGTGCGTGTCGGATCGTTGTCGGATGCGTCAACTCGGCCGAAATGGAATCCGTTGCGCGACAGGACACGAAGGCCGCTGATGGCCTACCCCATGCAAGACGCCGACGCGGCCCAGGCACGAGCCGACGTGGCGTCCGCGTACAGGTCAGCTTCTGCGGGCGACGTCTTGGCTCAGGATCTGGGGCCAGGTCTCGACATCGGCCGGGATGTGCGCCACGGTGAGCGTTGACCGCGGCATCAGTGCGGCAAGCGATTCCGCTGTCGACATCGGATGCGCCGGGTCACCGACCCAGGCCAGAATCGTCGTCGGCACATCGATTCGTGCGACCGCGTCGCGAGCGGGCAGGTCGCTGAGAGCCGCGCCTCGAAACAATGACGGCAGCAGCGCGTCGGCCACATCGGGAACTGTTTCGGGCGCGCCGACCGTGGCTGGCGGCGGGGTCGCCCCACGCGACGACGCGATGAATGCCCCGACTCCCTCGGTTTCGATCAATTCGGCCGCAACCCGGTAGATCGCCGCCTGCGCGGGCCGGGTTTCCCACGCGGTGGCCGGCACCATGAGCGTGAGGCCGGCGAAGCGGTCCGGCTCGCGGGCAGCCGCGTGCAGCAGCGTGCCGGCCCCCATGGACGGGCCGACTCCGTGCACCCGTTCGCCGGGAAACCATTTGTCGAGCAGCTGCAGAAGATCCTCGGCAAGGCTTTCCCATCGGTAATCCTCCGGGACCTTGCGCCCAGTCGACTTGCCATGGCCGCGTGCGTCGTACCGCAGCAGTCGGGTCCCGCTGAGGCCCCTGCCGAGGTCGAGATTGAGCACCCGGTCACGCGCGCGGCTGGAGGTAAGTCCGTGCAGTTGAACTACCGGATGACCACCTTCGTCGCTCAGTTCAACCGCAAGCTCTGCTCCGGGAACCACGAAAGTGGACATCAGGCAACTCTTCTCACGACCGGACGACTCGCCCCGGAGCCGACCGCGTTGACCGAGCATTCAGGCTAACTGGGGCGTTAGGGTACCGCCATGCGGCTGACCAACGTGGCGCACCTGCGGCTACCCTTCGGGCGACTCTGGGGCTACGACGTGTCGGTGTCTGACCTCGGCCGGCAGCTCCCGGTGTCTTTCGACCAGCGCATACACGTTGGTGCGGGCGCACGACCAGGCTCCTGGATGGCTCTGTCCATTCGGTTGCCGGCGGGGGTCAGCCGCCAATCGTTGGCCGATGCGTGGCTGGCTGTGATCGCCCGCCACGGCACCCTACGAACGGCATTCACACCGGGGGCGGACGGCGATCCGCAGCTGAACGAGATCGATATTCACCCAGGCAAGTGGGTAGAGCATGAGATCACTCCGGGCCAGGCGGTCAACGACGCGCTGCGAGTAGTTCTCAATGCGACGTGCTCGCCCTATCAGCGGCCCTCCCATCGATTGTGTGTGCTGGAGACTGCCGCCGGATTGACGGTGGTGATCGCTGCCGACCACGCCCACGTGGACATGTGGTCGATGCTGGTGATTGCCCGGGACCTGTTGTCGATGCTCGCCGACGCGCGGATCGGACGTACGCCGTCGCCGCAGCCGCCGCCGGCATTTGTCGTGCACACGCAAGCACTGCTGGACCTTCCCGCCGCACCGGACGGCGTGCGCGCGCGATGGGCGCAAATCATCAGCGACAGCGGTGGGGTGATGCCACGGTTTCCGCTGCCGTTGGGTGAGTCGGGGCCGCATCCGGAACGCGTCGAAGTGCGTGACGTGTTCGATGTCGATGACGGCGCCGCGTTCGCCGCGCAGGCACGCGACGACGGTGTCTCGACGCTGGCGCTCGCTGTGGTCGCCATGACTGCGGTGACCCGCGAGTTGGCCGGGGCGCCGCTGCGCGCGGTCTTCCCCGTGCACAGCCGATTTGAAGACAAATGGCACGACTCGGTGGGCTGGTTCATCACCAATTCGGTCCTGGAGTCGGCGGTTGCCGAGCCACACGCCGCGGCCGTCGCCGTCAAAGAAGCCGTGCAGCTGGGTTCCTGGCCGCTGGCCGACGTACTGGCTCCATGGGGTGGAATGCCCATCGCGCCCGGCATGTTCGCGATTTCCTGGCTGGACCAAAGCAGACTTCCGGTGCGCATCGACTCGGTCGGACTCGACGCCCAGTATGTGAGCGCGAGCGTTGACACCGACGGCGTCATGCTCTGGTTCATCCAGGACGAGTCCGGGCTGCATCTACGGTGCCGCTATCCGGACACCGCGGAGGCACGAACCAACGTGGGGGGGTGGCTGGACCTGTTGGTGGCGCGCCTACAGGCCCTGGCGCAGTCCTCGGTTCGAGGACTGCTGCGGGTAGCGGGCCGCACATATCGTGTGCAGCGGGCGACGCGCGAACACGTGGGGGTGATCGCCCAGCTGCTCTCCGACGACGAATTCGGTCAGGATCGCGAAGACGCCGAACTCGAACGCTACGAGGCGGCCTACGACATCGTCGTTCGCAACCGATCCAACTATCTCGGAGTCGTCCTGGACGGTTCCGATATGGTCGTCGCGACTGTGCAATTGACGATCATTCCCGGCCTTTCCCGCGGCGGCGCCACCCGGCTGCAGATCGAGGGATTACGGGTCGCCAAAGCCGAACGCGGACAGGGTCTTGGTACTGCGCTCGTCCAGTGGGCACACAACTACGGCCGAGCACACGGGGCACAGCTGGCGCAGGTGACCACGGACGAGGCCCGCGAAAGGGCTCGGGCGTTCTATCGCCGGCTCGGGTACCACGCCGCCCACGTCGGGCTGAAATGCACCATCTGAGTCCCGTAGCCTCCACGGCGCGCTTTTGCTGGCCGGAAAAGACTTTGCGAACAGTTGTGACACGCTGGTGGCACTGGGGCCCGAACCGGCGTTCTCATTAGCCGAGCTGACTAACGGAAACACCGTCTGACCCGGAAGAATGTTTGTGCCCCCGGCAGGATTCGAACCTGCGGCCTTCTGCTCCGGAGGCAGACGCTCTATCCCCTGAGCTACGGGGGCGCATGGAGACCACGATGCGCCAGTGGGCCCAGACAGACTAACCCATGGTGGTGACCGCTCGACCACCGCAATGGATTCGGGGCGCGGGCACCTCAGCCAATAGGATGGACGCTCGTGACCCCCGCTGACCTCGCTGAGCTGCTCAGAACCACCGCGTCCGCGGTGCTGGCCGAGCGCGGGCTGGACGCTGCCGCCTTGCCGGCGACGGTCACGGTGGAGCGGCCCCGCAATCCCGAGCACGGCGACTACGCCAGCAACCTGGCCCTGCAGCTGGGTAAGAAGGTCGGCGTCAACCCCCGTGAGCTGGCCGGATGGCTGGCCGAAAAGCTGGCCCAAGCCGACGGCATCGCTTCTGCCGAGGTGGCCGGACCCGGCTTCATCAACCTGCGCCTCGAGGCGTCGGCGCAGGCCAAGATCGTCAACGCCGTCATCGACGCCGGTGATGAGTTCGGTCACTCCGGCAGGCTGGCCGGCCACAAGATCAACCTCGAGTTCGTCTCGGCCAACCCCACCGGACCCATCCACATCGGCGGCACCCGGTGGGCCGCCGTCGGCGACGCGCTGGGCCGGCTGCTGTCCACCCAGGGCGCGGCCGTCGAGCGCGAGTACTACTTCAACGACCACGGCGCGCAGATCGACCGGTTCGCCAGCTCGCTGATCGCCGCCGCCAAGGGCGAAGCCACCCCCGAGGACGGCTACGCCGGCGCCTACATCAACGACATCGCCGCGCAGGTGCTGGCCAAGGCGCCCGACGCGCTGAGCCTGCCCGAAGCCGAGATGCGCGAGACATTCCGCGCGATCGGTGTCGACCTGATGTTCACCCACATCAAAGAGTCGCTACACGAGTTCGGCACCGACTTCGACGTCTACACCCACGAAGACTCGATGCACACCAGCGGCCGCGTCGACCAGGCCATCGCCCGGCTGCGCGAGACCGGCAACATCTACGAGAAGGACGGCGCAAGCTGGTTGCGTACCAGCGCCTTTGGTGACGACAAAGACCGTGTCGTCATCAAGAGCGACGGCAAGCCCGCCTACATCGCCGGTGACATCGCCTACTACCTGGACAAGCGGCAGCGCGGCTTCGACCTGTGCATCTACATGCTCGGCGCCGACCACCACGGATACATCGCCCGGCTCAAGGCCGTCGCTGCCGCGTTCGGTGACGACCCGGCTCACGTCGAGGTGCTGATCGGGCAGATGGTCAACCTGGTCCGCGACGGCCAACCGGTCCGGATGAGCAAGCGGGCCGGGACCGTGATCACGCTCGACGACCTGGTCGAGGCGATCGGCGTCGACGCGGCGCGCTACAGCTTGATCCGCTCCTCGGTCGACACCCCGATCGACATCGACCTGGCGCTGTGGTCGTCGGCGTCGAATGAAAACCCGGTCTACTACGTGCAATACGCGCACGCGCGGCTGTCGGCGCTGGCCCGCAATGCCGCCGAACTGGGCCTGGCCCCCGACACGGGGCACCTCGAGTTGCTCAGCCACGACAAAGAGGGCACGCTGCTGCGCACCATCGGCGAGTTTCCCCGGGTGCTGAAAACGGCTGCGGCGCTGCGCGAACCGCACCGCGTGTGCCGCTACCTGGAAGACCTCGCCGGCGATTACCACCGGTTCTACGACTCCTGCCGGGTTTTGCCCCAGGGCGACGAGCAGCCCACCGATCTGCACGCCGCGCGGCTGGCCCTGTGCCAGGCCACCCGCCAGGTGATCGCCAATGGGCTCACCATCCTCGGCGTTGACGCCCCGGAGCGGATGTGAACGTCCATCCCGCCGGCCCCCGGCACGCCGAGGAGACCCGGCACCCCAACAGCCCGCCACGGCCGCAATCTGCCGACGAGCTACTCCGGCTTGCGCCGAACGTGTGGCCCCGCAACATCGTTCGCGACGACACGGGCGCGGCGTCCATCGCCGGAATACCGCTCACCCGGCTCGCCCAGGAGTACGGCACCCCGTTGTTCGTCGTCGACGAGGACGATTTCCGTTCCCGGTGCCGCGAACTCGCGACGGCCTTCGGCGGCGGGCACAACGTCTGCTACGCCGCCAAGGCGTTCCTGTGCAGCGAGATCGCCCGCTGGGTCGACGAAGAAGGCCTCTCGCTGGACGTGTCCACCGGCGGCGAGCTCGCCGTCGCGCTGCACGCCGACTTCCCCCCGGAGCGAATCACCTTCCACGGCAACAACAAATCCGTCGCGGAACTGACCTCCGCGGTCAAGGTCGGCGTCGGGCACATCGTCTTGGACTCGATCACCGAGATCGAGCGACTCGACACCATCGCGGGGGAGGCCGGGGTCGTCCAGGACGTCTACGTCCGTCTCACCGTCGGGGTCGAGGCACACACGCACGAGTTCATCTCCACCGCACACGAAGACCAGAAGTTCGGACTGTCGGTGGCCAGCGGCGCGGCGATGGATGCGGTGCGCCGGGTGTTCGCCACCGAC
Source organism: Mycobacterium scrofulaceum (assembly GCF_002086735.1). GTDB lineage: Bacteria > Actinomycetota > Actinomycetes > Mycobacteriales > Mycobacteriaceae > Mycobacterium > Mycobacterium scrofulaceum. The sequence goes on along the minus strand of NZ_MVIJ01000001.1, from coordinate 427,436 downwards.
CACCTGCGACTGGTGGGGCTGCACAGCCACATCGGATCGCAGATCTTCGACGTCGACGGGTTCGAGGTCGCCGCACACCGCGTCATCGGGCTGTTGCACCAAATCGCCGACGAATTCGGTGTGGACAAGACGGGTCAGGTCTCGACCGTGGATCTCGGTGGGGGACTTGGGATTTCCTACCTGGGCACCGACGACCCACCGCCGGTGGCCGAGTTGGCGGCCAAGCTGACGGCCATCGTCGGCAACGAGTCGGCGGCCGTGGGGCTGCCCACCCCGAGGCTGGTGGTGGAGCCCGGGCGGGCCATCGCCGGGCCGGGCACCATCACCCTGTACGAGGTGGGCACCGTCAAGGACGTCGACGTGAGCAGCATCGCCCAGCGCCGTTACGTCAGCGTCGACGGCGGCATGAGTGACAACATCCGCACGGCCCTGTATGACGCGCAGTACGACGCCCGGCTCGTCTCGCGGGCCAGCGACGCGCCCGCAACGCTGGCCCGGATCGTCGGAAAGCATTGCGAGACCGGCGACATCGTCGTGCGCGACACATGGGTGCCCGACGACCTGCGGCCCGGCGACCTGCTCGCGGTGGCCGCCACCGGCGCGTACTGCTATTCGCTGTCGAGCCGCTACAACATGATCTGCCGGCCGGCGGTGGTGGCGGTGCGTGCGGGGCGGTCCCGCCTGATCCTGCGCCGCGAGACGGTCGACGATCTACTGAGTCTGGAAGTGAGGTGAACTGTGCCCCGTGACGAAAAGCCTGTCGGCGTAGCGGTACTCGGGTTCGGCAATGTCGGAAGCGAAGTTGTGCGAATCATCGAGGACAGCGCCGACGACCTCGCGGCCCGTGTCGGCGCGCCCCTGGTGTTGCGCGGCGTCGGGGTGCGGCGGGTGGCCGCCGATCGCGGCGTTCCGGTCGAGTTGCTCACCGACAACATCGAGGAACTCGTCTCTCGCGAGGACGTCGACATCGTCTTGGAGTTGATGGGCCCGGTGGAACCGGCCCGCAAGGCCATCCTGCGCGCGCTCGAGCACGGCAAATCCGTCGTCACCGCCAACAAGGCCCTATTGGCCACCTCCACCGGCGAGTTGGCGCAGGCCGCCGAAAACGCACACGTCGATTTGTATTTCGAGGCGGCGGTCGCGGGCGCGATCCCGGTCATCCGCCCGCTCACGCAGTCGCTGGCGGGCGACACGGTGCTGCGGGTCGCCGGCATCGTCAACGGCACCACCAACTACATCCTGTCCGCGATGGACAGCACCGGCGCCGACTACGCCACCGCCCTGGCCGAGGCGAGTGCGCTGGGCTACGCCGAGGCGGATCCCACCGCCGACGTCGAGGGCTACGACGCCGCCGCCAAGGCCGCGATCCTGGCGTCGATCGCCTTTCACACCCGGGTGACCGCCGAGGACGTCTACCGCGAGGGCATCACCAAGATCACCCCCGCCGACTTCGCCTCCGCGCGCTCCCTCGGGTGCACCATCAAGCTGCTGTCCATCTGTGAGCGCATCACGGGCGACGATGGCCAGGAACGGGTCTCGGCCCGCGTCTACCCGGCGCTGGTGCCGCTGTCGCACCCGTTGGCCACCGTCAACGGGGCGTTCAACGCGGTCGTCGTCGAGGCCAAGGCCGCCGGCCGGCTGATGTTCTACGGCCAGGGCGCCGGCGGCGCGCCCACCGCGTCCGCGGTCACCGGTGACCTGGTGATGGCCGCCCGCAACCGGGTGCTGGGCAGCCGCGGCCCGAAGGAATCCAAGTACGCCCAGCTGCCGATCGCGCCAATGGGTTTCATCAACACCCGCTACTACGTCAGCATGAATGTCGCCGACAAGCCGGGCGTGTTGTCCACGGTGGCCGCCGAATTCGCCAAGCGCGAGGTGAGCATCGCCGAGGTCCGCCAGGAGGGAGTGGTCGACGAGGGCGGCCGGCGGGTGGGGGCCCGGGTCGTGGTGGTCACCCATAGCGCCACCGACGCCGCGCTCTCCGAAACCGTCGACGCGCTGGCCGATCTGGATGTGGTGCAAGGCGTCACCAGCGTGCTGCGACTGGAAGAGACCGGCTCATGAGCGTCCCGCACACCGCCGTGCACCAGCCGTGGCCGGGATTGATCGCGGCGTACCGCGACCGGTTGCCGGTGGGCGACGACTGGACCCCGGTCACCCTGCTCGAGGGGGGCACGCCGCTCGTCGCGGCGACGCGCCTCTCGGAACAGACCGGCTGCACGGTCCACCTCAAGGTCGAGGGCCTCAACCCGACCGGCTCGTTCAAGGACCGGGGCATGACGATGGCGGTCACCGACGCACTGGCGCGCGGCCAGCAGGCCGTGTTGTGCGCGTCGACCGGCAATACCTCGGCCTCGGCGGCGGCGTACGCCGCCCGGGCCGGCATCACCTGCGCGGTGCTCATCCCGCAGGGCAAGATCGCCATGGGCAAGCTGGCACAGGCGGTGATGCACGGGGCCAAGATCATCCAGATCGACGGCAACTTCGACGACTGCCTGGAACTGGCCCGCAAAATGGCCGCCGATTTCCCCACGATCGCACTGGTCAACTCGGTCAACCCGGTACGCATCGAGGGTCAGAAGACCGCGGCGTTCGAAATCGTCGACGCGCTGGGCACCGCGCCCGACGTGCACGCCCTCCCCGTCGGCAACGCGGGCAACATCACCGCGTACTGGAAGGGCTACACCGAGTACCACCAGGACGGCGTGATCGACAAGCTGCCCCGCATGCTGGGCACCCAGGCGGCCGGCGCAGCGCCGCTGGTGCACGGCGCCCCGGTCAGCCACCCCGAGACGATCGCGACCGCCATCCGCATCGGGGCGCCCGCGTCGTGGGCCGCCGCGGTCAACGCGCAGCAGCAGTCCAACGGCCGCTTCCTGGCCGCCACCGACGAGGAGATCCTGGCCGCGTACCACCTGGTCGCCGAGAGCGAGGGCGTCTTCGTCGAGCCCGCGTCCGCGGCCAGCATCGCGGGCCTGCTCAAGGCCGTCGACGACGGTTGGGTGGCGCGCGGCTCGACCGTGGTCTGTACGGTGACCGGCAATGGCCTCAAAGACCCCGACACGGCGCTGAGGGATATGCCGACCGTGTCCCCGCTGCCCGTTGACCCGGTGCTCGTGGTCGAGAAGCTGGGGTTGGCCTGAATATGAACACGAGAGCCTGTCGGTGACCCGGCTGCTGCCCGCCGGGCTGGAGGCAAGCGCCGTAGTGTCGGCGTCCAGCGCCAATCTCGGTCCCGGTTTCGACAGCATCGGCCTGGCATTGCGGCTCAGCGACGAGATCGTCGTGCAGACAGCGGATTCCGGCCTGGTTGTACTGGTCGAGGGGGAGGGCGCCGAGCAGGTGCCGCGGGGCCCGGAACACCTGGTGGTGCGCGCCGTGGAATGCGGGCTGCGGGCGATGGGCGTCCGCGCCGGCGGCCTGGTGGTCCGCTGCCGCAACGCCATCCCGCACTCCCGCGGCCTCGGCTCGTCCGCGGCCGCGGCGGTCGGCGGTCTGGCGGCGGCGAACGGCCTTGTGGCGCAGACGGATTCACGACCGCTTAGCGAAGCGCAGCTGATCCAGCTGTCCTCGGAGTTCGAGGGTCATCCCGACAACGCGGCGGCCGCGGTGCTGGGTGGTGCGGTGGTTTCCTGGATCGACCGCTCCGGCGATCGGCCGCGGTATTCGGCGGCGTCGGTGCGGTTGCACCCCGACATCCGGCTGTACTGCGCGATACCCCAAGAGCGCTCGCTGACCGCGGAGACCCGGGTGCTGCTGCCAACCCAGGTGAGCCACGACGACGCCCGCTTCAACGTCAGCCGCGCCGCCCTGCTGGTGGTGGCGCTGACTGAACGCCCGGACCTGCTCATGCCGGCGACCGAGGATGTGCTGCATCAACCGCAGCGCGCTCCGGCGATGCCGGCCTCCGCGGAATATCTGCGACTGCTACGGCGTCATAACGTGGCAGCGACACTTTCGGGGGCTGGTCCGGCACTGATCGCGCTGAGCACGGAGCCGGAGTTGCCCGCGGAAGTGGTGGAGTACGGGGCCGCGAACGGATTTGCCCTCACTGAGATGACCGCCGGCGAAGGAGTTCGCTGGATCCCGGGAGTCACAGTCCCCGGTTGATCCACAGCGTGGCCGGAGGGTTTGCTTGCTTCCAACAAAGATGCGGGCTATCCTCGGACCCGTCCAGCAATCGCAGCATCTGCATCTGCATCCATACTGCCTTGCCGCTAGGACGACACCAATTCTTCTCGTGGACGAGGTTCGCCGCTTACTCCGCCGATTAAGGCGATCACCGTTGCAGAGTCGATATTTGGGTGCACTCGGCGATTTGGCTGAATGCAACGAACCCCCCGGATGACCTGATCAGCGGGGGAAGAAAGGAAATCCGTGACCGATACGGACCTGTTCACGGCTGACGCGAGCACCGACAGCAATGAGGTGTCGAACGCCGTGACCCCAGACACATCCGACGTCAAAACCAATGCCCGGGTTGGCTCTCTGTCCACCATGGTGCTTCCCGAACTGCGCGCGCTGGCTAACGAAGTCGGCGTCAAGGGGACGTCGGGTATGCGCAAGAACGAACTCATCGCCGCCATAAAGGAAATCAGGGGGCAGTCCAACGGGACTTCGACCCCCGACGCCCCCGAGGGCGGCGGCAAATCCGACACCGCCGGCGCCGAAACGGCCGAAGCGCCGGCCGCCGAGGGCGAGCACCAGAACGGTTCGACCACCGACGCGCCCCGTCGTGAACGACGCAGCGCCTCGCGCGAGCCCGGATCGGCGCGCGGCGGCGACGGGACGGACGGCGAGCGCTCACGCGACCGAGAGGGCGCGGCGACCCGCGAGGACGACACCCGCCAGGGGGGCAAGCGGGGCAACCAGGGTGGCGAGCGCGGCCAAGATGGCGGCAACGACCAAAGCGGCGACCAGCAGGGCTCGGGCGGCCAGCAGTCGCGCGGCGGCTCCAACCAACAGGACGACGACGGCGAGGGCCGTCAGGGCAGGCGGGGACGCCGGTTCCGCGACCGCGACCGCAGGCGCCGCGGCGACCGGTCCGGCGAGGGTGGCGACACCGAACTTCGCGAGGACGACGTCGTGCAGCCGGTCGCCGGCATCCTTGACGTCCTCGACAATTACGCGTTCGTCCGCACGTCCGGTTACCTGGCCGGCCCGCACGACGTCTACGTGTCGATGAACATGGTGCGCAAGAACGGCCTGCGCCGCGGCGACGCGGTGACCGGCGCGGTCCGCGTGCCGAAGGACGGCGAACAGCCCAATCAGCGCCAGAAGTTCAACCCGCTGGTCCGCCTGGACAGCGTCAACGGCGGCCCGGTCGAGGACGCGAAGAAGCGGCCCGATTTTTCCAAGCTGACGCCGCTGTACCCCAACCAGCGGCTTCGCCTGGAGACCACCCCCGACCGGCTGACCACCCGGGTCATCGACCTGATCATGCCGATCGGCAAGGGCCAGCGCGCCCTGATCGTGTCGCCGCCGAAGGCCGGTAAGACGACGATCCTGCAGGACATCGCCAACGCGATCACCAAGAACAACCCGGAATGCCACCTCATGGTCGTGCTCGTCGACGAGCGCCCCGAGGAGGTCACCGACATGACGCGCTCCGTCAAGGGCGAGGTCATCGCCTCGACCTTCGACCGGCCGCCTACGGACCACACGGCCGTCGCCGAGCTGGCCATCGAACGCGCCAAGCGGCTCGTCGAGCAGGGCAAGGACGTCGTGGTGCTCCTCGACTCGATCACCCGCCTGGGCCGCGCCTACAACAACGCGTCACCCGCGTCGGGCCGGATCCTGTCCGGTGGTGTCGACTCCACCGCGCTGTATCCGCCGAAGCGATTCCTGGGTGCCGCACGAAACATCGAGGAAGGCGGATCGCTGACGATCATCGCCACCGCGATGGTCGAGACCGGATCCACCGGCGACACGGTCATCTTCGAGGAGTTCAAGGGCACCGGTAACGCCGAGCTCAAGCTGGACCGCAAGATCTCCGAACGGCGGGTCTTCCCGGCGGTCGACGTGAACCCCTCCGGTACCCGTAAGGACGAGTTGTTGCTCTCGCCGGACGAGTTCGGGATCGTGCACAAGCTGCGCCGCGTGCTATCGGGTCTGGACTCTCATCAGGCCATCGACCTGCTGATGTCGCAGCTGCGCAAGACGAAGACCAACTACGAGTTCCTGGTGCAGGTCTCCAAGACCACACCGGGCTCGATGGACAACGACTAGCCGACGACGGGCCGGTCGGCCACGACACACAACCACCCACACGACCCGCCGGCCGACGCCGCCATGGATTATGTCTCGCGGCGACCTGTGCGCCGGGAATGCCGGGGGTACCCCCGGCGTTTTGGGGAGATAGCGGTTGACCTGGCATAATCGACGTTCGACCAGACTGAAGAGGACAGCATGAAAACTGACATCCACCCGGCCTACGGGGAGACCACCGTGCACTGTGGGTGCGGAAACACCTTCCAGACCCGTAGCACCAAGCCCGGCGGCAACATCGTCGTGGAAGTGTGCTCGCAGTGCCACCCGTTCTACACCGGCAAGCAGAAGATTCTCGACAGCGGCGGCCGGGTGGCCCGGTTCGAGAAGCGTTACGGCAAGCGCAAAGGTGCCGCGACGGACAACACCGACAAATAGCTGCGTAGCCGACGCCCGAACTGTGCGAGAGCACAGGCCGGGCGTCGGTTTGCGTTTGCGGCAATGAGAGACACCCGGGGACGAGCGGGGCAGGAGGTGACACATGACGCAACCGGTGCAGACGATTGACGTGCTGCTCGCCGAACACGCCGAGCTCGAGCAACGGCTGGCGGACCCCGACCTGCACAGCAATCCCGCCGAGGCGCGCAAAGCCGGCCGCCGGTTCGCCCGCGTGGCCCCGATCGTCGCCACCTATCGCAAGCTCGAGTCGGCGCGTGGAGACCTCGAGACCGCGCGGGAGCTGGCCGCCGACGACGAGTCGTTCGCCGACGAGGTGACCGAGCTTGCGGCGCGGGTGGCCGAACTGGACACGCAATTGACCGACATGCTGGCGCCGCGCGACCCGCATGACGCCGACGACATCGTGCTCGAAGTCAAATCCGGTGAGGGCGGCGAGGAATCGGCCTTGTTCGCCGCCGACCTGGCCAGGATGTACATCCGCTACGCCGAGCGGCACGGCTGGAACGTCACCGTTCTGGACGAGACCACGTCGGACCTCGGCGGCTACAAGGACGCGACGCTGTCCATCGCCAGCAAGGGCGACTCCGCCGACGGGGTGTGGTCGCGGATGAAGTTCGAGGGCGGAGTGCACCGGGTGCAGCGCGTCCCGGTGACCGAATCCCAAGGCCGCGTGCACACGTCGGCGGCGGGTGTGCTCGTCTATCCCGAACCCGAGGAAGTGGGCGAGGTGCAGATCGACGAGTCGGATCTGCGCGTCGACGTCTACCGCTCGTCGGGCAAGGGCGGGCAGGGTGTGAACACGACCGACTCGGCGGTGCGGATCACGCACCTGCCCACCGGGATCGTGGTCACCTGCCAGAACGAACGCTCACAGCTGCAGAACAAGGCGCGTGCGCTGCAGGTGCTGGCCGCCCGCCTGCAGGCAATGGCCGAAGAACAGGCGCTGGCCGATGCGTCGGCGGACCGGGCCAGTCAGATCCGGACCGTGGACCGCAGCGAACGCATTCGCACCTACAACTTCCCGGAGAACCGGATCACCGACCATCGGATCGGTTACAAGGCACACAATCTCGATCAAGTGCTCGACGGCGACCTCGACGCGATGTTCGACGCGCTGGGCGCCGCCGACAAGCAAGCCCGGCTGCAACAGGCATGACCCTCCTCCGGCGTGCGATCGACTCCGCTGCGGCGACGCTCGCCGAAGCGGGGATCGACTCGGCACGCTGGGACGCCGAAGAGCTGGCCGCGCACGTGTCCGGGACCGAGCGCGGGCGGCTGACCTTGCTCGAGTCGCCCGGTGAGGATTTCCTCGACCGGTACCGCGACGTCGTCGCCGCGCGGTCCCGGCGGGTGCCGTTGCAGCATCTCACCGGCACGGCGGCGTTCGGACCGGTGACGCTGCACGTCGGCCCCGGCGTCTTCGTCCCGCGCCCGGAAACCGAGGCGCTGTTGGCGTGGGTGACCGCACAGCGCCTCCCCGGGCGGTCCGTCATCGTCGACCTGTGCACCGGCTCCGGCGCGCTGGCGGTGGCGCTGGCCCATGCGTACCCCGCCGCGCGAATCGTCGCCGTCGATGACTCCGCGGCGGCCCTCGGGTACGCGCGGCGCAACGCGGCCGGCACCGCCGTCGAACTCGTCCAAGCCGACGTCACCGAACCCGGCCTGCTGGCCGAACTGGACGGCGGCGTCGACGCGGTGGTGGCCAACCCGCCCTATGTCCCCGACGCGGCCGTCGTGGAACCCGAAGTCGCCCAGCATGATCCACCCCACGCGGTGTTCGGTGGGCCAGACGGGATGGCCGTGATCGCCCCCGTCGTCGAACTGGCCGCACGCTGGCTGCGTCCGGATGGCGTTTTCGCCGTCGAGCACGACGACACCACGGCGGCTCGGACGTTCGAAATGGTCACGGGCGCCGGGTGTTTCGAGGATGTCGAGCCCCGCCCCGACCTGGCCGGCCGGCCCAGATTCGTAACGGCCCGCAAAAAGGGGTGCGCGGATGACTGAGGTCTTCGACTGCGCCGCTCCCGACCAGCGTTCGCGTGGAATCGCCGCAGCGGCGGGTGCGCTCAAGGGCGGCCGGCTGGTCGTCATGCCGACCGACACCGTCTACGGCATCGGCGCCGACGCCTTCAACAGCGCCGCGGTGACGGCGCTGCTGTCGGCCAAGGGGCGCGGCCGGGACATGCCGGTCGGTGTGCTGGTCGGCTCCTGGCACACCATCGAGGGCCTGGTGTACACCATGCCGGGCGGGGCCCGCGACCTGATTCGCGCGTTCTGGCCGGGCGCGCTGAGCCTCGTGGTGGCGCAGGCGCCGTCGCTGCGATGGGACCTCGGCGACGCCCGCGGCACGGTGATGCTGCGGATGCCGCTGCACCCGGTCGCCATCGAGCTGCTGCGTGAAGTGGGGCCCATGGCGGTATCCAGCGCGAACGTCTCCGGCCGCCCACCCGCGGTGGATGCCATCCAAGCGCGAGATCAACTGGGCGACCTCGTCGACGTCTACCTCGACGCGGGAACGGCCCAGCAGCAGGCCGCCTCCACGATCGTCGACCTGACCGGACCCGCCCCGCGCATCCTGCGGCCCGGTCCCGTGAGCGCGGAACGGATCGCCGAGGTGCTCGGCGTCGACCCCGAAAGTCTGACCCCACAGGGGTAACCGGAGCGGTTCCCCGGCTGCCAGGTTGGTGCAGTACGGTCTCGACGTGTCCAGCGACCCGGTCAGCCTTGCCAGTGGTTTGCTCGCCCTGGCTGACCGCGGTGCAGGTGTCCCGCTGCGCGAGCTCGCCCTCGTGGGGCTGACCGCCGCGATCATCACCTACTTCGCGACCGGGCCGGTGCGGGTGCTGGCCACCCGGCTGGGCGCGGTCGCCTATCCGCGGGAACGCGACGTACACGTGACCCCGACCCCCCGGATGGGCGGGCTGGCGATGTTTCTCGGCGTCGTCTCCGCGGTCTTCCTGGCGTCCCAGCTGCCGGCGCTCACCCGCGGGTTCGTCTACTCGACGGGCATGCCCGCGGTGCTGGTGGCCGGCGCGGTGATCATGGGCATCGGCCTCATCGACGATCGGTGGGGGCTCGACGCCCTGACGAAATTCGCCGGCCAGATCACCGCGGCCAGCGTGCTGGTCACCATGGGCGTGGCGTGGAGCGTCCTCTACATTCCGATCGGCGGCGTCGGCACCATCGTGCTCGACCAGGCCTCGTCGATCCTGCTCACCCTGGCGCTGACGGTGTCCATCGTCAACGCGATGAACTTCGTCGACGGGCTCGACGGCCTGGCCGCCGGGCTCGGGTTGATCACCGCGCTGGCGATCTGCATGTTCTCGGTCGGCCTGTTGCGCGACCACGGCGGCGACGTCCTCTTCTATCCGCCCGCCGTGATCTCCGTGGTGCTCGCGGGCGCCTGCCTGGGCTTCCTGCCGCACAACTTCCACCGCGCCAAGATCTTCATGGGCGACTCCGGCTCGATGTTGATCGGCCTGATGCTCGCCGCGGCGTCCACCACGGCCGCCGGCCCCGTCTCGCAGAACGCCTACGGTGCGCGCGACGTGTTCGCCCTGCTGTCGCCGTTCCTGCTGGTGGTGGCGGTCATGTTCGTGCCGATGCTGGATTTGCTGCTGGCGATCGTGCGTCGCACCCGCGCCGGCCGCAGCGCGTTCAGTCCCGACAAGATGCACCTGCACCACCGGTTGCTGCAGATCGGTCATTCGCACCGGCGCGTGGTTTTGCTGATCTACCTGTGGGTGGGCATCGTCGCGTTCGGGGCCGCCAGCACGATCTTCTTCAATCCCCGCGACACCGCCGCGGTGATGCTCGGCGCCATCGTGGTCGCCGGCATCGCGACCGCGATCCCGCTCATGCGCCGCCGCGACGAGTACGACGACGGCGACTACGACAGCTAGTAGTAGTGATGTCGGCGATGTGGTACGGTGCAGGTAGAACCCCAAAAAGCCGCACAGATTGCCGGTCCGTCGAAGCCAGATTCGATCGGGTCGGCCGGGGACTCGCGCCGGAAGATACCCCTTGGGCGATTCCGCTGTGACGTGCGATACGCTCGGCGGGCCACCGATCAGTTCGGTCGGGGGACTCCCGCTTCACCAACTTGGGATTGAGGTGCTGCAGTGACGACACCAGCGCAGGACGCGCCGTTGGTGTTCCCCTCTGTTGCGTTCCGTCCGGTCCGCTTGTTCGTCCTCAGCATTGCCGTGACCGCGGTGGCGGTCGTCGTCGCCGGCTGGACCGGTCACCTGATGGTCGGGGTGTTCTTCGGCGTCGGGTTGCTGCTCGGTTTGCTCAACGCGCTTCTCGTGCGTCGTTCGGTCGCGTCGATCACCGCCAAAGAGCACCCGATGAAGAGCTCGATGGCGCTGAATTCCGCCACCCGGCTGGCCATCATCACGGTCGTCGGGCTGATCATCGCCTATATCTTCCGGCCCGCCGGCCTGGGCGTCGTGTTCGGATTGGCCCTTTTCCAGATCTTGTTGGTGGCATCGACGGCGCTCCCGGTGTGGAAGAAGCTGCGCGCCGGTGACTGGGCGGAGGCCCACCCTGCGGACGGCTCCGCAGGCGGCATCGCGGGATCGGAAGGAACGGAAGGAAGAAGCGGCAACGATGACTGAGACCACGTTCCTGGCCGAATCCGCGATCGAGGTCGGCGAACACAACCATGCCACGTGGCTTGGGATGACCGTCAACACGGACACGATCCTGTCCACCGGGATCGCCGCGGTAGTCGTGCTCGCGCTGGCGTTCTTCTTGCGCGCGAAGATCACCTCCACCGGCGTCCCGAGCGGCGTCCAGTTGTTCTGGGAAGCCATCACCGTCCAGATGCGCGATCAGATCGAGAGCGCGATCGGGATGCGGATAGCGCCGTTTGTGTTGCCGCTGGCCGTCACCATCTTCGTGTTCATCCTGATCTCCAACTGGCTGTCGGTGTTGCCGCTGCAATACACCGATAAGTCCGGGCACACCACCGAGCTACTGAAATCGGCCGCGGCGGATATCAATTACGTCCTGGCGCTGGCCCTCTTCGTGTTCGTCTGCTATCACGTGGCCGGCATCTGGCGCCGCGGCATCGTCGGGCATCCGCTCGCCGTCCTCAAGGGCCACGTGGCGTTTTTGGCGCCGATCAACCTCGTCGAGGAGCTTGCCAAGCCGATTTCGTTGTCGCTCCGACTTTTCGGAAACATCTTCGCCGGCGGCATCCTGGTCGCACTGATCGCGCTCTTCCCGCCGTACATCATGTGGGCGCCCAACGCCATCTGGAAGGCCTTCGACCTGTTCGTCGGGGCGATCCAGGCCTTCATCTTCTCGATCCTGACCATCCTCTACTTCAGTCAAGCGATGGAGATCGAGGAACATCATGACTGAGGCCATCATGAATTGCTTGTCCCACACACCATTACAGAGGCCTGGTAGACCGCTACCAGCTATCAAGGAGGATAAGAATGGCTCTGGACCCCCAAGTCGCTGCCGCTGCACTCATCGGCGGTGGGCTCATCATGGGCGGTGGCGCGATCGGCGCCGGTATCGGTGACGGTATCGCCGGTAACGCGCTGGTTTCCGGCATCGCCCGGCAACCTGAGGCGCAAGGGCGGCTGTTCACGCCGTTCTTCATCACCGTCGGTCTGGTCGAGGCGGCCTACTTCATCAACCTGGCGTTCATGGCGCTGTTCGTCTTCGCCACACCCGTCGGCACCTAACTCGTCGTGATGGGTGACGCGAGCCTGAGCGTTCTGGCATCCGGCCAGGTGGTGGCGGAGGGAGGCAACAACTTCCTCGTCCCCAACGGCACCTTCTTCTTCGTGCTGGCGATCTTTTTGATCGTGCTGGCCGTCATCGGCACGTTCGTCGTGCCGCCGGTCATGCGGGTGTTGCGCGAGCGTGACGCCATGGTCGCGAAGACGGCTGCCGACAACAAGAAGGCCGCCGAGCAGTTCGAAGCCGCCAAGGCCGACTACGAAGAAGCCCTGACAGAGGCCCGGGTTCAGGCGTCGTCGCTGCGCGACAACGCCCGCGCCGAAGGCCGTAAGGTGGTCGAAGACGCGCGCGCCCGTGCCGAGCAACAGGTGATGTCGACGTTGCAAATGGCCTCCGAGCAATTGAAGCGGGAGAGAGACGCCGTGGAACTGGATCTGCGCGCCAACGTGGCGGCCATGTCGGCGACGCTGGCCAGCCGGATCCTCGGGGTAGAGGTGGCCCCGGCCACTGCTGCCACGTCCGCAACCGGGAAATCTGGACGGTAATCGCGCATGTCGACTTTCATCGGGCAGTTGATCGGTTTCGCGGCCATCGTGTTCCTGGTCGTGCGGTACGTCGTGCCGCCGGTGCGTCGGCTGATGGCCGCTCGTCAGGACACCGTGCGTCAACAGTTGAAAGACTCTGCGGCCGCGGCAGATCGGTTGAGCGAGTCGACGACCGCCCACAGCAAGGCCGTCGAATCCGCCAAGACGGAGGCCGAACGGCTCGTCGAAGAGGCCCAGACCGACGCGGGCCGCATCGCCGAACAGTTCCGGACCCAGGCCGACGTCGAGGCCGCGCGGATGACCGCACAGGGCGGCCGCCAGGTCGACCTGCTGCGCACCCAGCTGAGCCGACAGCTGCGCCTCGAACTCGGTCACGAGGCGGTGCGCCAGGCGGGCGAGTTGGTGCGTAACTACGTCGCCGACCCGGGGCAGCGGTCCGCCACCGTGGACCGGTTCCTCGACGATCTCGAAGCGATGGCCCCAGCGCCATCCGAGGTCCAGTATCCGCTGCTGACGAAGATGCGCTCGGCCAGCCGCCGGGCGGTGGTCAGCCTGGTAGAGCGGTTCGGTGACATCGCCAAAGACCTTGACAACAAAACGCTTTCCACCTTGTCGAGCGAGCTCGTGTCGGTGGCCGAAATGCTCGACCGCGAGACCGTCGTCACCCGCTATCTGACGGTGCCTGCCGAGGACGCGGCGCCACGGGTCCGGTTGATCGAGCGGCTGGTCTCCGGCAAGGTCGCCGACGCCACGCTCGACGTCCTGCGATTGGCCGTGTCGGAGCGTTGGTCGGCCAACTCCGATTTGTCGGCCGCCATCGAGCACATCTCGCGACAGGCGTTGCTCGAGGTCGCCGAGCGGGAGAACAAGGTCGACGACGTCGAAGACCAGTTGTTCCGGTTCTCTCGGATCTTGGACACACAGCCACGACTCGCCATCCTGTTGGGCGACTACGCCGTGCCGGTGGAGGGCCGGATCGACCTGCTGCGCAAGGTGCTTGACAGCGCGACCGGCAGTGTGGACCCGATTGTGGTGTCGCTGCTGACGCAGACCGTCCGACTGCTCAGGGGGGAGTCGGCCGAGGAGGCGATCCAGTTCTTGGTGGAGGTTGCGGTCGCACGCCGGGGCGAAATCGTCGCGCAGGTCAGCGCCGCGGCCGATCTCAGCGACGCCCAGCGGTCTCGCCTCACCGAGGTGCTCGGCCGTATCTATGGGCATCCGGTGACGGTGCAGCTGCAGATTTCCGAGGAGCTGCTGGGCGGCTTGCTCATCTCCGTGGCCGACGAAGTGATTGACGGGACACTCGCTTCTCGCCTCGCCGCCGCCCAGGCGCAATTGCCCGACTGACCAACCACTCACAACCACACGCGAACCAAGATCAAGTAGGAAGACGAAAAGCCATGGCCGAGTTGACAATCTCCGCTGATGACATCCAGAGCGCCATCGAGGAGTATGTGGGCTCTTTCACCTCCGACACCTCGCGCGAAGAGGTCGGTACCGTCGTCGAGGCGGGGGACGGCATCGCGCACGTCGAAGGACTGCCCTCCGTCATGACGCAGGAGTTGCTGGAATTTCCGGGTGGGGTCCTCGGTGTCGCGCTGAACCTCGACGAGCACAGCGTCGGCGCCGTGATCCTGGGTGACTTCGAGAAAATCGAAGAGGGCCAACAGGTCAAGCGCACCGGCGAGGTGCTGTCCGTCCCCGTCGGCGACGCATTCCTCGGGCGCGTGGTCAACCCCCTCGGCCACCCCATCGACGGTCGGGGCGACATCGACACCGATATTCGGCGCGCGCTGGAGATCCAGGCGCCGTCCGTGGTGCAACGGCAAAGCGTGAGCGAGCCGCTGCAGACCGGCATCAAGGCCATCGACGCCATGACCCCGATCGGGCGTGGACAGCGGCAGCTGATCATCGGCGACCGCAAGACCGGCAAGACCGCCGTCTGCGTGGACACCATCCTCAACCAGCGGGAGAACTGGGAGAGCGGCGACGAGAAAAAGCAGGTCCGGTGCGTGTACGTCGCGATCGGGCAGAAGGGCACCACGATCGCGTCGGTGCGCCGCGCGCTCGAAGAGGGCGGCGCGATGGACTACACCACCATCGTGGCAGCACCGGCATCCGACTCCGCCGGCTTCAAATGGCTTGCGCCGTACACCGGTTCGGCGATCGCCCAGCACTGGATGTACGACGGCAAGCACGTGCTCATCGTCTTCGACGACCTGAGCAAGCAGGCCGAGGCATACCGCGCGATCTCGCTGCTGCTGCGCCGCCCGCCGGGTCGCGAGGCGTACCCCGGTGACGTGTTCTATCTGCACTCGCGGCTGTTGGAGCGCTGCGCGAAGCTCTCCGACGAGCTGGGTGGCGGTTCGCTGACGGGCCTGCCGATCATCGAGACGAAGGCCAACGACATCTCGGCGTATATCCCGACCAACGTCATCTCGATCACCGACGGCCAGTGCTTCCTGGAGTCCGACCTGTTCAACCAGGGTGTGCGGCCGGCCATCAACGTCGGTGTGTCGGTGTCCCGAGTGGGCGGTGCCGCGCAGATCAAGGCCATGAAAGAGGTGGCCGGCTCGCTGCGACTGGACCTTTCGCAGTACCGCGAACTCGAGTCGTTCGCCGCCTTCGCTTCAGACCTGGACGCGACGTCCAAGGCGCAGCTGGAGCGCGGTGAGCGGTTGGTTGAACTGCTCAAGCAGCCGCAGTACCAGCCCATGCCGGTCGAGGAGCAGGTGGTCTCGATCTTCCTCGGCACGGGCGGCCACCTGGACTCCGTGCCGGTCGAGGACGTGCGGCGCTTCGAGACCGAGTTGCTGGACCACATGCGGGCTTCGGAAGAGAAATTCCTGACCGGCGTCCGCGACAGCGGAAAGCTTCCCGAAGAGGCCGAGAACCAGCTGACCGAGATCATCAAGAACTTCAAGAAGGGGTTCGCGGCCACGGGTGGCGGATCGGTGGTCCCCGACGAGCACGTCGAGGCCATGGACGAGGGGGACCTCGCGAAGGAGTCGGTCCAGGTCAAGAAGGAAAAGCCGAAAGAAAAGAAGGACAAGAAGTAGCTAACAATGGCTGCCACACTTCGCGAACTACGCGGCCGGATCCGTTCGGCAGGGTCGATCAAGAAGATCACCAAGGCCCAGGAGATGATCGCCACATCGCGCATCGGCAAGGCGCAGGCCCGGCTGGAAGCCGCCAGGCCCTACGCGTTCCAGATCACCGCGATGCTGACCACCCTGTCGTCGGAAGCTGCGCTGGATCACCCTCTGTTGGTCGAACGGGAAGAGCCCAAGCGGGCCGGTGTCCTGGTGGTCTCCTCCGACCGCGGGTTGTGCGGGGCCTACAACTCCAGCATCTTCCGTCGCGCCGAGGAGCTGTTCTCGTTGCTGAGGGAGGAAGGCAAGACGCCAGTCGTATACACCGTCGGCCGTAAGGCGCTCAACTACTTCAAGTTCCGCAACTGGGACGTCACCGAGTCGTGGACAGGCTTCTCGGAGCAGCCCAGCTACGAGAACGCCGCGGAGATCGCCTCGACCCTGGTCGAAACCTTCATGAAGGGCGCGGGCGATGACGAGTCGCAGGAGGACCAGGGCGTCGACGAACTGCACATCGTCTACTCGGAGTTCAAGTCGATGATGTCGCAGGCGGCGGCGGCCCACCGCATCGCTCCGCTGGTCGTGGAGTATGTCGAAGAGACCGAGGAACTCCATACGCTGTATTCGTTCGAGCCGGACGCGACAACGCTTTTCGAGTCGCTGCTGCCCCGGTACGTGACCACCCGCGTCTACGCCGCGCTGCTGGAATCGGCGGCGTCGGAGCTCGCTTCGCGCCAGCGGGCGATGAAGTCGGCAACCGACAACGCAGACGACCTGATCAAAGAACTGACGCTGATGGCGAACCGCGAGCGGCAGGCTCAGATCACCCAAGAGATCAGCGAAATCGTCGGCGGTGCAAACGCACTCGCCGACGCCAAGTAGCACACGAGGAAGAAAGAAATTATGCCTGCTACTACTGAAACGTCAGAGAAGACCGACAAGTCCACCAAGTCCGAGACCAGCGGCCGCGTGGTACGCATCACTGGTCCGGTGGTGGACGTCGAGTTCCCGCGCGGATCGGTGCCGGAGCTGTTCAACGCGCTCAACGCCGAGATCACGTTCGAGGAGCTCAAGAAGACCCTCACGCTGGAGGTCGCCCAGCACCTGGGCGACAGCCTGGTTCGCACCATTTCGTTGCAGCCGACCGACGGTCTGGTCCGCGGCGTCGAGGTCATCGACAGTCGCAAGCCGATCTCAGTGCCGGTCGGGCAAGAGGTCAAGGGCCACGTCTTCAACGCGCTGGGCGACTGCCTGGACAAGCCGGGATATGGCGAGGACTTCGAGCACTGGTCGATCCACCGCAAGCCCCCGCCCTTCGAAGAGCTCGAGCCGCGCACCGAGATGCTCGAGACCGGGCTGAAGGTCGTCGACCTGCTCACCCCGTACGTGCGTGGCGGCAAGATCGCGCTGTTCGGCGGTGCCGGCGTGGGCAAGACGGTGCTGATCCAGGAGATGATCAACCGTATCGCCCGAAACTTCGGTGGTACTTCGGTTTTCGCGGGCGTGGGCGAGCGCACCCGTGAGGGCAACGACCTCTGGGTCGAGCTCAAGGAAGCCGACGTGCTCAAGGACACCGCGCTGGTGTTCGGCCAGATGGACGAGCCGCCGGGCACGCGTATGCGGGTCGCGCTGTCGGCGCTGACGATGGCCGAGTGGTTCCGTGACGAGGCCGGGCAGGACGTGCTGTTGTTCATCGACAACATCTTCCGGTTCACCCAGGCGGGTTCAGAGGTGTCGACGCTGCTCGGCCGTATGCCCTCGGCCGTCGGTTACCAGCCCACGCTGGCCGACGAGATGGGTGAGCTGCAGGAGCGCATCACCTCGACGCGTGGCCGCTCGATCACGTCGATGCAGGCGGTCTACGTGCCCGCCGACGACTACACCGACCCCGCGCCGGCAACGACCTTCGCGCACCTGGACGCCACCACGGAGCTGTCGCGTTCGGTGTTCTCCAAGGGCATCTTCCCCGCGGTGGACCCGCTGGCATCGAGCTCGACCATCCTCGACCCCAGCGTCGTCGGGGACGAGCACTACCGGGTGGCGCAGGAAGTGATCCGGATCCTGCAGCGGTACAAGGACCTTCAAGACATCATCGCGATCCTCGGTATCGACGAGCTGTCGGAAGAGGACAAGCAGCTCGTGCAGCGCGCGCGGCGCATCGAGCGGTTCCTTTCGCAGAACATGATGGCGGCCGAGCAGTTCACCGGTCAGCCTGGCTCGACGGTGCCGCTGAAGGAGACCATCGAGGCGTTCGACCGCCTGACCAAGGGCGACTTCGACCACGTACCGGAACAGGCCTTCTTCCTGATCGGTGGCCTCGACGACTTGGCCAAGAAGGCCGAAAGCTTCGGCGCCAAGCTGGATTCCTGAGACTGAGTCAACGGCTGTGAAGGGCACTGTGGCATGGCGGAATTGAATGTTGAGATAGTCGCCGTCGACCGGAAGATCTGGTCGGGTGAGGCAAAGTTTTTGTTCACCCGCACCACCGTCGGCGAGATCGGCATCCTTCCCCGGCACATTCCGGTCGTCGCCCAGTTGGTCGACGACGCCATGGTGCGCGTCGAACGCGAAGGTGAGGACGATCTGCGCGTCGCCATCGAAGGCGGGTTCCTGTCGGTCACCGGGGAGACCGTCACCGTCCTGGCCGAGTCCGCCGCGTTCGAGTCCGAGATCGACGAAAGCGCCGCCAGGGAGGATGCGGAATCCGACGACCCCCGCATCGCGGCGCGGGGCCGCGGCAGGTTGCGCGCCGTCGGCGCGATCGACTAATAGCCCGACAAGGCGATGAGCGCGCCCATGACAGGCATGGTCGTGCTCGTCGTCGTCCTGGCGGCCGCGGTCGTCGCGCTGAGCTATCGGTTGTGGAAGCTGCGCCAGGGCGGCACCGCGGGGATCATGCGAGACATCCCCGCAGTCGGAGGCCACGGCTGGCGTCACGGAGTGATTCGCTACCGCGGGGGCGAGGCCGCGTTCTACCGGCTGTCCAGCCTGCGTCTGTGGCCGGACCGCCGGCTCAGCCGCAGGGGAGTCGAAATCGTCGCTCGCCGTGCACCCCGCGGGGACGAATTCGACATCATGACCGACGAGATTGTCGTGGTGGAGCTGCGCGACACGACGCAGGACCGTCGGACCGGTTACGAGATCGCGCTGGACAAAGGCGCTCTGACGGCGTTTTTGTCCTGGCTGGAGTCCCGTCCCTCACCGCGCGCGCGTCGGCGAAGCGTGTAGGCCTTGCGCGGCGGGTCAATCCGCGCTCGGCGCGCCGCCCCCCGGTTTCCACAGCACGTCACCTTCGGGATTGGCCGCGCGCGCCAGGATGAAGAGCAGGTCGGAAAGGCGGTTCAGGTATTTGGCCGGCAGGACGTCGACCTGCCCCGGGGCGGCGTCGATCGCCGCCCACGCCGAACGTTCCGCTCGACGGACGATCGTGCGGGCGACGTGCAGGAGCGCCGAGAGCGGCGAACCGCCCGGTAGCACAAAGGAATTCAGCGCCGGCAGGTGCTCGTTATATTTGTCACACCAGGCCTCGAGCCGATCGATGTAGGGCTGGGTGACGCGCAGCGGGGGATACTCGGGGTTCTCCACCACCGGAGTCGACAGGTCCGCTCCGGCGTCGAACAGGTCGTTCTGGATCTGCCGCAGCACGCCGGCGGTTTCCTCGTCGGGCTGACCCAGGGCGATCGCGACACCGATCGCGGAGTTGGCCTCGTCGCAATCGGCATACGCGACCAGGCGGGGGTCGTTCTTGGAGACCCGCGAGAAGTCGCTCAACCCCGTCGTGCCGTCGTCACCGGTTCGCGTATAGATGCGGGTCAGGTGTATCGCCATGAGTCAAACGGTACTGCGGCTCGCGCGACGGGCGGGCGTCGGTTGACTGCTCGTCTCGCCCCCTCACTCGGCTCCGCGGCTGGCGGTGCCCCCCCTCGCTCCGCTGCGCGGAGCGCATCGTCGCCGAGCTGGGTTGGATTGCCCGGCTTCTCCTCGCTCCGCTGTGCGGAGCGCATCGTCGCCGAGCTGGGCTGACTGACAAGCCGATACCGCTTCACTAGACTGACGCGGGTGGCTGAGCGATTCGTGGTGACCGGCGGCAACCGGTTGTCCGGCGAAGTCGCGGTGGGAGGCGCCAAGAACAGCGTGCTCAAGCTGATGGCCGCGGCACTGCTTGCCGAAGGCACCAGCACCATCACCAATTGTCCCGACATCCTCGATGTGCCGCTGATGGCGGAGGTGCTGCGCGGCCTGGGAGCCACCGTCGAACTCGACGGCGACGTCGCCCGCATCACCTCGCCCGACGAGCCCAAATACGACGCCGACTTCGCGGCGGTGCGACAGTTCCGGGCGTCGGTGTGCGTGCTGGGGCCGTTGGTCGGCCGGTGCAAGCGGGCTCGGGTGGCGCTGCCGGGCGGTGACGCGATCGGGTCCCGTCCGCTCGACATGCATCAGGCGGGTCTGCGACAGCTGGGCGCGCAGTGCAACATCGAGCACGGCTGCGTCGTCGCCCAGGCCGATACGCTGCGCGGCGCGGAGATCCAGCTGGAGTTCCCCTCGGTGGGGGCCACCGAAAACATCTTGATGGCAGCCGTCCTGGCCGAGGGCGTCACCACGATCCACAACGCGGCGCGCGAGCCGGACGTCGTGGACCTGTGCACCATGTTGAACCAGATGGGGGCGCGGGTCGAGGGTGCCGGTTCGCCCACCATGACCATCACCGGTGTGCCGCGGCTGTACCCGACCGAGCACCGCGTCATCGGGGATCGCATCGTGGCCGCCACGTGGGGCATCGCCGCCGCGATGACCCGCGGCGACATCTCTGTGACGGGCGTCGACCCCGCACACCTGCAGGTGGTGCTGCACAAGCTGCACGACGCCGGCGCGACGGTCACCCAAACGGACAACAGCTTCCGGATCACCCAGTACGAGCGGCCCAAGGCCGTGAACGTCGCCACGCTGCCGTTCCCCGGTTTCCCGACCGACCTGCAGCCGATGGCCATCGCCTTGGCATCGATCGCCGACGGCACGTCGATGATCACGGAAAACGTCTTCGAGGCGCGCTTCCGCTTCGTCGAAGAGATGATTCGGTTGGGCGCCGACGCCCGCACCGACGGCCACCACGCCGTCGTGCGGGGCCTGCCCCAATTGTCGAGCGCCCCGGTGTGGTGCTCCGACATTCGGGCCGGCGCCGGCCTGGTGCTGGCGGGCCTCGTCGCGGACGGTGACACCGAGGTCCACGACGTCTTCCACATCGATCGCGGCTACCCATTGTTCGTGGAAAACCTGGCGATTTTGGGAGCGGAGATCGAGCGGGTAGAGTAACCAAAGTCAGTGCCCCACAGGGGCGGTCGCCACACCAGGCGGCCGACAACCCCGGGCCCTTGACTCCCTCGCTGGATTGGTACTAGCCTGGCACGGCTGCTCCCGAAACGGTCTCTGGAAGACCGAAACTGGGAGTTGACTCCACTGCCGGATGTGTATTAAGCTGGCAGGGTTGCCCCAAAACGGGCGAAACAAGTGTTGTTTGAGAACTCAATAGTGTGTTTGGTCTTTTTATTTGTTGTTGTTTTTTGGCCATACCTAGCACTCCCCGTGTGTGGGTATGGCAATTTTTGATGCCAGTTACTGGTGTCTTTTTGTTAGGTCAGATTTTCTCTGATTTGAAATTCACCTCGTTTCGCGAGGAGATTTTGTTTGGAGAGTTTGATCCTGGCTCAGGACGAACGCTGGCGGCGTGCTTAACACATGCAAGTCGAACGGAAAGGCCCCTTCGGGGGTACTCGAGTGGCGAACGGGTGAGTAACACGTGGGCAATCTGCCCTGCACTTCGGGATAAGCCTGGGAAACTGGGTCTAATACCGGATAGGACCACTTGGCGCATGCCTTGTGGTGGAAAGCTTTTGCGGTGTGGGATGGGCCCGCGGCCTATCAGCTAGTTGGTGGGGTGATGGCCTACCAAGGCGACGACGGGTAGCCGGCCTGAGAGGGTGTCCGGCCACACTGGGACTGAGATACGGCCCAGACTCCTACGGGAGGCAGCAGTGGGGAATATTGCACAATGGGCGCAAGCCTGATGCAGCGACGCCGCGTGGGGGATGACGGCCTTCGGGTTGTAAACCTCTTTCACCATCGACGAAGGCTCACTTTGTGGGTTGACGGTAGGTGGAGAAGAAGCACCGGCCAACTACGTGCCAGCAGCCGCGGTAATACGTAGGGTGCGAGCGTTGTCCGGAATTACTGGGCGTAAAGAGCTCGTAGGTGGTTTGTCGCGTTGTTCGTGAAATCTCACGGCTTAACTGTGAGCGTGCGGGCGATACGGGCAGACTAGAG
The DNA here is from genome assembly GCF_002086735.1 of Mycobacterium scrofulaceum. Classification (GTDB taxonomy): domain Bacteria; phylum Actinomycetota; class Actinomycetes; order Mycobacteriales; family Mycobacteriaceae; genus Mycobacterium; species Mycobacterium scrofulaceum. The sequence goes on along the minus strand of NZ_MVIJ01000001.1, from coordinate 405,112 downwards.
TACTGCAGGGGAGACTGGAATTCCTGGTGTAGCGGTGGAATGCGCAGATATCAGGAGGAACACCGGTGGCGAAGGCGGGTCTCTGGGCAGTAACTGACGCTGAGGAGCGAAAGCGTGGGGAGCGAACAGGATTAGATACCCTGGTAGTCCACGCCGTAAACGGTGGGTACTAGGTGTGGGTTTCCTTCCTTGGGATCCGTGCCGTAGCTAACGCATTAAGTACCCCGCCTGGGGAGTACGGCCGCAAGGCTAAAACTCAAAGGAATTGACGGGGGCCCGCACAAGCGGCGGAGCATGTGGATTAATTCGATGCAACGCGAAGAACCTTACCTGGGTTTGACATGCACAGGACGCGTCTAGAGATAGGCGTTCCCTTGTGGCCTGTGTGCAGGTGGTGCATGGCTGTCGTCAGCTCGTGTCGTGAGATGTTGGGTTAAGTCCCGCAACGAGCGCAACCCTTGTCTCATGTTGCCAGCGGGTAATGCCGGGGACTCGTGAGAGACTGCCGGGGTCAACTCGGAGGAAGGTGGGGATGACGTCAAGTCATCATGCCCCTTATGTCCAGGGCTTCACACATGCTACAATGGCCGGTACAAAGGGCTGCGATGCCGCAAGGTTAAGCGAATCCTTTTAAAGCCGGTCTCAGTTCGGATCGGGGTCTGCAACTCGACCCCGTGAAGTCGGAGTCGCTAGTAATCGCAGATCAGCAACGCTGCGGTGAATACGTTCCCGGGCCTTGTACACACCGCCCGTCACGTCATGAAAGTCGGTAACACCCGAAGCCAGTGGCCTAACCCTTGGGAGGGAGCTGTCGAAGGTGGGATCGGCGATTGGGACGAAGTCGTAACAAGGTAGCCGTACCGGAAGGTGCGGCTGGATCACCTCCTTTCTAAGGAGCACCACGAAAAGCACCCCAACTGGTGGGGTGCGAGCCGTGAGGGGTTCTCGCCTGTAGTGGGCGGGGGCCGGGTGCACAACAGCAAATGATTGCCAGACACACTATTGGGCCCTGAGGCAACACTCGGCTCGTTCTGAGTGGTGTCCCTCCATCTTGGTGGTGGGGTGTGGTGTTTGAGTATTGGATAGTGGTTGCGAGCATCTAAACGGATGCGTGGCCGGCAACGGTGGCGTGTTCGTTGAAATGTGTAATTTCTTTTTTGGTTTTTGTGTGTAAGTAAGTGTTTAAGGGCGCATGGTGGATGCCTTGGCATCGAGAGCCGATGAAGGACGTGGGAGGCTGCGATATGCCTCGGGGAGCTGTCAACCGAGCATTGATCCGAGGATTTCCGAATGGGGAAACCCAGCACGAGTGATGTCGTGTTACCCGCATCTGAATATATAGGGTGTGGGAGGTAACGCGGGGAAGTGAAACATCTCAGTACCCGTAGGAGAAGAAAACAATTGTGATTCCGTTAGTAGTGGCGAGCGAAAGCGGAACAGGCTAAACCGCATGCATGGATAACCGGGTAGGGGTTGTGTGTGCGGGGTTGTGGGATTGATATGTCTCAGCTCTACCTGGCTGAGGGGTAGTCAGAAAGTGTCGTGGTTAGCGGAAGTGGCCTGGGACGGCCCGCCGTAGACGGTGAAAGCCCGGTACGCGAAAACCCGGCACCTACCTTGTATCAACACCCGAGTAGCAGCGGGCCCGTGGAATCTGCTGTGAATCTGCCGGGACCACCCGGTAAGCCTAAATACTTCTCGATGACCGATAGCGGATTAGTACCGTGAGGGAATGGTGAAAAGTACCCCGGGAGGGGAGTGAAAGAGTACCTGAAACCGTGTGCCTACAATCCGTCAGAGCCTCCTTGTGGGGTGATGGCGTGCCTTTTGAAGAATGAGCCTGCGAGTCAGGGACACGTCGCGAGGTTAACCCGTGCGGGGTAGCCGCAGCGAAAGCGAGTCTGAATAGGGCGCATCCCCTTTGGGGTGTAGTGGCGTGTTCTGGACCCGAAGCGGAGTGATCTACCCATGGCCAGGGTGAAGCGCGGGTAAGACCGCGTGGAGGCCCGAACCCACTTAGGTTGAAGACTGAGGGGATGAGCTGTGGGTAGGGGTGAAAGGCCAATCAAACTCCGTGATAGCTGGTTCTCCCCGAAATGCATTTAGGTGCAGCGTTACGTGTTTCACCACGGAGGTAGAGCTACTGGATGGCCGATGGGCCCTACTAGGTTACTGACGTCAGCCAAACTCCGAATGCCGTGGTGTATAGCGTGGCAGTGAGACGGCGGGGGATAAGCTCCGTGCGTCGAGAGGGAAACAGCCCAGATCGCCGGCTAAGGCCCCTAAGCGTGTGCTAAGTGGAAAAGGATGTGCAGTCGCAGAGACAACCAGGAGGTTGGCTTAGAAGCAGCCACCCTTGAAAGAGTGCGTAATAGCTCACTGGTCAAGTGATTGTGCGCCGATAATGTAGCGGGGCTCAAGCACACCGCCGAAGCCGCGGCAACCGCAAGGTTGGGTAGGGGAGCGTCCCCCATGCAGCGAAGCTACCGGGTAACCGGTGGTGGAGTTTGGGGGAGTGAGAATGCAGGCATGAGTAGCGATAAGGCAAGTGAGAACCTTGCCCGCCGTAAGACCAAGGGTTCCTGGGCCAGGCCAGTCCGCCCAGGGTGAGTCGGGACCTAAGGCGAGGCCGACAGGCGTAGTCGATGGACAACGGGTTGATATTCCCGTACCCGTGTGTGGGCGTCCCTGATGAATCAGCGGTACTAACCACCCAAAACCGGATCGACCATTCCCCTTCGGGGGCGTGGAGTTTCGGGGCTGCGTGGAACCTTCGCTGGTAGTAGTCAAGCAATGGGGTGACGCAGGAAGGTAGCCGTACCAGTCAGTGGTAATACTGGGGCAAGCCTGTAGGGAGAGCGATAGGCAAATCCGTCGCTCATTAATCCTGAGAGGTGATGCATAGCCGATTGAGGTGAATTCGGTGATCCTCTGCTGCCAAGAAAAGCCTCTAGCGAGCACACACACGGCCCGTACCCCAAACCAACACAGGTGGTCAGGTAGAGCATACCAAGGCGTACGAGATAACTATGGTTAAGGAACTCGGCAAAATGCCCCCGTAACTTCGGGAGAAGGGGGGCCGAAATACCGTGAACACCCTTGCGGTGGGAGCGGGATTCGGCCGCAGAAACCAGTGGGTAGCGACTGTTTACTAAAAACACAGGTCCGTGCGAAGTCGCAAGACGATGTATACGGACTGACGCCTGCCCGGTGCTGGAAGGTTAAGAGGACCCGTTAACCGTAAGGTGAAGCGGAGAATTTAAGCCCCAGTAAACGGCGGTGGTAACTATAACCATCCTAAGGTAGCGAAATTCCTTGTCGGGTAAGTTCCGACCTGCACGAATGGCGTAACGACTTCCCAACTGTCTCAACCATAGACTCGGCGAAATTGCACTACGAGTAAAGATGCTCGTTACGCGCGGCAGGACGAAAAGACCCCGGGACCTTCACTACAACTTGGTATTGGTGTTCGGTACGGTTTGTGTAGGATAGGTGGGAGACTGTGAAACCCCAACGCCAGTTGGGGCGGAGTCGTTGTTGAAATACCACTCTGATCGTATTGGACACCTAACGTCGAACCCTTATCGGGTTCACGGACAGTGCCTGGCGGGTAGTTTAACTGGGGCGGTTGCCTCCTAAAATGTAACGGAGGCGCCCAAAGGTTCCCTCAACCTGGACGGCAATCAGGTGTTGAGTGTAAGTGCACAAGGGAGCTTGACTGCGAGACTTACAAGTCAAGCAGGGACGAAAGTCGGGACTAGTGATCCGGCACCCCCGAGTGGAAGGGGTGTCGCTCAACGGATAAAAGGTACCCCGGGGATAACAGGCTGATCTTCCCCAAGAGTCCATATCGACGGGATGGTTTGGCACCTCGATGTCGGCTCGTCGCATCCTGGGGCTGGAGCAGGTCCCAAGGGTTGGGCTGTTCGCCCATTAAAGCGGCACGCGAGCTGGGTTTAGAACGTCGTGAGACAGTTCGGTCTCTATCCGCCGCGCGCGTCAGAAACTTGAGGAAACCTGTCCCTAGTACGAGAGGACCGGGACGGACGAACCTCTGGTATACCAGTTGTTCCACCAGGGGCACCGCTGGATAGCCACGTTCGGACAGGATAACCGCTGAAAGCATCTAAGCGGGAAACCTTCTCCAAGATCAGGTTTCTCACCCTTTTAGAGGGATAAGGCCCCCCGCAGACTACGGGTTCGATAGGCCAGACCTGGAAGCTCAGCAATGAGTGCAGGGAACTGGCACTAACCGGCCGAAAACTTACCAACACACAATCGCAACCACTTTTCAGTCCCAGCGACTCTTTAGTCGCAGGACGCTCTGACGCCACACCCCCCACCGAAACAAATTTAAATAGAGTTACGGCGGCCACAGCGACAGGGAAACGCCCGGTCCCATTCCGAACCCGGAAGCTAAGCCTGTCAGCGCCGATGATACTGCCCTCTCGGGTGGAAAAGTAGGACACCGCCGAACATACACAAAAACACCCCCGGCAACGGGGGTGTTTTTGCATTCGCGGGAGCCGCGTATCTCTAATCGAACAATGTCAATGCCGCATTCGCGGATGCGCGTTTCCTCTCCAGCGCGAGCAGGGTCCGCTTTCGGTCGAGCCCGCCGCCGTAACCTGTGAGATTTCCATTGGCGCCGATGACCCGATGGCAGGGGACGACTATCGCAATGGGATTGTGGCCGTTGGCCAATCCCACGGCGCGCGCGGAACCGGCGGCGCCGATCTGTTCCGCGATTGCTCCGTACGACCTCGTCTCGCCGTAAGGAATTGTCTGGAGTGCCCGCCACACGCGCCGCTGGAATTGGGAGCCGCGCAGATCGAATGGGAAATCGAACTCGGTCAGGTCCCCCGCGAAATAGGCGTTGAGTTGTTCGGTCGCCGCATTGAATGCCGTCGGATTGGGCGTCCAGCCGGTGCGGCTCGGTTCGTAGGTCTGGTCGACCATCCGAAGCATGGTCAGCACCGAGTCCTGGCCGGCCAGGGTCAGCGGCCCGATCGGGCTGTCGATGGTGCGGTACTCGATCATGCGACCTCCTGTGGTGGCCATTGGTTAACGGGGTGCACGAGGGTCGTCCACAGGTATTGGGTGGCGTAAGAACGCCAGGGTCGCCAGCGGACGGCATGCGCGACGAGGGCCCGTTCGTCGCTCGGCAAGCCCAGCTGCTGTGCGGCCAGGCGGGCGCCAAGATCGGTGGCGGGGAAGGCATCCGGGTCACCGAGGCCGCGCATCGCAATCACCTCCGCGGTCCAGGGTCCCACGCCGGGCAGGTCCAGCAACTGCTTGCGCGCGGCCTCCCAGTCGCTCCCGCTGTCGAGGACGATGCTGCCGTCGGCGAGGCCGGCGACGAGTGCGCTCAGGGTCCGTTGGCGAGCTTTCGGGACCGCCAAGTGGATGGGGTCGATCTCCGCAAGTTGCTCCACGGACGGGAAGGTGTGGGTCAGCCCGCCGTCGGGGTCGGCGATTGGCTGCCCGTAGGCCGCGACGAGACGACCGGCGTGGGTGCTGGCCGCTTTGGTGGAGACCTGCTGGCCCAGCACGGCGCGCACGGCCAGCTCTGCCTCATCGACGGTGCGTGGGATGCGTTGTCCGGGAGCCTTTCCCACGACCGGACGCAGGTGCGGGTCGTCGGACAGCGCGTGGTCCACCGCTTCGGGGTCGGCGTCGAGATCCAGCAGCCGTCGGCAACGGGCGATCGCCGTCGTCAGGTCACGAAAGTCGGCCAGCACCAGCGCGCAGCGGACGTGATCGACGGCCGGGGTCAGGCTGACAACGGCGCTGCCGAACGGAAGGCGCAGGCTCCGTCGATATGCCCCGCCGCGGATCTCCTCGCAGCCGCGCACGGTGCCGGCGGCCAGGTGACCGAAGACACCCTCATAGGCGAACGGGGCACGCACCGGCAACCGCAGGCGGACCGTCCCAGCCGCGGCGCCGTCGGACGCGGACCCGACCGCCGCGCGCCGGCGCAGTTCCGTCGGCGTGTTCTCGAACACCAGGCGCACGGTGTCGTTGAACTGACGGATGCTGGAAAACCCCGACGCGAACGCGACGTCCCCGAACGGCAGGTCCGTGGTCTCGATGAGCACGCGGGCCGTCTGCGCCCGTTGCGCGCGGGCGAGCGCGAGGGGGCCCGCCCCCACCTCTGCCTGCAACAGCCGTTCGAGCTGGCGGGTGGTGTAGCCCAGGTGGGCCGCCAGGCCGCCGACTCCTTCGCGATCCACCGTGCCGTCGGCGATCAACCGCATCGTCCGCGCGACGACGTCACCACGCACGTTCCACTCCGGCGACCCGGGGGACGCGTCGGGACGGCACCGCTTACATGCGCGGAATCCAGCCCGTTGGGCCGCGGCGGCCGTCGGATAGAACCGCACGTTGCGGGCGAACGGCGGCCGCACCGGGCAGCTGGGCCGGCAATAGATGCGGGTGGTCAGCACCGCCGTGACGAACCAGCCGTCGAACCGGGCGTCCTTGGACTGGACGGCGCGGTAGCAGCGTTCGAAGTCGTCGTGCACGCTTCAAGACTTACACCCGCGCCCCGACAAAACTGGCGGAAAAGCGACATGGCGGTGGGCTCTGCGAAAGATGCCGCTGTTGGTGCGGGAGACGGCTCCCGCACCAACAGCCCAACGTCGCGATGGGCCCGGGGGTTTACGGGGCGGGAGGGGTGCCCACGCAGACACCACCGGCGCAGGCGCCCGCGCCGCCGGGTCCAGCGGACGCCCCGGCGCCCGGCACGCCCGCGCTCGCCCCACCGGGGCCGGCGCCGGCGCCGGAACCACCGGGGCCGGCGGTCGTAGCGCCACCTGGTCCGGTCGCCGGACCGCCGCCGCCCGGCGCTCCGGGAGTCGTGGCCGCCGGCGCCGTGGTGGTGACGCTGGCCGGCGTCGTGACGGTCGTGGTGACCGTCGAAGTCGTGGGGTTCTTGTTGTTGTTGCTCGAGCCGCAACCCGCGGTCAACGAACTCAGGGCGATCGCCGCGGCGATGCCCGCGGCGACGGAAACACGGCGGGCAGTTGCACTACCGGTCATGTCAACACCAATCTCTCGAGGGGCGATGTCCTAATCCCCTTACCCACTCGGCCCCGAAATCAATCGCGTCAGGCCGACGCGTCGACGGCCTCGGCGGGCGAAGCCAGCCGGGTGGGACGCTCGTGCCCGCGCAAGGTCACGGTGTCGCCCAGAGACCAACGGGCGCGCTCGCTGTCGCTTGCACCCTCCAGGGCATCGGCCGTGGCGAGCAGGCGCCCCGGGTACGACTTGGCGAGCTCGCACAGCCGGGAAGCCTCGTTGACCGGCCCGCCGATCACCGTGTATTCGAAGCGTTCCCTGGCGCCGACGTTCCCCGCGACGACTTGCCCCGCCGCCACGCCGATCCCGGCCTGGCACTCCTCGATTTCGTTGTCCAGCCGCTCGGCGATACTGCGCGCGGCGGCCAGCGCCTGTTCTTCCGGGCGATCCAGACGATTCGGGGCCCCGAACACCGCCAGCGTCGCATCGCCCTCGAACTTGTTGACCAGCCCGCAGTGTCGGTCCACCTCTTCGACGACGATCGCGAAAAATCGGTTGAGCATCTGCACGACCTCTGCGGCGGGCCGGCTCGTCACCAGCTTGGTGGATCCGACGATGTCGATGAAAACGACTGCGACGTGGCGCTCTTCGCCGCCGAGCTTCGGTTTTTCCCGCTCGGCGGCCAGGGCGACCTCACGGCCGACATGCCGGCCGAAGAGGTCGCGAACCCGTTCGCGCTCGCGCAGCCCGTCGACCATCGCGTTGAAACCGCGTTGCAGCTCGCCGAGTTCGGTGCCGTCGAAGACCACCAGGTCACCGCGCAGATCACCCCGCTCGACGCGGCGGAGCGCCGTACGGACCACGCGCACCGGAGTCGCGGTGAGCCAGGCGAGGATCCACATCAACAGGCACCCGAAGGTCACCGTGGCAATCGACACCATCAGGACGCCGACCGCGAACTGGGTTTCGGTGAGGTTGCGCATCAGGGCCTGGAACCCCGCCAGGAAGGCGATGCCGAGGACCGGCAGGCCGGAGCCGAGGAACCAGACCACCATGGTCCGGCCCATGATGCCGGAGGCGAAACGCCGCGGCGGTGGGCCGGCTTCGAGTGCCTGCGCGGCCGCCGGGCGCAGCGCGAACTCGGCGAGCAGGTAACTGCCGGTGGCGACCAGGATGCCGCAGATGCCCACCGCGATCAGGAAGCGCGGGATGAACAGCGTGTTGACCAGGCCGTAGAGCGTCGTCAGCACGATCGCCCCGACGCCCCACAAAATGAGGTCGAAGCGGGCGATCCGCCAGGGGGCCAGGAAGGTGTTGCGCTCGTCTTCCTCGGTCGGCGCGCGTTCCTCGATCGCCCAGCGCAGGGCGACTACGGTCCGGCGGGTGATCCAGTACGTGCCCACCGCGAGCGCCAGCGCGATGTAGGCCGGTGACGCCGCGAAGGTGATCCACCACGGCGCGTCGTCGAACACGCTGGGCTGGGGAATGGCGACGGTGACCAGGAGCAGCGCGACGACGATGCCGATCAGGTTGGCGCCCAAGACCAGCACGGTCAGGATGACCTGGATGCGGATGCGACGACGTCGCTGGCTCTCGGTGACCCGTCCCAACAACAGCGAGCCGTACGCCGGGGTCTCCGGCAGCCGGCCGCTCTGACGGGTGACCGTCTCGAGCACCCGTCCGATGCGTTTCGCCAGGCTCTGATTGGCCGACATGGTGGCGTCAGCCTAATTTGTCGGCCAGGCTCTAAGGTGAGTCGGGTGCGTCTAGTGATCGCCCAGTGCACCGTCGACTACGTCGGCCGGCTCACCGCACATCTCCCGTCGGCCCGCAGGTTGCTGCTGTTCAAGGCCGACGGATCGGTCAGCGTGCACGCCGACGACCGCGCCTACAAGCCGTTGAACTGGATGAGCCCGCCCTGCTGGCTCACCGAGGAGCCCGGCGACCGAGCCCCCGTCTGGGTCGTGCAGAACAAGGCCGGCGAGCAGCTGCGGATCACCGTCGAGGAGGTGGAGCACGACTCCAGCCATGACCTGGGCGTCGACCCCGGATTGGTCAAGGACGGCGTGGAGGCCCACCTGCAGGCGTTGCTCGCCGAGCACGTGCAACTGCTCGGCGAGGGCTACACGCTGGTCCGTCGCGAATACATGACCGCCATCGGGCCCGTCGACCTGCTGTGCCGGGACGAACAGGGCGGGTCCGTCGCGGTGGAGATCAAGCGGCGCGGCGAGATCGACGGCGTCGAACAGCTCACCCGCTACCTCGAGCTGCTCAATCGCGACAGCGTGCTGGCCCCGGTGAGGGGAGTGTTCGCGGCCCAGCAGATCAAGCCGCAAGCGCGCACCCTGGCCACCGACCGCGGGATCCGCTGCATCACATTGGATTACGACAAGATGCGGGGGATGGACAGCGACGAATACCGGCTGTTCTGAGGCTCGCCGTTACGCTGGCGGTATGGCTCGGCGCCGCAACCCGCCACGTCGGCAGCGGCCGTTGTCGCCGCCACCGGCCACGCGCCGCGTCGAGGTGGGACCCGATGGCCACGAGTACGAAGTGCGCGCAGTCGCGGCGGCCCGCGCGGTCAAGACCTACCGCTGCCCCGGTTGCGACCACGAAATACGCGCGGGCACCGCACATCTGGTGGTGTGGCCGACCGATTCGACGGTCGGGGGAGCAGACGATCGACGGCACTGGCACGTCCCGTGCTGGAGCCACCGCGGCACCCGCGGGCCGACCAGAAGGTGGTGGTGATCGCCGTTTTCAGGCAGCCGGTTCCACCAGCTCGATGAGGACGCCGCCGGCGTCCTTGGGGTGGATGAAGTTGATCCGCGAGTTTGCCGTGCCGCGGCGGGGCGCGTCGTAGATGAGGCGGATGCCCTGAGAGCGCAGGTGCTCGATCACGCTGTCGAGGTCGCTCACCCGAACCGCCATCTGCTGGATACCGGGCCCGCGCTTGTCGAGGAACCTGGCGATGGTCGAGGAGTCGTCGATCGGGGCCATCAGCTGAATCTGGGCGGTGCCGGCCGGGGCGCCGCGCACGGCGAGCATGGCTTCGCGGATTCCCTGGTCCTCGTTGACTTCCTCGTGCATCAGGTCCATGCCGAGGTGGTCGTGGTACCAGGCGATCGCCGCGTCCAGGTCGGCGACAGCGATGCCGACGTGATCGATCGCCGTCACCAGCGCGGAGGCCAGGACCTGACGGGCGTCAACTTGATCGGTCGTCATCACATAAAGGTAACCTGGCGGCAAAGATTGCGCTTCTCCGGGAGTCCGAATAGGCCGCCCAGGGACGCCTCAACAGGCCTGAGGAGATAGTCATGACGACGTCGGTGATCGTTGCTGGAGCGCGCACGCCGATCGGCAAATTGATGGGTTCGCTGAAGGATTTCTCGGCCAGCGATTTAGGTGCGATCGCGATCGCCGGCGCGCTGGAGAAGGCCAACGTGCCCGCTTCGGCGGTCGAGTACGTGATCATGGGCCAGGTCTTGACTGCGGGCGCCGGCCAGATGCCCGCCCGCCAGGCGGCAGTAGCGGCCGGGATCGGCTGGGACGTACCCGCGCTGACCATCAACAAGATGTGCCTGTCCGGCATCGACGCCATCGCGCTCGCTGACCAGCTCATTCGCGCCGGCGAGTTCGACGTGGTGGTGGCCGGCGGGCAGGAGTCGATGACCAAGGCGCCGCATTTGCTGATGGACAGCCGGGCGGGTTACAAGTACGGCGACGTCACGGTCCTGGACCACATGGCCTACGACGGCCTGCACGATGTGTTCACCGACCAGCCGATGGGCGCGCTCACCGAGCAACGCAACGACGTCGACAAATTCACCCGCCAGGAGCAGGACGAGTTCGCTGCGCGATCGCATCAGAAGGCCGCCGCCGCATGGAAGGACGGCGTCTTCGCCGACGAAGTGGTGCCGGTCAACATCCCTCAGCGCAAGGGTGATCCGTTGCAGTTCACCGAGGACGAGGGCATCCGCGCCAATACCACCGCCGAGTCCCTGGCCGGCCTCAAACCGGCCTTCCGCCGCGATGGCACCATCACCGCCGGTTCGGCGTCGCAGATCTCCGACGGGGCCGCGGCCGTGGTGGTGATGAACAGGATGAAGGCGGAGGAGTTGGGGCTCAACTGGCTGGTCGAGATCGGCGCGCACGGTGTCGTCGCCGGACCGGACTCCACCCTGCAGTCGCAGCCGGCCAACGCGATCAAGAAGGCACTCAGCCGCGAGGGGATCTCGGTTGACCAGCTCGACGTCGTGGAGATCAACGAGGCCTTCTCGGCGGTGGCGCTCGCCTCGACCCGCGAACTCGGCCTGGACCCCGACATCGTCAATGTCAACGGCGGGGCGATCGCGGTCGGGCATCCCATTGGCATGTCGGGCGCGCGGATCACGCTGCATGCCGCCCTGGAACTGGCCCGGCGCGGCTCCGGCTACGGAGTGGCGGCACTGTGTGGGGCGGGCGGGCAGGGCGACGCGTTGATCCTGCGGGCGAAGTAGCGGGTGCCGACGGCCGCTCCGACGTTGCTGGCGTGACGCGTACCGGTATTTTTGTGATCTTCGTCATACATCGCCACGCGGGGCCCAGTTGGGGGCGCTTCTGCGGCGGCGAGCCGGTCCGCCAGCGTCTCGCCACCGGGTGGATAGCTCGCCGATGCGCATGACAAACTTGACGGCGTGACCCGTCCGCGACCCTCGATTGGCCCCGCGCTGGCTGGTGCGGTCGACTTGTCCGGCCTCAAGGCGCGGGCCCAGCAGCAGCCCGCCGGCGCAACCGGTGGCGGCGCGACACCGGCTGCCGACGGTGGCGTTTCCGCGATCACCGAGGCCAATTTCGAGAGCGACGTGCTGCTCCGATCCGAAGAAGTGCCCGTCGTGGTGCTGCTGTGGTCGCCGCGCAGCGAGGCGTGTGTCCAGCTCGTCGACGTCCTGGCCGGCCTGGCCGCCGAGGACGACGGCAAGTGGTCGCTGGCGACGGTCAACGTCGACGTGGCGCCCCGGGTGGCCCAGATCTTCGGTGTCGAGGCGGTGCCGACCGTCGTCGCATTGGCCGCCGGGCAGCCGCTGTCCAGTTTCCAGGGCATGCAACCGCCCGAGCAGTTGCGCGGCTGGGTGGACTCACTTCTCTCGGCCACGGCCGGGAAACTCAGGGGCCCAAGCAACTCCGGGGAATCCGGTGAGGTCGACCCGGAGCTGGCCGCGGCCCGCGAGCAGCTGGAGGCGGGCAACTTCGACGCCGCCAGGGCTGCGTATCAAGCGATACTGGACGCCGATCCGGGCAGTGCCGAAGCCAAGGGCGCCATCCGACAGATCGACTTCCTCACGCGCGCGACTGCCCATTCGCCGGACGCTCTCGCCGCCGCCGACGCGGCACCGGACGACATCGATGCCGCCTTCGCCGCCGCCGACGTGCAAATCCTCAACCAGGACGTCGGTGCGGCGTTCGAACGCCTGATTGCGTTGGTGCGCAGGACGTCCGGGGACGAGCGCACCCGGGTGCGCACTCGGGTGATCGAACTCTTCGAACTCTTCGATCCGGCGGACCCCGAGGTCATCGCCGGTCGCCGCAATCTCGCCAACGCGCTCTACTGAGTTCTCGGTCGGCGAGCAGACGCAAAATCGCACCCGTGCTGGCGTTCTAGCGCGATTTTGCGTCTGCTCGCGCGGTGCTATCTACTCGGGCTCCAGCCAGAGGGCCGAGTTGGGCGGCAGCACCAGCACCGCGGAGGCCGGCCGGCCATGCCACGGGTCCTCGGTGGCGTCGACGCCACCCATGTTGCCGATGCCGGTGCCGTTGTACTCGGTGGCATCGGTGTTCAGCGCTTCGCGCCAGCGGCCGGCGGACGGCAGGCCGAGTCGGTAGCCGCTGTGTTCGCTGCCCGCGAAGTTGAACACGCACGCCATGACCGAGCCGTCGCTGCCGTACCGCAAAAAGCTCAACACGTTGTTGGCCGAGTCGTTGGCGTCGATCCACGAGTATCCGTCGGGGATGGTGTCCTGGCTCCACAGCGCCGGGCGGCCGCGGTAGATGGCGTTGATGTCGCGCACCAGCCGCAGGACACCGTTGGAGAAGCCCTGCTCGTCGAGCTGCCACCAATCCAGGCCGCGTTCCTCGGACCATTCGGCGCGCTGGCCGAATTCCTGCCCCATGAAGAGCAATTGCTTGCCGGGGTGCGCCCACTGATAGGCGAGCAGGCTGCGCAGCCCGGCGGCCTTGACGTGGTTGTTGCCCGGCATCCGCCCCCACAGCGTGCCCTTGCCGTGCACAACCTCGTCGTGGCTGATCGGCAGCACGTAGTTCTCGCTGAACGCGTAGAGCATCGAAAACGTCATCTCGTGATGGTGGAAGCTGCGGTAGATCGGATCGCGGCTGATGTAGTCGAGCGTGTCGTGCATCCAGCCCATGTTCCACTTCATCGAGAAGCCAAGTCCGCCAAGGTTTGTCGGGCGGGTGACGCCGGGCCACGACGTCGACTCCTCGGCGATGGTGACGATGCCGGGCGCGGACTTGTGCACCGTGGCGTTCATCTCCTGCAGGAACTGCACGGCCTCCAGGTTCTCCCGGCCGCCGTAGATGTTCGGCGTCCAGCCGCCCTCGGGCCGTGAGTAATCCAGGTACAGCATGGACGCGACGGCGTCGACCCGTAGGCCGTCGACGTGGTATTCCTCGAGCCAGTACAACGCGTTGGCCACCAGGAAGTTGCGCACCTCGTTGCGGCCGAAGTCGAAGACATAGGTGCCCCAGTCCAACTGCTCGCCACGCTTGGGATCGGAATGCTCGTAGAGCGGGGTGCCGTCGAACCGCCCCAGCGCCCAGGCGTCTTTGGGGAAGTGTGCCGGTACCCAGTCGACGATGACGCCGATGCCGGCGCGGTGCAGCGCGTCCACCAGCGCCCGGAATTCGTCGGGCGTGCCGAAGCGCGATGTCGGCGCGTAGTACGACGTGACCTGGTAGCCCCACGATCCGGCGAACGGGTGCTCGGCGACCGGCAGAAGCTCCACATGGGTGAACCCGTGTTCCACTACATAGTTGGTCAACTCGTCGGTGAGCTGCCGGTAGCCGAGCCCGGGGCGCCACGAGCCCAGGTGAACCTCGTAGGTGCTCATCGGCTCGAACACCGGGTTGCGTTGGGCCCGCTGTTCCATCCACTCGGCGTCCCGCCAGGTGTATTCGCTGCGCGTCACGCGGGAGGCGGTGTGCGGCGGCACTTCGGTGGCGAAGGCCATGGGATCGGCCCGCTCGGTCACCACGCCGTCGGCGCCGTGCACGCGAAACTTGTACAGCCCGTTGATCGGGAAGTCGGGCCAAAACAGCTCCCAGACCCCCGAGGAGCCCAACGACCGCATGGGCGCGTCGCTGCCCGTCCAGCCGTTGAACTCACCGATCAGGCTGACGCCCTTGGCGTTGGGCGCCCACACCGCGAACGACACTCCGTGGACGACACCGTCGGCGGTGGTGAACGAGCGGGGATGCGCGCCAAGGACCTCCCACAGCCGCTCGTGGCGACCCTCGCCGAACAGGAAAAGATCGACCTCGCCCAGGGTGGGTAGAAAGCGGTAGGCGTCGGCGACCGTGTACGGGTCGGAACCCTCGTACGTCACCTGCAGCCGGTAGTCGATCAAATTCACGAACGGCAACGCGATGGCGAACAGGCCGGATTCGATGTGCTGCAGCGGGTAGCGATCCTCACCGACGAGTGCGACCACCTCGACCGCGTGCGGGCGGAACGCCCGGATGACGGTGTGGTCGGCGTACTCGTGGGCCCCCAAGATGCCGTGCGGGTTGTAATGCGTGCCGGCCAGCAGGCGCGACATGTCGGCGGGGTCGGGTGCCAGGTGCGTCGTGGCGAGTTGGTCGGCTCGGCTCATGTCACAATCCCTCCGGTCCGTTCGGTGGTCTACGGAGCAGTGTCGTTCGTGACTCGAGTGGGATCAGTGGCATGTTGATCACATGCGCGACCGCTCGCGCAGGGTCGATACGAACGTAATTGGTTTGCCCCCACTGAAATTCCTGCCCCGTGATTTCGTCGCGCACCCAAAATCGCTCGTAGGGTTCCATACCCAATGCCGCCATATCCAAAAACAGGGTGGCCTCCTCGGCGCCGAACGCGTTGAGCGTCACCACCACCAACACGCAGTCGCCGGTCGCCGGGTCGAACTTGCTGTAGGCCAGCAACGCGTCGTTGTCCACCGCGTGGAAGTGGATGGTGCGCAACTGCTGCAGCGCGGGATGCAGGCGGCGAATCTCGTTGAGGCGCGCGATGAACGGTTCGAGCGACCGCCCCTCGGCCAGAGCGCCTGCGAAGTCGCGGGGCCGCAGTTCGTACTTCTCCGAGTCCAGGTACTCCTCGCTGCCCTCCCGCACGGCGCGGTGCTCGAAGAGCTCGTAGCCCGAATACACGCCCCACGCCGGGGCCATGGTCGCCGCGAGGACCGCGCGGATGGCGAACATGCCTGGGCCGTTGTGCTGCAGAATCGCGTGCAAGATGTCGGGGGTGTTCACGAACAGGTTGGGCCGCCGGAAGTCTGCGGCGGCGGCGATGGCAGCACCGAATTCGATGAGCTCCTGCTTGGCCGTGCGCCAGGTGAAGTAGCTGTAGGACTGGGTGAACCCGAGCTTGGCCAGGCCGTACTGCCGTGCCGGCGGCGTGAAAGCCTCGGACAGGAAAAGCACGTCGGGGTCGATTCCCTTGACCTGCGCGATCAACCACGCCCAGAAGTCCGGCGGCTTGGTGTGCGGGTTGTCGACCCGAAAGAACTTGACGCCGTGATCCATCCAGTGAAGCACGACGCGCAGCACCTCGTCATAGAGGCCCGCCGGGTCATTGTCGAAGTTCAGCGGGTAGATGTCCTGGTATTTCTTCGGCGGGTTCTCCGCATAAGCGATCGTGCCGTCGGGCAACTCAGTGAACCATTCGCGATGTTCCCGCGCCCACGGGTGGTCCGGCGCGCATTGCAGCGCCAGGTCGAGCGCCACCTCCATGCCCAGCTCGCGCGCCGCGGCGACGAAGGCGTCGAAGTCCTCGATGGTCCCCAGCTGCGGGTGGACGGCGTCGTGGCCGCCCTCGTCGCTGCCGATTGCCCACGGAGAACCCACATCTCCGGGCGACGCGGTCGGAGAATTGTTGCGGCCCTTGCGATGTATCTTGCCGATCGGGTGGATCGGCGGCAGGTACACGACATCGAATCCCATTGCCGCGATGCGGGGAAGCTGGGCGGCCGCCGTGGCGAACGTGCCGTGCACCGGTTTGCCGTCGGCGTCCCACCCGCCGGTCGAGCGGGGGAACATCTCATACCAGGAGCCGAAGCGGGCCAGCGGCCGATCGACCCATACGCCGAATTGGTCGCCGCGGGTGACCAGGTCGCGCAGCGGATACTCGGCCAGGATTTCGTCGATCTCCGGCGCCAGGGCCAATGCGGTCCGGGTGACGGGGTCGCCGGGGTTGCGCAACGCGGCGGCGGCCGCGAGCAGCGGGTCGCGCCGCGCACGCGGCACGCCCGTCGCGGCGCGCTCCAACAACGCGGCGCCGACCAACAGGTCATTGGACAGCTCGGTTTCCCCTTGACCGGCCTCAAGCTTGGCCACGAGGCCATGCCGCCAGGACTCGATGGGGTCGCCCCAGCCGTCCACCCGGAAGGTCCACAGGCCGACCCGGTCCGGCGTGAATTGCCCGTGGAAGACGTACGGCTCGACGCCCATCGTCATCGGCAGCAGCAGCGGCTTGACCCGTTGCTGGTCGAGGCTTCCGTCGACCTCGGTGGCGAGCCTCGCGGGCGCCTGAACCGCCTTGATCCGGCGGGTTTCCGTTACCTGCGGATAACGCGGCCCAAGGTAGCGCACGACCAAGGTCGCCGCGACGGCCTCGTGGCCCTCCCGCCACACCGCCGCGCTGACGGGGATCGTCTCACCGACCACGGCCTTGGCGGGATAGGCGCCGCAGGAGACTACCGGTTGGACGTTATCGATCTCGACACGACCAGGCACAACACTCCGTTCCGATTTGCCGGCCTCCGACTCGGTCCGCTTCGCGGGCACATCGTCGCCGGCTCATTGTGTGCGGACAAACCGCGGTTCGCTCCGTCGCGGATGCCTCTCGTCTGGCGAAACTCGTCTGGCGAAACTCCCTGCCGCGGGGAACTTCCTCTGCGGGGAAGCACCGTTGCGGCCCCAATAACTAACCGATACCCACCCTAGTGTCCGGTCACACCCTTCACGAGAAAAGCGGTCTCCACCGCCGCCGTGCACGGGGCGAAATCCTCAGTAAGGTAAGGACGCGTGAAAGCCCTCCGCCGCTTTACCGTCCGTGCTCACCTTCCCGAACGGCTGGCCGCCTTGGACCAGCTGTCGGCCAACTTGCGATGGTCGTGGGACAAGCCGACCCAGGAGTTGTTCGCGACCGTCGACGCGGAGCTCTGGGAGCGGTGCGGCTCCGATCCGGTGGCGTTGCTGGGCGCGGTTAACCCGGCGAGGCTCGACGAGTTGGCGCTCGACGAGGCGTTCCTCGGGCGGCTCGATCAGTTGGCCGCCGACCTGAACGACTACCTGAGCCGTCCGCTGTGGTATCAGCAGCAGCAGGCCGAAGGGCAGGCGCTGCCCACGGCCATCGCCTATTTCTCGATGGAGTTCGGCGTCGCCGAGGTGCTGCCGAACTACTCGGGCGGTTTGGGCATCCTTGCCGGGGACCACCTGAAGGCGGCCTCCGATCTCGGGGTGCCGCTGGTAGCGGTTGGGCTGTACTACCGGTCCGGGTATTTCCGTCAGTCGCTGACCGCGGATGGCTGGCAGAACGAGACGTACCCGTCGCTGGACCCACAGGGGTTGCCGTTGCGCCTCCTCACGGATGCCGCCGGCGACGCGGTCCTCGTCGAACTTGCGCTTCCCGACTCCGCCCGCCTGCACGCGCGAGTCTGGGTCGCGCAGGTGGGCCGCGTCCCGCTGCTGCTGCTCGACTCCGATGTCCCCGAGAACGAGCACGACCTGCGCAACATCACCGACCGCTTGTATGGCGGTGACCAAGAGCACCGGATGCGTCAGGAGCTGCTGGCGGGCATCGGCGGGGTGCGGGCGATCCGCGCGTTCACCGCCGTCGCGGGGTTGCCCGCGCCCGAGGTGTTCCACATGAACGAGGGGCACGCGGGATTCCTCGGAGCCGAACGCATCCGCGAATTGATGACCGAGCCCGGACTGGACTTCGACACCGCGCTGGCCGTCGTGCGATCCAGCACCGTGTTCACCACCCACACCCCGGTGCCCGCCGGTATCGACCGGTTCCCGATCGAGATGGTGCGGCTCTACTTCGACGGGCACGTCGGGGACGAGGCGGTTAAGAAGAAGGCCGGTGGCAAGAGCGAGCCCGCGCTGCTGCCGGGCGTGCCGACCGCCCGCATCCTGGCGCTCGGCGCCGAGGACGACCCGACGAAGTTCAACA
Source organism: Mycobacterium scrofulaceum (assembly GCF_002086735.1). Classification (GTDB taxonomy): domain Bacteria; phylum Actinomycetota; class Actinomycetes; order Mycobacteriales; family Mycobacteriaceae; genus Mycobacterium; species Mycobacterium scrofulaceum. The sequence continues at coordinate 386,664 of NZ_MVIJ01000001.1, read as the reverse complement.
TGGCGCACATGGGCCTGCGGCTCGCGCAGCGGGCCAACGGCGTCTCGCTGCTGCACGGCGAGGTGAGCCGGGCCATGTTCAACGAGTTGTGGTCCGGGTTCGACGCGGACGAGGTGCCGATCGGGTCGATCACCAACGGAGTTCACGCGCGCACCTGGGCGGCGCCGCAGTGGCTGCAGTTGGGGCGCGAGCTGGCCGGATCGGACTCCTTCGGCGATCCCGGCGTCTGGTTGCGACTGAACCAGGTTGACGCGGGCCATCTCTGGTGGATCCGCTCGCAGCTGCGCTCGCTGTTGGTCGAGGACGTCCGACGCCGGTTGCGCAAATCGTGGCTCGAACGCGGCGCGTCCGACGCCGAATTAGGTTGGATCGCAACGGCTTTCGATCCCAACGTGCTCACCATCGGGTTCGCCCGCCGGGTTCCCACCTACAAGCGGCTGACGTTGATGCTGCGCGACCCGGAGCGGCTCGAGCGCCTGCTGCTCGACGAGGACCGGCCGATTCAGCTGATCGTCGCCGGGAAATCCCATCCGGCCGACGACGGCGGCAAAGCGCTGATCCAGCAGGTGGTGCGCTTCGCCGACCGGCCGGAGGTGCGCCACCGCATCGCGTTCCTGCCCGACTACGACATGTCCATGGCGCGGCTCTTGTACTGGGGTTGCGACGTCTGGCTCAACAACCCGCTGCGGCCCCTGGAGGCCTGCGGCACCTCCGGGATGAAGAGCGCGCTCAACGGCGGGCTGAACCTGTCCATCCGAGACGGCTGGTGGGACGAATGGTACGACGGCGAAAACGGTTGGGAGATACCGTCGGCCGACGGCGTGACCGACGAGGTGCGCCGCGACGACCTGGAGGCCAGCGCGCTCTACGACCTGCTGGAGCTCGCGGTTGCGCCCAAGTTCTACGAACGTGACGAACACGGGGTGCCGCCGAGGTGGATCGAGATGGTGCGGCACACCTTGCAGACGCTCGGCCCGAAGGTGCTGGCTTCGCGCATGGTGCGCGACTACGTGCAGCAGTACTACATCCACGCGGCGCAGTCGCTGCGCCGGATCGTCGGGCCCGCCGAGGACGGTGCGGACGGCGGCGAGTTCGGCGCGGCGCGCGAGGTGGCCGCCTATCGCCGGCGCGCCGAGCAGGCATGGCCCACCATCACCATCACCGACGTCGACAGCACCGGGCTGCCGGACACCCCGGTGCTCGGCTCCAAGCTCACCCTGACCGCCACCCTGGCGCTGGACGGGCTCGCGCCCGACGAGGTCACGGTCCAAGCGGTGGTGGGCCGGGTGGACGCCAGCGACGCGCTGCTGGATCCCGTCACCGTCGAGATGTCCTACACCGGCACCGCCGAGGGCGGCAACCAGGTGTTCTCGACCACCCTGTCGCTACCGCTGGCGGGGGCGGTCGGGTACACGGTGCGCGTGCTGCCCCGCCACCCGCTGCTGGCCTCCGCGACCGAGCTGGGCCTGGTCACCCTGGCCCGCTGACCTCGGCGGGCAGCCCCTCCGACGCGGCGCGTAGCCGCTCGAGCGCAGCGCGGACCTGCGCCGGGTTGGTGGTCTGCCAGAACGGCGGCAGCGAGGCGCTCAGGTAGCCGCCGTAGCCGGCGGTCACCATCCGCGAGTCGAGCACAGCGACCACTCCGCGGTCGGTGACGCGGCGCAACAGCCGGCCCGAGCCCTGCGCCAACAGCAACGCGGCGTGGCTGGCGGCGACGGCCATGAAGCCGTTGCCGCCGCGCGCGGCCACCGCGCGTTGCCGCGCGCCCAGCAGCGGGTCGTCCGGCCGCGGGAACGGGATGCGGTCGATGAGCACCAGGGACAGCGACGGCCCGGGCACGTCGACGCCCTGCCACAGCGACAGGGTGCCGAACAGCGAGGTTTCCGGGTCCGCGCTGAACTGCTCGACCAGCGCGGAGGTGCTGTCGTCGCCCTGGCACAGCACCGGTGTCGTCAACCGCTCGCGCATGGCCTCCGCGGCGGCCCGCGCGGCCCGCATCGACGAGAACAACCCGAGGGTCCGCCCGCCCGCCGCGGTGATCAGCTCGGCGATCTCCGTCAGCTGCTCGGCCGACCCGGTGCCGTCCCGGCCCGGTGGGGGCAGGTGGCCGGCCACGTACAGGATTCCGGCCTTGGCGTGCTGGAAAGGCGAGCCGACGTCGACGCCGCGCCAGGGCACTTCGGTATCGGCGGCGGTCAGGCCCCACGCCGCGGCCATCGCGTCGAAGGACCCGCCGATGGTCAGGGTCGCCGATGTCAACACCGTGGTGGAACGGGAGAACACCCGGTCGCGCAGCAGGCCCGCGACCGACAGCGGCGCCACCCGCAACACCGGGCGCATCGAGCCCCTGGTGTCCTCGTGGTCCAGCCACACCACCTCGGTGCGATCGGCGATCGCCGGGGCGAACGACGTCAGGACCCGCGAGGCCGTGTCGGAGATCTCGCTCAGACCCGCTACCGCTTCGGCGCGTGCCGCGGCCGCCTTCGCGTCGCTCGTGGTGTCGATCGCCGAGCGCGCCGCGCTCGCCGCATCGCGCAGGGCCGTCAGGTAGGTCGCGAGCTCTTCGTCGAGGCGGTCGATGCGGCCCGGGGTGCCGTCGTGGATCACGGCGGCGAAGTTGGCCGACGCCGCCTCCAGCCGCTGGGTCAGCTCCGAATTGACCAACCGGGCGATCCGTCGGGCCGCCACGCCCAGGGCGGCCGGCGTCAGCTCGCCGGTGGCCACCGACGTCACCCGGTCCACCAGCTCGTGGGCCTCGTCCACCACCAGCAGCGCGTGCTCGGGCAGCACCGCCGATTCGGCGACGGCGTCGATGGCGAGCAGTGCGTGGTTGGTGACCACGATGTCGGCCGCGCCGGCCCGCCCGCGCGCCCGTTCGGAGAAGCACTCCGAGCCAAACGGGCAGCGCGCCACGCCGACGCATTCCCGCGCCGAAACGCTGACCTGGGACCAGGACCTTTCGGGCACACCGGGTTTCAGGTCGTCACGATCACCCGACTCCGTCGTCGACGCCCAGGCGGTGAGCCGTTGGACGTCGCGGCCCAGCGCGGTGGCCGCCATGGGGTCGAAGAGCTCCTCCTGAGGCCTGCCCCCGTCGCCTTCCTCGGCATCGGCGCCGCCGTTGTGAATCTTGTTCAGGCAGAGATAGTTTCGCCGGCCTTTGAGCAGCGCGAACTGCGGGCGGCGCGGGAGCGTGTCGGCGATCGAATCGATGAGCCTGGGCAGGTCGCGGTCGACCAGCTGCCGTTGCAGCGCGATGGTCGCCGTGGAGACGACGACGGGTGAGTCGTCGTCGATGGCGCGCACGATCGCGGGCACCAGGTAGGCCAGCGATTTGCCGGTCCCCGTGCCGGCCTGCACGACGAGATGCTCGCCGGTTGCGAACGCCTGCGCGACGGCGTTGGCCATCTCGAGTTGGCCGCCGCGTTCACTGCCGCCCAGCGCGGCCACGGCGGTCGCCAGCAACTCGGGCACGGACACTTCGGACGTGGCTACCCTCTTTTGCTCTGCGGTGCTAATGGCGGCCTGCGGGGATCAGCGTGGTCGGGATCGCCGGGTCGCCCTGCGACAGGTTCAAACCCTCCCACGGAAGACTGCGCAGCCCGGAAGCTACCAGCTCCCGCGCCGCCGCCACACTCGGTTTGGCCACCACGTCGCCCTCGCGCACGAGCGGGACGGTCAACGGTCGCGACGGTTCGTTGACCGGCGGTCGGCGGCCGGCGGGGTGGACCAGCTCCTCGGTGACGATGCCCGACGCACGCGTCAGGCGCAGCGCCTCCTTGCGGCCGCCGCGGGATTCCTTGCGGCTGCTGCGCTTCTGCACCGGCATCCCGTCCACCTCGACCAGTTTGTAGACCATGTTCGCCGTCGGCGCGCCCGAACCCGTCACCAGGGACGTGCCGACGCCGTAACTGTCGACCGGTTCGGCGCCCAGGGCGGCGATGGAGAATTCGTCGAGGTCGCCGGAGACCACGATCCGCGTGCCGGTGGCTCCCAGCCCGTCGAGCTGGTCGCGCACCTGCCGGGCCAGGACGCCCAGCTCACCGGAGTCGATGCGGACCGCACCGAGCGACTCCCCGGCGGCGGCCACGGCGTTGGCCACGCCGGTCGTCACGTCGTAGGTGTCCACCAGCAGGGTCGTCTCGACGCCCAACGCGTCGACCTGGGCGCGGAAGGCGGCCAGCTCGGTCACTTCGGCGGGTTCCCCGGTCGCGTGCAGCATGGTGAACGCGTGCGCGGAGGTGCCCTCCACGGGGATCCCGTACCGGCGCTGCGCTTCGAGGTTGGAGGACGCGGCGAAGCCGGCGATGTAGGCGGCGCGCGCCGCGGCGACCGCCGCGTGCTCGTGGGTCCGGCGCGATCCCATCTCGATCAGCGGACGGTCCCTTGCCGCGCTGACCATTCGCGCCGCTGCCGACGCGACCGCGGTGTCGTGATTGAAGATCGACAGCGCCAGCGTCTCGAGCACGACGCATTCGGCGAACGTGCCGGTCACCGACAGCACGGGGGAGCCGGGGAAATACAGCTCGCCTTCGGCGTAGCCGTCGATGTCGCCGCGGAACCGGAAATCGCGCAAGTAACGCAACGTATCTGGGTCGAGGAAATGCGCCAGCGACTGGCACGCCTCGTCGTCGAAGCCGAACTGCGGCAACGCTTCGAGTAGTCGGCCCGTCCCGCAGACCACGCCGTAGCGGCGCCCCTCGGGGAGCCGTCGCGCGAACAATTCGAAGGTCGTCGGGCGATCGGCTGTGCCGTCGCGTAGCGCGGCCGCCAGCATCGTCAACTCGTACTTGTCGGTAAGCAGCCCAGTTACGACCGGGTCGTTCATTCCATAACGGTATCGGCTGCCGTCGGGTGCTCGGAAACCTCACCGGTCCCTCGGTATCGTGTAGAGCATGGTTGTTATGTCAGCGCCCACTAAGCCGGGCACTACAGGACAACGCGAGTCCGCTCCGGTAGACGCCACGGCGAGTCCCTGGGTCACCATCGTGTGGGACGACCCGGTCAACCTGATGACGTACGTGACCTATGTGTTGCAAAAGTTGTTCGGCTACAGCGAGCCGCACGCCACCAAGCTGATGTTGCAGGTGCACAACGAAGGCAAGGCGGTGGTGTCGGCCGGCAGCCGGGAGTCCATGGAAGTCGACGTGTCCAAGCTGCATGCCGCGGGTTTGTGGGCGACCATGCAGCAGGACCGGTGATCTTCGAGGGCTTCGGCGATTAACTGTGCGCAAATGGAAGCGCGTCGAGACCGCGGACGGTCCCCGTTTTCGGTCCGCCTTGGCCCCGCACGAGGCCGCGCTGCTGAAGAACCTTGCGACCGCCATGGTCGGGTTGCTCAACGAGCGTGAATCTTCTTCGCCCGCAGACGAACTGGAGGAGATCACCGGCATAAAGACGGGGAATAGCGATCCGCCGAAGGATCCGACGCTGCGCCGGCTGTTGCCCGACTTCGTCCACCCCGACGACGATGACGCCCCGGGTTCCGACGTCGCCGAGAGCCTCAACGCCGCGCTGCGCAGCCTGCACGAACCCGAAATCATCGACGCCAAACGCCTTGCCGCGCAACGGTTGTTGGACACCGTTCCCCACGACGGCGGGCGGTTCGACCTGACCGAGGACGATGCGAACGCGTGGGTGGCCGCGGTCAACGACATTCGGCTGACGCTGGGAGTCATGCTCGAGGTGGGGCCGGAGGGCCCGGAGCGCCTGCCCGATGACCACCCGCTGGCCATGCACTTCGACGTCTACCAGTGGCTGACTGTGTTGCAGGAATACCTGGTCTTGGTGCTCATGGGGCCGCGATGAGCGCCGGGGGCCGGATGAACGCCATCACCGACGTCGGTGGCATCCGCGTCGGTCACCATCACCGGCTCGACCCCGACGCGGCCATGGGCGCCGGATGGGCCCGCGGCGTCACCGTCGTGCTGACCCCGCCCGGAACCGTGGGCGCGGTCGATTGCCGCGGCGGCGCGCCCGGCACCAGGGAGACCGACCTGCTGGACCCCGCCAACACCGTCCGTTACGTCGACGCCGTGCTGCTCGCGGGCGGCAGCGCCTACGGCCTGGCCGCCGCCGACGGCGTGATGCGCTGGCTGGAGGAACGAGAACGCGGCGTGGCGATCGACGGCGGCGTGGTGCCCATCGTCCCGGGCGCGGTGATTTTCGATCTGCCCGTCGGCGGCTGGGGGCTTCGCCCGACGGCCGAGTTCGGCTACCGGGCGTGCGAAGCCGCCGCGGACGGCGAGGCCGCGCCGGCCGTCGGGGCCGTCGGCGCCGGCGTCGGGGCGCGCGCAGGGGTCTTCAAGGGCGGCGTCGGGACGGCGTCGACGATGCTGCCGTGCGGTGTCACCGTCGGAGCGGTGGTGGTGGTGAACTCCGCCGGCGACGTCGCCGACCGGGCCACCGGACTGCCGTGGATGGCGGACCTGATCCGGGAGTTCGGGCTGCGCCCACCGCCGGCCGAGCAGGTGGATGCCTTCGCGCAATTGCCGACCGCGTCGGGCGCGCTGGAGAACCCGCTCAACACCGTCATCGGGGTGGTGGCGACCGACGCGGCGCTGAGCCCGGCCGCGTGCCGGCGGGTTGCCGTCGCCGCCCAGGACGGCCTGGCGCACACCATTCGCCCGGCGCACACGCCGTACGACGGTGACACGCTGTTCGCGCTCGCGACCGGGGCGGTCGAGGTGCCACCCCCGCCCGACGCGCCGGGCTCGTTTTCGCCGGAGATGCGGCTGGCGGCCGAGGCGGGTGCCGCGGCGGCGGACTGCGTGGCCCGCGCCGTGCTGGCCGGAGTGTTCGCCGCCGATCCGGTGGCGGGGATCCCGACCTACCGCGATGTGTTGCCCGGGGCGTTCCCCCGATGAGATCCCGCCCGCCGTCGCGCCGGTAACCTGCAGCTATGGGTAAGACCACCCGGAGGCGACGTTCCGGCACACCGTCGGCTCAGCCGGGGCGGCCGGCGTGGGTCGTGGGCGGGGCCACGATCCTCACTTTCGTCGCGTTGCTCTACCTCATCGAGCTCGTCGACCAATTGACGCGGCACTCGCTGGACGCCAACGGCATCAGGCCGCTCGAGGCCCACGGCCTGTGGGGGATCGTGTTCGCCCCGGTCTTACACGCCAATTGGCAGCATCTGATGGCCAACACGGTCCCGCTGTTGGTCCTGGGATTCCTTATGACGCTCGCCGGGCTGAGCCGGTTCGTCTGGGCCACCGCGATCGTGTGGATCCTGGGCGGCTTCGGCACCTGGCTCATCGGCGACGTGGGCAGCTCCTGCGGGCCGACCGATCACATCGGGGCCTCCGGCCTGATCTTCGGTTGGCTCGCCTTTCTGCTGGTGTTCGGGATCTTCGTGCGCAGGTTCGTCGACATCGCGATCGGGCTGGTGGTGTTGTTCGCCTACGGCGGCGTGCTGCTGGGCGCCATGCCGGTGCTCGGCAGGTGCGGTGGGGTGTCGTGGCAGGGCCATCTCTGCGGCGCGATCGCCGGCGTCGTGGCCGCGTATTGGCTGTCCGCCCCGGAACGTAAGGCACGCGAGAAGACAAGGGCCGGCTCGGCCACGCCGCGAGCCAAGTCATGAGCTCGTCGCTGGCTCCCGTCGGGATCTTCGACTCCGGGGTCGGGGGTCTGACCGTCGCGCGGGCGATTATCGATCAGCTGCCCGACGAGGACGTCGTCTACGTGGGCGACACCGGCCATGGGCCGTACGGTCCGCTCACCATCCCGGAAGTCCGCGCGCACGCGTTGGCGATCGGCGACGACCTGGTGGGGCGCGGGGTCAAGGCGTTGGTGATCGCGTGCAACACCGCGTCGGCGGCCTGCCTGCGCGACGCGCGCGAGCGCTACGACGTGCCGGTCGTGGAGGTGATCCTGCCGGCGGTCCGGCGTGCCGTCGCCACCACGCGCAACGGCCGCATCGGGGTAATCGGCACGCAGGCGACCATCAACTCGCATGCCTACCAGGACGCGTTCGCCGCCGCGCGCGACACCGAGGTCACCGCGGTCGCCTGCCCACGCTTCGTCGACTTCGTCGAGCGCGGCGTGACCAGTGGCCGTCAAGTGCTCGGGCTGGCCGAGGGTTACCTCGAGCCGCTGCAACGCGCGCAGGTCGACACGCTGGTGCTCGGATGCACGCACTACCCCCTGCTGTCCGGGCTGATCCAGTTGGCGATGGGCGAGCAGGTGACGTTGGTGTCGAGCGCCGAGGAAACGGCGAAGGAGGTGCTTCGGGTGCTGACCGAACGCGACCTGCTGCGCTCGCATGACGCGCCGCCCGCTACCCGGGTCTTCGAAGCCACCGGCGATCCCGAGGCCTTCACCAAGCTGGCGGCGCGATTCCTGGGCCCCGCGGTCACCGGCGTGCAACCCGTTCACCACGCGCGGATCGACTAGCGGGCCGATGGCGGCGAGATTCTCATCACACCAATGCGGCGATGTTTTCGTCACGGTTGGATCGGGCATGGCACAGTAGTGTCCGTGCGAATAACCGTGCTCGGCTGCTCGGGCAGCGTGGTGGGGCCGGATTCGCCCGCGTCGGGATATCTGCTCCGGGCACCGGACACTCCGCCGTTGGTCATCGACTTCGGCGGCGGTGTTTTGGGCGCGCTTCAGCGGTTCGCTGACCCCGCCGCCGTGCACGTGCTGTTGTCGCATCTGCACGCCGACCACTGCCTGGATCTGCCCGGCCTGTTCGTGTGGCGGCGCTATCACCCGTCGCGCCCGGACGGCAAGGCGCTGCTGTACGGCCCGGGCGACACCTGGTCTCGGCTCGGGGCCGCGTCGTCGCCGTACGGAGGCGAAATCGACGACTGCTCAGACATTTTCGACGTTCGACACTGGGTCGACGGCGAACCGGTCAGCTTCGGCTCGCTGACGGTGACGCCCCGGGTGGTGGCCCACCCGACGGAGTCCTACGGGATGCGGATCACCGATTCCACCGGCGCGTCGTTCGTCTACAGCGGTGACACCGGCGTCTGCGACCAGCTTGTCGAGTTGGCCCGCGACGCCGACGTCTTTCTCTGCGAGGCCTCCTGGACGCACTCGCCGGATCGTCCGCCCGCTCTGCACCTGTCGGGCACCGAGGCCGGCAGGATCGCGGCGCAGGCCGGCGTGCGCGAGCTGCTCCTGACCCACATCCCGCCGTGGACCTCGCGCGAGGACGTGATCAGCGAGGCCAAGGCCGAGTTCGACGGCCCCGTGCACGCGGTGGTGTGCGGCGAGACGTTCGATATCCGCCGCTCTGAGAGGGTCTGAGCATCCGCGTTAGGGTGGCGTCGTGACCAGACGAGAAGACGGCCGCCTTGACGACGAGCTCCGCCCCGTAGTCATCACCCGCGGGTTCACCGACCACCCGGCGGGTTCGGTACTCATCGAATTCGGCCACACCAAGGTCATGTGCACCGCCAGCGTCACCGACGGGGTGCCGCGTTGGCGCAAGGGCTCGGGTCTGGGGTGGCTGACGGCCGAATACGCGATGTTGCCGTCGGCCACCCACACGCGTTCCGACCGCGAGTCGGTGAAGGGGCGACCGTCCGGGCGCACCCAGGAGATCAGCCGGCTGATCGGCCGGTCGCTGCGCGCCTGCATCGACCTGGCGGCGTTGGGGGAGAACACCATTGCCGTCGACTGTGACGTCCTACAGGCAGACGGCGGCACCCGCACCGCCGCGATCACGGGTGCTTTCGTGGCGCTGGCCGACGCCGTGACGTACCTGGCGGCCGCCGGCAAGCTCTCCGATCCCCGGCCGTTGTCGTGTGCCATCGCGGCGGTCAGCGTCGGGGTGGTCGACGGCCGGATCCGGGTGGACCTGCCGTACGAGGAAGACGCTCGGGCCGAGGTCGACATGAACGTCGTCGCCACCGACACCGGGACGCTCGTGGAGGTGCAGGGGACCGGCGAGGGGGCGACGTTCCCCCGCTCGACGCTGGACAAGCTGCTCGACGTGGCGCTGGCGGCATGCGACAAGTTGTTCGCCGCCCAACGCGAGGCGCTCGCGCTGCCGTACCCGGGCGAGTTGCCCGAGGGGGCCTCGCCGCCGAAGGCGTTCGGCAGCTGAGCCGGAGCTTGGTCGCCACCCTGGGCAACAGGTTGGCATCACTGCGTCTTGTCGCTGTCATGTCGACGGCTCAAAGTCCGAAGGCTCGCGCATTACCGTTCTGGTAAACTAATCAGCACTTATCAATTTGGCGAATGCCAATGTTTCACCCTCTTTAGGAACAATCGATGGTTAGTCGGCCGGTCCCACTCGAACATGCTTTTCTCAATACCCCGTGGTGGGCAATGGGACAGATGACGCAGTCACATACGGAACCGCGGATCAACGAAGTCGCGACCCGTGCGAGGGCCGGTTTGCTCAATATCATCTCGGCAATCACGATCGCGTTATTGCTTTTGCGCCCGGAAACCGATCCGGTGATCATCGTCGGCCCATTCGTGCTGTTCGATATGTTGGCCGCGGCGGTAACAGGCCTAACTCCGTTCAGCCCCACCGGCATTCTCGGCACGGCGCTGACCATGAACATTCGTCCGGTGTGGAAACCGACGCGGCCGAAACGCTTTGCCTGGTTGCTCGGTGCCGGTCTAGCGGCGACGTGTCTCGCCATGCGCCTCTTTGGGGCGTCGCCCGTAGCGATGGCGGCTGTCGTTGCGGTCTGTTTTGTCTTGACGTGGTCGGAGGCCACGTTGGGATTTTGTGTGGGCTGTTACATGCACAAGTTGATCTGGGGCTGCCAAGACTGCGAAGTCCCCTATGTCAGGGGAATTGCTTCCGGGCCGCCGATAAATGCGGAAACTTCGGCAATAAACTTGGAAAGTCGCGCGTAGCTCCGGCGAATCACCCGATCGTCGGACCTGGCCTGCGTTAGCTGGCGCCCGCCGCGATCACCTGGTCCACCTCGAGGGCGCGGTCGGCCATCTCGGCGTGTGCCTTGTCCAGAGCTTCGGCTTGGTCTTCGTCGGCCTTCATCAGAGCCTCGATGTCGAAGTTGGCCATGTCGTGGACACCCATGTCCCTGAACGCCTTCTGCACCTTGTCGCCCCACAACCCGATGTCCTTGACGATCGGCACGATGCGGCTGAACAGGTGCGAGCGGAACTGGATCATCAGCGGCGAGGTGTCGACCCACTCGGCACACGCCTTGACGTCCAAGCCGAGCGTCTCGAAGACCTCCTCGCCGCGGAACCGGTCACGCATCAGGTAGCAGGCGTCCACGACGAACTCCTCGCGCTCGTCCCGTTCGGCCTCGGTCAGCGCGGAGTAGTAGTCCTTGAGCGAGATCCGGCCGAAAGCGACGTGCCGGGCCTCGTCCTGCATGACGTAAGCCAGCACCTGTTTGGCCAGCGATTCCGGCGCGGCCATGTCTCGCAGGACGCCGAAGGCGGCGAGCGCTAGCCCCTCGATGAGCACTTGCATGCCGAGATAGGGCATATCCCAGCGCGAGTCGCGCAGGGTGTCGTCCAGCAGCGCGGTCAGGTGCTTGTTGATCGGGTAGACCACGTCCACCTTCTCCTGCAGGAACCGCGAGAACGCCTCGACATGCCGGGCTTCGTCCATGGTCTGGGTGGCCGCGTAGAACTTCGCGTCCAGGTCCGGGACGACCTCGACGATCTTGGCCGCGCACACCATCGCGCCCTGCTCGCCGTGCAGGAACTGCGAGAACTGCCAGGCCTGGAAGTGCTGGCGCATCTGAGAGCGGCGGGCGTCGTCTGCGGAGTCCCACATCGGGCTGCCGAACAACGGATGAAATTGGTCGGGCAGTCCGACGGGGTTCATCGGGTCGACGTCCTGCGCCCAGTCGATGCGCGACTGCGCGTCCCACTGCTTGTCTTTCCCCTTCTGGTACAGCGACAGCAGTCGGGCGCGCCCCTCGTCGTACTCCCAGGTGAAGCGCGCGTTGCCGGCGCTCGGGACTTCCCACGAGTACGGGGAGGGCACGTCGGTGTACTTGTCCCTCGTGGTCATGCGGTGCCCCTCTCTACCTGGTATGACCAGTGGTCATATGACGGGTATCACATTGCGCCGCGTTCGGCGGCGCTGTCAACCCCTTCCGACCGAGGACGGCTCGCGGGTCGGTGAGCCACATCTCTGGACCGTGCCGCAGGCGACGGTCGGCGCGGCCCGTGCGGCTAGTTTGTTGTCGTGTGCATGGTGGCTCTTGCGGAGGTGACGGCGATGCGTCGGATCAACCGGTGACCGAACTCCTGGTCGCGAGCCGGAACCCCAAGAAGCTGCGCGAATTGCGTCGGGTGCTTGACGCGACCGGCTTGACGGGGTTGACGTTGAGGTCTCTGCGCGACGTGCCGCCCTTCGAGGAGGCGCCCGAAACGGGCGCGACCTTCGAGGCCAACGCGTTGGCCAAGGCGCGGGACGCCTTCGCCGCGACGGGCCTGGCTTCGGTGGCCGACGACTCCGGTCTGGAGGTGGCCGCCTTGAACGGCATGCCCGGCGTGCTGTCGGCGCGCTGGTCGGGCACGCACGGCGACGACGCGGCGAACACCGCGCTGTTGCTGGCGCAGTTGCGTGACGTGCCCGACGACCGGCGCGGCGCTGCGTTCGTGTCCGCCTGCGCGCTGGCCGGGCCGTTCGGGGAGGTCGTCGTCCGTGGCGAGTGGCCCGGCAGCATCGCCCACGAACCGCGCGGCGACGGCGGCTTCGGTTATGACCCGGTCTTCATTCCCGACGGCTCCGATCGCACCGCGGCGCAGCTCAGCGCGGAGGAGAAGGACGCGATCTCCCATCGCGGTCGCGCGCTCGCGCTGTTGGTGCCGGCGCTCCGCGACCTCAGCTAGCGCCGGCCGAGCGTGAAGTCAGTTGCGCTCGAGCATCACAGCCCCAAGCGGGCCTTGACCTCCCTGGTCTGGAAGTGCTCGACGATGATGCCCAGCAGCGGGATCGTCCCGGCGAGCAGCACGCCGATCGTCTTGGGGATCGGCCACCGCACCTTGACCGCCAGGTTGAACGCGGCCAGAACGTAGATGAAGTACACCCAGCCGTGCACCACCTCGATCCAGCGGATCTCGTGGTGCAACACCAGGTGCGAGAAGATCTCGTAGCACAGCGCGATCAGCCAGAGACCCGTCGCCCACGCCATGACCCGGTAGGCGAGCAGCGCGGTGCGGATCTTCTCGACGGGGAACGCCGACGCCGATTTCTCCGGTGTGGTCATGCGGTGGTCCTGTTCTGTTTTTCGGTGTCTTGTTTGGCGAGCTCGGCGAGGTAGGCGTTGTACTCCGCCAACGCGGGATCGTCGGACGGCTGGCGGGTCGGCGCGGGGCGCTCGGGCAGCAAGCCGGCGGGTATCTCGGTGAGGGCGGCGTCCTGCTTGGGCTCCGGGGGCATCTCTTCATAACGCACGTATTTGCGGTACGCGTACACGCAGAACCAGGCGAACAGCGGCCACTGCAGCGCGTAGCCCAGGTTCTGGAACGTGCCCGAGACGGACTGGAATCGGGTCCACTGCCACCAGCCCAACGCCAGGCAACCGCAGGCCGCGACGATCACCAGGGCGATCAGCGCGGGCCTGCGACGACGTGTGGTGGACACCCCTTGACGGTACCGCTCACGATTTCGGTCCGACGAATTCGTCGAGGCGTGCGACCGCCGCCTTCCGGTACACGGCGATGACATACTCGCTTGGCCGAGTCCACGGGATACCGAGGTGGTCGAGCGCCGCGGTGAACAAGCCTCGGATGTCGTCCGACCGGTTCGAAAAGTGGTAACGGACGCTGCGGACCCCACGGTCGTTCGCCACCACCCGGCAGCCGTCGCTGTCGATGAGGCCGCGGATGAACTCTTCGGTGGCCCGGGTGACGAGCACTTTCTGCCATGGCTCCAGCCGAATTGGCCGCAGGTGCTTCCTGCCGGGGCCGTGTTGGGGCACCAGGCACGGCCAGTGCTTCGAGTACAGCGAGACTTCCGTGCAGTGACTGGCACGGCGCAGAATCGCGGCGTGTTGTCCTGGCATGAGCACGTCAATTGCTCTTCGGCAGCGGTCGATGATCTCTGGGTATTTGTCGTCAAGAGTGATTCTCAACCGCCAGACGCGACCGCTCTTCGAGATGCAGCCGTCGCCGAGATACAGCCCCAATACGTAGCAGTACGCGGCCGGGGGGAGGGCGGCGAACTCATGCTGAACGTTGCAAGGGGAGGATCCGCCCGGACTCCGTAGTCGGATCGGTGATCCGCAATACCGCCAACCCCAGATGGTCCGGCGCGGTATGCCTGTCTGTCGCGCGATCGCGCAATCGTTCAAGCCCTGTGCGACCAGATTGCGCACCGCTTCGAACTCTTCGGCGGGTCGCATCTCCGTGCCTCCTTTAAGCCTTGATGAACTCACAGTAAGGGCGACCGCCGACAGGTTCGTCCAGGCACTGAGCGGTACGATCGGCACGCCGCGGGCGTGATGAAATTGGCAAACATGCCGGCTTTAGGTGCCGGTGCTCGTGAGAGCTTGAGGGTTCGAGTCCCTCCGCCCGCACTGGTGCTCGGCCATCGCGAAGCGTTAAACCCTCTGTGTGGGGTACATGCACTGCACCGGGACGCAAGGGAGACGCCATGGCCACCGAAAACCAACGCGAGCACGCCCTTACCGCGGAAGATGCCGAACATGCCGAGCGCAGAGCCGGTGAGGCTCGGGAACGCGCCGCACACGCTGGGCTTTCGGCCGCTCGTAGCTTCGAGGAATCAGCGCGCAAACACGAAGAAGTGGCACGGGTGCAAGACCGGGCCGTCGAGCAAGGGGTGTCGCATGTGGGCATTCATCGCGATTCGGCGGCCCATCATCGCGAATTCGCGGCCGAGGATCGCAAGCTGGCCGAGCTCAAGCGAAAAGAGTCCGAGGCCGACCTGGCCGTCGATTAGGCGTCCAGGAAACGCGCGCGAACTTCCGGCGGGGGGAGCGGGCACGTGTCGTACTTTCCGAAGATGCGGTAGCGGACGCCCGCGAACTTGTCGTAAAGCCAGTCGCGCACGGGCGCCGGGATGATTCGGGCAACCCCAAACAGCTTCCACGGCCCGCCGAGGTAATCGACTACTCGCAAGGCGGCGGCGGACCGGACGGCCACGCGCTCCTCCGGCTGCCCGGGTTGATCGACGAACACCACTGAATCCACGTCTTCGATGGTGGGGTGCCGCGCACAGACAGCCTGTGCGTAGTCGCTGTCCAGGGCCGCGAAGCGCAGGGTGCCCTGGGGATCGAACCGAAGGATCGTCCGCACCGCCGAGTTGCAGACGCCGCAAACACCGTCGTAGAGCAAGACGGGGGGCACCGGTTCACCGCTCACAGCTCCAGGCTACGGCGACGCCGGCCGCCCGGGTTGACCTTCGGTAAGGTAACCCTTAGTTTGTGGGGGTAACTAACCGGGAGGTGGCGGATGCCGACTGTGGCGCCTCGTCAAGGTGGGCGACCGCCGCTTATCGCGCTCGATGACGTCATCGCGATCGGGCGCGACCTGGGCATGCGGCGGCTGAGCGTCAACGCCGTCGCGTCGCGGCTCGGCGTCTCGGCGACCGCGCTCTACCGCCACGTCGAAAGCCGATGGGAGCTCGAGCGGTTGGTCGGCGAGAGCCTGCTCGCCGAACTCGACCTTCGCGACGATCCCGGCGCGGACACCGAACGGCACCTGATGTCGTTCGCGCTGCAGCTGCAAAGCTTCACCGCCGAGCACCCCGGGCTGGCGTCATACCTTCAGGTGCTGTTTCCGCGCGGCGACGCCGGCCGGCGGCTGCTGGCGACCGAGGTCGAGGCGCTGACCCGGCGCGGTCATTCCGCGGACGCGGCCATGGTGTTGAGCAGCGCGGTGGCCACGCTGGCGATCAGTCTGGCCGCCCGCGAGGAGAGCAACGCCAACACGACGGGTGGGGACCAGGCCGGCGGCTTCGCGCAGGAACGCGACGCGGTCGCCGACGGGTTGTCCGATGATCCGCGCCTCGGTGCCGCCTGGGCCGGGTTGCCTGAGGCGTCGAGTTCTGAATTCGTGCGGCTGTTGCTCGCCGCCTCGATCCGGGGGCTGGTGGGGCTGATCCCGCCGGGCCGCCCGTTCGCCGAAGTCGCCGCGGAATTGAACGCCCCAAGAAAGGACAGCTGATGGCACGGGGGTTCCAGGGTGCGATGCTGCGGGGCTTCGGCGCGCGTGACCACGTCGCGACGGTAACCGAAACCGTCCAGCTTGCACCGCATTTCGTACGTGTACGGATGACGTCGCCGACGTTGTTCGAAGACGTGGACGCCGAGCCCGCCGCCTGGTTACGGTTCTGGTTCCCCGACCCGGACGGGTCCAACACCGAATTCCAGCGCGCCTACACCATCTCCGAGGCGGACGTCAGCACCGGCCGATTCGCCGTCGACGTCGTGCTGCACGAGCCCGCCGGCCCGGCGTCGAAATGGGCGCGCACGGTGCAACCGGGCGCCACGATCGCCGTGATGGCGCTCATGGGCTCGTCGCGTTTCGACGTGCCCGACGAACAGCCGGCCGGCTATTTGCTGATCGGTGACTCCGCGTCGATCCCGGGTATGAACGGCATCATCGGGGTCGTCCCCGACGACGTGCCGATCGAGATGTATCTCGAGCAGCACGACGACAATGACGTCCTGATCCCGCTCGCCGAGCACCCCCGTCTGCACGTGCACTGGGTCGCGCGGCGTGACGCGAGATCGCTTGCGGCGGCGATCGACAGCCGCGATTGGTCCAACTGGTATGCGTGGGCGACGCCCGAGGCCGCCGTGCTCAAGCACGTGCGGACGCGGCTGCGCGACGAGTTCGGCTTCCCCAAGTCCGTGATCCACGCCCAGGCCTACTGGAGCGCCGGGCGTGCGATGGGCACCCAGCGTGGTGACGAAGCAGCAGATGCGAAGGCAGTTGCGCCCCAACGTCATCCGGTGACCCAGGCGCCCGTCCCGGCATTCCGCGGCAGCTGGCGCGCCCAGGCCGCCGGCCGGTTGCTCGCACCGCTACGCCCGACGCTGATCCTGTCGGGCGTGTTGCAGGCGGTGATCACCGTGGTACAGCTGGCGCCGTTCGTGCTCCTGGTCGAGCTGGCCCGCCTGCTGGTGGGCGGGGCGCCCGCATCGCGACTGTGGGACGTCGGGATCGCGGCCGTCGCGCTGCTGGGAACGGGTGCCCTCCTCGCCGCGGCCCTCACGCTCTGGCTGCACGTCGTCGACGCGCGGTTCGCCGCCGACCTGCGTTCACGGCTGGTGCGCAAGCTGTCTCGATTGCCGCTGGGCTGGTTCACCGAGCGCGGATCGGGGGCGATCAAGCAGCTGCTGCAGGACGACACCCTGTCGCTGCACTATCTGGTCACCCATGCGATCCCCGATGCCGTCGCGGCGGTGATCGCGCCGGTGGCGGTCCTGGTCTATCTGTTCGTCGTCGATTGGCGGGTCGCGCTCGTGCTGTTCCTGCCGGTCCTGGTCTACCTGGTGTTGACGTCGTCGCTCACCATTCAGTCGGGCCCGCGCATCCCGCAATCGCAGCGTTGGGCCGAGAAGATGAGTGGCGAGGCCGGCGCCTACCTGGAGGGCCAGCCGGTGATCCGGGTCTTCGGTGGCGCGGCCGCGTCGAGCTTCCGGCGCCGACTGGACGAATACGTCGAGTTCCTCGTCTCCTGGCAACGCCCATTGGCCGGCAAGAAGACGCTGATGGACCTGGTCACCCGGCCCTCGACCTTCCTGTGGCTCATCGTCCTCGCGGGCACCCTGCTCACGGTCACCGGCCGGATGGATCCGGTGAACCTCCTGCCGTTCCTGTTGTTGGGCACCACATTCGGCGCGCGACTGCTCGGCATCGCATACGGGGTGGGCGGTATCAGCGCCGGCATGTTGGCCGCGCGGCGTCTGCAGAACACCCTCGACGAGCCGGAGCTCGCCGTGGCAGAGCAAGACCGGCCCGCGGATTCGTCGGCGACGGTGGTCTTCGACGAGGTCAGCTTCGGCTACCGCCCGGGTGTTCCGGTGATTCAAGGCGTGACGCTGACGCTGCGGCCCGGCACGGTCACCGCCCTGGTCGGCCCGTCCGGGTCGGGCAAGTCGACGCTGGCCGCCCTGCTGGCGCGGTTCCACGACGTCGATGGCGGCGCGATCCGCGTTGGGGGGCAAGACATCCGGTCGATGACCGCCGAGGAACTCTATGCGAAGGTCGGCTTCGTCCTACAGGAAACGCAGCTGGTTCACGGCAGCGTCGCCGACAACATCGCGCTGGCCGTGCCCGACGCCACCGCGGCACAGATCGAGGAGGCGGCGCGCGGAGCGCAGATCCACGACCGCATCACGCGATTGCCGGATGGCTACGACACCGTGCTGGGTGCGGGCACCGGCCTTTCGGGAGGGGAACGGCAACGGCTGACCATCGCCCGCGCGATCCTGGCCGACACGCCCGTGCTGATCCTCGACGAGGCCACCGCGTTCGCCGATCCGGAATCGGAATACCTTGTGCAGCAGGCGCTCAACCGGTTGACGCGGGATCGCACCGTGCTGGTGATCGCCCACCGGCTGCACACCGTCACCGGCGCCGACCAGATCGTCGTGCTCGACCACGGCCGGATCGCCGAGTGCGGCACGCACGACGAGTTACTGGCGGCCGGCGGGCGGTACCGACGGCTGTGGGACGGTGGCCGCCGCGTCGACCGGGTCGGGGCCGCCACCGCGGTTGGGGAGGGGGCCCGATGATCCGCACGTGGCTGGGCCTGGTGCCCGCGCACCGCCGGCCCAGGGTCGTCGCCTACGCCGCGCTGGCGGTCCTGTCCGTGGTGGCGCGCGCGGCGGCCACCGTCCTGCTGGTGCCGCTGGTGGGCGCGCTGTTCAGCGCCGAGCCCCGCCGCGCGCTGGCCTGGCTGGGCTGGCTCACCGCCGCGACGGCGGCCGGATGGGTGGTCGACACCGCGACGGCGCGCATCGGCTTCGACCTCGGGTTCGCCGTCCTCGACCACAGCCAGCACGACGTGGCGGACCGGTTGCCCGCCGTGCGGCTGGACTGGTTCACCGCCGAGCACACCGCGACGGCGCGGCAGGCGATCGCCGCCACCGGGCCGGAATTGGTCGGCCTCGTCGTCAACCTGCTGACCCCGCTGACTTCCGCCATCCTGCTGCCCGCCGCCATCGCGGTGGCCTTACTGCCGATCTCTTGGCCGCTCGGGATCGCCGCGCTGGGCGGCGTACCGCTGCTCTTGGGTGCGTTGTGGGCGTCGGCGCGACTGGCGCGGAGCGCCGACGCCAGGGCCGACGAGGCCAATGGCGCGCTCACCGAACGGATCATCGAATTCGCCCGCACCCAGCAGGCGTTGCGGTCCGCGCGGCGGGTGGAGCCGGCGCGCAGCCTGGTCGGCGACGCGCTGGCCGCGCAGCACGGGGCGACGATGCGGCTGTTGGCCATGCAGGTTCCGGGCCAGCTGCTGTTCAGCCTGGCCAGCCAGCTGTCGCTGATCCTGCTGGCGGGGGCCACCGCGGCGCTGACGGTGAACGGGGCGGTGACGGTCCCCGAGGCGATCGCCTTGATCGTCGTGATCGTGCGTTACCTGGAGCCGTTCACCACGATCAGTGAACTGGCGCCCGCCCTGGAGAGCACCCGCGCCACTCTCGACCGCATTCGCTCGGTTCTCACCGCGCCGCTGATGACCGCCGGCGCCGCCGCACTGCCCGACCCGGCCGCGGCGCCCCGCATCGAGTTCGACGACGTCGAATTCCGTTATGCCGGAGCGAGCGCACCGGTCCTCGACGGGGTGAGTTTCGTTTTGCAGCCGGGCGGCACGACGGCGATCGTCGGGCCGTCGGGATCGGGCAAGAGCACGATCCTGGCGTTGATCGCCAGCCTGCACGAGCCCACCCGGGGGCGCGTCCTGATCGACGGCGTCGACGCGGCGACACTGGACGCCGAAACCCGCCGGGCGGCGAGCAGCGTGGTGTTCCAACACCCCTACCTGTTCCACGGGTCGGTCCGCGACAACGTGTCCGCCGGGGATCCCGGCGCCGCGGACGACCGGTTCAACCGCGCGGTCGCCCTGGCCCGCGTCGACGAACTCGTCCGCCGGCTGCCCGACGGCGCGGACACGATCGTCGGCGAAGCCGGCTCCGCGCTGTCCGGCGGTGAACGCCAACGGGTCAGCATCGCGCGGGCGCTGCTCAAACCGGCGCCGATACTGTTGGTCGACGAGGCGACCAGCGCCCTGGACACCGAGAACGAGGCCGCTGTGGTGGACGCGCTCACCCTCGACACCCGCCGACGCACCCAGGTGATCGTGGCGCACCGGTTGGCCAGCATCCGGCACGCCGACCGCGTCCTCTTTCTGGACGACGGCCGGGTCGTCGAGGACGGAACGGTCGACGAATTGCTCGCAGCGGGTGGACGTTTCGACGAGTTCTGGCGCCAGCAGCACGAAGCCGCCGAATGGCGCATTCTGGCCGACTAAACCGCCGTGGTTGGCCGCGGCACTTGCGGTATGCCTTACAGTTTGTCAGTCGGGCAGAGCTGTCCGGGTACAGGAGGCGTGCTGTTCATGAGTGCTGTGGTATCGATCCCGCGGTATCCCGGCGACGTGACCCCGCGATGGCTGTCGGCCGCGTTGAGCGGGCGTGGCGCGCCCGTCGAGGTCGCCGACGTGGACGTGGTTGCGATCGGCACCGGTCAGACGGGAGCAACGTACCGGGTGTCCGCCCGCTACGCGACGGACCCCGCCGACCTCCCGGAAACGTTCGTGATCAAGCTTCCGGCCCAGGACGACGCCGTGCGCGACCGGGTCGTCATCGGATATCGCAGCGAATGCGCGTTCTACTCGTCCGTGGCCGACCGGGTGCAGGTGCCGACACCACGGTGCTTCTACTCCGAGATTTCCGAGGACGCAATGGAGTTCGCCTTGCTGCTCGCCGATCAGGCGCCGGCCGTGCAGGGTGACCAGCTCGCGGGCTGCGGCGAAGACGAAGCGCGCCTTGCGGTTACCGCTCTGGCCGGCCTGCACGCGCCCAGCTGGTGCGATCCGGTCTGGCTCGATTTCCCGGGCATCGCGTTCGGCAGGCCCGACGAGGCCGGGGCCGGCGGCATGGGCGAGGTGGCGAAGATGAGCGCCGACATCACGCTGGACAAGCTGGGCGATCGGATGAGCGCCGAGGACCGCGACACCTTCAGCGCGGCAATGGGTTCGGTGACGCCGTGGCTGCTCGCCGAGTATGACCGGTTCGCCCTGCTGCACGGCGACTATCGCCTCGACAACCTGTTGTTCGACCCCGACCGAACCCGGGTCAGCGTGGTCGACTGGCAGACGCTCGGTGTCGGTTTGCCGGCCCGGGATCTGGCCTACTTCACCGCGACGAGCCTCGACTGCCAACTGCGCGCGAGCATCGAACGGGAGCTGGTCGCCGACTACCACCGGGCCTTGACGGCTTGCGGGGTCACCGACTACGACGCCGAAACGTGTTGGCGCGATTACCGCCTCGGTGTGCTGCAGGCGCCGCTGATCTCCGCGCTGGGGTTCGCGTTCGCCGCCGCGACCGAGCGCGGCGACGACATGGTGCTCGCGATGCTCAGCCGCGGGTGCCGGGCGATCCGTCAGCTCGGGACGCTGGAGCTGATCGGCTAGATCGCTCAGAGGTCGCCGGTGAAGTCGGCGCTGAGCCAGCGGTCGGGGCGAATGGTGAACATCACCTCTTCCACGCCCTCCATGCTGCGGATGAACGCCCGCCCGCCTTCCTCGCCGAGGTAGCGGATCGCGATGGCTTCCTGCACGTCGGCCGGGGCCGGGTTGGTGGTGTCGACAACGGTGCCTTCGACCACCACGTACTGATAGGGCGGGTCCTCGCGCTGAGCCACCAGCGTCACCCGGCCGGCCCGCTCGATGAGCCGGGCCTTGCGGCTGGACGCCCCGGTCATGATCCGGACGTTCCCGCCCGGGGTGTAGTCGTACCAGATGGGGACACTGGCCGGCGGCCGGCCGTCGGCGGCGTCGACGGACAGGACCGCGACGTGCTTGCCGGCCAAAAACTCCTGACGTTCGCTCTCGGTGAAGGCTTTCATGTGCCCTGCAAGCGCCGATGCCGGGAAATCTATTCCCGGCATCCAGCGGCCGCTCAGTACTGCGTCGAGCCTTGGTCCACCGGGATCCGGGCCGCGGTCACCTTGCGTGACTCGTCGCTGGCCAGCCAGCACACGGTGTCGGCGATCTCGTCCGGCTCGGCGACCCAGTCGGGCAGGAACGGGGTGAGCACGTGGTTCAACTGCGGGTTGGTCTCCATGGCCTTGCCCACGGCCGCGACCATGTCGCCGGTGCCCATCGGAGTGTTCACCGGGCCGGGGTGCACGCTGTTGACCCGGATGGAATGCTTGCCCAGCTCGGCGGCGAAGGCCCGCGCCATCCCGGTGACGGCGTGCTTGCTGGCCGTGTAGTGAATCATGAACGGCTGCATTTTCATGCCGGCCGCGGAACTGATCAGGATGATGGAGCCGCCGCGACCGCCTTCGATGATCTTGTCCGCGCCGGCCATCACGGTGTTCCAGGTGCCCGTCACGTTGATGTCCATGACGTCGCGGAAGTTCTCCGGGGTGATCTCGTTCCAGGGCTGCGGAGCCGCGACACCGGCGTTGGCGACGATGATGTCCAACCGCCCGAGCGCGGCCGCACCGTCGTCGACGGCTTTGCGAAGCCCCTCGAAGTCGCGGGTGTCCACGACCGAGGCGATGATCCGGCGGTTCGTTTCCTCAACCAGGCGGACGGTCTCGCTGAGGTCGTCGGGAGTCGCCGGGTCATAGGGAACGCACGACGGCAGCTTGCCGGCGATGTCGACGGCGATGATGTCGGCGCCCTCCCGCGCCAGACGAACCGCGTGCGCCCGGCCCTGCCCGCGCGCCGCTCCGGTGATGAATGCCACTCTGCCCGCAAGCTTGCCGCTCATTATTGCTCCTTTACTGGGGTCGGCCGGGCCGTCATCGCTGCGCCGCTTTGACCAGGTTGGACCCGATGATCAATCGCTGAATCTCGCTGGTGCCCTCGTAGAGCCGCAGCAGCCGCACATCGCGGTAGATGCGCTCGACCGGGACACCGTGCATGTAGCCGCTGCCGCCGTGGATCTGCACCGCCAGATCGGCTACGTTGCCGGCCATCTCGGTGCAGAACAGCTTGGCGGCCGAGGGCGCGACCCGGCGGTCTTCGCCGGTGACCCAGAGCCGCGCGGCGTCGCGCACCAACGCGCGGCCGGCCAGCACCCCGGTCTGCTGGTCGGCGATCATCGCCTGGACCAGCTGGAAGGTCCCGATCGGCGCGCCGCCCTGCGTGGCGGTGGCCGCGTAGCTGACCGACTCGTCGAGCGCGCGTTGCGCGGCGCCGACCGCCAGCGCGGCGATGTGGACCCGGCCCCGGGCCAATGAGGTCATCGCCGCCCGGTAACCGATGTCTTCGCTGCCGCCGATCAGCGCGCCGTCCTGGACTCGGACGTCGTTGAAGGTGACGTCGGCGGTCCAGGCGCCTTCCTGACCCATCTTGGCGTCCTTGGCTCCGACCTCCACGCCCTGGGTGTTCGCGGGAACCAGGAACACGGCGATCCCCGGGCCCTCTTCGTCGGCCGGGCGGGTTCGCGCGAACACCACGAACAGGTCGGCGACCGGCGCATTGGTGATGAAGCGCTTCTGCCCGGAGATCACCCAATCACCGTCGTCACGAACGGCTTTCGTCCGCAGGCCGGCCGGGTTCGAGCCGGCGCCGGGCTCGGTCAACGCGAAGGAGGCGACGACGTCGCCAGACGCCATCGATTCCAGCCACCGGGACTTCTGTTCGTCGGTACCGAAGCCGACCAGAACCTGGCCGGCGATGCCGTTGTTGGTGCCGAACATCGATCGCAGCGCCAGCGAGGTGTACCCCAATTCCATTGCCAGCTCGACGTCTTGCATCAGGTTCAGGCCGAGGCCGCCCCAGCGCTGGGGGATCGCGTACCCGAACAGCCCCATCTTCTTGGCCTCGTCGCGCAGGTCGTCGGGCACCCGGTCCTCGGTCAGGATCTCCTGCTCGCGCGGGACCACGGCGGTGCGGACGAAGTGACGGGTCTGGGCGAGGATGTCCTGAAAATCGTCGTCGGCGACCTCGGGCGGTTCGGTGATGGTCATAGGCGGACGCTCCATCTTTGGCACTGGTTGGTCGCGAGTCGCTCAGCCACGGCGGGCCGGCCAGCTCAACGGTCCGGTGTGGCAACCCGGCACCGGAGCAGATCCTATATGAAATATGATATTCGACTGCGGGGGCGTCCCCCGGACCACATCGCGGAGGAAGGCGGGATCAGGTGTCGTTGCTCGACGGTCGGACGGCAGTCATCACGGGTGGTGCGCAGGGGCTGGGGTTCGCCATTGCCCAGCGGTTCATCGCCGAGGGGGCGCGGGTTGTGCTCGGCGACCTGAACCTGGAGGCCACCGAAGCCGCGGCCACGGCGCTGGGGGGCGGCGACGTCGCGCTGGCCAAGCGGTGTGACGTCACCAGGGCCGCCGAGGTCGAAGGGCTCATCTCGGCCGCGGTCGAAGCCTTTGGTGCCCTAGACATCATGGTCAACAACGCCGGGATCACCCGCGACGCCACCATGCGCAAGATGACCGAAGAGCAGTTCGACCAGGTCATCGACGTGCACCTGAAGGGCACGTGGAACGGCACCCGGCTGGCCGCCGCCATCATGCGGGAGAACAAGCGCGGCGCCATCGTCAACATGTCCTCCGTGTCGGGCAAGGTCGGCATGATCGGCCAGACCAACTATTCGGCGGCCAAGGCCGGAATCGTCGGGATGACCAAAGCCGCGGCCAAAGAGCTCGCGTACCTGGGGGTCCGCGTGAACGCGATCGCTCCCGGCTTGATTCGGTCGGCGATGACCGAGGCCATGCCGCAACGCATTTGGGACGAGAAGGTGGCGGAGATCCCAATGGGCCGCGCTGGTGAGCCCAGCGAAGTCGCCGGTGTCGCTTTGTTTTTGGCCTCCGACCTGTCCTCGTACATGACCGGCACCGTCATGGAGGTCACCGGCGGTCGGCACATATGAGTTCTATCGGGACGAGCAGACGCAAAATCGCCCGAATCACCCCGGATTCGGGGGTTTTTGCGTCTGCTCGGCGGGGAGGGGGTAGCCGTGCGCGAGACCGTCATCTGTGAACCCGTGCGGACGCCGATCGGGCGCTACGGCGGGATGTTCAAGCCGCTGACCGCCGTCGACCTCGGGGTCGCCGCCCTCAAGGGCCTGCTCGAGCGGACTTCCATCGCGCCCGAGGCGGTGCAGGACGTGATCCTCGGCCACTGCTACCCCAGCAGCGAGGCGCCGGCGATCGGGCGGGTGGTGGCGCTGGATGCGGGCCTGCCGGTGACGGTTCCCGGGATGCAGGTCGACCGCCGCTGCGGCTCGGGCCTGCAGGCGGTGATTCAGGCGTGCTTGCAGGTGGGCAGCGGCGATCACGATCTCGTCGTCGCCGGCGGTTGCGAAAGCATGAGCAACGTCGCCTTCTATTCCACCGATATGCGTTGGGGCGGCGCACGAACCGGCGTGCGGGTGCACGACGGACTGGCGCGCGGACGGACCACCGCCGGCGGCCGTCACCACCCGGTGCCCGGCGGAATGCTGGAGACCGCCGAGAATCTGCGCCGCCAGTACGGCATTTCGCGTCTGGAGCAAGACGAACTCGCGATGCGGTCGCACCAGCGCGCGGTCGCGGCGCAGAAGGACGGCACCCTTGCCGAGGAGATCATCCCGGTCGCGGTGCGCACCCGCCACGGCGAGGACCTGATCGACACCGACGAGCATCCGCGGGCCGACACGTCGGTGGAGTCGTTGAGCAGGCTCAAACCCATACTGGTGAAAGATGATTCGGAGGCCACGGTCACTGCCGGCAATGCCAGCGGACAGAACGACGCGGCGTCGATGTGCTTGGTGACGACGCCGGAAAAGGCGGCCGAATACGGCCTGACCCCGTTGGTCCGCCTGGTGTCCTGGGGCCTGGCCGGGGTGGCGCCCCACATCATGGGCATCGGGCCGGTACCGGCGACAGAGGTGGCGCTCGCCAGGGCGGGCCTGCGGCTGTCCGACATCGACCTCATCGAACTCAACGAAGCCTTTGCCGCACAAGCGCTTGCGGTCATGCGGGAATGGAATTTCGGCGACGCCGATCGGGAGCGCACCAACGTGCACGGATCGGGCATCTCCCTGGGCCACCCCGTCGGCGCGACGGGCGGACGGATGCTGGCCACCCTGGCCCGCGAACTCAACCGCCGCGAGGTGCGCTACGGGCTGGAAACCATGTGCATCGGCGGCGGCCAGGGTCTGGCCGCCGTGTTCGAGCGGGTCGCCCCGACGTGACCGGCCCCCTGAGTGGCATCAGCATCGTCGAGGTGTCCAGCTTCGTCGCCGCCCCGCTGTGTGGCATGACGCTCGGTCAGCTCGGCGCCGAGGTGATCCGGATTGATCCGGTCGGTGGCGCGTCCGACGTGCAGCGCTGGCCGCTGGCGGCGGACGGCACCTCGATCTACTGGACCGGTCTCAACAAGGGAAAGCGTTCGGTCACCATCGATCTGCGTGCCCCGGAAGGGCAAAAGCTGGTCCAGCGCCTGATCGTCGAGGGGGACGGCGTGGTGGTGACCAACGCCGCCGGCCTGTCCTGGCTCAGCCACGAGGCGCTGACGCAGCGGCGGCCCGACGTCATCCACGTGCAACTGCTGGGTCGCGGTGACGGGTCCACCGGAGTCGACTACACGGTCAACGCCGGCATCGGGTTCCCCCTCGTCACCGGTCCCGACGATCAGGCGGGCCCGGTCAATCACGTGCTGCCGGCGTGGGACGTGTGCTGCGGCCTGTACGCCGCGCTGGCCGTGGTCACCGCGGTCCGCCGCCGGGAGGCATCGCAGGTGGGCGCGCGGGTCACGCTGGCGCTCGAGGACGTCGCGCTGGCCACCGCGGGAAACCTGGGACTGCTGACCGAGCCGCAAGTCACCGGCACCCAACGCCAACGACTCGGCAACGCCATCTACGGCCAGTACGGCCAGGACTTCGTCAGCGGCGACGGCGCCCGGTTCATGGTTGTCACCTTGACGCGCCGGCACTTTCGCGACCTGGTCGATGTGACCGGCGTCGGCGCCGCCGTGGCGGCGCTCGCCGATGCGCTCGGTGTCGACTTCGGCTCCGAGGGCGACCGCTACCGGTACCGCGACGTGTTGTCCGGGCTGTTCGCCACCTGGTTCGCCGACCACACCGCCGACGAGATCACCGCCGCGCTGTCCGGCACGACGGTGCTGTTCGAGCGATACCGCACCTTCGCCGAGGTCGCGGCCGGCCCGAAAGTGACCGCCAACCCGCTGTTTTCCCGATTGCACCAGGACGGCCTGGGAGACTACCTCGCCCCCGGCCTGCCGGTCGCGTTCGACGGCGCGCACGCCGCCGGCGCTCCGGCGCCCAGGCTGGGGCAGGACACCGCCGACCTTCTCGAGCGGCGACTGGGGTTGAGCACCGCCGACATCGAACGCCTGGCGAAGGCGAAGACCATCGCTTGCTGAGCAAGCCGAGACGGAAAGACAGCGCATGACCAAACTCGCCCAGACCCTCGGGTTGACCGAATTTCAGACCGAAATCATCGCCACCGTAAGGCAGTTCGTCGAGAAGGACGTCATTCCCAGCGCCGCGGAGCTCGAACGCGGCGACACCTATCCGCAGGACATCGTCGACCGGATGCGCGACATGGGCCTGTTCGGGCTGATGATTCCGCAGGAGTACGGCGGCCTGGGGGAGTCGCTGCTGACCTACGCGCTGTGCGTCGAGGAGCTGGCGCGCGGCTGGATGAGCGTGTCCGGGGTGCTCAACACCCACTTCATCGTGGCCTACATGCTGCGCCAGCACGGTACCGAGGCGCAAAAGCAGCGGTTCCTGCCCCGGATGGCGACCGGCGAGACGCGAGGATCCTTTTCGATGTCGGAGCCTGAGCTGGGCTCCGACGTGGCGGCGATCCGGACTCGGGCGGTGCGCAATCCGGATGGCGGCTACACCATCAACGGCCAGAAGATGTGGCTCACCAACGGCGGCAGCTCGACGCTGATCGCGGTGCTGGTGCGCACGGACGAAGGCGCCGACAAGCCGCACCGGAACCTGACCGCATTTCTGGTGGAGAAGCCCACGGGGTTCGGTGAAGTCGTGCCCGGCCTGGTGATCCCCGGCAAGATCGACAAGCTGGGCTACAAGGGGATCGACACCACCGAGCTCGTCTTCGACGGCTACCGGGCGACCGCCGACGATGTTCTGGGCGGCACCCCCGGGCAGGGCTTCTTCCAGATGATGGACGGCATCGAGGTCGGCAGGGTTAACGTGTCGGCCCGCGCGTGCGGTGTCGGCATCCGCGCTTTCGAACTGGCGGTCCGCTACGCCCAGCAGCGCCACACCTTCGGCAAGCCCATCGCCGAACACCAGGCCATCGCGTTTCAGCTGGCGGAGATGGCCACCAAAATCGAAGCCGCACACCTGATGATGGTCAACGCGGCCCGCCTGAAGGATTCGGGGGAGCGCAACGACGTGGCCGCCGGGATGGCCAAGTATCTTGCCAGCGAGTACTGCACCGAAGTCACCCAGCAGAGTTTCCGGATCCACGGCGGCTACGGCTATTCCAAGGAATACGAGATCGAGCGGCTGATGCGCGATGCGCCGTTCCTGCTCATCGGCGAGGGAACCAGCGAAATACAGAAGTCCATCATCAGCAAGCGCCTGCTCGCCGAGTACCAGGTGTAGCGGTGACGGTCCCGGATTTCGCGGCGCGACCGCAACTTTCCGACGATGTCGCTCGGCTGATCCGCCAGCGGATCTTCGATGGCACCTACCGTGCGGATTCCTATGTCCGCCTGGACCAATTGGCCGCCGAGTTGGGAATCAGCGTCACACCGGTGCGGGAGGCGCTCTTCGCGCTGCGCGCGGAAGGGCTGATCGCCCAACAGCCAAGGCGCGGGTTCATCGTTTTGCCGGTGACCGGGCGCGACGTCACCGACGTGGCGAACGTGCAGGCTCACGTCGGTGGCGAACTCGCGGCGCGGGCCGCCGTCAACATCACCGACGACCAACTGAGCGAACTCAAACAGATCCAGGCGGAGCTCGAAGACGCCTACGCCGGTGACGACGACGAGCGGACGGTGCTGCTGAACCACCAGTTCCACCGCGCCATCAACGTCGCGGCGGACTCGCCGAAACTCGCCCAGCTGATGTCCCAGATCACCCGTTACGCACCGGAATCGGTGTTTCCCGCCATCGAGGGCTGGCCGGAGCAATCGATGCGGGACCACCGCCGGATCTTGTCCGCGCTGAGGAAGCGCGATGGCCGGCTGGCCCGGTCGGCGATGTCGCAACACCTTGCCGCCGGTGCCGTTCCGTTGATCGACCACCTCACCGCTCGTGGCGTCGTCGTCGACGCCGGGCGCCCGGCGTCTGGCTAACTGTTGTCTCCCGCGCGCGCCTCGGCTTAGGCTGCCATCGGAGGGGGCAACAATAGAGCGAGGAACAGTGCCCCGAACGATTCGCCCATCGGCCGTGTTGGTTGCAGCCACGGTCGCGATAGCCCTTGCACCGCCGGCCGTCGCCGAACCGCTCGACCCGATCCCCGGCAACGGAGTGTTTGTCGTGGGGCCCGACATCGCGCCGGGCCTCTACCACACGGGCGGGTCGGGGTCGGCCTTCGGTGTGTGGATCAACAACGTGCCCACCCAGGAGTCGATGTGCTCGTGGTTCACCTACAGCACGCCCGATGCGAACAAGGAGCACGTGCTGCAGACGAATACGTCGATCGGGCCGATGTACGCGAACATCAACTCCGCGGTCAAGGCCTTCGAGTCGCAGAATTGTCAACCGTGGACGCGGGTTTCCTAGGGCCGGTTCGCCTCGCGCAGCATCTCCCGCAACCGACCGGTGTCGACCTTGCCGGTGCCACCGCGCGGGACGTCGTCGTCGGAGTCCAGCAGCAGCCATGCCGTCGGCACCTTGAAGGCGCTGAGCAACTTTCGAGCGCACCGGGTCAGCGTTTCCGCGGTCACGCCGTCGCACACCACGGCCGCGCCCACCCGTTGGCCCGCCGTGCCGGGCACGTTGGTGACGTAGGCGCTACGGACGCCCTCGACGGTGCGCAGCGCCCGTTCGACCTCACCGGGATAGACGGTCGCGCCGCTGACCTTGAACATGTCGTCCGAGCGCCCGTGGTAGAAAAGGAACCCCTCCGCGTCAAGGTGGGCAAGGTCGCCGGTGGGGTAGAAGCCGTCGACGGTGAACACGTCTTCCCGGCCGCGACCGCAGATGCCGCGCAAGGTGTGCGGACCCCGAATCTGGATGATGCCCACGGCGCCGGGTGGGGCCGGCTCACCGCTGTCGGGGTCGACGATGCGAAAGTCCATGCCGGAGAACGGCTTTCCGCAGCTGCCCCACCCCGACTCGGGCATGTCGCTGTCGGCGCGATAGCCGCAGTACGGGCCGAATGCCTCGGTCATGCCGAACAGCGCGGCCCGGGCGCCGGGTGGGGCCCGCCGTTCGGGCGGCAGCAGGGCCTGCAGGCTGCCCGGCCGAAGTGCCGAGAGATCGGCGCCGACCGTGGCGGCGTGCCGCGCCAGCGTTTCGGCCTGGTCCGGCCAGCCGCGAAACAGCGTGACCCGCTCGGCTTCCAGCAGCCGCAGCGTGGTCTCCGGCCGTGGAATCTGCTCGGTCACCAGCGTGGCGCCGGCCAACAGCGTGGACAGTATTCCGCTGCCCAAGCCGCCCACCCAGAAGAACGGCATGGGTAGGTACAGGCGGGTGTCGGCGGTGATGCAGCGCGCGGCCAGGCCCGAGCCGACGGCGCCCAGTGCGCTGCCGTGCGAATGCATGACGCCCTTGGGCGCCCCGCTGCTGCCGGAGGTGAACATGATGGCCAACGGGTCGGCGGGCCTGACCGCCCGTGCCATGGCGTCGACGAGCCGGCGGGCTCCATCGCCGGCGGTGGCGTCGGCGAGCCGCTCGGCCGTCCAGACCTGGCGCAGGGCGGGAAGCTGGGTGCGGGGCGGCAGGTCGTCGAGGTAGCGGTGCCCACGGAATTCGTCGACGCTGACCAGGAATTGCACCGCGGCGGCCCGCAGCTGCGCGGCCAGTTCCCCCGCCGTCAGCAGCGTGCTCAGCGGAACCAGCACGGCACCGACGCGGGTCAGGGCGATGGCCACCTCGACCCAACGGGCGCCGTTGGGCATGATCAACCCGACCCGGGTGCCCTTGACGACGCCGGCCTCGGCGAATACCGCGGCGAGATGTCTTGTCACCGAATCGAGTTGGCGGTAGCCGGTGCGATTCCCCGGGTCGATCACCATCGGCTTGTCGCCGTAGCTCGCGGCGCGGGAACGCACCAATTCGTCGATGGTGGCCGAGTCAGGCATCGAGCAGCTTCCTCAGGCGCGCCCTGTCGACCTTGCCGCTGGAGAGCAACGGCAGTTGCGAGCGCGACACGGCGAGGAACCGGCGGGGGATCTTGTATGCCGACAATTCCGCCCTCAGCCGGTCGCGCAGGACCGCCTCGTCGAAGGCGGCGCCGTCCGGCACCGCCACCACCGCCGCTACCAGCTGCCCGCGCCGGGCGTCGGGCACGCCGACGACATGGGCCGTCAACCCCCCGGTGACCCGGGCGATGGCCCGCTCGACCTCGTCGGCCGAGACGTTGGCGCCCGCCGTTTTGATCATCGTGTTCAACCGGCCGACGTAATAGAAGAATCCGTCGGCGTCGACGCGCACCAAATCGCCGGTGTGGAACCAGCCGTCGGCGTCGAAGCACTCCTCGCGGCTGCGGCCGTAGTAGCGCTGCATCACGTACGGACCGCGGATGCACAGTTCGCCGACCTCGCCGACGGCGGCCGGTGGAGCGGCCGCGGTGTCGATGACCCTCGTCTCGAAGCCGGGCGCCGGCTTGCCGAAGGATCCGCGCCGTTCCTCCGGTTGATCGGTTTCGTCGCCGCTGATCAACACGACGCTGCCGGCTTCGGTCAGGCCCAGCATGTTATGCCGCAGTTCCGGGTCGGCCGGCCGAACGTCGGGCGCCATGATGGGGTACAGGTTGCCGCGACGCATCGACGACAGATCACGGCGCGCAAAGCTCGGGTGATCGGTCAGATGGACGATTCCGGCGCTGAAACCGTTGGTGACCGTGGGTCTCTCGGTCTCCAGCAGGTCGAGCGTCGCCGCCGGGTCGTCGGCGTTGGAGCACACCAGGGTCGAGCCGGCGACCAACGTGGCGAGCAACCCGAACGCGAAGCCGCCGATCCAGAAGAAGGGCGAATTGCAGAACAACTTGTCGTCGGCGGTCAGACCGCGGATCGCGTTGAGGTTCCGTTGATGTCCGAGCAGCGCGGCGTGCGTGTGCACCACCCCCTTGGGGGCGCTGGTGGAGCCCGACGTGTACACGATCGCCAGCGGATCACAGCCGTCGACGTCGTCTTGCGTCGCGGCCAACAGTCCGGGGTCTACGGTACCGGCCAGCCGGTACAACCGGTCGACGTCGCGGACACGCCGGACGGCGCCGGGGTGGTGGTCGATGAATGCGTGCCGCAGTTGGGGTGTGGCGGGGGAGGATAGCGTGCGCCCGGAGTCGAAGTCCGGGTCCGACAGCACCTCGGCCAGTCGGTGTCCGTAGTCGTGGCCGCGGAAAGAAGCCGCGGCCAAGAGAATTTCGACGTCGCCGTCGCACAGCTGCTCGCGCATCTCCCGGGCGGTGACGAACGTGGAGAAGGGGATCACCACCGCGCCGATTCGCGCCGCGGCGAGCATCGCGACGACGAACTCCGGGCCGTTGGGGTAGAGCACGCCCACATGGGTGCCTTTGCCCGCGCCGACCGCGATCAGCCCGCGGGCGAGCTCCGCCGAGCGCGCCTCGGCGTCGCGGTAGCTGATGCGGTCGCCGTCGCAGACGAGGAGCGGATGTTCTCCGCGCGAACGACTCTGGTCCTTCAGGACGTCGCCGACCGTCGGCGTATCACCGCGCATGGTCGCTGTGGGTGGCGGGTGTGTTGAAGAAGCGCTTGACCGCGGCCAGGTCGGCTTTGCCCGACGGTGTCCGCGGGATCGTGTCGACGATCGCGATCTCGGTCGGAATCTCGTAGCGCGCGAGCCTGGTGCGCAGGTGGTCCACCAGCGCGTCGGAGTCGACGGCGGCGGGCCGGCGCAGTTCCACCAGGGCGACCGGCGTCGCGCCCAGGCGCTCGTCGGACCGCCCGACCACGGCCGCGCCGGCCACCGCGGGGTGGCTCTCCAGGGCGGTACGCACGTCGTCGGGCATCACCTTGAACCCGCCGCGGATGATGGCCTGGTCAGCCCGCCCGAGTATCCAGACGAAGCCGTCCGCGTCGATGCGCGCGATGTCCGTGGTCCGCATCCACCGCGCCGACGGCCCCAGCTGGGCGGGCTTGACCTCGAGCAGGCCGGCCCGGTCGGGGCCCAGCGGCGTGCCGTCGTCGGCGACCACCCTGAGCCGCGCCCCGGGGTTGGCACGGCCGACGCTGCCCCGTTTGGTCGGCCAAAGCCGCCGATAATCGGCCAGCGTCCAGCCAGCCACCCCGCCACCGAACTCCGTTGCCGCGTAAGAGGTCAACACCGGGATGCCGTACTTCTCGGTGAATGCATCGGCGTCGTCGGCCGTGAGCGGCGCCGTGCCGCAGGTGACGGCGCGGATACTCTCCAGATCGGACCTCGGCACGTCGGAGTGCAACACCGTCCGCAGGGCCGCGGGAACCAGGGACACCGTGCGCGGCCGGTGTCTGCGCACCGCCTCGGCCCACGCGTTCAGCTCGAATCGCTCGAGGAGCGCGAAAGGTCTCGCCTCGGCGACGCATTGCAACACCCGGAACACGCCGCCGATGTGCACTAGCGGAGAGTTGACGATCGCGACCCCGCGCCGCAGTTCGGTGGGCGCCGGGGCGAGGCCGGGATCGGAGCCCATCACGCTGCGCGCCAACATGTCGTAGCCGAGATCGACTCGTTTGGGTGGGCCCGTCGTGCCGCTGGTCAACATCCGCACCGCGACGCCCGCCAGCGGGTCGGACCCCGTGACCGGCGGGTCCGCGGGCCGGTCGAGCCGCGGATCGTCCAGACGTCCCGAAATCGCCACGGTGGTCGTCTCGGTCGTCGCGGGGACCAGTGTGGTCAGGTCGTCGGGTTCCCCGATGATCAGCGGCAACCGTAGCGCGGTGATGTCGGCCTTCGTGCGTTCGTCTCCGCGCGACGGGTTGATCGTGACGACGGTGCCGCCGCCGAGCAACACCCCGAGAAAGGCCGCCACCTGACCGGGCCGGTTGCGCAGCAGCATCCCGACCTCGGCGCCGGCGGTGAGGGCAGCGATGCGCTGTGCCGACCCGCCCACCCGAGCCCACGAGTTCCATCGGCCGTCATACTCGATCGCGTGCGCCTCGGGCCGCAGATCGAGGACATGGGCGACGCGTCGACTCAGCGGGTGCATCAGCGGATCCTCGGAGCGCGGGGGGCGCCTTCGCCGCCCGGGTCGTTCCGGGCGGCGAGTTCCGCCACGCCGAGCGGATTGCCCAGCCGCGTGTAGATCAGTCCCTGCTCCATAGCCGCGCGGTATGGCTTGTCGAGCGACTCCCAAATCGCCTTCACCGTGCCCTGTGTCGCGGTCGTGGGTTTCGCGGCGATGGTCGCGGCGATCTCGTGCGCGCGGTCCCAGAGCTGCTGGGCGGGGACCACCTCCGACACCAGCCCGATCCGTAGCGCGGTGTCGGCGCCGACCCGTTCGTCGTTGCCCATCAGCGCGATGCGCAACGTCTCGCCCAGTCCGACGCGCCGCATCAAGCCGATCGGCTCCAACGCGCAGACCAGGCCGGCCGATACGTGCGAGTCGAAGAACGTGGCGTCCTGGGAGCAGATGACCACGTCGGATTCGTTGACGAAGTAGAACGCGCCCGCGGTGCACATGCCCTGCACGGCGCAGACGACCGGCTTCCACATCTTCTGCCACTTGGGGCTGAGCGCCTCACCGGGATCCTCGTGGTTCCAGATGTTTTCGGGCTGGCCGTAGGGCGTCTTGACGTCGAGGCCGGCGCTGAACGCGCGGTCACCGGCCGCCCGCAGCACCACCGCGTTGACCGACTCGTCGTGTTTGACCATGCGCCAGGCTCGCACCAGCTCCTCGCACATGGTGCGGTTGAACGCGTTCAGCTGCCCGGGCCGGTTCAGCGTGATCGTCGCGACCCGGTCTGTCTTGTCGACTTCGAGCAGGATGGTCTCGAACGTCATCGACATTGCCAATCCGGCCTGCGTTTCTCCACGAAGGCCTTGGGCCCTTCGGCCGCGTCCGCGGTGCGCAGCACGCGCTCGCGGAAGGTTTCGGCCATGATCTCGGCCTCGTGGAGCGGCACGTTGAGGCCCTTGAGGATGGCCAGCCGAGTTCCCCGAACGGCCAGCGGCGCGTTGGAGTTGACGACGTCGGCGATCTCACGCGCCCGCTCCATGAGACGGTCGTGCTCGACGATTTCGCTGATCAAACCGAGCTCGTAGGCGCGTTGCGCGCCCATCCTCTCGTGCTTGCCCATCAACGCCATCCGCAGGGCGATCGAGCGGGGCAGCACCCGCGACAGCCGGACCATCTCGCGTCCGGCCACCAGCCCGATGCTCACGTGCGGATCGAAGAAGGTGGCTTGCTCCGACGCGATCACGATGTCCGATGTGGTGACCCAGTCCATGCCTGCGCCACAGCACAACCCGTTGACCGCGGTCAGCACGGGCTTGGCGGCCGTGCGAAACGGCGGAGTGCCCTCCTGCGGTGCCTCCCATTGGTCATAGGTCGACAGGTACGGGCGTTCGTAGATCACCTTGCCGTCTTCGGGAATGGCTTTGACGTCGGCGCCCGTGCAGAACGCGCGACCCGTGCCGGTCACGATGGTCAGCCATACCTTGTCGTCGTTCTCGGCCTCGTCGTAGGCGGCCCGCAGTTCGGTGATCATCTGCGGGCTGAGCGCGTTGAGGGCAGCCGGGCGGTTCAGCGTGATGGTGGCGGTGTGCCCGTCGACCTCGTATTTGATGGTGTCGAACGAGTCAGTAGGCATCCTGCTCCCTCATCGGCCCTGGAATTTCGGTGCGCGCCGCTGCCGGAAGGCTTCCAGGCCCTCCTTGAAATCCGCTGTTCTGCAGGATATCTCGAGGTTGAACAGCTCCTGCGTCATCGATTGGCTCAGCGTCGCGTGCTGGCCGAAGCTCAGCGCCTGCTTGGCCAGTCCCAGAGCCGCCGTCGGTCCGGAGGCCAGCCGCTCGAGCAACTCCTGGGCGGCGTCGTCGAGACCCGCGGGGCTCACCGCCCGGTGGATCAGTCCCCAGTCGGCCGCGTCGGTGGCGCTGACCTTCTCGCCCAGCAGCAGCATTCGCCTGGCCCGTGCCAGGCCGACCAGTCGGGGCAGCAGCCAGGTGGCCCCGGAATCGGGGCTGAACCCCCGGTCCACGAAGGGCTCCCAGAACACCGCGTCGGTGGCGGCGACGGTGAAATCGGCTGCCAGCGCGAGGTTGCAGCCGAACCCCGCCGCCCAGCCCCGCACGCTGCAGAGCACCGGCAGTTGGATGGTCGTGACGAGCTCGATCACCCGGTGGGCGGCGTGCGGGATCCGCCGTACCAGGTCGCCGGCGCGGGGGCGCTGTCGGTCGTTGCTGGCGACCCAGTCGACTCCGGCACAGAAGTCTTCGCCACCCCGAACGTGCACGGCGCGCAACGAGTCGTCGGCGGCGGCTTTGGTGAGCGCATCGACCAACGTCTGAATCATCGCCTGGCTCAGTGAATTACGCCGCGACGGGCGGTCGAGGGTCAGCCGCAACACCGCGCCGTCCCGGCGCACTGTCACCGAACCCTCGGCACCGGCCGCGTCGGCCTCGTGACTCACCGTCGAATCCGGCCTTTCTGCCGATACGGTTACCCATACAGTAGGCAATACCATTGCTACGCTGTATAAGTTAGCAGGGTACGCTGCCGCCGGAAACAGCCGGGCCGGAACCCGAGCG
The DNA here is from genome assembly GCF_002086735.1 of Mycobacterium scrofulaceum. Lineage (GTDB taxonomy): Bacteria > Actinomycetota > Actinomycetes > Mycobacteriales > Mycobacteriaceae > Mycobacterium > Mycobacterium scrofulaceum. The sequence goes on along the minus strand of NZ_MVIJ01000001.1, from coordinate 349,702 downwards.
AAAAGAGACGAGCATGGCCTTGCAGGAGGGGCGAGCGGAGGGGCGCGCCGCACCCGAGACGACGCGCACCGGCGACACCAGGTTTGGCGAACGGCCCCTCGCCCAAACCACCGTCGCCGCCGCCGCCATGCGGCGCCTGAGCTCATTGCTGCTGTCCCTCGAGCATCCGCATCCGACGGTCGACACGATGGTGGAGAAGTTCGCGGAGTGGGAGCGCGAACTGTCCGCCGCCGCGCCGGTCGACAACGCACCACGAATCGGCGACCTCCCCGACGACCCCCGGCGCGTCTACCTCAACCACGCAACGGATATCGGCGCCTACAACCCGTGCTTTCCGGAGTATCGGTTCGACCACCTCGATGCCGACAACGCGATCGGGTGGATCAACTTTCCACTGCTCTACGAGGGGCCGCCGGGACTGGTGCACGGTGGCTTCCTCGGGGTCTTCTTCGACTGCGTCATCCAGCACCACAATTGCGTCACGGGCCTTTCCGGCAAGACGCGCTCGCTGGTCCTGACGTTCCGCCGGCCGACGCCGATCTTGACCGACCTGCGGTTCGACATCGCCCGCTCGCAGGTCGAACGCGGCATCGCGTCGACGGCACGGCTGCTGCTCGACGACGATGTGCTGTGCACCGGCGAGGTGAACACACTGGCCGCGCCGCCGGAAAGGCTGGCCGGTTTCCAATTCGGCAGGCGGCGAAGGGAGTCCGACAAATGACCACGCCCCACGCCCCGGACGACCGCGTGCTGTTCGAGGCCGACCACGACCGCCGCATCGCGACGATCACGCTGAACAATCCGGCGCAACGCAACTCCTACGACGCCGCGATGCGCGAGGCGCTCGCCCGCTGCCTGGACCGGGTGGCCGAAGACGACGATCTCACGGTGGTGTTGTTGCGCGGTGCCGACGGGGTCTTCTCGACCGGCGCCGACATGAACAACGCGTACGGCTGGTACGGCCCGCAGGGCGCATCGGGCGACGATGCGGCGGCCAAGCGCCGCCCCAGTCAGCGTCGGCGACTCACCGTGGACCGCAAGTCCTTTGGCTTCTACCACAACTTCATGGGCTTCCCCAAGGTCACGGTTGGCGAGATCGCCGGCTATGCGCTCGGCGGCGGCTTCGAGATGGCGCTGATGACCGACATCTCCGTCATCGCGCGCGACACGAAGATCGGGATGCCGGCAACCCGCTTCCTCGGGCCCGCGCTCGGCAGCCTGCACATGTTCTTCCACCGGCTCGGTCCGGTGCTGGCCCGGCGCCTGCTGCTGACCGGTGACGTCATCGAGGCCGGCGAAGTCGAACACCTGGGAATCTTCACCGAAACCTGCGATACCGCGGCCGTTCCGGCACGCGCGCGGTATTGGGCCGAGAAGGCGGCGAAGATGCCCGCCGACGGAGTCGTCATCGCCAAGGAAGCGTTCCGTCTCGTCGAGCAGAGCCAGGCATACCATGGCGAGGAGGTCGCCAGCTATCTCTTCCACGCCTTCGGCACCAACCTGCAATTCGGTCCGGACGAGTTCAACTTCGTCAAGACCCGCGCGCGGCATGGGACCAAGGAGGCGTTCCGGCTCCGCGACGAATATTTCGACGTGCCGGAACCCGAAGTGTGACAGACCGATTCGGCCGCGGTTAACGAGCGGCCGGCGCCTTGGTACGCGCCCGCGAGGCGGGTGACTTTGCCGCCTTGCGTTGCCGCGACGGCGCCGCCTTGCCGCCCTTGGATCGCTTGCCCTCCTCGATCAGCCGGCTGGCGTGGTCGAGGATGCAGCCGAGGCCGTATTCGAAGTTGGTTTCGTCCGGGGCGCCGATCCGGTGGCCGATCCGGCTGACCTGGGCGAGCAGGGGGGTCTTCTCGGGATCGATGGCGACGGCGTCCTCGATGGCGCGCGCGCCTTCGTCGGAGGATTGGTTCTTCTCGTACAGCCGTTGCAGCACCACCGATCCGCGGACGTGCACCGAAACCGCTGAGTACGTGTCGAACGCATCCTCCGGCGACAGGCCGGCCTCGACCAGGTTGGCGATCGCCTTCTCCATCTCCTCGGCACCCAGGCGCGCAGCCTTCGGGCTGAGCGCGGCCCGAATCAGAATCAGGTCGCACAGAATGGGATTGCCCATGAACGTTTTACGCATCAGGCGGGCATGGTTGCGCAACGTCTCGCGCCAGTCACTGGCCTCGACATAGGGGGTGGCGAATACATACTTGCTCAATGCGCGGTCGGTCATCGCGTTGAGCAAATCGTCCTTCTTGCGGAAGTACCAGTAGATGCTGGTGACACCGACGCCGAGATGTTTGCCGAGCAGCGGCATGCTCAAATTGTCGATGGATACCTGCTCTGCGAGTTCGAATGCGCCACTGATGATGTCATCGGGATTGATGGAACCGCGTTCGCGCCGTTGACGCTTGTCGGCGGTAGCTTGCTTTGCCACTAGGGGCACCTCCATCACGATGTATCCTGTGCGTGCGGTCCAGGAGCCGTTCCGACTCACCTGCGCAAGCTTAGCCGTGTCGCCGCTCGACGACGGCCGTCAGCCGGGCTTTTCTGCAGTTTTCCATCTGCTACTGTAATACCTATCGTAGGCTTTTTGGTAACACGGCTGGACGGGCGAAGATGACCGGGCAGAAGCCATTCACCGAGTCTCCTGGCGAGCCACGGGAATTGCCGTGGATCTAGGCCTGGCCGACGCCGCAACGGTGGTGGTCGGCGGTAGCCGCGGCATGGGTTTGGCCGCCGCCCGTTGCCTCGCCGACGAGGGCGCCCGGGTCGCGGTGGTCGGCCGCAGCCGTGACGCGCTCGACGTGGCCGTCGCGGACCTGAAGAATCGCGGCAGCCCGGAAGCTGTCGGGCTGGCAGCGGACATCGCCGACCCCGGACAGGTTGACGACGCATTCGCCGACCTCGGCCGGCGCTGGGGCGGCGAATTGAATGTGCTCGTCAATACGGTCGGGCCCGGCGCGGCGGGCACTTTCGAGGATCTGACCGACGAACAGTGGCGCCAAGCCGTCGAGGACGGCGCGATGGGGATGGTGCGCTGCGTCCGCGCGGCACTTCCGCTGCTGCGCAAGGCGCAATGGGCGCGCATCGTCAACTTTTCGGCGCATTCGACCCAGCGGCAGAGCGTCATGCTGCCCGCCTACACGGCGGCCAAGTCGATGGTGACGAGCGTCTCCAAGAACCTCTCGTTGCTGTTGGCCAAGGATGAGATCCTGGTCAACGTGGTGTCGCCGGGCAGCATCGCGTCCGAGTCGCTGGTCGGTTGGGCGAAGTCGGTGGGCGTCGACGGTGGCGACCCCTACGCGCTAATGGACGCCATCGCCGAGCACTTCGGCCACCCGGCGCACCTGCCGCGCGCCGGTTTGCCGGAGGAGATCGGGCCGGTGGTCGCGTTCCTCGCGTCGAGGCGCAACTCCTACATGACGGGGGCCAACATCAACGTCGATGGCGGTTCGGACTTCACCTGACCGCAGCGAACGAAGGCAGCTCGGCTGAAGAGAAGGAGTCGACGATGGCGACGGCGAGCGAGGCACGCGCCTGGGCGCGCGGGGCATTACGGGGAATCGGCGACTCCCTCTACACGCCGTTCTGCGGGCGCGATGGCGACGACATCGACTGGGAGGCGTACCGGACGCTGGTCCGCTACTGCGTCGGCGAACTCGGGCACCCGATGCTGTGGTGCACCAGCGGCCTCTCCGAATTCTGGTCGCTGACCCTCGATGAGCGAAAACGCTTGCTGGAGATCGCGATCGAGGAGGGCCGTGCCGCCAACCCCGACGTGGTGGTGCAGGCGTGCACGGCGGCGATCACGGCGAAGGACTGCCTGGATCTGACGCTGCACGCCCAGGAGGCCGGCGCCGACATCGCCTACATCCAGACGCCGATGATGGAGGTGCACGGCGGCGAAGGTGTGCTGCGATTCTTCACCTACATCGCGTCGCGAACGGACATCGCCCTGGGCATGTTCAACTCGCCGTCGTCGGGCTACGTGTTGACCGCTGCCGAAAGCGCGCGGATCTACCACGAGGTGCCCGCCGTGTGCGCCACCAAGGAGGGCGCCTTCCGGCCGGCCAGCAGCCGGATGCTGCATCAACTCGCGCCGAGCCTCGTGCTCTGGGAGTGCGACAAGACCGTCTACCGCGCGGGATGGCTACGCGACGGGATCGTCTGCCCGGCACAGCTGGGCACCGCCGGGTACCTGTTCGAGACGCCGAAACGGCGATTGTTCTCCCAATACTGGGATTTGGTGCAAAACGACAAGCTGCTCGAGGCGATGGACTTCGGCCGGGACTCGGGCCTGGACCAGTTCGACCTCGACGTGGGGTCCTGGTGGACCTGCTACCCGGGCCGGCCGGACTACTTCACCCACTGGGGCGGGGCGTTCAAATACGCCGCGTCGCTTCTGGGGTTGCCGATCGGCGCCTATCCGCATTCCCGGCCTCCGCAAGCCGAGCTCCCGCCCGAGGCGAAGTCGCAGATCAAAGAGGCGTACCTCCGCCTGGGACTCATCGACGCATAGCGGACCCTAACCGACTGCGCTGCAGCCACGCTCAGAAGCAAGGGCCCGGTCACCTGAAGTGACCGGGCCGCAAGCTGTGGCCGAATTACTGCTCGGCCTTTTCGCGCGCTTCCGCGGCTTTGGCCTTCCCCCGGGCCTTTTCGGCCGCGGCTTCCTTCTTCGCCGCGCTGCGCTGCGCGTCGGCCTTGTCCTGCTGCGCCTGGCCCTCGTTGACCAGATCGTTGCGCCCGATGATCGTGCCGAGGATCTCCTTGGCCTTGCCGAAGACGGCCTCGACGACGCCCTGGACCGCCTGGATCGGTCCGCTCTTGATGTCAACCATCGCGTTTCCCCTCCTTGTTCGTGGGTATCTGTGTTCGTTTTCCCTATTCGGCCGTGGTGAGAAACCTGATCGGACGTGTTGCTCGCCACACTCGCAAAACGACACCGGCCAACCGGCTCCCGGGGCGGAGCCGACCGTGCGAATCGTCGCGGCGAAATTCGCTGTTCGGCGGGGGTCCGCGCGGGCCTGGCGGCGGTTGTGGAAAACGGTACCGATAGGTATACAGTATGCGTACAAACACCGCGGAAACGGTGGACGATCGTGAGGAGGGTCCGGGGGAGATGTCCGGCAGCGACGGCACTTCCGAAGACGCGGTGCTCTACGAGGCCACCGGCAGCGGGGTCGCGATTCTGACCTTCAACCGCCCGGACCGCCTCAACGCCTGGGGCCCGGACATCGCCGCCGGGTTCTACTCCGCGATCGACCGCGCCGAACAAGACCCGGCCGTCCGGGTGGTCGTGCTGACCGGCCGCGGTAAGGGTTTCTGCGCCGGTGCCTACCTCGGCGCGCCCGGTTCCGCGCGCACCTACGGCGACACCATGGAGAAGGCGAGTCAGACCAACCTTGCCGACCTGGTCGGGGAACGCCCGCCACATTTCGTGACCGGGCTGCGCAAGCCCGTCGTGGCGGCCATCAACGGAGCCTGCGTCGGCATCGGCCTGACCCAGGCGCTCATGTGCGACGTCCGGTTCGCCGCCGCGGGCGCCAAGTTCGCGGCGGTATTCGCCCGCCGCGGACTGATCGCGGAATTCGGCATCTCCTGGATACTGCCCCGCCTCACCACGTGGGGCGTCGCCCTCGATCTGCTGTTGAGCGGCCGCACCTTTCTCGCCGAAGAGGCGGCCGAGCTCGGCCTCGTCAAGGAAGTGGTCGCGCCCGGGGATCTGATGACCCGTGCGCTCGACTACGCGGAGGACATCGCCCGCAACTGTTCACCGGCGTCCATGGAAGTGATCAAGAGGCAGGTGTACGGCGACGCCACCCGTGACGTCGTGGACGCCACGTCGCGCGCGGAGGCCCTGCTGCACGAGGCGATGCCAAGGCCGGACGTCATCGAAGGCATTACCAGCTTCCTGGAGAAGCGCCCCCCGCAGTTTCCCTCGCTCAATTCGACCGACGCTTAGTGTTCGCCGGCGAGGCCGGAAAGGATGATCATGGCCAATTTGGGTTACCGGGCGATCGACGTCGACAACCACTATTACGAGCCGCTGGACGCCTTCACTCGGCACCTGGACAAGAGGTTCAAGCGCCGTGGCGTGCAGATGCTCAGCGACGGCAAGCGCACCTGGGCGGTGATCGGCGACCGCGTCAACCACTTCATCCCGAATCCGACGTTCGACCCGATCATCGTCCCGGGCTGCCTCGACCTGCTATTTCGCGGTGAGATTCCCGAAGGCGTCGACCCGGCGTCGCTGATGAAAGTCGAGCGGCTGGCCAGCCACCCCGAGTACCAGAACCGGGATGCGCGGATCGCGGTGATGGACACCCAGGACATCGAGACGGTGTTCATGCTGCCGACCTTCGCGTGCGGCGTCGAGGAGGCGCTCAAACACGATATCGAGGCGACGATGGCGTCGCTGCACGCATTCAACCTGTGGCTCGACGAGGACTGGGGGTTTCACCGGTCGGACCACAGAATCATTGCGGCGCCGATCATTTCGCTGGCCGATCCGGTCAAGGCCCGCGAAGAGGTGGACTTCGTGCTGGCCCGGGGGGCCAGGCTGGTACTGGTGCGACCGGCGCCGGTGCCCGGGGTCGTCAAGCCGAGATCGCTGGGCGATCCCAGCCATGACCCGGTGTGGGCCCGGCTCGCCGAGGCGGGCGTTCCGGTGGGCTTTCACCTCAGCGACAGCGGCTACCTGCACATCGCGGCGCAGTGGGGCGGCAAGGCCACTTTCGAGGGGTTCGGCGAGAAGGACCCGCTCGATCAGGTCCTCCTCGACGACCGCGCCATTCACGACACGATGGCCTCGATGATCGTGCACGGCGTGTTCACCCGTCATCCCCAACTTCGGGCGGTGAGCATCGAAAACGGGTCATACTTCGTGCATCGGTTGATCAAGCGACTCAAGAAGGTGGCCAACAATTACCCGCGACATTTCCCCGAGGACCCGGTGGAGCAGTTGCGCAACCACGTGTGGATCGCCCCCTACTACGAGGACGATCTGGCCGAGCTGGCCGCCGTCATCGGCATCGACAAGATCCTGTTCGGTTCCGATTGGCCGCACGGCGAGGGCCTCGAGTCACCCGTGTCGTTTGTCGGGGAGCTCGACGGATTCAGCGCATCCGACATCCGAAAGGTCATGCGCGACAACGCCCTCGATCTCCTCGGCGTTCCGGTCGCCTCGGCTGTCTAGCCGCGCGCCATGAGTGAATGGACAGTGGGCGCGGTCCTCGACGCCATCGCCGATGTCGTGCCCGACCGCCTGATGACCGTGTGTGCGGATCGCAAGAGCACCTTCGCCGAGTCCGCCCGCCGCACCAACCGCTTGGCTAACTACCTCGACAGCTTGGGTTTCGGCGTCTACGCGGCACGCGAGGCATTGCGGCGCTGGGAGTGCGGCCAGGACCGCATCGCGCTGTTGATGTACAACGACCTGTATCCCGACATGGTGATCGGATGCCTCAAGGCGCGCACCGTGCCGGTGAACGTGAACCACCACTACTCGCCCCGCGAGATCCGCGACCTGCTCGACTACGTCCGGCCCCGGGGAATCATCTATCACCGCTCGCTCGGGGCCCGCTTCGCCGACGTGCTGCCCCCGGCCGGCACCGAATTGCTGATCTCCATCGACGACGGCAGCGCGGTTCCCGAACTGCCGAAAGCCGTCTCGCTCGACGCTATCCTGGCGGCTTCCGGCCCGGACCGCGAGGACGCGGGGTCGCCGGACGACCTCATCATGATGTGCACCGGCGGCACGACGGGACGTCCGAAGGGCGTGCTGTGGCGACAGAGCGACATGTACGTGTCGTCCATGGTGGGCGCCGACCACGCCGGCGTCTCCGAGATCCACGACAAGGTCGCCCGGGGCGGGCAGCCGTGGTTCGCCGTCTCTCCGCTCATGCACGCCGCCGGGATGTGGACGGCGTTCTCCGCGCTGTGCGCCGGGCTGCCCGTGGTGCTTTACGACGACCGCAACAGGCTGGACGTACGGTCGGTGTGGGAAACCGCCGAGCGCGAGAAGGTGGGAATGATGACCATGGTGGGTGACGCGTACGCCGGGCCGTTGATCGCCGAGCTGCGGACGCGTTCCTACGACCTCTCGTCGCTGCACGCGATCGGCACGGGTGGGGCCGCGACGAGCGCGAAACACAAACGCGCACTGATGGAATGCCTGCCCCACGTCACCATCATCGAAGGCTACGGGTCTTCGGAGAGCGGCAACATGGCGTTCGGGCACAGCCGCGAGGGGAAGGCCAGCGACACCTTTCAACCCAGGGACGGGGCCACCGTGGTGTCGGCCGACCGGAGCCGGTTCCTGCGGCTCGGCGAGCCGGAGGTCGGCTGGGCCGCCCGCACGGGCCGGATTCCGCTCGGCTACTTCGGCGACGCGGAAGCCACCGAGCGAACCTTCCCGGAGATCGAGGGGCGACGGGTGGTGATCCCCGGCGACCGGGCGTCGCTGGAACGGGACGGCACGATCCGTCTGCTGGGCCGCGATTCGCTGGTCGTGAACACCGGTGGCGAAAAGGTTTTCGTCGAAGAGGTCGAGGAGGTGGTGCGCGCACAGCCGGGCGTCGTCGACGCCCTGGTCGTCGGGCGGGCAAGCGAGCGGTGGGGTCAGGAAGTCGTCGCGCTCGTCGCGACCCACCCCGACGCGCACGTCAGCCGCGACACCCTCCACAACGCGTGCACGACACAGCTGGCGCATTTCAAGGCGCCCAAGGCCTTCCTCTTCGTCGAGCAGATCGAACGCCTCGGCAACGGCAAGCCCAACTACCGGTGGGCCAGGGAGCAGGCCGGCCAACAGGTTCCGGTGATCGGGCTGGTCCCGTCCGACCCGCAAGGAAGCCATGACCACCGAAGCGATTGATTGCCTGGTGAACGTCCACTTCGGGGAAGCGGAATCGCAGCCGACGTGGATGCTCAAGGTCCGGGACGACTACTTCAAGGGCCCCGAGTCGATGTTCGCCCCGGTCGACCTCGCCGAACTGCTCGCCGAGATGGACGAGCAGGGCGTGCGAAAGGCGATCCTGATGGACTCGCTTGCCAATCCCTCCACGACCGCGCGCAAATTCGTCGAAGCCAGGCCCGACCGGTTCGCGCTCGCCATGGGCGGGGTCAACCTGCTGCGCCCGGTGCGGTCGCTGCGCGAATTGGCCGCCGTCGCGGCCGAGCTACCCGTCGCGTATGCGGTCGTGGGCCCGAGCTTTTGGGGCGACGGCCAGTATCCGCCGAGCGATGCCCTGTACTACCCGCTCTACGCCAAGTGCGCCGAACTGGACCTTCCGCTGTGCGTCAACACCGGTATCCCGGGACCGCCCATACCCGGCGAGGTCCAGCACCCGATGCACCTGGACCGAGTGTGCGTGCGATTTCCCGAGCTTCGGCTGTGCATGATTCACGGCGCCGACCCGTGGTGGGACGTCGCGATCCGGCTGCTGTTGAAGTACGCCAACCTGCGGCTGATGACCTCGGCGTGGTCACCCAAGCGCCTGCCGGAGACCCTGCTGCACTACATGCGCACGCGTGGTCCCGACAAGGTGATCTACGCGTCGGACTGGCCGGTGTTGCCCATGCGCCGGGTCGTCCCCGAAGCCCGTGCCCTCGATCTGCCCGCCGAGGTGCTGGACAACTATCTCTACAAGAACGCGCGGGACTTCTTCTTCGGGAAGGACGAGTGACGATGGACCGCTTCGAGTTACGCAGGCTCGACTACAGCCTCGGCGATGACCATGTCGCGCTGCAGAACGCCTACAAGCAGTTCTTCAAGACGCACTGCCCGATCGAAACCGTCCGCGCCGCGGAACAATCGGGTTTCGACAAGAACCTCTGGGAGCGGTTGTGCGGGATGGGAGCGAGCACGATGGCGCTGCCGGAGTCGTGCGGCGGTGACGGCGCGACACTCGTCGACCTCACCCTGGTGGCCGAGGAGGTCGGCCGGTCGCTGGCGCCGGTTCCGTGGGTCGACCACGTATGTACCGCACGACTGCTGGGCCGGCTCGGCGCGCTGGGCGAGGGCGCCGCCGGGGTCGCCGGCGGCGAGCAACTGGCCGCGCTCGACCCGCGCATCGACGGCGGCCGCGGCCCGCGGTTGATTCCCTCGGGGTCGATCGCCGACCACATCGTCGTCCCCGACGGCGACGAAATCGTGCGGCTGGGCTTCGCCAGCCGCCCGGCGAAGGTCGACAACATCGGCCGGCTTCCGATGGCGTGGGTGGACCCCGCGGCGGCCGACACCCGCACGGTCGTCGGCCGAGGCCCCGACGCGCTGTCGGCCTACCGGACGGCGCTGGACGAGTGGCGGCTGTTGACCGCGGCGGCGCTCGTCGGGCTGGTGGAGGAGACCATGACCATCGCGGCCGAATTCGCCAAGACGCGCTACACGCTGGGCGTACCCATCGCCACGCTGCAGGCGATCTCGCACCCCCTCGCCAACATGGCGATCACCGTCCAGGGCGGACGCAACCTGGCTCGACGCGCCGCCTGGTTCCTGGACAACGAACCCGACGAGCGACCCGAATTGGCGCTCTCCGCCTTCGTTTTCATGGCCGAAGAGGCCGCCAGGGCGGCGACCATGGCGGTCCACATCCAAGGCGGCCTCGGGGTTTCGGCCGAGGCCGCGGCGACGGCGTATCTGGTGCGCGCCCGGGGATGGCCACTGGCCGCCGGCGATCCGGGCACCACCGCCCAACGGATCGCGGAGATCGTGGCCGCCCGCGAGGACGCGGCGCAGCCGGCTTAGGAAGGGGCAACGTCATGGATTTCTCCCGCGTCGAACTGTCCGACGACGACAAGGCATTCCGTGAGGAAACGCGGAGCTTCCTGGCCACGCACATGACCGAAGAGGTCAGGCGCCGCGACCGGGAAACCGGCGACAACTTCGACGAGGGGCTGCACCGGAAGTTCGGCGCCGCAGGGTATCTGGAAGCCGAGTGGAGACCGGAGTCCGACGGCGGTTTCAGCCGGGTGCGGCGGCGCATCTGGGAGCTGGAGAAGCGGCGGGCGCACGTTCCCTGGGTGACATGGGGGACGACCGCGATGGTGGCCCGTTCGGTCGACAAGTTCGGGTCGCCGCAGCTGCGCGACGAGGTCCTGCCGAAAGTCTTCAGCGGCGAGGTGCGGTTGTGCCTCGGCTACACCGAGCCCGAAGGCGGCTCCGATGTCGCCACCTGCAAGACCCGCGCGGTGCGGGAGGCGGATGGATCGAGCTGGATCATCAACGGCTCCAAGATGTTCACGACCGGCGCCCACAACTGCCAGTACGTCTTCCTGATCACCAACACCGCCCCCGATGCGCCGAAGCACAAGAGCCTGACCATGTTCCTGGTGCCGCTGGACACGCCAGGCATCGAGATCCAGGGGATCCGGACGGTGGACGGCGATCGGACCAACATCGTCTACTACAGCGACGTCCGCGTGGACGACAAGTATCGGCTGGGGGAGGTGAACGGCGGCTGGACGGTGCTGCGCGAACCGCTCAACGTCGAGCATGGCGCCGTCGCCGCCGCCCCGGACGGGCTGCAGGACACCTCGATCATGATGCACCAGGCCGGGTTCCTGTCCCAGGCGGTGGACAAGGCGGCGGCGAGCGTGACACGGCCCGACGGCGACGGGCGCCGACCCATCGACGACGGGTCGGTCGCCTACCGGCTGGGCCGCTGCGTGGCCCGATTGGAGACCGCGCTGGCCACCCCGGGCATCTTCGGCCGGGTCGCCATCGCGCAGACAATGCGCGACATCTCGCCCGAATTGATGGACATCCTCGGGGCCGCGTCCACGCTGCCGTACGGGACCGAGGCCGCGGCCGACGACGGCAGCGCCGAATACGCCTATCGATTCGCCCCGCTGGTGGGGATCTACGGCGGGACGCTCGAGGTGTTCCGCAACATGATCGCCCAGTACATGCTGGGTCTCGGCAAACCGGCGTACGCGCCGCCGGTCACGAAGGTCTCGTGACCGGTCAGCGGGTGGTCAGCCGTGCCCCCCGTAGATGATCCGCAGCATCTTCAGATTGATACGGATGAAACGCCCGAACTGAACGAAGATGCTCTGACGCATCCGCAGCGTCGTCGGGGTGGGCAGCGGTGCGTCGGCAATGCGTTCGGCCGTCAGCGCGTTCACGTCCGAATAACCGTTCTCGTCGTCCATCGGAGTGCCTTTCACTCAGGGATCAGCCACCAGAATGGGCGGGCTTTCGCCTTATAGATGAAGAGATAGTGCAACAACAGCTTGATCCAGTGACCGGCGAGGCCGAGCTCACCGGAGGTGCCGGCGATGTCGCGGCCCGTCTGCGGATACTTCACCGGGTCGGGAACGACGGGGAACATCGTCATCGCGGCGGCCGAGCCCTCGCGCAGACCGGTGCCCGCCGACGCAACGCACGCCGCGCCCATCGTCGACATCGAGGCGCGGTGCGCAACGGCGGTCGTTGCCTTGGTGATTCGGTCCCGGATGGTCTCGGCGACCGTTTTCGCCATGATGCCCGACGGCATGCCGGTCCGCGGCGGGCTGGGCGTGATGACGGTCCCGGTGGGACTCGTGCGCGGCCGCGAGATCGGATGCGGGGGAGCGAAGGCGATGCCCGGCGCGAAGATATTCGGGTAGGCGGGGGACTCGTAGGTGTGCGGCCAGTCCTCGGCGGACCACTCGTCATAGGGCTTGCCCGAGTAGTCCGCGTCGACCTTCAAAAAGCCTGACGGTGCGAACAGGGTGGACGTAATGTCGTTGCCGCGCTTGTCGTATGCCGTCAGCGCCGCCCCCCGGAACGGGGGTAGCAGCATGGCGAAGTCGAAGTCCAGTTCGTGTTCTCTGCCGTCGAGTTGCTCGTAGCGCAGCTTGCCGTCCATGACTTCATGGACCGCCGCCTGCGTGATGGCCCTGACGCCGCGCTCACGGAAGAGCGATTCGGTCCACAGCCGGCTGGACTGCACGAAGCCCTTATCGACGAAACTCATTCCATCGACGCCGAAGTCGCCAAGTTCGTACTCGTTGGTGAGGTAGACGATATCGGCGAGGTCTCGCACTCCTGCAGCGCGCAGCGTGTGCTCAACGTTGAAGGTGTATTCGAACGCCGCGCCCTCGCACGTGCAGGTTCCGTGCCCGACGCCGATGACCAGCCGCTGCTTCTCGCCGGCCTTGAGCTTGGCCACGACCCCGTCGAGCGCATTCGCCGCCTCGACGGCGTGGGCCGCCGTGCACACCGAATATGAATGCCCCGCGGGGCCAAGCCCGGGCGTGGCCGCGAAGTTCAGCAGCGGGCCGGTCGCATTGATCAGGTAGTCATAGGTGATGGAACCGGTCTGTCCCTCGTGCTCCTCGTCGGTGTATACGAAGTCCACCGACGGCGCCGGCACGTCTTCGGTGCCCTCCGGACGGATCGCGGTGGCGAGTGCTTGATGGAACGTGATGCCCTTGCGCCGGTAGATCGGCCTCAGTGGAATGAGTACCTTGGCCGGATCCATTCGTCCGACGCCGACCCAGATGTTCGACGGGATCCAGTTCCAGTCGGCGTTCGGTGAAATCACTACCACCTCGTGACTGCGGCCCAGCCATCGGCGCAGGTGCAGCGCGGCGGTATGCCCGGCGATACCGGCGCCGAGGATTACGACTCGTGCCATTGATGCTCCTTCGTTCCGCAGGCCGGCATGCCCCCCCGGAAGAGCGCTCCCCGCGGGAAATACCTAGCGCTTCGAGGCCAGATTGCGCCCCGTGACGACGCATCTCTAGGGCCGATGGACTCTATTGGCCGAGGCATATGTGCACCGAAGGAAAAATTAATCCGTTGGCGGGAATACCCCTACCCGTATAGGTATTGTATCAGTCATGACGGAACAAAACCACTACCACCAGGTGCTGGACGACCTCAATCCGCAGCACCGCGCCTTGCGCAAGATGATCCCTGACGTCTACCGGGGTTTCGCCGAGATGAGCAACGGCGCACTGACCTCGGGGGCTCTGGACAAGAAGTTCAAGGAGCTGATCGCGATGGCGATCGGCGTCGTGGCCGGGTGTGACGGCTGTATCGCCTCGCATGCCCAGGGCGCGGCCCGCGCCGGCGCGTCCAAGGAAGAGGCCGCAGAGGCGATCGGTGTCAGCATTCTCATGCACGGCGGCCCGGCGACCATCTACGGCGCGCGCGCCTATGACGCCTTCTGCGAATTCGCCGACCAGACCCCGGACGCCACGCCCGGGACCGGATGACAACGCGTCGCCGGGCGTTCGTCCGGCCGTAACCTTCAAACCCCGAAAGGAACACCCATGACCGTCAAATCGCTCACCGCGACCGATTTCGAGTCGACCATCCTTGACAGTCCAATCGTGCTGGTCGACTTCTGGGCACCTTGGTGCGGGCCATGCCGGGCCTTCGCGCCGATCTTCGAACGCTCCGCCCAGAACCACCCGGACATCGTGTACGCCAAGGTGGACACCGACGCCGAGCGCGAACTCGCCGCGACCGTGGGCATCCGCTCGGTGCCGACGATCATGGCGTTCCGCGATGGCGTTCTCGTCTACAGCCAGCCGGGCGCGATGTCACCAGCTGTGCTGGACGACCTGATCGGCCAGATCAAGGGTCTGGACATGGAGAAGGTCCGCGCCAAGATCGCCGAGCGCAAAGCTGCCGTGCAGGCATAGTGGCCCAACTGATTCCCGAGCAATAGCGAGCAACCATGTGCTACCCCGTACGCTGCCGCCGCTGCGGCAACATCACCTGGGCGGGATGCGGTCAGCACGCCGAAAGCGTGATGAAGCGGGTGCCCGCCGAGCAACGGTGCACCTGCGGCCATAGCGTTGCCCGATAGCCCGATAACTCAGGTCGTCAGGATGGTTGCCGCGGCGGTGCAGGGCGCGCCGTACAGCGGAGCGAAGCCTACGCGCGGCCCGCCGGGAATCTGGCGCTCGGCCGCGTCGCCGCGCAGTTGGCGACGCGGTTTGTGATGCTGGCGCAGTACCGGCGTGGCCGTACCCCCAGGGCCCGGTCCCCGGTGAAGGCGCCGGCGGATGCTTGTCCGTGCCGACGGCGATCCCGACGTCATATCGCCGCGGTCGCGCACGCGTTGAACACATTCGTGAACGGACCCCACGCCGATGACGGCCGCGCCATTCGTGGGCGCAGCATGCCGTCCGTCACGCGATAGCCCCCGAGTCCTTCAGTTCCTCGATGCGGTCCCAGTCCATGCCCAGTTCCATCAGCACGATCTCTGTGTGCTCGGAGGCCTGAGGGGCTCGTGTGGTCACCAGCGGCTCGTGGTTGAACTGCACCGGGCCGCGCACGACGCGGAAAGGCTTGCCACCGCCGGCGAGCTCGACCTCGCTGACCATGTCGTTGGCGAGAGCCTGCTCGTCGTCGACCAGGTCGAGGAGGCTCTGGAACGGTGCCCATTGCCCCTTCATCGTTTTCAGGTGTTGCCGCCAGTAGTCGAAAGGCTTGGCGGCGAGAGCCTTTGCGATCAGTTCGGCGGCCGCGTTGGCGTTCTGGATCAGCGGAAGCACCTCGGAGAAGCGGGGATCGTCGGCCGCCTCGGGGATGCCGAGATGCTCGAACGTGTCGCGGATCAACCCGGTCGGGCTGATGATGCACAGGTTGATGGTGCCGCCGTCGGAGGTTTCGTAGTTGCCCATGAAGGGGTTCACCGACATCGCGGTGGCGGAGCCCGGCATCGGGGTGCGCATCACCTGTCCGGTCTCCATGCCCTGCGTCACGCTCGCACCCGCCGCCCACCAGGCCGTGCTCAGCAACGACACGTCGAGTTCGAGGGCTTCGCCGGTGCGCTCGCGATGCAGCAACGCCGCCGAGATGCCGCCGGCGATGAACATGCCGCCGATGGAGTCCCCGAACGCGGGAATGCCTTGCCCCAGTGCGCCGCCCAGCTCCTCCGGCGTCAGCGCGTACCCGATGCCGCTGCGCGTCCAGAACGCCGTTCCGTCATAGCCGCCGGTGTCGCGCTCGGCGCCCTTGTCGCCATACGCCGAACCGCGCGCGTAGACGATGTTCGGGTTCACCGCGCGGATGTGCTCGACGTCGAACTTGTGCTTCTGCCGCTGCGCCGGCATGTAATTGGTGAGGAACACGTCGGCGGTCCGGGCCAGCTCGTAGATCACTTGCTGACCGCCCGGCGTGGAGACGTCGATCCCGACGCTGCGCTTGCCCCGGTTGGGGTGCTCCATCAGGGGATGCCGCTCCGGATCGAGTTGGATGCCACCCATGTTGATGAAGCCGCGTTGGGTATCGCCGCGCAGCGGGTGTTCGACCTTGATGACATCCGCGCCCCAGTCGGCCAGGATGGCGCCCGCCGCCGGGACGAAGGTGAATTGGGCAAGTTCCAGGACCCGGATGCCCGACATGACTTTTACCATTTTCGGACCCTACTTCGCGTCGAACGTCACGGGAAGCGCCGTCGGTGAACGGAAAGGCTGGCCATGGATGTGCGGGTCGTCGTCGGTGCACAGCCCGACGTTGGTCACCCGATCCAGCAGGCATTCGACCGCCACGCGGCTTTCCAGCCGCGCCAAGTGCAGACCCAGGCACGTGTGCTCACCGGCGGCGAAGGAGATGTGCGGCAGGTGCTTGCGGAAAATGTCGAATTCCTCCGAGCGATCCCAGCGCCGCTCGTCGCGGTTCGCGGACCCGATGCACACGCCGACTACCGAACGCGCCGGAATCTCGACCCCCTGAAGCTCGGTGTCCTCGGTGGTGAACCGCTGCACGGTGGTCAGCGGCGTCTCGTAGCGCAGCCCCTCCTCGATCGCCTGCGGCAAGAGCTCACGGTCGGACTGCACCGCGGCGAACTGGTCCGGGTGGGTGAGCAGCAGGTACAACAGGTTGCCCGACGACCGGTACGTGGTCTCCAGCCCCGCGGGCAACAGCAGCCGCAAAAAGGAGTAAATGGCTTCGTCGCTTAGCTTTTCGCCGTCGATCTCCGCAGTGACCAGATTCCCGATGATGTCCTCGGTCGGCTCTGACTTGCGCTGTTCGATCTGCTCGATGAAGTAGTCCTTGAGCGCCGCCGACGCCTCGAAGGCGCGCTCGTAGTCGACGTGATAACTGATCAACTGCACGGCGCGCTTGCGAAACGTCGAAAGGTCGTCGGCGGGCAGCCCCAACAGCCGGGCGATGACGCGGGTGGGGAATTCGAAGGTGAAATCGCGGACCAGGTCGGCTTCGCCGGTCGCGATGAACTCGTCGATCAGCGCGTTGCAGATCGGCCGCACAATGGTGTTCTCCCAGCGGGCCAACGCCTTCGACTTGAACGCCGCGGACACGAGGTTGCGGTGGTCGCGATGCTTCTTTCCCTCCATCGCGAGAATGGTCGGTCCCATGAACAGGCCGATCGTCTTGTCGTACGGCGCGGAGCTGAACACCCGGCCGTCGCGGAACACCGTGTTGACCGCCTCGAAGGACACCGCGGAGTACTCACGCTTGGGCATCAGCGACTCGGGCGTCGTGGAATAGTCCATCACCGTCCCGTGGAACACCCCGGATTCGCGGCGCTTGCGGGCGAAGAACGGGTAGGGATCACGCTGGCTCACGGTCTGGCCGGCGGCGGCGTGAACGTTGGTCGTCACCTTCGATCTCCAGCATCTTCGGCGTGAACGGCAAGCCCTTGCGTGAGATCCTACTGTAATTCTTACAGTAGACAACATGGGCGGGCGGCGGAAGTCGCTCGGCCGTAACCGCGTCAGCGATCGGCGCGGATCGAGCCGATCAGCCGTTCACCGCCTGCTCGCGCGCCCAGCGGTAATCGGCCTTGCCCGACGGGCTGCGCTCGATCGCCGCGCGGAAAACGATCGCTTTCGGAAGCTTGTAGCGCGCCAGCGACTGCCCGGCGTGTGCGACCAGCTCCTCGGCGTCGGCGCGGGCGTCCTCGGCCAGCGCGACGACGGCCACCACCTCCTGGCCCCACCGCTCGCTGGGCCGCCCGGCGACCACCACGTCGGCCACCGCCGGGTGCGACGCGATGGCGGTCTCGACCTCCTCGACGAAGATCTTCTCCCCGCCGGAGTTGATGGTCACCGAATCGCGGCCCAGCAATTCGATGCTGCCGTCGGCACGGTGGCGTGCCCGGTCACCCGGAATTGCGTATCGCACTCCGTCGATGACGGGAAAAGTCTTGGCGGTCTTGGCCGCATCGCCCTTATAGCCCAGGGGAACGTAGCCGCGCTGAGCCAGCCAGCCCATCCCGTCGTGACCTGGTTCCAGGATGGTGTTCAGATCCTCGGACGCCACGAACGTGTCCGGTCCCGCGTTGAAGGTTCCTGTCGACACCGCCCCCGGTGTCGACAGGTGGTGCATCTGCGCGCCGGTCTCGGAGGACCCGACACCGTCGACGACGACGGCGTTCGGCAGGACTTCGATCAATCGCTGCTTGACGTACGGGGTGAGCAACGCGCCCCCGTTGGCGACCACGGCCAGCGACGAGACATCCGCGATCCCTTTCTCGATGGCGGCGACCAGCGGCCGGGCCATGGCGTCACCGACCACCGTCACCACGGTCACCCGCTCCCGCTCGATGGTCCGGACGACCTCGTCGGCGTCGAGCCGGTCGACGACCGACGGGAAGACGACGGACTGTCCGGTCGTCATCGCGGTCATCACACTCCACTGGGCCGCTCCGTGCATCAGCGGCGGCAGGACCATCAGCTTGGTGCCGGGACCGGCGGCCACCCCCGCCGCGATCTCCTCGACGGACCCGAACGGCTCACCGGTCATCAGGTTGCGCCCGCCGAAGGACGTCATGAAGATGTCGTGCTGGCGCCACAGCACGCCTTTCGGCATTCCGGTCGTGCCGCCCGTGTACAGGACGTACAGGTCGTCAGGCGAATGCCGCACCGGCGCTGGCTCGGGTGCGCTGGACGCGATAATGCTCTCGTAATCCACTGCGCCGTAGATCAGTTCGTTCCCCGAGTCGTCGGCGATCTGAATCAGCACCCGCAGTTGGGGAAGGTCCGGCAGGATTTCGGCCACCCGCGGCGCGAACGCGGCGTGGTAGACGAGCGCGGTCGCACCCGAATCCGCGAGCAGATACTGCAGCTCGCTTTTGACGTAGCGGAAGTTGACGTTGAACGGGGCGACCCGGGCCTGAAACGAGCCGAGCAACGCCTCGACGAATTCGTTCCCGTTGTAGGCGTAGATCCCGAGCAGGTCCTGTCCGGCCTCGTGGCCGGGGAGAGCGGAGCGCTCGGTGTGGCATCCCAACCCCCGCGATTGCAGGTAGGCGGCGAGGCGGCGTGAGCGGTGGATCACTTGTTCGTAGCTGTAGCGCCGCCCGCCCTGGATCAGCAGCTCGCGATCGGGAATGGCGGCCGCGACGGCCGCCGCGACGGCGGGCACAGTGAATTCTGTTGCTGTGTCGGACATCAGGCCTCTCAAGGCTGGTGGGGGAGCAATCGGACCATCAGGCCGTTGGCTTCGGTGAGCAGCGTGCCGTCAGCGGCCGTCATCGTAGCCGAGATGAGGACCTTCCTGCCCTCGATATCGGTGATATGCCCGCGGGCGGTCAACGGCTCGTCGATCGGGGTGATGTTGCGGTAGTCGACGTGCAGGTACGCCGTGCGGGTGGGTGGCGTCCCGGCTGTGGACACCACCATCCCGAACAACCAGTCGTAGAACAGGGGGATCATGCCGCCATGTACGGCGTTGTTTCCGCCCACATGGGATCGGCTGAAATGCCCGGCCATCGTGACACCGTCCGGACCGGAATCGGTGACGGTCCACGGCGGCAGCAGCGGGTGACCCAGCCCGGGCAGCTCGATGACGCGGCCGGCCGGCGCCACGCCTTCGGGCACCTGATGGCCGTCCAACAGGGCGCAGGCCTCTTCGACGTGCCGTGCCGCGGCGCTCCACGCCGCGCTGTCCGGATTGCTCGCGACGGTCAGATCCTGCAGGCGGCGCATCGCCGCCACGAACCGGCCCAGGCCGGGCGGCGCGTGGTCGGCCGGCTTGATGTCGGGGAACCCGCCGCGGACTCCGGGCGCGGTCTCGGTCATTGCCGCGTCCAGGCTTCGAGTAGCGCATCGGTGGTGGTGATGGTCGCAAGCAGCGACAGGGTGTTGGCGATGATGGCCTCTCCATACTCGGTGGGTATGCCGGCAACGGCGTCCCGGGGAACGATCACGCGATAGGCGGCGTTGACGGCGTCCATGACGACGTTGGGGATGGCGATGTTGAGGGACACCCCCACGACGACGATGGTGGACACCCCGAGGTTTCGCAGCACCGCGTCCAGGTCCGTGCCCCCCATCGGCCCGACGCCGTGCCAGCGGCTCAGCACCAGATCGTCTGGCTCGGGGCCCAATTCGGGCAGCACGGCGGCCCCGGGAGTGCCGGGGGTGATGTCGACCTGCCCGTGACCCAAGCTGAAGATCTTGGCGTTGTGGTTGGAGCCGAGCCCGTCGGGCCGTCGTTTAACCAAGCAGTGCACGACACGGACCCCGGCCGCCCGCGCCGCCGGCAGCAGCCGCACGATGTTCGGCAGGGCGACGCGGCGCGCCTCGGTGGCCAGCATCCCCAAGCCGGCGTTCGGGCCGATGACCGCCCCCTGGCATTCCTGGGTGACGATCGCGGTGTGGCCGGGGGCCGCGAGGTCGTTCAGTGCCGTCATGCCGGCACTTCGTAGAACTGGGCCGCCCATTTGCGCAGCGCCAGATACCCTTTGGCGTCCACCTTGGACAGCGGCGGATGCTCGACGTACCTCTGGTAGCGCCAGATCTGCAGGTCGTCGAAAACGGTCGACAGGAACTGCTTTTCGATGACGTCGCGCAGCTTGCCCTGTGGTACGTCGGAGTCGTCGCCGGCAAGCCGCGGCCACCAGATCGAGTAGAACAGGTCCGAACACTCGTCGTCGACCGGTGTGCAGGTGAAGATCAGCCGATGGTTCTGCGTCCCTTCGAAGACACTGATCGCTCCGCCCAGTCCGAACAGGTGGCTGTGGAACCGCAACGCGAGGTCCTCGGGGTTGTCGCTGCGCGCGTCCGGCCACCCCGCGACGAACTGCCACTCGTGGTCGACGATCTTCCAGTCCAGCACCCGCGGGGTGACCGTGGCGTGATGCACGTATTCGAAATGCGCGCTGTCGGGTGCGTTCTCCGCCACAATCTGCGGATGCACCGGCGCGCGCTCGGCGCGCCGGGAGAACTCTGGGTATGCGCGGTAATAGGCCGCGGGGTCGGTCTCGAATTGCGGGAACTTCCGGAAGATGTCCGGCATCTCCCACTGCGGCTCCTTGCCGTCCGGCTGGTGCCAGACGAATACGCAGTCGTACTGCTCGCGTACCGGATACACCCGCAGCCGCAGCGCGCGGTTCGGCCGGTCCGGTTGGTAGGGGATGTACCGGTTGGTGCCGTCCGGTCCCCAGCGCCAGCCATGAAACGGGCACTCGACACAATCGCCGAGCACTTTGCCGCCGTGGCCGATGTGGGCGCCGAGGTGTTTGCAGTGCGCTTCCAGGACGTGCAACTCCCCGGACTCGTCGCGATAGGCCACCAGGTCCTCGCCGAAGTAGTGCAGCGGCCGCACCTCGCCGATCGGGAATTCGGGCGACCACCCGACCATGAACCACCCGGTGACCTTCCAGGTGAAAGGCACTTTCACGCCGCCGCCTCCGACCGTCTGATACTAAGTCCATTACAGTATAGATTTCAGCAGTCCCGCCGGCGTGCGGCAAGGAGTGAAATGACTGACACGGCGACATCGCGGCCGGCGGATCCACCGGTTTCCCACCGGCGTGGGTGAGGCATGTCGAAGGTGACGCGAGGATTCGGTCTGGCCCGGGACGCGACCCGCGAGCTCGGGATGCTGCTGCCCCGCACGTTGGCCGGGCTCAACCAATCGACCGGCTGGGTGCCGGTGTCGCCGCGCGGTGTTCGGCAGTTCGGTGAGGTCCTGCTGGACGAGCTTGTGCTGAGCGGATTTTCGCTGCTCGGTAGCGGCCCCGCGGCGATGCGCCCGCTTGCTGGCTGCACGGCCGCGGCCGAAGAACTGTCGGCTCTGGGCGTCGACCGCGCGCACGCCGACCCGGCGCCGCTACGCGCGACCTCGGTGCGCCGGCGACGCATCGGCAATCTCGCGTACGAGCGGATGGCGTTCGAGCACGATCCGGCGTTGCCCGGAGCGCTGGAAGCCGAGGGTCTGGGCGGGCCGGCCCGGGCGGTGGTGCACCTGTGCCGGCATGACGACGGTCCGAGGCCCTGGCTTATCTGGGTGCACGGCGCCGGTCAGGGCGGCACCGAAGACCTGTTGCTGAGCCGCATCGGCCGAATCCATCACCAGCTCGGGTTCAACGTCGCGCTGCCCGTGCAGCCCGGTCACGGTTGCCGGCGCCGGGAATGGCCCGCCTACCCGGACATGGACCCGTTGGGCAACGTAGCCGGCATGATGCGCGCCGTGTCGGAGGTCCGCGCGGTGGTGCGTTGGGCGCAGCCGCAGGCCAGCGCGGTTGTGGTGGCAGGGATTTCGATGGGAACTCCGGTGGCCGCACTGGTTTCCCACCTGGAGAGGCGGGTCGACGCCGTCGCGCTGTACACCCCGATCCTGGGGCTCAACGCGATGATCGCCCGGCATCTCGGGCGCTGGGGGTCGTCGCGGGACGGGTTCCGGGACCTGTTGTCGTCCCCGCAGGTGGCGCAGCTGACCTCGGTGATCGATCCGCTGCGGGTGGATCCGGCGCCGCCGCCGGAACGCCGGCTCATCGTCGGCGCCTGGCACGACCGGATGGCGATGCGCGAGCCCGCGGTCGCGTTGCAGGAGCGCTGGGGCGGCGAGCTGTACTGGTATGACGGCAGCCATGTCGGGCACGTCTTCTCCCGGCGGGTGCAGAAAATCACCGACCGATTCCTGCGCGGCGTGGCCGGCTGATGGCGGCGACGCGCACGGCCCGCGAGGTGGTCGAGCTCTACAACCTCGTCGTCTGGAACGAGCAGAACCTGGCGCTGGCCGAGGAGTTGGTCGCCGAGACCGTGACCCGCCACGAGGTGGGGGAGGCGCACACCCTCACCAGGGAACAGGCGGTCAGCCGGATCGCAGACGTCTGGGCGATGTTCGACACGCTGCGCTTCGACCTGAACGTCATCGCCGCCGGGGACGAGCACGTCGCGATCGTCTACGACTCGTCGATGACGTCCAAGGACGGCACCGAGACCAAGGTCGCCAGCATCGAGGTGTTCCGCGTCGTCGACGGCAAGATCACCGAGGTCTGGAATTGCGGCTACAAGCAAGGAGTTTGGAGTTGAACGATCGCACCCTTGACGAATTGGGTTACTACCTGTTGGCCGGTGCCGGCGGCGAGGGGCCGGCGGCACTCGTCGACGAGGCCCGCCGCGGCGAAGAACTGGGCATGGGCACCGCCTTCATCTCCGAGCGCTGGAACGTCAAGGAGGCGTCGTCCCTCACCGGCGCGGCGTGCGCCGTGACGACCAGGATGCAGATCGCCACCGCCGCAACCAATCACAACACCCGTCATCCGCTGATCACCGGGTCGTGGGCCACCACCATGCACCGGCTCTCCGGCGGGCGCTTCACGCTGGGGATCGGCCGGGGCATCGCGGCGATCTACGGGGCGTTCGGCATACCGGCGGTCACCACCGCGCAGATGGAGGACTGGGCCCAGGTCATGCGCCGCCTGTGGCACGGCGAGCTGATCTTCAACCACGACGGACCGATGGGAAGATACCCGATCCTGTTCCTGGACCCCGACTTCGACGAGGACATCCGGTTGGCGCTGGTGGCTTTCGGTCCCAAGACCCTCGAACTCGGGGGCCGGGTTTTCGACGACGTCATCCTGCACACCTACTTCACCCCCGAGACGCTGCAGCGCTGCGTGGCGACCGTCAAGTCCGCGGCCGAGAAGGCCGGCCGCGACCCGGCCAGCGTGCGAGTGTGGTCGTGCTTCGCGACCGTCGGTGACCACCTGCCGGAGGAGCTGCGGCTGAAGAAGACGGTCGCCCGCCTGGCCACCTACCTGCAGGGCTACGGCGACCTGATGGTGCGCACTAACAACTGGGATCCGGCTGTGCTGCAACGCTTCCGGGAAGATCCGGTGGTGACGTCGATCGCCGGCGGCATCGACCACAAGGCCACCGCCGGGCAGATCGAGCACATCGCCACGTTGATCCCGGACGAGTGGCTGGAGCCGGCGGCCACCGGGTCCGCGCGGCAATGCGCGGATCGCGTCCGCAAGGAGTTCGACTACGGCGCCGACGCGGTGATCATGCACGGGGCGACGCCGGACGAGCTCGAGCCCGTGATCACGGCGTACCGAGCCGGCGGCTGAGGCGCGCGAGCGTGGGCAGTTGTACGGCCACAAACGGTGTGTCGCGTGCGGACACGCACGTTCGCGGCCGTCGGGAGAAGGTCAGGGCATGATGACGGTCCGACTGACCGGCTCCGCCTGAGCCTGCCGGCTGGACAGTCCGCGTAGCAGCGAACCGAGTAAGGCATCGCGGGTTTCGCGGGGATCGATGAGTTCGTCGAATCCCAGATGTTCGGCCGAGCGATAGGAGGCCTGCAACTCGGCGTCACGCAGCTTCGCGGTGATGTCCTCACCGGCGTGCGTCGCCCGGCCCAGCGCTGCCGCGCTCATCGCGCCCATCGTCGCGCCCGGGTAAGCGAAGGTCGCGCTCTGGTGATCGAAACCGAGCAGCGACATGACCATGGAGCCGAATCCATATGCCTTGCGCAGCGTGACGTGCAACTTGACCGTCGTCGCCGCGGTCTGCGCGGCGAACATCCGCGCACCGGCGCGCAGCACGCCGCTGCGCTCGGACCGGCTGCCGGGCAGCATGCCGGGGTTGTCGGCAAGGAACACGATCGGCAGGTGGAACGAGTCGGCCACCATGATGAAATGTGCCGCCTTGTCGGCCGCGTCGGCGTCGATGGAGCCCGCGAGCACGTTGGGTTGATTGGCGACAACCGCGACCGGGTGGCCACCGAGATGGGCCAGCGCGCAGATGACCGCCTTGCCGTACCGTGGCTGCACCTCGAACCAGTCGGGCCGGTCGAAGACCACGTCGAGCACGGCGCGCATGTCGTAGACGCGGCGGTTGTCGCGCGAGACGATGTCGAGCAATTCGGGCGTCGCGCGCGGCTCGCTGTCCTCGTCGGGCGGCAGCTGCGCCGGGTATGACCACGCGCTCGGCGGGAAATACGACAGGTAGCGCCGGATATCGGCGATCACGGCCTCGTCGTCTTCGGCGACGTTGTGGATAACGCCGCTCGCCACGGCGGTGCCGGGCCCGCCGAGGTCCTCCTTCGAGATCTCTTCTCCGGTGGACTCTTTGACGACCGGCGGTCCGGCGGTGAAGATCGCGCCCTGGGCGCTCATGATCCGGAAATCGCAGACCGGGGCGACGAGGGCGCCGTGTCCGGCCGAGGGGCCGAGCACGGCGGCGACGGTCGGTACCCGGCCCGAGCACTGCGCCTGGGCGAGCAGGTCGGTGGGGGCGCGGCCGTAATGTCCACCGCCAGGACGAAAGCCGGCGCCTTCGAGCAGCATCACCAGGGGAACCTTGTCGCGCAGCGCGAGTTCGGCGATGCGGTAGCGCTTGGAGTTGCCGCCGGGTCCGATGCTGCCGGCCATGGTGGTGAAGTCCTCGGAGCCCAGCATCACCGGCGAACCGTTGATCAACCCGGAGCCGACGACCAGCCCGTCGGCCGCGACGTCGCCGCCGACCAGCGTGCCGATTTCGCGGAAGGTGCCCGGGTCGAGGAGGCGCTCGATGCGCGCCCGGGCGTCGAGCTTGCCCTTGCCGCGGTGCTTGTCGAGCCGCTCCGGCCCGCCCATTTCCCGCGCGCGCTGACGGCGCCGCCCGAGATCGTCGAGCGTTTCTCCCCAGTCCTGGGCTTTCGGCATGCCTCTGTCCTACCTCATGGAAGTTTCGTCTGGCGAGGGGCCCGATGGTGGCGACCCGCTTCGCCCGGCTACGCCGCGCTTGTGATCGCCACGGGTCCGATGGTGGCGACCCGCTTCGCCCGGCTACGCCGCGCTTGCGATCGCCACGTGCAGGGTCACATACTGGATTGCTTACTGTAAAGTCACCCGCATGGCCGACGCCGCCCGCATCAAGATCGACGGGGGCATCCCGAATCAACTCGCCCGGGTGACCGATGCGGCTGTCGCCCTGGAACGCGACGGGTACGACGGCGGCTGGACGGCGGAGACCAGCCACGACCCGTTCCTGCCGCTGCTGCTGGCCGCCGAGCACACGTCACGGCTCGAAATCGGCACCAACATCGCCGTGGCGTTCGCCCGCAACCCGATGATCGTCGCCAACATTGGTTGGGACCTGCAGGCGTTCTCGAGGGGCCGGTTCATCCTCGGGCTGGGCACCCAGATCCAGCCCCACATCGAAAAACGGTTCAGCATGCCGTGGAGCCATCCGGCGCGCCGGATGCGCGAGTTCGTCGCCGCCCTGCACGCGATCTGGTCCGCGTGGAGAGACGGCGGAAAACTGCGCTTCGAGGGCGATTTCTACACGCACAAGATCATGACCCCGATGTTTACCCCGGAGCCGCAGCCCTATTCCGCGCCGAAGGTGTTTCTCGCGGCGGTGGGCGAGGCGATGACCGAACTGTGCGGGGAGGTCGCCGACGGCCACCTCGGCCACCCGATGGTGTCCAAACGCTATCTCGACGAGGTCACCGTGCCGGCGCTGCTGCGCGGCATGCAGCGAGCCGGCCGGTCCCGCAGCGAGTTTGAGGTGTCCGGCGAGGTGATGATCGCCACCGGAGAGAACGAGGACGAACTGGCGGCCGCCACGGCCGCCGTGCGCAAGCAGATCGCCTTCTACGGGTCGACGCCGGCGTACCGCAGGGTTTTGGAGCTGCACGGCTGGGGTGACTTGCAGACCGAACTGCACCGCCTGTCGCTCGCGGGTGAGTGGGACGCCATGGCCGCGCTGATCGACGACGAGATGCTCGCCGCCTTCGCGGTCGTCGGCACGGTGGGCGCCGTCGCCGACGCCCTCAAGAACCGCTGCCGCGGTGCGGTGGACCGGGTGCTGCCGATCTTCATGAACGCCTCACCGTCCTGTATCACGGCCGTACTGAAGGAGTTTCGCGAGTGAGCACCACCACCGTAGACGAGTCCGCCAACCTGCTGGCCGATCCCTTGGCCTACACCGACGAACGACGATTGCATGCGGCGCTCAGCCACCTGCGCGCCAACGCACCGGTGTCGTGGGTCGAGGTGCCGAACTACCGGCCCTTCTGGGCGATCACCAGGTACGCCGACATCCTGGACATCGAACGGGAGAACACGTTGTTCACCAACTGGCCGCGGCCCGTGCTGACCACGGCCGAAGGCGACGAGATGCAGGCCGCCGCGGGGGTGCGCACGCTGATCCACCTCGACGACCCGCAGCATCGGGTGGTGCGCGCGATCGGATCCGACTGGTTCAGGCCAAAGGCAATGCGGGCGTTGAAGGTTCGCGTGGACCAGCTCGCCAGGATCTATGTCGACAAGATGATGGCGGTAAGTCCCGAATGTGACTTCGTTCAGGAGGTGGCGGTCAAATACCCGCTCTTCGTGATCATGTCGTTGCTGGGCCTGCCGGAGGCCGACTTTCCCCGGATGCTCAAGTTGACCCAGGAATTGTTCGGCAGCGACGACTCAGAATTCAAGCGGGGCGCCACCAACGAGGATCAGCTGCCCGCGTTGTTCGACATGTTCCAGTACTTCAACGGGGTGACCGCCTCGCGCCGCGAACACCCGACCGAGGACCTGGCGTCGGCCATCGCCAACGCCCGCGTCGACGGCGAGCCGCTGTCAGACATCGACACCGTGTCGTACTACCTCATCGTCGCCACCGCCGGCCACGACACCACCAGTGCGACCATTTCCGGTGGCCTGCAGGCGCTCATCGAAAACCCCGACCAACTCGAGCGCCTGCGCGACAACCTCAACCTGATGCCGCTGGCCACCGAGGAAATGATCCGCTGGGTCACCCCGGTCAAGGAATTCATGCGCACCGCCACCGAAGACACCACCGTGCGCGGGGTGCCCATCGCCGCGGGGGATTCACTTCTCCTGTCCTACGTCTCGGCCAACCGCGACGAGGACGTCTTCACCGACCCGTTCCGCTTCGACGTCGGACGCGACCCCAACAAACACCTCGCCTTCGGGTACGGCGTGCACTTCTGCATGGGCGCGGCACTGGCCCGCATGGAGGTCAACAGTTTCTTCACCGAGCTACTGCCCAGGCTCGAATCGATCGAACTGACCGGTGATCCGGAGCTGGTGGCCACCACCTTCGTCGGCGGCCTCAAACACTTGCCCGTGCGCTACACGCTGATCTGAGTAGGGGTTCTAGCCCGGTACTCCGGCGAGGTCGGCTGCGGCGACGTCATGGCCCCGTCATGCGGCGGTGAGCGGAGTTGCGGTCGAGTCCTGGCCGACCAGTGAACTCGTGCGCCGCATGGCTCTTGCGTCGTTGAGCGGCCCGCTTACCGCGTGATCGCTACACTCCCCGTGGAGGTCTCGCAATGACGCGCAGGACGATTGTCATCACGGGTGCCAGCGACGGCATCGGTGTGGCTGCGGCCCGTCGCCTCAGCCGCACCGGCGATCAGATCGTCGTGGTGGGCCGCTCCCAAACCAAGACCGCCGCGGTGGCCGCCGAATTGGCCGCGGACTACTTCGTCGTCGATTACGCCGACCTGTCCCAGGTGCGGGCGCTGGCGGACAAGATGCGATCGCAATATCCGCGCATCGACGTTTTGCTCAACAATGCGGGCAGGATGGCCAGCAAGATCGAACTGACGCCCGACGGTTACGAACGCACCTACCAGGTGAACTACCTGGCGCCGTTCCTGTTGACCACCCAATTGCTGGATGTGCTGCTGGAATCCCGCGCCACGATCGTCAACACGACCAGCTCGTCGCACAAGCTGATCTTCCGTGCCACCGTCGATGACCTGGAGAACACCGCCAGCCGCCGGCCCGCCGCAGCCTATGCGTTCTCGAAGCTCGCAATCATGTTGTTCACCAAGGAATTACACCGGCGCTACCATGCCGGCGGCCTTTCCGTCGCTACCGTGCATCCGGGCAACGTCAACTCCAACATCGGCATTGCCTCGGGTTCGCGTTTTCTCGTGTTCATGCAGCGGTACACCCCGGCGGTGCTATTCATCTCGACCCCGGACCGGGGCGCCGACCAGTTGGTGCGGCTGGCGTCGAGCACGCCCGTTTCGGAGTGGACGCCCGGCGCGTACTACGCCAAGCGCAAGATCGCCAAGACCAGTCGCCTGGCGGACAACCCGCGATTGGCCGCCGAACTGTGGGAGCGCACCGCAGCCAGGCTCTGCTGACGCCTCCCGCCCGGGTGATTTTCAATACTCGCTGGTATCCAACCGATACTGGAGGGTATGCTGCTGCACATGTCGCCCGTCAAACCGCTTCGCACCCGCCCCACCCGGGGTGAGGTTCGCGACCGGATCCTGGATGCGGCGTCGAAGGTGTTCGCGGCCGAGGGATTCGCCGGCGCCACCATCGACGCGATCGGTCAGGCCGCGGGCTTCACTAAGGGCGCGGTCTATTCCAACTTCGAATCCAAGGACGAGCTGTTCCTGGCCCTGCTCGACCGCGAGTTCGAGCTGCGCGGCGAACAGATCGCGATCGCACTGGACCGCAGCGACGGTGACACCGCCGCGGCCGCGCGTGAGGTGAGCCGGTCGGTACTCGACTCGGTCCGCGACCATTCCGACTACTACGTGCTGCTCGTCGAGTACTGGCTGCGCGCCCAGCGCGATCCGCAGCTTCGGAAACGCCTGATCGAGCGCCGTCGCGCCGCGGCCGACCAGGCGCTGCACATCGTCGAATCGACCGACACCGTGCCGGGCGACCGGCGGCTGACCGACGTCGCCCAGCTCGTCGTCACCCTCAACCTGGGCGTCGCGATGGAAGAGGTGCTGCGTCCGGGAACCATCAACCCCGACCTGCTCGCGCAACTGATCACCGCACTGCTGGAATCGATTCCGGTTTGAAGGCGATGAGGGAAAGCCACACCATGGATGCCAAAGACGAACCGGACGACATCGCACCGGTGATCACCGCCGCCGGGTTGGGGGTCGACGGTGAGCACGGGCCGCTGTTCTCGGGGGTCGACCTGGCGCTGACGCCGGGGTTTCACGCCATTCAGATGCCCGGGGGTCCGGGTCAGACAACGCTGTTGCTGACGCTCGCGGGACGATTCAAGGCCAGTCACGGCTCGCTGAGCGTGCTCGGCGAAACGACGCCGCGCGCGATCCGCCGGCACTGCTCGATCGCGGCCTTCGACGACATCGACGACCTCGAGGAATCGGTGACCGTGGGGACCGTGATCGCCGAGCAACGCCGGTGGTTGGCGCCGTGGTATTCGTCGGTGCCGTCGCAATCGGGTCCGGCCGAGCTGACCGAGGTCTTCGGCGAACTACCCCCACCGTCCCACGACACCTACATCGTCGAATTGTCGGACCTGGAACTGTTCTTGCTGCGCATCACGCTTGCGCTGCTGTCGAATCGTCCGATCTTGGTGGTCGGCGACCTCGAACAGGTTCGTGACAATTCCCGGAGAGCGATCGCGGCCGAGCGGCTCGGTGTGATCGCCGCGCAGCGCACCGTCGTCGTCGGGGTGACCAACCCGCTCGGCGCGGACGCGCCCGACCACGAACTACACGATCACCGCATCCCGACCGGGGAGGACTGAAGATGCTGGCTGGACTCGCCTTCGGCTCGGAGATCAGGCGTTTCGGCCGCAGCCGATTGACGCGCGTTGCCATCGTCGTGCTGATGCTGCTGCCCCTGGTGTACGGGGCGCTGTACCTGTGGGCGTTCTGGGATCCCTTCGGCCACACCAACAAGATGCCGGTCGCGCTGGTCAACTCCGACCGTGGCGCCGTCGTGTCCGGGCAGCAGTTCAACGCCGGCGCGGAGATCGCCAAGAGTCTGACTGCCGACGGCGGATTGGACTGGCACGTCGTGGACCTGCCGGAGGCACGCCACGGAGTCGACCACGGCAAGTACTACTTCATGGTCGAGTTGCCACCGGATTTCAGCGCGGCGATCGCGTCACCGGTGACCGGGCAACCCAAGAAGGCCAACCTGATCGCCGTCTACAACGATGCCAACAATTACATCTCGACCAGCATCGGTCGCACCGCCATCGGACAAGTACTCAACGCCGTGTCCAGCCGGATCTCGGGACAAGCCGTCAATCAGGTGCTGTCGGTGGTGGTTTCGTCGGGGGCGGGCATCAAGCAGGCCGCCGACGGGGCCGCTCGACTCGACGACGGCGCCGGTCAGCTGGTGGGCGGTCTGGACAGCGCCCGTTCCGGCTCGGCAACGCTTGCCGCCGGAGCCAAGCAGCTGTCGGACGGAATCAACCAGGCCACCGACCCGCTGCTGGCGGTGACCAAAGCGGTGTCGCAGATCGGCGGCAGCACGCAGCAACTGCAACAGGGCGCAACCGCGCTTGCACAGGCCAACGACCAGATCGGTGCGATCGCCGCGGCGCAGGATGCCGCCGCTAACTCGCTTTCATCGGTGATCGACCAGCTCTCCGCAAGACAGGATCCGCTGGCAAACAACCTGCGCGGCATCCAAGATCAGCTCCGGGGTCACCAGTTCACGCCCCAGATCCGCCAGCAGCTCACCGATGCGCAGAACGCGGCGATTTCCTTGACATCGGGGTTGCGCACCCCGGGCAGTCCACTCGGCTCGGCGCTCGACCAGGTCGGCAGCAAGGGCCAGGAGCTGACGAACAAGCTCACCCAGTTGCGCGACGGAGCGCAGCAGGTCGCCACCGGCAATGCGGAATTGGCCGGCGGCATCGCTAAACTCGACGACGGCGCACGACAACTCAAGACGGGATCGGCTGAGCTGGCGACCAAACTCGCCGACGGGGCCAAGCAGGTGCCCAACTGGACCACCCAGCAAAAGGACGCGGTCGCCGACACCATTGGTGGTCCGGTACAACTCAAGGCTTCACATGAGAACGCCGCGCCAAACTTCGGCACCGGGATGGCTCCGTTCTTCCTCACGCTCGCCTTGTTCTTCGGTGCCCTGGTGCTATGGATGGTGCTGCGGCCCTTGCAGAGTCGCGCGATCGCCGCGGAGGTGCTCGCGATGCGCGTGGTGCTCGCCAGCTACCTGCCTGCCGCCGCGATCGCGGTGTTTCAAGCCATCATTCTTTACTGCGTGGTCCGGTTCGCTCTCGGTGTGCACGCCGTTCACCCGGTGGCGATGCTGGGGTTCATGATGCTGATTTCCGGCGCGTTCGTGGCCGCGACGCAGGCGATCAACGCATTTGTCGGTCCTGCTGTGGGCCGGGTACTGATCATGGCCCTGCTCATGTTGCAGCTCGTCAGCGCGGGCGGCATGTATCCCGTGGAAACCACGTCGCGGCCTTTCCAGATCTTGCATCGCTTCGACCCGATGACCTACGGCGTCAACGGACTCCGGCAGCTCATACTCGGCGGCATCGACGCCCGGTTATGGCAGGCGATCAGCGTGCTGGTCGGGATATCGGCTGTCGCACTGGTGATCTCCTGCCTCTGCGCGCGAAGAGACCGGCTCTGGAATCTCAGCAGGCTGATCCCCGCGATCAAGATGTAGGCAAATGTTCCGCGGCGCCGATCGAGGTTGCATGATGGTGGACAGGCTCTGCGATCGAGAGGAAGCCGATGTTGGGTGTTCACCATGCCGCGATCTGTACCGCCGATGTAGAGCGCTCGAAGCTGTTCTGGCGCGAGGGCCTCGGACTCGCCGAACTGTTCGACCACACTTTCACCGGGGATTGGCCAGAACTGTTTGGCGCCACGACCGACAGGTTGCGGTCGATATTCCTCGGCGATCCCCAGGCACCCGATGCCGGCATCGTCGAACTGGTCGTCTTCGACGGCGCCGAGGAGGCGGTTGTGCCGCCTGAGCATCCGCGACACGGCTTTTTTCTGCTCTCCCTGCAGCGTGAGGTCGACGAAACGCTCGCGAGGCTCACCGGATTAGGATTCGCCGACGGTGTTCGTCGAATCAGCATGCCGGCTCCCGGCGGAAAGACGGTGCCGATGGCCGTCATCACCGCACCCGATGGGGTACTGGTCGAGCTGATCGGACCGGCGCAATGACGGCGCTGGTGACCGGCGGTGCCTCCGGCATCGGGCGCGAAGTTGCCGAGCGGCTGCGCGCCGCGGGCCGCGACGTCGTGGTGTGGGACCTCTCCGGCGGCGACATCGCCTGCGACGTCAGCGATCCCGGCGCGGTGTCGGCCGCCATGGAACAGACCGTGCGTGAGCACGGCGTGCCGGCCCGCGTCGTCACTTGCGCCGGAGTCGGCGCGTCCGGCCTGCTGCTCGAACAGTCGCCCGCGGAATGGAATCGGGTGTTGGGAGTCAACCTCACCGGGACTTGGCTGACCATCCGCGCCGGGGCGCGAGCCATGGTCGACGCCGGGTTGGGCGGCTCGATCGTCGCTGTGTCCAGCATCAGCGGCACCCTCGCGGACCGGGACATGGGCGCCTATTGCGTGTCGAAGGCGGGGGTGGACATGCTGGTGAAGGTCGCCGCGGCGGAGTGGGGGGTGCACGGCATAAGGGTGAACGCCGTCGGGCCGGGCGTCACGCGCACGCCCATGCTGGCGAAGCCGGAACAGCTTCCCGGCTGGGTGGAGGCGCTGTCCGAGCGGACGGCGCTGGGCGGCCTGGGGGATGCCGTCGACGTGGCCGCGGCGATCGTGGGTGTCCTCGAGTTGCCTTGGGTGACAGGCCAAGTGGTGCACGCCGACGGTGGGCTGGCGTTGCACAGCCCCATCGACGCCTACGGCCAACTGCGACGGGTGATGGGCCGGACGGGCCTCAGCTGATCCCGAAGTCGATGACGCCCCGGATGATCGTGCCGTTGCGGAGGTCGTCGTAGGCGTCGTTGATCTCGTCGAGGCTGTAGCGCCGGGTGATCATCTCGTCGAGCTGCAGCTGTCCGGTTCGATAGAGCCTGGCCAGCCGGGAGATGTCCGCCCGCGGGTTGCACGAGCCGAAGATCGTTCCGGCCAGCGTCTTGTTCATCAGGATGAAGTCCTGCAGGTCGATCTTGACCGAGCGGGTGAGCTGCGACGTCATTCCGGTGAGCACACACGTCCCGCCCTTGCGCGTCAGCTGCAGCGCGTCGCGGACGTCACCAGGGGTGATCAGCGAAGGGGAGACCACCACCGCATCGGCCATGACGCCGTAGGTCAAGTCGCGCACCACGTCCCGCGCCTCGGCGATCGTGGCGGCGCTGTGCGTCGCGCCGAACTGCATGGCCGACTTCTGCTTGAATTCCACGGGGTCCACCGCGACGATCTGCGCGGCGCCGCTGATTCGCGCGCCCTGGATCGCGCCCGTACCGATCCCGCCCGCGCCGACGACGACGACGGTGTCACCGCCGCGCACCCCGGCACGGTTAGCCGCCGAGCCGTAGCCGGTCGGGATGGCGCATGACAGCAGCGCGCTCGGAGCCAGCGGTATGTTCGGCTCGATTTTGACCAGTGAATTCGTCGACACCACGGTGTGCTCTGCGAAGGCGCCCACCTTGGCCAGGTGCCCCAGCGGCCGGCCGTCCGCGGTGTGATGGCGGAAGGTGCCGTCCGTCGGCATCCCCGGGGTGAGGGTGAACGCGCCGACGTCACAGATGTATTCCATGCCCGTCGCGCACCAGCGGCACTGTCCACACACCGCGACGAACGAGAGCACCACATGGTCGCCCGGGGCGAAATCCGTCACGCCGTCGCCGACTTGCCGCACGATGCCGGAGCCCTCGTGGCCGCCGATCGTCGGGAACATCGTCGGCAGGCCGAGCGAGCGCATCACGTCGTTGGGCGCCGACATGTCGCCCATGAGGATGTGGTCGTCGGAGTGGCACAGCCCCGCCGCCGCCATCTCGACCAGGACTTCGCCGGCGCGGGGCGGATCGAGCTCGAACTCCTCGACGGACCACGGCCCGCCGACGTCGTGCAGGAGCGCTCCCCTAGTTTTCAAGCGGCTTCCTCATGCGGCCGGGGAGAAGGTGACCGGAAGCTTGTTGGGGGAACGGAAGGTCAGCCCGATGATCTTGGACTCCTGGCCCGTTCCGTCGTCGGCCACGAAGGCCAGATCCTCGACCCGATCGAACAGGCTGTTCAGCATGACCCGCGTCTCGAGCCGGGCCAGGTGCATGCCGAGGCACATGTGGATGCCGCCGGCGAACGCGATGTGCGCCTGGCGCGGCCGACGGATGTCGAAGGTGTTGGGGTCGGTCCAGCGGCTCTCGTCGCGGTTGGCCGACCCCATGCACATGTCGATCTGTGCGTCGGGGGGGATTGTCTTGCCGCCGATTTCGACCTCTTCGGTCGTGGTCCGCATGACCATCGTCAGCGGGGTTTCGAAGCGCAGCCCCTCTTCGATGGCCATCGGTATCAGCGACCGGTCCTGGCAGACCTGCGCCAGTTGTTCGGGGTGGGTCAGCAGCAGGTACAGCAGGTTGCCCGAGGACCGGTAGGTGGTCTCCAGCCCGGCGGGCAGCAGCAGGCGTAGGAACGCGATGATCGCCTCGTCGGTGAGCTTCTCGCCGTCGATCTCGGCCGCCACCAGGTCGCCGATGATGTCGTCGGTGCGTTTGCGCCGCCGCTGCTCGACCTGTTCGAGGAAGTAGCCGTGCAACTCCGCCGCCGCGTTGAGCCCGGCGACGATGTCGGTCGGGATGGAAATGAGGTCGAGCGACAGCCGGCGGAAGAAGTCGAGATCCTCCGGGGGAAGGCCGAGCAACGTGGAGATGATCCGGGTGGGGAACTCGAAGGTCACCGCCTTGACCAGGTCCGCGTGGCCGTCGTTCTTGATCTCGTCGACCAGTCGATCGCACACCGGTCCGATGACCGACGGTTCCCAGCGTTCTAGCGCGGTGGCCCGGAAGGCCTTGGCCACCAGGTTGCGGTGGTCATGGTGCTCCTTGCCGCCCATCGCCAGGATGGTGTGGCCCATGACCAGACCGATCGTCTCGTCGTACTTGTGGGAGCTGAAAATCCGGTCGTCCCGGAATGCCTGGAACAGGGGGTCGTACCCGAACAGCACCCACTCGTCGTTCGGCCGCAGCTCTTCCGGCATCTGTGAGTGGTCCGCCAGTGCACCGTGCCACACCGGGTCCGTGCGCCTCATGTACTCGAAGAACGGGTAGGGACTGGTCTCACCGGTGAGGTCGAGTGTGACGGGCTGGTTGGCGGGGTCGGTGCTGAGCGTCATTCAGCGCTCCTCCTGGGCAGCCGGTAGTGGATTGGTACGCGGGAATATCGCTATCATAGTATAAATAGCAACTAAGCCCAACGGGGCTGTCGTGGTTACCGTAACGGGCACAGTATTGATCCTGCGGTGGCGTCGGAGGCGGTGATATAGGTGCCGGAACGGCGACTGGTGTGCTCACTGGACGACCTGCCGCCCGGCGGGATGAAGCTGGTCGACGTCGGCAAGTTCGGTGTCGGCGTCTACAACGTGCGGGGCGAGTTCTACGCGATCGTGAACTACTGCTCGCACGAAGGTGCGCCGCTGTGCCTGGGTCTGCTCGGCGGCACCAACGAGTACGACCCGGGCGAACCCGGCGGCCTGCGGCGTGTCCATGACGGTCAGATCGTCCGATGCCCTTGGCACAACTGGGAATTCGACATCACCACCGGGCGGAACGTCGCGGACCCGACGCGGCGTATCCGTACTTACCCGGTCGACGTCACCGGCGGGGAGGTGTTCCTGACCGCATGATCATCGACGCATGCGTGCAGCCGCATTTCCGCTCCAATGCGGAGATCCGGGGCTACCTGCCCGCCGCGCACAGGCTGCGCTCGATCCCCGACGTCGAACAGCAGTGGTACTCCGCGCCCGGCGGGGACTACCGCCACGACCTCTATGGGGAGCACTACCCCGGGTCGGACCCGGAGACCGTGAGCCGGCACCTGTTCGATGACATGGGCGTCAATTACGCCGTCCTGAATCCACTGACCCGCGGCAACATCGCCGACTACCTGCTCAACAGCAGGATCTGCGCCGCGGTCAACGACTGGCTGCTCGACCGCTGGCTCGAGCCGGACTCGACCGATCGATTCCGTGGCACCATCCGGGTCAACCCCGAAGACCCCAAGGGCGCGGTCGCGGAGATCGAACGCCTGGCCGATCACCCGAAACTGGTGCAGGTCGGCGTCCCGCTGCAGTCCCGCGAGCCCTACGGCAAACCGATGTTCGAGCCGATCTGGGAGGCCGCGGCCGCCCACGGCCTGCCGGTGGCGGTGCACATCAACGGCGGCAACGGTGTCGACTATCCGCCCACCTTCGCCGGGCACGCCCACACCTATCCCGGATACGCGGCGTTCATGCCGCTGAACTACTTCGTGCACCTGGCCACCCTCATCGTCGAGGGGACGTTCGGCAGGAACCCCGACCTGAAATTCGTCTTCGCCGACGGCGGTTACGACATCCTCACGCCGTTGATCTGGCGGCTGGACACCTTCTGGGTGTCGATGCGCGATCAGACGCCATGGGTCGACCGCTACCCGAGCGAGTACCTCCCAAGCCACGCCAGGTTCTGCTCGTCGGCGTTCGACGGACCCACCGAGACTGGCGACATGCACCGATGGATGGACTTCACCGGCAAGTCCGACCTGCTGATGTACGGGTCGGCGTATCCCCATTGGTCCACCTCCGAGCCGGAGACCATTGCCGAGGGCCTCGATGCCGCGCAACGCGACAAGGTGCTGTGGCGAAACGCCGCCGAGCTCTACGGGCTGAAGGAGCGTATCCGATGACCACCATCGAACGGGTCGAGTCGCCGACGGGCCACGACGACGAAATTGCGGTCACCATCGTCGACACCGACGTCCATCCGTTGCCCGTATCGACCGACGTGCTGAAGTCGTACGCGGCGCCCGAATGGGTGGACAAGATCTGGCCGACCGGCAACGCGGTGACGCCGGTGCCGCATTTCTATGACACGCCGGATTCGTACAAGACCATGTCGCTGCGCCTGGACGCCGCCCCGCCGGGCGGCGGGGTCGCGGGCAGCGACCCGGAGTTCGCCGCCAAGCAGCTGCTGCTCGACGCCGGCGTCAGCATCGCAACCCTCGAGCCGATGTGCGACGCCCAGCTGCCACAGGCTGAACACGCCCTCAAGTCCGCCTACAACGACTGGCTCGCCGACGTCTGGCTCCACACCAACAACGAGCACGGCCGCTGGCGCGGATCGATCAGCGTCAGCGCGCAGACCCCGGACCAGGCGGCGCGCGAGGTGGAACGGTGGGCGGGACACCCCTACATGGCGCAGGTGCTGATGACGCCGCAGACACGC
This sequence comes from Mycobacterium scrofulaceum, assembly GCF_002086735.1. Lineage (GTDB taxonomy): Bacteria > Actinomycetota > Actinomycetes > Mycobacteriales > Mycobacteriaceae > Mycobacterium > Mycobacterium scrofulaceum. The sequence goes on along the minus strand of NZ_MVIJ01000001.1, from coordinate 311,405 downwards.
GGGATTCCCTTCGGTAACCCGCATTTCGACCCGCTCTACGAAGCCGCGGCCCGCAACGGATTCCCGGTGGCCACGCACCTGATGGGGCAGACGCCCTTCGAGCTGATCCCGCTGTATCCCGTTGGCAATCCGGCACATTGGCACGACTTCTTCGCCTCCTGGCCCCTGCTGTACGTCTCGCACCTGATGAGCCTGGTGTTCGACGGCGCGTTCTACCGTCACCCGGACCTGCGGGTGGTGTTCGTCGAAGGCGGGTTCACGTGGGCGATGCCGGTGATGTCGCGGATGGACCGCATCTGGGAGGCCCGCCGCGGCGACCTGCCGCACGTGCGCCGGCGCCCGTCGGACTATGTGCGCGAACACGTTCGGTTCACCACCCAGCCGCTGGAAGACACCGACACCGTGCAGTTCCGGGACTACCTGGAGATGATGGACCTGGGCGACAACCTGATGTTCTCGACGGACTACCCGCACTGGAGCTACGACTCGCCGGCCTACGCCATCAACCGATTCCCGGCCGACCAGCGGGAGCGGATCATGCGCGGCAACGCGACCGAGCTTTACGGGTTGCCGGCGACGGTCAAGGCGCTCCCCGGGGAGCGGTGAATCCGGTCCTCGCCCCGGCGTCGAGCACCTGGTCCGTCACCGCGGGCAATCGCAGGTCTACCTTGAAGAGGGTTTCCGGTGCGCCCCGCTCCCGGAGGCCACGTGCCCGCACGATGAGCCCGGAAGACGAGAAGTCATGACACAAACGAATCTGACGCGGCCGCAGGGCCTTACCCGTATCGACCCGGTGCTGCGTGAGGCGGCCACCGCGCTGGGCGTGGCCGAATTCCGCGTGGAGACACTGCCGTCCGAACGGGAACACGCCAACCGGCTCGCCGCCGAGCGCGCCGCGGCAGTCGACCCTGCCGGTGTGACCGTGGAAACGCGCAGCATCGCCGGCCCGGGCGGCCATCAGCTCAAGCTTCGTTTGTACCGGGGTCCCGACCTCGATCCGGCCGAGCCGGGCTCGCCCCTTGTCCTGTACGCCCACGGCGGTGGCTTCGTGACCGGCAACCTGGACACCGACCACGCGCCGTGCGTGGAGCTGGCCAGAGAGGGCGGTTGCCTGCTGGTATCGGTCGACTACCGGCTCGCGCCCGAACATCCGTGCCCGGCGGCGTTGGACGACGTCGAGGCGGGCTTCTACTACGCCATCCGGAACTGCGCCGAGCTGAACGTGGACGTCAACCGCATCGCGGTGATGGGCCGCGACGCGGGGGCGGCGCTCGTGGCGGGCCTCAGTCAGCGCATGTTCGACGCCGAGGGCCCGCAGATCCTGGTGCAGATTCTGCACCAGCCGATGCTCGACTCCGACGCCACGCAGTCGCGGCGTGAGTTCCAGCGCACCCCCGGCCTCAACGGGCCGGCGGTGAGCCGGGCGTGGGGCCATTACCTGGGGCACGCAAGCGCCACCGGCCAACACGTCCCCGCGCATCGCGCCAACCTGGAGGGCCTGCCGCCCACGTTCATCAGCTGCGCGGAGATCGACCCGTGCCGCGACGAAGCCATCGACTACGCGAACAGGCTGCTGCACGCCTATGTCCACACCGAATTGCACGTGATCGCAGCGGCATTCAACGGGTTCGACTCGCTGGTTCCCGATTGGGTGGTTTCTCGGGAGAACCGGGTCCTGCACGCGCGGTCGCTGCGCCGTGTGTTCGCCTTGTAGCGGTGAGCGGCACTATCGACGGGACTCCGGTATCTCTTACCGTAGTGGTCGTTGCTACCATCGAAGACGCCGGCGAATTCGGACGAGAGGCAGCATGACCACACTCGACTCTCCCGAAAAGACGCTGTTCACCTCGACAACGCAAGCCTTCCTGGAAAAGGAAGTGCCGCTGCGTCGCGTGCGGGAGTTGCACTCCGCGGGGCTGTCGTTCGATCCGGCATGGTGGCGGCGAGCCGCGGAGCTCGGCTGGACCGGCCTGCTGGTACCGGAGGAGTTGGGTGGCGGCAGCGTCTCCGACAGCGGGCTGGCCGATCTCGCCATGGTCGCCGAACAGCTCGGGAAGACGGTGGCGCCGGGGCCGTTGTATCCGGTCAGCGTGGTGCTCGCGGCGCTCGTCGAGTGCGCGGATCCGCAACCGCACATCGCGACCATCGAGGGGCTGATGTCCGGGGAAACCGTGGCGTCGTGGGCGGTTTCGGAGCCGGGCCGGGGCTGGGCGCCGCTGAGCCCGGCGGTGACGGCCACCCCCGCCGATTCCGGCTACCGCATCGACGGCACCAAGGACCGCGTCGAGGCCGGCGCGCAGAGCGCCGTGCTGCTGGTGGTGGCCCGCTGCGGTGACGGTCTGCGCCAGTTCCTGGTCCCCACCGACGCCCCGGGCGTCACGGTCGAGCCCCAGCAGTCGGTCGACCTGGTCAAGCAGTACGCCCGGGTGCGTTTCGACGGGGTGGTGGTGCAGCGGTCCGCGGCCGTCGGCACCGCCGCCGAGACCGCCGCACTGGTCGAGCGGCAGGGCCACATCTCCCAGACCCTGCAGTGCGCCGAGGTGGTCGGCATCCTGCAGACCGTCTTCGACCTGACCGTCCAGTGGGCGCTGGACCGGCACACCTTCGGGCGCCCGCTCGCGTCCTACCAGGCCCTCAAACACAAGTTCGCCGACATGAAGCTGTGGCTGGAAGCCTGCCGCGCAACCACCGCCGCGGCGGTCGCCGACGTTGCCGCCAACTCACCCGGGGCGGGCCTGTCCGCCAGCGTCGCCAAATCCTACGTCGGCGAAATGGCCGGCCAGATCGTCCAGGCCTGCGTGCAGATGCACGGGGGCATCGGCGTCACCTGGGAGCACGACCTGCATCTCTATCTGCGGCGGGTCACGTTGTACCGGTCGATGTTCGGGACGCCCGAGGAACACAACCTGCGCGTCTACGGATACGAGAAGGCGGGTCGGTCGAACAGATGACGCCGACCGAATCCGTCGCCGAGTTCGCCGCGCGGGCCAGGGCGTGGCTCGCGGACAACATGCCGCCGATCGATCCCGAGTCCCCGCCGCCCGCGCCGCGCGACGACGAACGATCCTGGATACGCGCCCGCGAACTGCAGAAGCGACTGCACGAGGGAGGATTCGCCGGGATCTGCTTCCCCCGCGAGTACGGCGGCCTCGGCCTGGACTACGAGTATCAAAAGGCGTTCGACGCGGAATCCCTCACCTACGAGATGCCGCTGATCCTCAACACCCCCACGTTCACCATCTGCTGCGCCACGCTGCTGGACACCGGCAGTGAAGAGCAAAAGAAACGACACATCGCCGCGGCGCTGCGCGGCGAGGAGGTCCTGGTGCAGTTGTTGTCGGAGCCCAGCGGCGGTTCCGACCTGGCCGGCGTGCTCACGCGGGCCGAACGCCGCGGCGATCGCTGGGTGCTCGACGGGGCCAAGACGTGGAGCACGAGCGCGTTCGCCGCCGACTACGGACTTTGCCTGGCCCGCACCAACTGGGACGTGCCCAAGCACGAGGGCCTGACCATGTTCCTGGTGCCCATCACCCATCCGGGAATCACCCTGCGGCGAATCACCATGCTGAGCGGTTCCACCGAGTTCTGCGAAGAGTTCCTCGACGGGGTGGACGTCGGCGACGACGCCGTCGTCGGGGAGGTCGACGGGGGCTGGGCGGTGGCGTCGAGGCAGCTGTATCACGAGCGCCGCGCGGTGGGCCAGGGCTCCGAGTTTGCCAGCGGCAGCGGTAGCGAGGGCGGCAACGCCAATCCCGTTGACTACGTGAGACTTATCGAGAAGGTGGGGCAGGCCGGTAACGAACGCGCGCGGCAGATGGCCGGTCGGGTGCTGGTCCAGCGGGCGGTGGCCGAGCAGTTGATCGGTCACGTGTACCGCAGCGTCCGAGACGGGGCGCTGCCGCCTGCCGCCGGCACGCTCATCAGGCTGTTCCACGCCGAGACTGTGACCCTCGACGTCGACACCGCCATGGCGATCGCCGGAAGCGCGGGCGTGGTCGGGGAACCCGGCGAAGGCCTGGAAACCGGGCTGCGCTACCTGTCCCGCCAGACCGTGGCGATGGGCGGCGGCACCACCGAGATGGCGCGCAACGTCATCGGCGAGCGGGTGCTGGGTTTCCCGCGCGAATACGCGGCAGACCGCGGAGTGCCGTTCAAACAGGTGCGGCACGGCAAGCGCTCCGAGCGTTCCTAGCCCTCGGCGACGAGATTCTCCGCAAGACCACCGGCGACGGGTAGCTGCACCAGCGACAAGACATGGTGCGCCGGGCTTCCCGGCGGGGCCACCAGCACATACTCGCTGCCCTGTCGCTGTGCCCGGTCGCGTGCGGCGGCCAGCGCGCTGACGCCGGCCGAACCGAGCTGCGTCACTGCGCTGAGGTCGATCGTCAACGGCGCTATCCCGGAACGGCTTTCGACCGCGATCTGGCGATCCAGCGTGGAAGCGGTGTTGGAGTCGACGTCGCCGCTGACGACGATGCGGCCGGGTTCAGTGACCACGGAGGTGAATTCGGAGTCCATCGATCGCTGCCGATCCGCCCGGCTGACGAGCGTGTCGGTGACGAAATTGGCCGGCCGTGACAGGCGGTGCGTCAGGCTGGCGGTGGTGCCGCCGGGCCCATGGGCGACGTGCGCACTGGACACCAGGGCTTCGGCCATGGCGAGCCCGCGGCCGCGGCCCTGCTCGCCTTCGCGGTGATCCTTCCACTGTCCATGGTCGACGACCGACGCGTACAGGTTGCCGTCTCCGGCGAGCGACGCCTCGACGACGACACCGTCGGAAACCTCTGTGGCGTAACCGTGTTCGACGGCGTTTTCCACGAATTCGGAGACGGCGTGCACGATGTCGGAAATGTCGTCGGACGCGGCGCCGACGTCGGAGAGCCATTGACGCAGGCGGACGCGCACCGCGCGGGCGGCGTGAATCGTGGCGTCCAGTGTCATCTGCAGCGGTGGCGGCGGCGTCCGCCGTTGCGCCGCAAGCAGAGTGATGTCGTCGCTGTAGCCCGTCGAGCGAAGCAGCAATTCCAGTGTCTCCGAACAGATACGGTCGATCGGGCGTGCCGAGGACTCGATCACGAACCCACCCTGGCCGGCGGCGATGGTCGCGGCCAGATCGGCGAATTCGGCGGTGCTGGCCATCAGCGGCCGTCCGGGGCGCTCGATCAGACCGTCGGTATAGAGCATCACCGCGTCACCGACGTCGATGAATTCGGTGCGCACCGGGAAACCCGTGCCGCTGCCCAGCGGGCCGGCCCCGGACGGCTCGAGGTAGCGCGAGCCCTCCGCCCCGACCAGCAGCGGCGGTGGATGCCCGGCGGTGCAGTACTGGAACTCGCCCGTGGTGAAGTCGAGGGATCCCACGCACACGGTGGCGGACCTCGAGCCGGGCACATGTTCGTGGAAGCGGTCGACCGCCGCAAGCGCCTCGGCCACCGGATATCCCGCCACGATCTGCATCCGCAGGGCGGTGCGCAATTGCGACATCACCGCGGCCGCCTCGACGCCGTGCCCGACGACGTCGCCGACGATGAGAACCAGCCGATCCCCAAGGGGGACCGCGTCGAACCAGTCGCCGCCGGCGCCGGTGTCCTCCGCGGCAACGAGGTACTCGGCCGCGACGTCGGCGCCGGGAACGACGGGCACCGACGGCGCCAGCAACGCCTGTTGCATGACGGTGGCCGAATCGCGCACGTTGCGGTATCGCTCGGACAACTCCGCCATGCGAGCCTCGGCGGCCTGCCGCGCCCGCACCCGCTCGGTGACATCGACGAACGCGAGCTGCACGCCCTCGATCGAGCCGTCGTCTCCTTGCCGCGCCGTGACGATGAAATCGAAAAAGTGCTCCTGTGCCTGCCCCGAGCCCTCGAAATCGGCCTGCACCCGCCACTCGGTACCGGACTGGGGTTCGCCCGTCTCGTAGACGCGGTCGAACATTTGCAGGATCTGCTGACTCTCCAGCTCTGGATAGACCTCGCGGACGAAGAGCCCGATGCTGTCGATCGGCGGGCTCAGGGCGCGGTAGGCGGCGTTGACCGCGACGAAGCGGTGGTCGGGCCCCTCGAGGCCGACCAACAGCGCGGGGACATTGTCGAACACGCGGCGGACATCGTCGGCCGCACCCACGGTCTTGTCCCAGTTTCTCTCGGCCGCCATTGGCCGTCCCTCCTACGGACCCTTTCTCGGACCGAGTCCCGCAAGCTGGTCATTGAGCGCTGAGCACGCGCCAGGCGCAGACCTAAAGAGTATCAATGGGCTCCGGATGCTCAATGCATCAGTTTTCCTGGCGTGGCGTGCGGTGGTGCGGCGACGGCGGTCGGGCTTGCGATCTGGCCGCCTCTGTTTGCAATGGATCAGCGTGGGTACCTCGCCGCCATGGTCAATGTCGTCCCCCGGCCGTTGATCTCGATTTGGCGGCGCATCATGTCGTCGCCGTTGCTTACTCTGAATGGCTGGGTCGCCTTCAACGTGCCGCGAGCGGTGACCGCCGTAGGAATATCGCTGCTGATGGGTCTCGTGGCGGTGCATGTCTACGTTGTCCTGACCGAGCCGGACCCACCGCTGTATCTCATCGTCTACACGGCTGTGCTGGCGATCGCCTGCATGATCGCGGTTGGCGCCATGGTGTTTGCGCCGAATCCCGCTGTGCCGCAATCGGGTTGGTATTGCGGCAGCCTGGTGTGCCTGGCCTTTCTGGGTGTCTATCTGGTCACTCGGTGGGTGAGCCTCCCGGGACTGGAGGCCCTGACGGGCAGATGGGACTTCGCGCCCGGGACCTTGGCGATGGCGTTTGCCGCGGCCTTTCCCGCGGTTCACACGACGGTGTTGTCGGGCATCAATGTGGCGTACCCGCAACGCCGGCAATGGCCCGACTGATGGGAGCCCAGGCATGACAACGCTCGATTACCCGGCCTGGCTACGCGTCGAGCACTGGCTAAACCTGCTGTTCGTGACGTTGATAATCCGCAGCGGCATCGAGATTCTCTCCACCCACCCGAAGCTGTACTGGCACGACGACAGCAAACCGGGCACCGAATGGGCGCGCTTTACCCGGAAGGTGATGCCGCGCGACCGCATCTACGACACGCTCGACGAAGAAGAGGATTATCACCCGCTGATTTCGTTGCCGGGCCACGCCCAATTGGGCGTCGGCCGACATTGGCACTTTTTCTCGGTCATCGGTTGGATCCTGGTCGGGTTGGCGTACTACATCTTGCTGTTCGCGACCGGTCAATGGCACCGGTACTGGCCTTACTCGTGGTCAATTTTTCCCGACGCGTGGAACGACATCGTCACCTACATGTCGTTCAATCTTCCGTCGGTACTGCCCGGTCAGCCGCTGGATGCCGTCCAGAAGTTGACCTATGCGGGTGTCATCTTTCTCCTAGCGCCGTTCCAGATCTTGACTGGAGCCGCTCAGTCCCCGGCAATCGAGGCGCGCTTCCCCTGGTTCGTACAGATGTGGGGTGGGCGCCAGTGGGCGCGCAGTCTGCATTTCCTGGGGCTGATCGCGTTCCTGATCTTCATCGTGATTCACCTGTCGATGATTTTCTTCTGGGGCTGGGGCAGGCTAACCGCCTTGATGATCTTCGGCTCCGTCCGCAACATCTATTGGGCGACGGCGCTTTCGTTGCTGATCGTCGCGGCGGTCGTCGCCATCCACGTTGCGGCCACGCTCTGGAGTAGCCGCAATCCACGGTCGGTGCAGCGCATCCTGGGGGCGGTGGTCTCCTCCGTTCGGCATGTGTTGTTGCGGCCGCTGAATTCCCGGCAGAACTACCCCGCAAGCAAGATCTCGGCGCAGCATCGGGTCAACGGCAAGCCCCCGACGAGCATCGACTTCAAGGTGATGGCCGTCCACAACTTCGTCGACTGGCGGCTGCGGGTGGGTGGCCTCGTGGAGAACCCGGTGATCTTGGACCTCGCCGCACTGCGGTCGCTGGCCGAACCGGAGGCGCAGTGTGTCATGCACAACTGCGTGCAGGGCTGGACCAGCATTGCCGAATGGAAGGGGGTGCACTTGGGCCGACTTGTGGAGCTGGTGCGACCCCTTCCCCAGGCGAGATATGTCTGCTTTCTGAGCATGCAGGACAACAGCACCGACGAACCGGCGTCACACGGCGGGGGCCAGTTCTACGAGGTCATCGATTTGGAATTCGCGCACAAGCCGCAGACGTTGCTGGCATACGAGATGAACGGGGTGCCGCTGCCGATCAAGCACGGCGCGCCGTTGCGTTTGCGGGTGGAGACGCAGGTGGGCTTCAAGATGACGAAATGGATCAACCAGATTGAGTTCGTCGAGGACTTCGCCGGTATCGGCTTCGGTACGGGCGGCTGGCGTGAGGACCGCGTCTTCTACGACAAGGATGTGGAGATCTGAGATGACCCAGGGTGCCGGGGAACACGTGGGGGTACGCCCCGAGCTGATCAATCTGGATGCCGCGGCGCATCAGCGGGCGCTGGAACTGATTGCGGTGAAGGGCGGACATTGCGAGGCCTGTGGCGGGACGGATTTCGCGATCGGCGATGCCCTGATCATGGGCTTCCTCTTTCTCGACGAGGATGCCGACGCCTATCTGGTGGCGCTGACGTGTCGTAACCCCGAATGCCCCAAGCCCAGGACCGCGATCAGGTTGAGCGGCAACGATTTTCTGTCCGAGGACCAACGGGCTCAGGCGATGTCGCTCAGGTCCTCGATCGCCTGACCCGGGTCATGCGCGCGGTCGGCGTCGCCATCCCGTCCCACGGTCAGCCCGGCGATGCCGGCCGCCCGCGCGGGCGTCGGGGCAATCCCCGAGTTCGGGACGAGCCAGCTTGAATCGTTCGATGAGGGGCGAGACCGCGCGCAGTTCGTCACAGAGTGACTGAAACCTGCGCTCGTCGGCCTCGTCGAGCACTCCGATGGAGCTGTAGTGTGCGATGCGCGGCAGGCGCCCGGCGAGCGCCGTTCCCCATCGCACGCTGAGGTCGTAGATGTCCTCGTCACCGAAGACGTCGTGCGCCTTCTTCTCTTCGCCAAGTGCCCGAAGCCGTTCGAGTTGTTCTGTGAGGAACTCGATGTCGTCATCGATGCTGACTTGCACCTGACTTTTCGGTGCCACGCTCATGCGGCTCTCCTTTCGCGCAACCCCGGCATCCCTATCCGTGTACCCCCGTGCAGATCGCTGCAACATCCAACATCCATTTGAAGACGCCTCATGCAACTGTTGTTTGAGGTAACTGTCTACAGGGTATCGACAGCATCTGGTACGGCCGTTCCCAGCGTACGAGCGGTGGACGCCGGGAAGTCGTTGATGGCGCGCAATGCACCGCTTGCGGTGGATTGGCGTGTGCCCGCGGCCAAAGGCAGGAGGTGTTGCATGGCAATAGATTTCGGAATGCTTCCGCCGGAGATCAACTCCACTCGCATGGACACGGGCCCCGGGGCCGGGCCGATGCTGGCGGCGGCCGCGGCGTGGGATGAGCTAGCGGCGCAGCTACACGCCACGGCGGCAAGCCAATCCTCGGTTGTCTCGGGTTTGACGGCGGAGTGGCGCGGTCCGACGTCGCAGACCATGGCGGCCGCTGCCGCCCCCTACACGGCGTGGATGAGCACCGCGGCCGGCCGGGCAGAGCTGACGGCTGGCCAGGCCAGGGCCGCGGCCGCCGCCTACGAGGCCGCGTTTGCGGCGACGGTGCCGCCGGCGTCGGTTGCGGCGAACCGTGCTCGGCTGCTGGCGTTGGTCGCGACGAATTTTTTCGGTCAGAACACCCCGGCGATCATGGCCACCCAGGCGGAGTACGCCGAGATGTGGGCGCAGGATGCGGCGGCGATGTACGGCTACGCCGCCTCCTCGGCGACTGCCGCGCAGGTCACCCCTTTCGCTCCACCGCCCCAGCCCAGCAACCCGGCCGGCGCATCGGGACAGGCCGCATCGGTCAGCCAGGCCACCGCGACGGCGGCCGGCGCTCAGGCGACCCACCTGCCGCAGCTGATGTCGGCGGCGCCGCAGGCGTTGCAGAGCCTCGCCGCACCCATGCAGGCAGCGGCGCCGGCAGCGGCACCGGCGGCTGCTCCGCCATCACTGTTTTCGGCGCTCGACGGCTTCATCACCGGCCCGTTGTCGCCGGCCTCGCTGTTCACCGTCCCCGGTGTTCCGTATCTCCTGGGCACGCAGAGCTATCTGGTGTCGCAGGCCGGGGCCAACCTGACCACGGCGTCGGAGAATTACTCCAAGGCCCTGGCCAAGGCGGATGCCGCGGGCGTCCCGCGCATGGTCAGCGCACCGGTATCGGCTGGAGTCGGCCGCTCGGGTCTGATCGGCGGACTCTCCGTGCCGCAAGGGTGGGCCTCGGCCGCGCCCGAGATCCGGACGATTGCCGCGACATTGCCCCAGAGCAGCCTCAGCGCCGCACCGGCGGCTCTCGCGGCCGACGGGCAGGGGAGCCTGGTCGGCAACATGGCCTTGTCCGGGTTGGCCGGCCGGGCGATCGGCGGTACCGGCGGGGCCGCGGCCCGTTCCGCCGGCATGGGCGGCGCCGCACCGGCCGCCGCGGAGGCCACCACGGCCAACATCTTCGTGATCCACGAGGCGGCCGAATGATGACGACCGGTGCAATGTCATTGTCAGCGACCGCAGCCGTCCACTCACTCCGGGCGAATTGAGGAGGCCAGCAATGGACTACGGGGTGTTACCACCGGAGATCAATTCCGCGCGCATGTACGCGGGTCCCGGATCGGGATCGATGTTGACCGCCGCCACGGCGTGGGATGAGCTTGCCGCGGAACTGCGTTCGGTCGCGGCTTCCTATTCCTCAGTGATCTCGGGGCTGACCACTGCCTGGCAGGGTCCGTCCTCGGCGAGGATGGCCGCCGCTGCCGCGCCGTACGCGGCATGGTTGAACGCGACCGCAGCGCAAGCCGAACAGAGTGGAAGCCAAGCCAGGGCTGCGGCGGCGGCCTACGAGGCCGCCTTCGCGGCCACCGTACCGCCGCCTGTGATCGAAACGAACCGCGCCGAGCTCGAGTCGCTAATCGCCACAAACACTTTCGGCCAGAACACCGCGGCGATCGCGGCGAACGAAGCCCGATACGCCCGCATGTGGGCCCAGGACGCGGCGGCGATGTACGGCTATGCCGGTCAATCGGCAGCGGCCGCCGCGGTGCCGCCGTTCGATCCGCCCGCGCAAAATACCAACCCGGCCGGCACCGCCGGGCAGACCGCTGCCGTGAGCCAAGTTGTCGGCACGTCGGCGGGCACGAATAGCCAGGCCGCCCTCTCCCAGTTGACGTCCGCCACACCGAGCGCGCTGCGCAGTCTTGCCGCCCCCGCCGCGGTGAATCCGCCGTCGTCCTCGTCGTTGGCAAGTTTGCTCAGCAGCCTGAATTCCTCGCCATTGGCGAAGCTCGCCGGGAACGTCGAGCTGATACCTAAGGCAGTCCTGCCCGCCAACGACGTGCTGATCAGCACCATCATGGGATTGGTGATCGGGGCGCGGCATCTGGGGGACCTGACGGTCGCGGTGAAGGCTGCCACGCCAGGTCTGGCGGCCGGACTCGGCTCAGCCGCACCGGCATTGGGATCGGCGGTGTCGGCCACCGTCGGCCAGGCCGGCCTGGTGGGGGGATTGGCCGTTCCGCCGAGTTGGGCCGTCGCGACCCCGGCGATCAGGACGGTCGCCGCGGTGTTGTCGGGCACGTCCGAGAGCGCCGTCGCGGCGGCCACCGTGAGCGAGGGAAGCTTCTTGAGCGGTCTGGCGGTGGCGGGCATGGCCGGGGGTGCGCTCGGTGCCGCCCTCCCGCGCGCCCTGCCCGGCGTCGGCGTCAAGGGGCGCAATCAGCCCGTCAAGGACGGGGCGAGCCTGAAAGACAGTGACTCGCCGGAAAACCTGCAACGGGTAGTGGCCGACATGGCGGAAAACCCGGGCAGCGTCCAGCACTGGCATACCGACCCCGACCACCTTGATGGGTTGCTGGACGAATTGCGCAAGAAACCCGGCACCCATGCGGTACATGTCAAGAACGGCAAGCCCAGGCTGACGCTGCCGAGCGCGTAATCACGTAGCGGCGCGCGAAACCGGCACCGCCGCAGCGCGATAGCGCCAGGGGTTTATGCTCGCCGCCGGCCGGCAACGGCCCGGGGGATGCGCAATAATCCCGCGATCACCACGATGGACCAGGCCAGCAGCGCGTCCCAGAAAAAGATCAGCGAAACGGTTTGCAGCGACCTCACCTGCGTCTCCCCGGCGACCAGGTAGGTAGCCACCGAATACATGCCGAGCGGGAACACCAGCGTCCACCACGCACCGGTGAACCGCAGCAGCCTGGGGCGCTGCTCGACACGGTGCAATCCCAAGTAGATCAGCGGGGGGATCCACGACGTCGCCACGACCCACGCCGTCAACGTGGTCGCATTGACGGCTCCGCCCAACCCATTTCGGGTCTGGAGGTGAATCCCGTGGCCTGCCACGACGGCGATGGCCAATGCCCCCATCAGGATCCATGTGTCAGGCTCGAATCCGTCGCGATCCAGGCGCTCGTCGACTGCGCGCCACACGATCAATGCGGTCACCAAAAGGTAGAGGGCCAGCGCCGCCACCCACACGACCACCGCCACGGCGGACCATTGACGGTGCCCGGTGCTGCCCGCCAATTTGGTCGCGACGATCGCCAGGCCGGACGTGGCCACGCTTGACAGCAGCCACGCGCCGTGGACCTGGTCGCGCAGGCCCGCGAGGCGTCGCCGCGCGACGTTGCGCATGCTGACCAGCATCAAATCCAGCCATGCCGCGGCGGCCATGGCACCGAGGATCGGAAGGACCAGTGGGTGGTCCGACGAAAGCCGGTTACACAACACGGCGCGTGCCGCAACGAACGTGAACAGGGGCATGGTGTTCTCGAGCTTGGTGAAATCCCACGGCAGAGGCCGACGTTGGGTCGCGGCGCTGACGATCGTGAGAGCGATGAGCACCGCCCACGCCAGCACAGCGATCAGACCGAGCGCGTTGCTGATCGACATGTAGTGATGATTCTTGGCGGCGGTCGACAAGATCCCGGTCGCCATCACCGATGCGAACGCGTCAGGGGAGACCTTGAGGTTACTGAGCCGGATCGTCATGGCGCCCCTGGGTGAGTCGCCTGCGTCGGCAGCGCTGAGGTGGTGTCGGGGTAGTACATATCGGCGAACTCCTTCCCGTTCGCGGGGCACGGAGGTTCGCTTCCTTGGGGCGTCCCGACGCTCCGCACATCAGGGGTTTCCCTTGAGCCGCTTTTCATGCGCCGTGGTCATCGGCGTTAGCGCACGCCGGCTTGACCAAACGAACTGCCGGCCAGGAAACCCCGATCCACAGCCTTCGCGCTTACCGCGGTCGTTTGTGGGTAACTTCCCGTGGACATCCACGTTCACGAACACCCGCGAGAGAAGTCGAATGAGCGATCCCGATGCGATTGTCCGTAAGCTGCACGACGTCGTCGAAAAGGAGCAGGGACTGGCCGAGCTGCTCGAGCGCTCGCTGAAGCAGGCCCGCGAGTCGGCGGATGCCGAGCTGCGGCCGGACTTGTTCGCGGCGCTGGACTGGCCGACCGACCTGCATGAGTACGGGGAGTACCTGAAGCGCTTGGTCCGGTGGGTACCCCGCCAGTCCGATGCGCCGGCATGGCGAAAGGTGGACCCCGACGAACGGCAGGCCCAAGAGGTCAACGACAGGATCGCGCACTTCTTCTTCCTCGTCGATCAGCAGCTCGACGGCGCCGCGCCGCAGGGCTCCAAGGCGTTTCGCGACTGGATGACCGAGTTCTCGCGGCAATGGGGCAGCTTCCTGGACACCACCGACTCGTTCAGTTCGGAGGTCTTGCAGTCCTTCATCGATTACGCGCCCGAGTACCGGGTGCATGAGTCGCTGATCGACGGGAAGCCCAATATGCCCAGCGGTTGGTTGACGTTCAACCAGTTCTTCGGTCGCGAATTGAACGGCGGCCTGCGCCCAATCGCCGAACCCGCCAGCAACGTGGTGGTGACCTCTCCCGCCGACTGCGTCTTCCAGCACGCCTACGACATCGACGCCGACTCCAACATTCCTCCGGTAACCGTAAAGGGCGTCAACACATTCGGGAACGTCAAGCAGCTCATCGAGGGCAGCGCGTACAGCGAGAGCTTCGGTGGCGGAACTTTTGTGCACTACATGCTCAAGCCCAATTCGTATCACCGCTACCACATGCCGGTCTCCGGCCTGGTGAAGGAGACCTTCCTGATCAGTGGGCAGGTCTTCATGCAGGTGTCCATCGATGGCCACGAGTTCAAGTCCAGCGATAGCGCCACCACCGGTTACGAGTTTTTTCAGAATCGCGGGGTCATCACGATCGACACGTCGGCTTCGGATTCCGACGACATCGGCGTCGTCGCGGTCATCCCCGTGGGCATGGCGCACGTGTCGTCGGTGGTGCTGACCGCGGTGGAAGGCACGCAGATGGCGAAGGGGGAAGAGTTCGGCTACTTCCAATTCGGTGGCTCGGACATCATCCTCCTTTTCCAGGACGGCGTGGACCCACAGATCGACACCGACAAGGGCTACCGCCTCTTCGGCACGCCGGCGGCCCGCTGCACGAGCCGGCTCGCTTGATCGACCCGATGAACTTGCCCTCACAACGGCTTGCTAGGTAAATCACAGCCAATCGTCCGGCGATTGGGGTTTCCGGCCGGCGCGCCCGGGCACGCGGTGAGCATGGTTCGCTCCCACGACATTCTGGACTGGAACCCCGAAGACACCAAGGCTTGGGAGGACGGCAACAAAGCCGTCGCACGCCGGAACATGACGTGGTCGATCGCGACCGACCACGTGGCCTTCGGCGTTTGGTCGTTGTGGTCGGTGCTGGTCCTTTTCATGCCCGAATCGGTCTATGGGTTCTCGGCAAGCGACAAGTTTCTGCTCGTCGCCGTCAACACCCTGGTGGGTGCGCTGATGCGCATTCCCTACACGGCCGCGATCGGCATCTTCGGCGGCCGCAACTTCACGGTGGCGTCCACCCTGGTGTTGCTGATACCGACCGCCGGCACGATCGCGCTGCTGGCCAACCCGGGTCTGCCGCTATGGCCATACCTGGTGTGTGCGGCGCTGACCGGCCTGGGCGGCGGCAATTTCTCGGCGTCGATGACCAATGTCAACGCGTTCTATCCCCAGCGGCTCAAAGGGTGGGCGCTGGGGCTCAACGCGGGCGGCGGCAACATCGGTGTGCCGGTGGTCCAGTTGGTCGGCCTGCTGGTGATAGCGGTGGCCGGCCACCGGCAGCCGTACTGGGTGTCGGGGCTCTACATGGTGTTGTTGACGGCGACCGGCATCGGCGCATTCATGTTCATGGACAACATCAAGGGGTATCAAGTCAATTTCGCGGCCATGCGGAAGATGATCAAGGAGCGCGACTCCTGGCTCCTCTCCCTGCTCTATGTCGGCACCTTCGGATCCTTCATCGGATTCTCCTTCGCACTCAGCCAGGTGCTGCACATGAAGTTCACCGAGGCGGGGCAAAGCTCCGCGCAGGCTTCGCTACATGCGGCCGAAATTGCCTTCGTGGGACCGCTGTTGGGGTCGCTGGCGCGCGTTTACGGGGGCAAGCTCGCCGACCGCGTCGGTGGTGGCCGGGTGACTCTGGCGGTCTTCGGCGGCATGAGCCTGGCCGCGGGTGTGCTTGTCTTCGCCAGCACGCTGGAGGACAACAATGGCGGCCGCCTCACCACCACATCCATAGTCGGTTACGCCGTCGGCTTCGTCTGTCTGTTCCTTCTCTCCGGAGTCGGCAACGGGTCGATCTACAAGATGATCCCGTCGGTGTTCGAGACGCGCAGCCGGTCGCTCGGCCTCAGCGACGACGACCGCAGGCAGTGGTCGAAAAACGTTGGGGGAGCGATGGTCGGGTTCGCCGATTCGGTCGGCGCGTTCGGTGGCTTCGCCATCGACATCGCGTTGCGGCAGTCCTACTTGACCGCTCGCACCGAGACGCCGGCGTTATGGATCTTCTTGGGGTGCTACATCGGCTTCGCGGTGCTGACCTGGGCGACCTATGTGCGCACCAGTAAAGAGTAAACTCGGGTGATGAACGGCCTGTTACTCGAGTTGTACAACGGGTGGCGCCCGGCGCTGTATGCGGCCGTCAAGGCGCTGGCTCTGTTCCTCACCGCCGCAGCGGCTTTCCGGCTGACGCTGCGGCGAACCATCGCCGAATTCACACCATTCGATTGGATCACGGCCGTCGCGGTCGGGGCCATCGTCGGTCGCACCGCCACGGCGGCGGGCACCTCGTGGCTGACTGGTGCCGCCGCGCTGATCACGCTGATCGCCGCGCACGACATCGTTGCGCGCCTGCGGTTCATTCCGTGGGTGCGCAGAGTAGTCGATCCGCCGGTGCGGGTGCTCATCCGCGACGGCCAACTCGACGAGCGAAATATGCTGCGGTGCAGGCTGACTCGCGAGGACATGGATGCCATCTTGCGCCAGCACGGTCACCGGACGCCCGCCGACGTCCAGCTCGCGCTTTTCGAGACCAAGGGTGTGGTCTCGGTCTTCGGCAATCGCGGCAACCCCCATGGGCCGGCCGCCTAGGCGCGCCGACCATCTTCTGCGCACAGCCGGGCGGGTCGTGATTCGTTACCCCGCCAATGAATTCACGGCGAACGCAGCTCGTCGTCCAACCAGCTTCGCTGCCAACTTCCCTGACTCCGCAACCGGCCCTTGCCCCGACAGATGACGTAGTAAATAATTGCTGTAGGGCACGATCCGAGGGGTTCGTTGGCGTCCGACCCGAAAACCGCTGAACGGCAGGAAGACTTACTAATGCTCGCATGTACGCACGGGTGGCGGCCCGTCGACCCATACGGCCCGTTCTGATGGCCCCGCCAATGTGGTTGACGGTCATCTCATGGGTCGCTTTGGCGTTGGGAATTCGGCACGGCACTGGTGATCCTCCTCGACATCTACGGCCGCGGCTACCGGCAACGGATGGGCATCATGGAGGCCGTCTGGCCGGTCACCGCCCTCTACTTCGGGCCCTTGGCGTTGTGGATGTACTGGCGCTACGGTCGTCCGAACAGCCAGCGATGGCTACACGAGCACGAGCGCGACCGGCCACCGGACAAGCCGAACTGGGCCACCACGGCTATCGGGGTCAGTCACTGCGGCGCGGGATGCACGCTCGGCGACATCGTTGCCGAATTCGCCGTGTTCGCATTGGGATTGGAGCTGCTGGGTCGCGCCCTGTTGCCCGAGTTCATCGGCGACTATGTCGCCGCGCTGACGCTGGGCATCTTGTTTCAGTATTTCGCCATCGCCCCGATGCGGGGTCTGGGCTTGCGCAAGGGCCTTGTGGAGGCGGCCAAGGCCGACGTCTTGTCCCTGACGGCATTCGAAGTCGGGCTCTTCGGCTGGATGGCCGTGATGTCCTTGGTTCTCTTTCCGTCCTCGCCGCTGCGCCCGAACACGGCCGCCTACTGGTTTCTGATGCAGGTGGGAATGATCATCGGATTCGCGACGGCGTGGCCGGCGAACGTCTGGCTGATCCGCCGAGGCGTCAAGGAGGCTATGTAGCCGCCGGACGTGTGCCCCTCGTCCCGCTAGGCCGAGACGGGTTTCTTGGCCGGCGCGGAAACCTTCATCAGCTTCATCAGGTTGCCGCCCATGATCTTGGCGACGTCCTCCTCGTCGAAGTCGGTGAGTTCGTCGACGAACGAAATCGGGTCCTTCAAGCCCTCGGGGTGCGGCCAGTCGGAGCCAAAGAGCACCCGGTCGGTGCCCACCATCTTGACGATCTCGGTGAACCGGTCCTCCCAGAACGGGGTGATGTACACGCAGCGCTTGAACGCCTCGATGGGGTCCTCGCTGAACGACTGGGGCATCTTCTTGTAGACGCCTTTGAGGCCCTTGAACAGGTCGGGCACCCAGTCGGCGCCGTTCTCGATCGACAGGATCCGCAGCTCCGGGTTGCGCGACAGCGCGCCGTGGCACACCAGCGCCCCCATCGCGTCCAGGATCGGCCGGTGGCCCATCGCGAAGCTGCGGAAGGCGGTCGGCTTGAACGGCAGGAACTCGTCGCCGGGCTCCCACACGTTCGCGAACTCGGAGTAACCGCTGTCCGAGGCGTGCATCGAGACCGGGATCTCGGCCTTGATGCAGGCCTGCCAGAACGGGTCGAATTCCTCGAGGCCGAACGACCGGCTGCCCTTGAAGCCGGGCACCGGCGCCGGGCGGACCAGCACGGTGCGGGCGCCGCGCTCCAGGACCCACTCGAGTTCTTCGAGCGCGCGATCGACGATCGGCAGGGTGATCACCGGGGTGGCGAAGATGCGGTCGGAGTAGTTGAACGACCACTGCTCGTACATCCACTCGTTGAGCGCGTGGATGACGTCGTGCGTCATCTCGGGGTCGTCCTTCATGCGCTCCTCGACCAGGCTGGCCAGGGTCGGGAACATCAGGGCGTAGTCGATACCGAGCTCGTCCATGACCTCCAGCCGCGCACCCGGTTCGCGGAAGGCGGGGATGGCCTTCATCGGCTCGCCGAGGATCTCGCGGTAGCTCTTGCCCTGCGCGCCGTTGCGGAAGTAGTCCTCCTGGGCGCCGGGGCGGGCCACCACCTCGAACGTGGGGTTGGGGATGTACTCGCTGATGTGGCCGCGCACCACGATCTTGGTGCGGCCGCGCACCTGCACGTAATCAATGACGCGCTTGCGGTTCTCCGGCAGGAACTTGGTCAGCGCCTCCTGCGGTTCGTACATGTGGTTGTCCGCGTCGAACACGGGGAAGGAAAGTTCGCGAGACGGCATGGCGATCTCCTCGGGAGAAATCTGGGGTTCTCGGTGGGTGGTAATGACGTTACCACTTAGGCGCCGGTCCCGTGTAGCGCCGCAGCGGCCTCGGTCGGACGCTCGAACGGCACGCCGGCGTGGCGTTCGGTGGCGACCGCCACGCCGGCGCGACGCTCGTGGTCGCCGCCTACGCGCCCGGCCAGGTAGGGAGCTTCGGCGTCGGCCCGTCGATGACCGCGAAATTCACGGTCGCCGTCGCCACGAGTTCGTCGTCGGCTTCGCCGTAGATGTCCACCTGCATGACCATCGCCCGTCGCCCGGACCGCAGCATCCGGGGGACCGCGAACGCCGAACCTTGCCGGATCGGGCGCAGGTAGCGGATGAAGAGGTCCGCCGTCGTCATCGTGGTGCCCGGCCGCAGGTGATCCAGTCCGAACTGCCCGCCCGCCACGTCGACGAGGGTTGCGATCAGGCCGCCCTGTAGGGCGCCGGAGGTGTTGACGACGGCCGGGCTCACCGGCATCGTCATGGCGAATTCGCCGCCGCGCATTCCCGGTCGCATGCCGATCTGGGCGAACAGCTCGCCCAGCGACGGCGGGCTCGGTTGTTCGTCACTGTCACGGATGCCCAGGGCGCGGCCGCAGAAGTCGTAGAGTTGGCCGACGTCGACCGGCGCTCCGTTCAATTCCGTTCCCAGCCAATGCAATCGCTGCGCACCCATCACGGTCTGCATGACGATGGCGGCGGCCGCCCCGACGTCCAGCCCCGGGTTGAAGACACCCTCCGTGATGCCCTGACCCACGATGTCGCGAAGCAGCCGGTGCAACGGCGAGAGCACCCGGGCGTAGTCGCGGGGACGCGTCTCGGCCAAATGCTGGTTGTAGAGCGTCAACGCGCGGTTGAGGCTGTCCTGGGTGCTCGACTCGGGTTGCCGGCCGATGCGGTCGATCACCAGCTTCAGTGCCGCGGTGCTGTCCAGTCCGTCGGTCTCCGAGCGCCAGGTCTGCACCGATTGGGCGATAGTCCGGTCGAACAGCGCCAGCAGCAATTCGTCCTTGCTGCTGAAATGCTGATAAAAGGCACGCAGTGACGTCTTGGAGCGGGTGACTACCTCTTGGACGGTGAAGTCGGTGCGCCCCGTTTCCCCCAGGATCCCGACGGCCGTCTTGATGAAGCGGTCGCCGCGCGTCACTTCGACGTCGTCGCCAAGGTCGGTCATCAGCGCTTCGTCCCCTTCCGCCGCGCGGCGCGCGCTATGAGAATGAGGTTACCGCGCTTAGGCTGCTGCAATGGCAGCGAGCGTGTCCGGAAAGGTCGCATTCGTCACCGGCGGCGCGTCCGGCATCGGCGCGGCTCTGGTCGCCGAGCTGGTCAACCGGGGCGCCGAGGTCTGGATCGCCGATCGGCAGATCGGCCCCGCGCGGGAGTTCGCACAACGCCTCAACACCCGAGGCGGCAAGGCGCATGCGATCGAGCTCGACGTGCGCGACTACCCGTCGTTCGAGCGCGCCATCGCCGAGGCGGTGCAGCACTCCGGGCGGATCGACTACCTGTTCAACAATGCCGGCATCGGAGTCGCCGGCGAGGTTGACAGATACACGCTCGACGACTGGAACGACGTCTTCGACGTGAACCTGCGCGGCGTGGTGCACGGTATCCAGGCGGCGTATCCGATCATGATCCGGCAACACTGCGGGCATATCGTGAACACCGCCTCCATGGCAGGCCTCATGACAACCGCCGGCCAGGCAAGCTATACCGCGGCCAAACACGCCGTGGTTGCGCTCTCGAGGACGTTGCGTCTGGAGGGCGAGCGCCACGGGGTGCGGGTCTCGGTGCTCTGCCCCGGCGTCATCCGGACCCCGATCCTCACCGGCGGCAAGTACGGACGGACCGACCTGGCAGGCATCAGCGACGAGGACATCCTCAAGATGTGGGAGCGGCTACACCCGATGGCGCCCGAGAAATTTGCCGAGCGCGCGCTTCGTGCCGTGTTGCGTGGCGACGCGATCATCGTGGTGCCCGCGTGGTGGAAGGCATTTTGGTACCTCGAGCGGCTATCGCCGGCGTTGTCGATGCGGGCGGCCAAAGCAATGCTCAGGCACGCTCGTGGAATGGAGCAGGCCTCGGCGCCATCGGCGGGTTGACGATGATGCCGGGCGCCGGTGCCTGTCCTCGGAGTGTGGAATAACGGCGGCCTCAACGGCTTTCGAGGTCGCCGGTGGCTAGTGAGCCGTCTCCACCCGTGGCGTGCGGGTGATTGCAGGCGTGGACTCCGCCGTGGTCGCCTCCTTGGAAAGCAGCCACCACACCATCGGGTAGGCGGTGGCGAACCCGAGCCACATGCCGCCCCACATGACGAGCCAGAACGCCATGGACGCCGGGGAGTAACCCAACACGAACGCGACGAGCAGCATGGAGGCTCCCATGCCCACGTCGAACGCGACGATCGCGAGAACCGAGATCCGCGACGCCGCCCACAGTCGCCGGCCCACGGACTGGTCCCGGCCGGTCAGCGCCAGCGAGCGATACTCGAAGGCGATCAGCAGCGGGAGCGCAAAACCCGCAATCAGCAACATCATCGGCCAGACGCCCTGACCGGCGATCGTCATCCCGGTCCACATCACCAACGGCATGGCGATCATGTGGCCGACGAAGGAGACCGCGCCACCCGGAATCGTCTGCACGGCCGCCGTCGCCGCCAGGCCCAGTCCCCCCGCGCGTCCGAATTGTTGCTGCCAGCGCGGGGTCGCCGGCCTGCCCCAGCGGTGGTAGGCCCACCACGCCAGCGGACCGGCGTAGATGGCGGTGATCGGCCAGACCGCCTCCATCGCGCGCAGTGGCTGCCGATAACCACGCGCGTAGATATCCGCGAGGATGGCTGCGGCCAACAGCACTCCGAGTCCGGTCGCAATCCACGCCAAGAGCGTCACCCACCCGGGTGCGGGCATAGTCATCATTGTTTTGGTCCTTTCGGTTTCAACGGGAGGCTGAATCCCGTTGTCATGCTGGAATTTCGGACTTTCGCCGTCCGCGTGTCAGTTCAGGCGACGCCCTGCCGCGCGTGCACGGCGTCGGCCAGTTGGGCAACCTCGTCAGCGCAGCCCCACGACAGGGTGACGCCCGCACCGCCGTGCCCGTAGTTGTGCACGATCCGGCTGCCCGGTTCGAGCTGCAGCCGCACGCCGCCTTCACGGAATGGCCGCAACCCGACCCGAACCGGGTCCACCGCGTCCAGGCGGGCCTCGTGCAGGCTCGGCAGGAACCGCGTGCAGCGGTCCAGCATCTCCCGCAGCGGCGCATAGCCGTCGAGGCTGAGGTCGGTGCCGTACTCCCCGGGCTCCACCAGGCCGCCCAGCAACAGCCGGTTGGCCCCGCGGGGCACGATGAAGACCATGTCCTGGTTGGCGGTGCTCGCATCGTTGGCCACCGCGTGGGCTGCGGTCACGCGCGCCATGTGACTGCCGTCGTTGACCGCCCTCAGGAGCGCGCCCCGGTGCGGCACCACGGTCGGGTCGTTGGCCAGCTCACGCGCTCCCAGACCCGAGCAGTTGACGATCAGCTCGACCCCGAACTCGGCCAGCAGCTCGTCCTCTTGCTCGGCGAGCGCCCCGCGCACGGTGCGCCGGACGACGGTGATGCCGGCCGTCTCGGCCTGGCGGGCCAGCCATGCCAGGTACCAGTCGGTGTCGATGGTGGGCGCCAGGTAGGAATAGGCGTCCACCACCCCGGCGTCGGGACTGATGCCGTGGGCGGCGATCAGTTCGGGGTCGTGGACGAACCCGGGTACGAACCGCCCGACCTCGGTCATCTTCGCCAGCTCGGCCGGGTCCTCGTCGACCGGACGGGTGAAGTAGAACACCGCCGGGCGCAGGCTCACCCCGGTTCGCGGGTCGGCGGCGAGCCGGGCGAAGCGAATGTAGGAGTGCCGGGCCCACTCCGCGGAACGGCCCAGCACGGATTGGTCATGGTGGCGGCCGCACACTGATGGTGGCCATTCCCATAGCGCGCCGGCCACGGTCGACACCGTGTCGACGCCGAACCGGTCGGCGGCCACGACGACACGCCAGCCCCGGCGGGCCAGCACCAGCGCGGTGGTCCACCCGCTGACACCCGCCCCGATCACCAGCGCGCCCGGCCGGTCCATGTGCGCCGTCATGACCGCGCCTCCCGTCGGCTCGCGAAAGTGGCACTGCCGGAACTAATTCGATATGCAGCTAGGACAAGACTCATGTATCTCTCGTTTCTCGATGTGAACGCCGTAGCGATTTCGCCTGCGGCGATGAATGTGGGCAGCGGCAACAGGCCGACGGGAAAACCCGCGACGGCTTGACGCTGACCGATCAGATCCGAGCGATACAGAAGCGGGTCAGGAGATTTCGACCCGAGCGAAACGAGAACCCGGCGGTTCGCGGCGGGGCTCGCGGTGCCCGAATCACCGGGCCGGCCAGTGCACCGGCCAACGCGATCACCGCGACGACGATGTCGAGCGCCACCAGATCGCTTGTGGAGCATGCCTGCGCCACATGCTTGCAGACCTGGTCCAGCGGCGAGCACGAGTCGCCGCCGGCCGGTGCAAGGTGAGCCGGCGTGGCAAAATCCCGGCCGGCGGCGGCCGCCGCGTGGGACGGCAACCCGGGTGTCGATGTGGCCACGTGGGGCAGATGGCACCCCGCGGCGACCCCGACTGCCCAGAAAAGGGCCAGGACTGCGGTGGTGTAGCGCAGCCACTGGATCGTCTGGGCGGTCTGCAGGCGCATAGCAGTGGCGATGCTATCACCCCCGGGGGGTATATGCCACGCAGGCGCGCTGAGTTGTACGAACGACGATTTCATTCGTGAATCAATATGTTGCCAGGTATGTTTCAGGAATAGCGCGAACGTCCCGTGGTGTCGCGGTGTAAGGCTGATACCCTTACTGGGTATTCTGATGCGGTTGTCGAGTACCGCCGGGAGCGGGTGACGGGTTAGGACGAAACCGCGATCGATTTGGTTTCGAGGTAGCTGTCGATGCCTTCGGGGCCCAGCTCGCGGCCGTAGCCGCTGCCCTTGACGCCGCCGAACGGCGCGAACGGGTCCATCGTGTAGCCCTGGTTGATGCCGAGGGTGCCGCTGCGAACCCGCGCCGCGATCGACAGGGCCCGATCGGTGTCAGCGGTCCACACCGATCCGGCCAGGCCGTAGTCGGAGTCGTTGGCCATCGCCACGGCCTCGTCGTCGTCGCGGTACGGGATGACGGTGAGCACGGGGCCGAAGATCTCTTCGCGCGCGATGCGCATGCCGTTGTCCGCGGACGCGAACAGGGTGGGCCGCACGTACCAGCCGCGCTCGAGTCCGTCGGGCATCTCGGTCCCCCCAGTGACAAGCCGGGCGCCTTCGTCCCGGCCTATTCGGATGTAATCGCGAACGCGATGCTGTTGTCGGCGGGACACCAGCGGACCCAGCTGGGTGCCGGGATCGCTGGGATCGCCGACTCGCAGGGACGTCATCTCGGCGGCGAGAGCGTCGACGTACTCCTCGTGGCGGTGCTGGGGGACCAGCACGCGGGTCAACGCGTTGCAGATCTGGCCGCTGTTCGACAGGCTCGCCGATCGCACGCCGGCCGCAACCGATTCGGGCCCCGCGTCGTCGAGGACGATGGCGGCCGATTTGCCGCCGAGTTCGAGGCTGACCTTCGTCAGGTTGGCCGCGCACGCGGTCGCCACCGTGCGCCCGGCCGCCGTCGACCCCGTGAACGAGACTTTGTCCACTCCGGGATGGGATACCAGGAGCTCGCCGACGGCGCTGTCGCCGGGCAGCACGTTGACCACGCCCGGCGGAAGGTCGATCTGGTCGATCATCTCCGCTAAAAGCAAAGCGTCCAAGGGTGATTCGGGCGCGGGCTTGAGTATCACGGTGCAGCCGGCGAGCAGCGCGGGCACCAGTTTGGTGGCGATGAGGAACTGGGGCATGTTCCACGGCACGATCGCCGCGACGACCCCGACGGGTTCCTTGCGGACGTGCACGTCGGCGCCGAAGAACCCGCCGCGGGTCTCCTTCCAGGTGTGCCGTTCGGCGAGGTCGCAAAATGCGCGCATCATCATCGCGGGCAAGGCGACCTGGGCGCGCTGGGCGAAGGTGATCGGAGCGCCGATCTCGGCCGTGATGACGCCGGCCATCTCCGCGCGCCTCCGGTCGTAGACGTCGGCGAGTCGCCGGACGGCCGAGATCCGTTCGGCGGGTTCGGTCCGGCCCCACGGCCCCGGGTCGAGGGCCGCGCGGGCGGCGCCGACCGCCGCTTCGACGTCCGCCGGCCCCGCGGCGGCCACCTCGGCGATGGGCTCCTCGGTGTGCGGGGAGATGACGTCGAACGCGTCTGCGTGCGCCAGCACGCACCTCCCGGGAGCGATCCGCACCCCAAGGTCTCGATCCATCGAGGACTCCCATCGTCAATATCAACTACTTGCGATTATGCGGTCGAGCATATACCGTCGGCCCCGACGGAGCCCCACGAAATCGGTGAAACCGGTGGCCGCCCGGCAATTCCGCGCAGCCGGCCGGCCGTTGGCCCCGGTGAGACCGGACAGGAGTGATCATGGCTCGATTCCCCAAGCCGCCGGAGGGTAGCTGGACCCAGCATTACCCGGAGCTGGGAACCGGCCCGGTCTCGTACGAGGATTCCATCAGCCCGGAAATTCACGAGCTGGAACGTGAGGCCATCTTCAAGCGCGCCTGGCTCAATGTCGGCCGTGTGGACCGACTTCCGCGTGCCGGCAGCTATTTCACCAAGGAGCTCAAGGCTGTCAACACCTCGATCATTCTGGCGCGCACGAAATCCGGGGAGATCAAGGCGTATCACAACGTCTGCCGTCACCGCGGGAACAAGCTGGTGTGGAACGACATGCCGCTCGAGGAGACCAGCGGGGTGTGCCGGCAATTCACCTGCAAGTACCACGCCTGGCGGTACGACTTGGACGGCAACCTGACGTTCGTGCAGCAGGAGCAGGAGTTCTTCGACCTCGACAAGGGCCGCTACGGGTTGGTGCCGGTGCACTGCGATGTGTGGGAGGGGTTCATCTTCGTCAACTTCGCCGAGCAGCCCGAACAGTCGTTGCGAGAATTCCTGGGGCCGATGATCACCGCGCTCGAGGGATATCCGTTCGACGAGATGACCTCGCGGTGGTGCTATCGCTCGGAGGTCAGGGCGAACTGGAAGCTCTACATGGACGCGTTCCAGGAGTTCTACCACGCGCCGGTGCTGCACGCGAACCAGTCGCCGGCGGCGTACTCCAAGGCGGCCGCGGAGGCGGGTTTCGAGGCCCCGCATTACCGGTTGGAAGGCCCGCACCGGTTGGTCAGCACGTCGGGTGTGCGGGCGTGGGAGATGTCGGACGAGATGCGCAAGCCGATCGAGGACATCTGCCAGAGCGGGTTGTTCGGTCCCTGGGACAAGCCGGAATTGGGGGAGTTGCCGCCCGGGCTCAACCCGGCGAAATGCGATCCATGGGGCCTGGATTCGTTTCAGCTGTTCCCGAACTTCGTGATGCTGTTCTGGGGTCAGGGCTGGTATCTGACCTACCATTACTGGCCGACCTCCTACAACTCCCACATCTTCGAGGGAACGCTGTACTTCCCGCGGCCGCGCACTCCGCGCGAGCGCGTCGCCCAGGAACTCGCGGCCGTCTCGTTCAAGGAATACGGCCTGCAGGACGCCAATACGCTCGAGGCAACGCAGAGCATGATCGAGTCGCGGGTGATCGATCGGTTCGTCCTCAACGACCAGGAGATCCTGCTGCGACACCTGCACAAGGAGACGGCGGCTTGGATCGACCGGTATCGCCGCAACTCCACGGCGGGGGTGTGACCACGATGTCCATGCTGCCAAGGGAATTCGCCGACTTGGAGCAGTTCGCCGACTGGTGTCTGCCGACTGAACCGGAGCGTTACGCCAAGAGGCTGGCGAGCACCATGGCGGAGATGAAGGCCTTCTACGACGCGATCACGCCCCGGGCCGAAGAGGCCCTTGCGTACTGCGACAAGTTCTCCCTCGACGACTTGCCGGACGACGTGCTGAATCTCATGCACCTGCTGTATTCGATGATCATGGTGTCGTTTCCGGTGGAGTGCTGGAAGCAGCCCCGGGTGCCCGACTCGGGGGCGTCCACCCTGGATTGCGTGTCCGAGCCCGTTCCATGACAACCACCGTTCTGCGGGCGGCGCGCTGGGGCGACGTGGTCGACGGCCGGGTCCGCTCCCCGGCCGTGGTGGTGGTCGAGGGTGAGCGCATCACCGCGATCAATTCAAAAGGGGGCATTCCGGATTCGGCCATGGTCGTCGATCTGGGCGACGTGACGCTGTTGCCGGGACTGATGGATATGGAACTCAACCTGCTGATCGGCGGGCCCGGCGGACCCGAGGGTCTCCCGTCGCCGATGCACGGCGTCCAGGACGACCCGGCCTACCGCACGCTGCGCGGGGCGGTCAATGCGCGCACCACCCTGGACGCGGGCTTCACCACCGTGCGCAACCTGGGCCTGATGGTCAAGACGGGCGGGTACCTGCTCGACGTCGCGCTGCAGCGCGCCATCGACCAGGGCTGGCACGCCGGACCCCGCATCCACCCCGCCGGTCATGCCGTCACCCCCTACGGCGGGCACCTGGATCCCACGGTGTTCCAGCGGCTGGCGCCCGGCATCATGCCGCTGACGGTCGCGGAGGGCATCGCCAACGGCGTGCCGGACGTGATCGCCTGTGTCCGTTACCAGATCCGCCACGGCGCCAAGCTGATCAAGGTGTCGGCCTCAGGCGGGGTCATGTCTCACAGCACCGCCCCGGGCGCCCAGCAATACTCCGACGCCGAGTTCGCCGCGATCGCCGACGAAGCCCACCGCGCCGGGGTGCGGGTGGCCGCGCACGCCGTCGGTGACAGCGCGATCCAAGCGTGCATCCGCGCCGGGATCGACTGCATCGAACACGGCTTCCTGGCGAGCGACGACACGATCCAGATGATGGTCGACCACGGCACCTTCCTGGTCTCCACCACGTACCTGACCGAGGCGATGGCGGTGGACCGGATCGCGCCGGAGCTGCGCAAGAAGGCCGAAGAGGTGTTTCCCCGGGCGAAAGCCATGCTGCCGAAGGCAATTGCCGCTGGGGTACGGATCGCCTGCGGCACCGATGCGCCGGCGATCCCGCATGGGGACAACGCCAAGGAGCTCGGCGCGCTGGTGCGGCGTGGGATGACACCGATGCAAGCGATCCGGGCCGCGACGGTGGTGGCCGCCGAGCTCATCGACGCCGGCGCCGAGCTGGGTCGGCTGGCGCCCGGCTACCTCGCCGACATCATCGCCGTGCCGGGTGATCCCTCGCGCGACATCGACGCCACCCTCACGGTGCCGTTCGTCATGAAGAACGGCGAAATCTTCAAGCAGGAAGGCCGCGATGGAACTCACCGATAACCTTCTGTGGCTGCTCAAGCAGGCGTTCTATTACTCGCTGACCACCATCAACGACGCGATGCGCGTGCACGGCGTGAGCACCGCCCAGATCGGCGTGTTACGCCAACTTGCGAACGAGCCAGGCCTTTCCGGTGCCGAACTCGCCCGACGACTGCTGATCAGCCCGCAGGGGGTTCAACTCGCGCTCACCGCCCTGGAACGTCGCGGCCTGGTGGAAAGGAAGCGAGACCCCCAGCATGGGCGGATTCTGCGAGCCTACCTCACGGGGGAGGGGCGCAACGTGGCCGCAACGGTCGTCAACGATGCGATCGCCGCGCACGAGGAGGTGTTCGGCGTCCTCACCGTGCAGGAGCAGCGGACGCTGCGTGAACTGCTGGGCCGCGTGGTGGAAAAGGGCACGGGCCACGAGCTTTTCAACGATCACGTGGAGACCTGACCGGCGGATCTCTAGTACTTGATATTAATGACAAGTAGTTGATATTCTTCGGGAGATGTCAGAACCCACCGCGACCACCGGGGCGGAGTCGCCTGAGCAGGTTGGGGACGTGACGGAGGAAGTGACCATCGAACTGGACCGGCGCACCATCACGGTGTCCTATAACGCCGGCGACACGTTGTTGCAGACCGCCCGCATGGCGGGTCTGGCCGCACCGTCTTCCTGTGAAACCGGCTCCTGCGCAACCTGTATGGCGAGGCTGACACAGGGAAGCGCCCGGATGCTCAACAACGACGCGCTCGACGAGGACGAGGTCGGCGACGGCTGGGTGCTGACCTGCCAGGCGCTGCCGACGAGCCGCGCGGTGCGTGTGGTCTACGAGTGAATGGAGCTTCGATGAGCCGGGTCGCCGTGGTAACGGGTGGGGCCTCGGGCATGGGCGAAGCCACCTGCCATGAGCTGGGGCGGCGCGGGCACAAGGTCGCGGTTCTCGACGTCGACGAGCCGGCGGCGCAACGTGTCACCGAGGACCTGCGGGCCGAGGGCGTCACGGCGATCGGCGTGAGTGCCGATGTGACCGACCGGCCGGCCCTCGAGCAGAGTTTCGCCAAGGTCCGCAGCGAACTGGGCGCCGTGACGGTGTTGGTGACCAGTGCCGGGCTCTTCGATTTCGCGGCTTTCGCCGACATCACCGCCGAATCCTGGGCCCGTATCGTCGAGGTCAACCTGACCGGCACCTTCCATTGTTGCCAACTCGCGCTCCCGGACATGGTCGACGCGAAATGGGGCAGGATCGTGATGATCTCGTCATCGAGCGCTCAGCGCGGTTCGCCCTTCGCCGCCCACTATGCCGCATCCAAAGGCGGGGTGATCACCTTGACCAAGTCGCTCGCGCGCGAGTACGCGACGCACGGGATCACGGTCAACAACATTCCGCCGTCGGGGATCGAGACGCCGATGCAGCATCGGGGTCAGGCCGCCGGATATCTGCCGTCCAACGAGCAGATCGCCGCCAACATTCCGCTGGGCTACCTGGGCACCGGTGCGGACGTCGCCGCGGCGGTGGGATTCCTGTGCTCGGAGGAGGCCAGGTTCATCACCGGTCAGGTCTTGGGCGTCAACGGCGGTGCGGTGCTGTGACGCCGGGCAGGAGGTTGAGATGACGCGGTCGGGCAGGCCCGCGGAGGGTTCCTGGACCGAGCACTATCCGGAACTGGGCACGGCCCCGGTGTCATTCGGCGATTCCACCTCGCCGGTGTTCTACGAACTCGAACGCGAGGCGATCTTCAAGCGCGCCTGGCTCAACGTCGCCAGGGTCGAGGAATTGCCGCGCGTCGGCAGCTACCTCACCAAAGAGATCGAGGTGGTCGGGAGTTCGGTCATTCTGGTGAAGGGTCGAGACGAGCGCATCCGCGCCTTCTACAACGTCTGCCGTCACCGGGGAAACAAGCTGGTGTGGAACGACTTTCCCGCCGAAGAGACCCGAGGCACCTGCCGGCAGTTCACCTGCAAGTACCACGGGTGGCGCTATGACCTCGAGGGCACCTTGACATTCGTGCAGCAGGAGGCGGAATTCTTCGACCTCGCCCCGTCCGAGTACGGACTGCGGCCCGTGCACTGTGACGTCTGGAACGGGTTCGTCTTCATCAACCTCGACGCTGAACCCCGGCAGAGCCTGCGGGAATTCCTCGGGCCCATGGTCACCGGTCTCGACGGCTACCCCTTCGACAAACTGACCGAGCGCTACGCGTGGGTGGCGCACAACAACAGCAACTGGAAGATCTTCGCCGACGCGTTTCAGGAGTACTACCACGTACCTTCCCTGCATCCGCAACAGGTGCCGCCGGACGTGCGCGACGCGAACGCCGGGTTCACCTGTGGGCACTTCCAGCTCGACGGCCCACACCGGCTGGTGTCGACCGCCGGGCGGCGGCGCTGGCTGCTGCCGCCGGAGTACATGTACCCGATCGAGCGCGCCACGCAGAGCGGACTGGTCGGCCCGTGGCGCACACCGGATATCGGTGCGCTACCGGCAGGTGTCAACCCGGGCGGCATCGAGCCCTGGGGCATCAGCAATTTCCAGATCTTCCCCAACATCGAGGTATTGATCTACGGCGGCTGGTATCTGCTCTACCGGTATTGGCCCACCTCGCACAACACGCATCGCTTCGAGGCGTATACGTACTTTCACCCCGCCCGCAACGTGCGCGAACGGATCGAGCACGAGGTGGCGTCGGTGGTGCTCAAGGAGTTTGCCTTGCAGGACGCGGGAATGCTCGGTGGCACGCAGGCAGCCCTCGAATACGGCATCGTCGATGGGTTTCCACTCAACGACCAGGAAATCCTGGTACGGCACCTGCACAAGGTCGTCGTCGACTGGGTCGACGCCTACCGGCGCGAACGCGCCTCGGCGGGAGTGTGACCCGATGACGGATGCCATGCTGCCCACCGCGTTCGCCGAACTCGAGAGCTATGCCCACAAGTGGTGTCTGGCAACCGAAACCGAACGATGGAACGCCCGGCTCGCCAGCACGATGCCCGAGATGCACGAGTTCTACGATGCGTTCTTCCCGCGGCTCGAGGAGGCCATCGAGTACTGCGACAAGTTCCCGCTCGACGACCTGCCCGACGACGCGCTCAACCTGCTGCAGATGATCTATTCGGTGATCATGGTCGCGATGGCGGTGGAGATCATGCACCAACCGGCGCCCGTCAGCGCGGCTGACGCGGTCATGACCCGCACCGTCGAGCCGACGCCCTGAGGGAACCCGGGCGTTGAGTAGGAAGGACAGGTCCATGAGTCTGCTCACCATCACCAAGCTCACCGCGTCCGTCGGCGCGGAAGTCACCGGCCTCGACCCGGCGCGCCTGGGCCCCGACGACCCGATGGGTGCGGCGGTCCTGGATGCGTTGGAGGACAACGGGGTTCTGGTGTTCCGCGGTCTGCGGCTCGACCCGGAGGTCCAGGTCGGTTTCTGTCGTCTGCTGGGCGAGGTCGATCACTCCGCCGACGGCCATCACCCGGTCGCCGGCATCTATCCGATCTCGCTGAACCCGGCCAAGAACTCCTCGGCGGAAATCTTGAAGGCCACGTTCGACTGGCACATCGATGGCTGCACGCCGCTCGACGACGCGTGCCCGCAGAAGGCCACCGTGCTGTCCGCCGTGCACGTCGCCGACTGGGGCGGCGAGACAGAATTCGCTAACTCCTACGCCGCCTATGAGGGACTGACCGACGACGAGAAGCGCCGCTTCGACTCGCTGCGCGTGGTGCACTCCCTGGAGGCATCGCAGCGGCGCGCCCACCCCGACGCCGGTCCGGAGCAGGTGGCCCGCTGGCGGTCCCGGAGCACCCATGAACACCCGTTGGTGTGGACGCACCGCAGCGGCCGCAAGTCGCTGGTGCTGGGCGCGTCGGCCGACTACGTAGTGGGCATGGACCTCGACGAGGGCCGCGCGCTCCTCGACGAACTTCTCGAGCGGGCCACGGGTGCGGGCAAGGTGTACAGCCACAAATGGTCGGTTGGGGACACAGTCATCTGGGACAACCGCGGAGTGCTCCACCGCGCGGCCCCCTACGATCCCGACTCGCAGCGGGAGATGCTGCGCACGACCGTGCTCGGCGACGAACCGATCCGGTAAATCGGTCCGCCGATTGCCCCGCTGTGGCACGGTTGGCATGTGTTGAGAAAAGCGCTGCCTGCCACAGCAATCGTGCTCGGTGTCGGGATCGTCTTGTTGGTGCCGCCGGCCGCCGCGGGCCCGGACAACTACGTGGCCTTCCTGTCGCCGTCGCGCAACATCAGCTGCGAGATCGATTACCAGCGCAGGGGCATCCCCGACTCGGCGTTCTGCTTCAGCATCGTGCCGCCGCAGTCGGTGACTATGGATCCCGCAGGGGCGCTGTCGCGCTGCGCCGGCGAAAGCTGCCTGGCCAACCCGCCGGAGGGCACCCCGACTCTCGGCTATGGCGAGGCGAAGGGCGCCGGCCCGTTCACCTGCCGGTCGGAGACCGCCGGCGTGACGTGCACCGTCGTATCGGGTCGGGGGTTCACGATCTCCAACAGCGGAATCACCGCCGTCGGCTGAGAAGTCCGGCCCCGTCAGCCGCCCCGGGCCTCGATCATCGCCGAGCGATTGACCTTGGTCGCCGCGGTGCGGGGAATCGCGTCGACGAACTCGACGGTTTTGGGCGCCTTGTAGTGGGCCAGCCGGTTTTTCGCGTACTCGACCACGTCGTCTTCGGTGAGCGCCGCGCCGTCGGCCAGCTGCACCACCGCGTGCACCCGGCGGCCCCATTGCGGGTCGGCCAAGCCGATGACGACGACATCGGCGATCCCGGGATGGCCGGCCAAGGCCGATTCCACTTCCGCCGGAAACACGTTCGCGCCGCCGGTGACGATCATGTCGACGCGGCGGTCGACGATGTAGAGGTAGCCGTCCTCGTCCAGGTAGCCGATGTCGCCGGCGGAGCGAAAGCCGTCGTCGGTCGTCGGCAGCGGCGCGGCGCCGCCGACATAGCGGGATCCCGCGCTCATCGGTGCGCGCAGGTAGATCTCGCCGTGCTCCCCGGGGCCAAGCTGTCTCGCGCCGGCGTCGAGAATCCGCACCTCCGTTTCCCGGAAGCCGCGGCCGACACTGCCCGGATGCGCGAGCCACTCGTCGCCGCGCAGGGCGGTGAGCCCAAGGTTCTCCGTCATGCCGTATGCCGACACGACCTGTTCGGGGCTCAAGAGTTCGAACCAGGTGTGCATGAGCGACGGCGGCATCACGGCGGCGCCCTGCAGGATGAACACGATGCTGGACAGGTCGCGCCGCCGGACGTCGGGCCGGGCGGCGATTCGCGCCAGCATCGTGGGCGTGGCCGTGAAGTTGGTGACCCGGAAGCGCTCGATGACATCCAAAGCCAATGCGGAATCGAACTTTTCGAGTATCACCAAATGGTCGCCCGCCAGCAGGAAGAAGAGCGTGGCGAAGCCGTTGGTGTGGTACATCGGCGCGGGCACCATGATGGTCTGCGGCTGAGCGACCGGCGTCCAGTTCGACAGGAACGGCTCGCCGTGCTGGGGGGTCCACAGCGACGGCGCCAGGCTGAGGATCACCTTCGGCACGCCGGTCGACCCGCTGCTGCAGATGCCGTTGACGTTGGGGGAGACGGCCTCCGGCAGGGCATCGGCGGGCTCGCCCGCCGCCTGTTCCTCGAGCCGCCACCGGTTCGCCTCGTTGACGACGACGACGGGATCGATCACTTCGCGTACCCTGTCGCGTTCCCACTCGGGCAGGTCCCAGTGCATGGGGACGGGAACCGCGCCGATCTTCCAGCACCCCAGCGTGGCCAGCACCAGGTGCACCGAGTTGGGGATCGCCAGCGCGACAAGGGAACCGATCTCGGCGCCGTTCGCGGCCAACGCGCGGCCCCATTGGTTGGCGCGGGCGTCGAGCTCACCGAATGTCAGAGACTGCGCGGTGCCGTCCAGGGCGACGACGGTCACCCCGACGTCACCGGGACGCTGCTCGGCGAGCTCTTGAAGCTTGGCCCCGAACGGGATCCCGTCGGCTAACGGGTTGGCCGTCCCCTCGGCCGCGATCGGTTCGGTGCTCATCAGCGCCGCTCCTCCCCATCACTTTGTTCTGCATCGTCGACGGCGCGCGTCATGCCGATACCGGCCCGCTGAACAGTGTCTCGAAGGAGCCGTCCGGGACGCCGGGGATCAGGCGCAACGCGAGCGCCTCGGTACCCAGCGGCAGGCGGATGAGCGGCTGGGTGTGCCGATCCAGCACGCTGACGTCGGACTCATCGCAGAAGCCCAGGGCGCCGAGCAGTTGGTGCGAGGTGCGCAACACCTGCCGCGCGGTGTCGGATGCCTTGAGCCGCAACACGAGTGCGTCCGCCGAACGAATCGCCGTCGGCAGGGATTCCGGACGGCAGACGGTGAATTTGGCCAATTCGTGCAGCCCGCGTACCGCGACGGCGGCCTCGGCGACGGCGAACCTGACGGCCTGGAAATCCGCCAGCGGCTTACCGAACTGGATGCGGGCGCGCACGTGATCGGTGACCACCTGCAGCGCCTGCTGCACCGATCCCAGAATCCGCCATGATCCCAGCACGAGGTGAAGGCTAACGTCGCCGGCCGGAATGCTCCCATCGGGTGCGCCGAGGGCAGCGGGCACCAGGAACGGCCCGAGTTTGGCGGCGGTCCGCGACCCCGGCCGCGGGTGGTACCGGGTGCCGTCCACGTCGGCGGCGACCCAATCACCGGGCAGGTCGCCGTGGTCGATGCGGGGTGCCTCGGGGTTGACCAGGGCCAGGCGGGCGCCGTCGATCGCCAACAACTCTTCGACGAGGGGATAGGGCAACACGGTTGCGCCGGCGGCCCGGCACAGCACGGCGGCGGCCAGCAGGTCATCGGGCGCCGACCGGACATCGAGCTCGAACGCGCCGACCTCACTCAGCGCCGTGCGCGCGGCGTCCCGGACGCCGTCGTCGGTCTCGGCGCGCAACGCCGCCTGTGGCCCGCCCAGCCGGGCCAGCCGCTTGGCGGCGACCGAGGCGAAATCGCTGATGTCTTGTGGCAAATCGGTTTTCACCGGTGTTCTCCCAACACGTCCCGGGCCACCAACATCTTCTGCACTTCGATGGTGCCCGATGCCACGGTGGCCGCCTGTGCGTAACGCCAATGGTCTTCGATCGCCCCGTGCAGTGCCGCCCCGGTGCCGCTGTCCAGCGCGACCGGGCCCAGCACGTCGAAAAGCAGTTCGGCGACCTGCTGGTCGCATGTGGTGGTGGCGATGCGGGCCGCGCTCGCGGCCGCGCCGGCCGCCGGGTCGTCCTGCAGCGATACCGCCCGATAGGCCAGCAGCCGGGCCACCCGCAGATCGACGAGCGCCCGCACCCACCGCGAGCGAAGCGATTCCGGCAGCGCGTCCCAGTCGTCGCCGAGCAGGGCGCGCATCCGCTCGAGCAGCGACTCACACCGCGCGTACCGGGCGATGCCCACCCGCTCGAACGCCAGCGCTTCGCGCATGACGCGCCAGCCGTCGCCGACCTCCCCGAGGACGTCGCCGGGGAACGCCTGCACGTCGTCCAGGAACATCTCGTTGAGGTGGTGCGGTCCCAGCATCGACCCGATCGGCCGG
The DNA here is from genome assembly GCF_002086735.1 of Mycobacterium scrofulaceum. GTDB lineage: Bacteria > Actinomycetota > Actinomycetes > Mycobacteriales > Mycobacteriaceae > Mycobacterium > Mycobacterium scrofulaceum. The sequence goes on along the minus strand of NZ_MVIJ01000001.1, from coordinate 275,632 downwards.
ACGGTGAAGCCGGGCCGGTCCATCGGAATCAGAAAAAGGGTGAGTCGCTTGGGTTTCGGGGCCTCGGGGTCGGTGCACGCCGCCAGCACACACCAGGACGCCATCAGCGCGTACGACGTCCACACCTTCTGCCCGGTGATGCGCCAACCGTGCCCGTCCGGTACGGCGCGGGTGCGCAGCGAGGCCAGGTCGGTGCCGGCCTCGGGCTCGGAAAAGCCCTGACACCAGATGACGTCGCCGGCGGCGATGGCAGCCAGGTGCTTGGCCTTCTGTTCGGCCGTTCCGTATCGCATCAGCGCGGGGCCCACCCAGTTGATCCCCATGTACTGGGGACCGCGGGGCTCGTGCTGGGCCCACATCTCCTCCCGCAGCACCGTCTGCTGCCACACCGAACCGCCGCCGCCGCCATGCTCTTTCGGCCAGGCCAGCGCCAGCAGGCCCTCGGCGGCCAGCAGTTTGCAGAACGTCTCGGTGGTGGCGAGATCACGGGGGTTCTCGGTGCAGGCCCCGAGGAACTCGGCGGGAATGTGATGGGCCACCAGCTCGCGCAGGTGGTTTCGCAGCTGCGCGGCGTCGTCGCCGAGGTCGTAATCCATCGTCGTCATCCCTTCGGCAGCCCGAGCAGCCGCTCGGCGATGATGTTGCGCTGGACCTCCGAGGTCCCGCCGTAGATGGTCGCGGCCAGCGCATCCTGGCGTTCGAACAGCAGGTCCGGGTCAGTTGCCGACTGCGTTCCCTCGGCGACAGCGGCGAGCTCCCAAACACGCTGCAAGGTGACCGATCCGAGTAGCTTCATGGTGTCTGCTTCGGGGCTCGGTCGTCCGGCCAGTTCGTTGCCCAGGGAGCGGTACCCGGTGGCCCGCAGCGCTTCCGCGTCCGCGAGCAGGGAACCCAGCTCGGTGCAGATATCCGCCGTCGGCTGCGCCCCGCGTACCGAGTCAAGTCCACGCTTGATCTCGACCCAGTTCATGATCCAGATCATCTGGCGTTCGTGATGCAGGGAGGACAAGGCGACGTTCCAGCCGCCGTGCAATGGTCCCAGCAGGTTTTCCGCGGGCACCTCGACGTCGTCGAGAAAGACCTCACAGAACGTCTCGTCGGAGATCGACGCCATGCGGATGGGCTCGATCCGCACCCCCGGCGAGTGCAGGTCGAGGATGAGGCAGGAAATGCCGCGGTGTTTCGGCGCCTCCGGGTCGGTGCGGGCGTACAGGGTGCACCACCGCGATTCGTGGGCTTGGGTGGTCCAGATCTTGTGACCGTTGACCCGAAACGCGTCGCCGTCGCGCTCGGCGCGCGTGCGCAGGCCGGCGAAATCGGATCCGGCTTCCGGCTCGGACATTCCCAGCGCCCACCATTCGTCACCGCGCAGCAGGGGAGCCAGGAGGCGGTCGATCTGGGCCGGGGTGCCGAATTGGCGGATCCCGGGCGCGGCGACGTTGGGGCCGGCGATGTTGGGCAGCTTGGGCGCCGACCGCAGCGCCGCCTCGATCCGGACCTCCATCGCATCGCGCAGACCCAGCGATCGGCCGCCGTGCTCGCGCGGCCAGGTCGGCTGTATCCATCCGGCCTCGAAGGCCGCTCGCTGGTAGTCGCGCCGCAGCTTCAGGTCCCAGCGGTACTCGCGATAATTCTCGTGATAGTCCCTCGGCAGAAATTCCGTCAGCCACGCGCCGAATTCGTCGACCACCGCAGTCATGCCGCGCCTCCGGCGAAACGGCGGCCCACCTCGTGGTAGAGCGCGCGGCTGTCTCCCAGCATCGCAGCGGCCTGCCAGGCGTGGCGGACGTAGAGGTGGGCGTCGTGCTCCCAGGTCTGCCCGAGCGCGCCGTGCACCTGGACCGCCGTCCTCGCACAATTGGCCGCCGCCTCGCCGGCCGCCGCTTTGGCGAGCGCCGCGGTGGTCCAGGCATCCGGGGTCGCGGTGGCCGGATCGCCCAGCCGGGCGGCCGCGGCGTAGGTGAGGCTGCGGGCGCGCTCCAATCCGACGTAGTTGTCGGCGAGCGCGTGCTTGATCCCCTGGAACGCGCCGATCGGCGTGCCGAACTGGCGACGCGTCTTCGCGTGCTCGACGGCGCGGTGCAAGGCGGCGCTCGCCGTGCCGACCAGGTCGGCGGCCACGGCCACCAGCGGCACCGTCAACGCCGTCTCGACCTCGACGGGTGCGGTGGCCAACGGTTCGGCGTCGACCTCGACGTCCGCCAGCGGATGCGCGGGATCGGTCGATTCGCCCGCGACCACGGTGACGCCGTCACCGCAGCGCGCCACCGCCACCACTGTGCCGTCATCGGAGTGCGCCAGCGTCACGAGTAGCTCCGAGCGGGACAGGTTGGGGACCGCGACCGCTCGTCCGCGCAGCCGTCCCCCGCGCAGCGTCATCGGCACCCCTGGCAGTCGAGATCCCCTGGCGTGCACGGCCAAAGTGGCGACGACACCGCCCGCGATGTCGTCGAGCACCGCGTCGAGGCCCGTGCCCCGCAACGCGCCCGCGGCCAGCCCTATGCTGCTCAGCAGCGGGATCGGCGCTATTGCGAGGCCGGATTCTTCCAGCACCACAGCGAGCTCGACCGGTCCGTAGTCGCCGGCCCCGGGGGCGGCCAGCTCCGTCCAGCCGAGATCGACGACCGTCTTCCACAGCGTGCGCCACCGCTCCGGGTCGGTCATCGCTTGGCGAGCCGAATCCGCCGGGCACTCGGTACGCAGGATGTCACGCACGGTGTCGCGCAGCGACAGCTGCTCCGAATTCAGTGCGACATCCATAAGACCCCTAACATAATAAAAATAGTAAACTAGCGGCCTCGTTCGCAATCGCAGGGAACATACGCATAGGTGGATGCATGGTCGAGTGGTATCTGTTCCTGCCGCAGGTGCGGCTGTCGGCGGCCGACATCGTGGACCGGGCGCGCCATGCCGAGGCCAGCGGCTTCGACGGCATGGCGTTCATCGATCACCTCGAGGCACCGGGCCTGCCCGATGAAAGCATCTGGGAGGCAATGGGCATTGCCAGCTGGGTGGCGGCCAAGACGGAGCGGCTGAGGATCGGCCACCTGGTGCTGTGCGACGCCTTTCGCCACCCCGCCGTGCTGGCCAAACAGGCCGTCACCTTGTCGGATGCGTCGGAGGGCCGATTCGATCTCGGTCTCGGTGCCGGGTCCTGGCCCGCGGAGTTCACCAGATTCGATGTCGGTCAGCAGGATCCGGTGGCCAGGGTCGAGCAACTCGGGCGCCACCTCGACTTGATCAGGCAGTACTGGGGCGACGACGGGCGAACCGGCGGGCCCGCGCAGGCGCCGCGAAGGTCTCATCCGATACCGCTGGTTCTGGGTGGCACCGGTCCGAAGATGATGGAACTCGTTCGCAGCTACGCGGATTGGTGGAATCTGCCGGCGAACCATCTCGACAAATTGCCCAAGCTGGCCCCGGGGGCCGGCACGGCCCGGCTCTCTGTTCAGCAGATGGTCGGCTTCGTCCGGGCGTGCGGCGACTCTGACAAGGTGCGTGAGGTGAGCACGCGGCGGTTCGGCAACCTGGGTTCGGGGCTGGTCTGCGGCGATGCCGACGAACTGATCGCACACTTCGCCGGCCTGGCCGCCCAGCGCGTCGAGCGGTTCTATGTGTGGTTCGCCGACTTCGCCGTCCCCGAGTCCCTGCACGAATTCGGCGAGACGGTGATCAAGGCGTTCGCTGCCGCCGGCGCCGGGCTTCCGTAGGCACCACCGGCGGCCGCGCGAACGGGCCGCGCCGCACCGCGCTGAGTCGGATCTCCGGCAGGTCGACCGACGGGTCGACGGTGTCGAGCCAGGCGACCGCCTCCGCCACGTCGGCCACCTGGATCGCGTACATCTCGAAGGGAACCTCGGAAAGCATGTCGGTTTCGACCGGCCCCGGCGTGACGATGTGGACGCTGATGCCGTCTCGGTCCACTTCCAGCGCCAAGGCCCGTGCGAACGCGTTCATGCCGGCCTTCGACGCCGAGTAGGCGGTCCGGGCCATCATCGGCTCGTGCGCCGCTGACGACGAGATGAACACGAAGCGCGAACCCGGGTGCATCCTCGGCAGCGCCGCGGCGGTCACCACGAAGCACGAGTCCAGGTTGGCCGAGATGATGGTCCGCCATTGCTCGAACGTCTGCTTGCGCGCGTACGTCCCGCCCAGCGTGCCGGCGGCATGGACGACGAGGTCGATGCTCGCCAATGCGCTTGCGGCGGGCGCGAATCCGTTTGGATCGGACGCATCGGCTACCACATGGCGCGCACCGATCTCGTCGGCGGCCGCGCGCAACGGAGCCTCGCGCCGCGCCGCCAGCACCACGTCGTAGCCCAACTCGACCAGCTTGCGACCGCACGCTTTTCCGATCCCGCCGCTGCCGCCGGTGACCAACGCGGTTCTCAAGTCTGCCTCTCAGGGTTGCCGGAAATCCCGCGTCCGCGACAAGGCTTGCGGCGACAGCGCGTGGATTCGTTGATCGTGCCGGCCGGAGAGCACGTAGGTCTGGGTGTCGGCGAGATGGCGGCCGGCGATGCGGCGCGCCCGATCGACGTCCCCCTCGGCGATGGTCTCGGTCAGCTTGACGTGGGTGCTCAGCACCGCGCGGCGTTGGGCCAACGAGGGATAGGTGCCGCGCGCCGCGCTCTCGTCCGCCCACTGTTGTTCGTGGCTGGTCCACAGCGTTTCCAGGCTGCCGACGACCGCGATGATGGTGTGGTTTCCACAGCCGCGGACCACCAGATCATGGAATTCCCGGCCGATTTCGGTGAACAGCCCGCCGTCCTCGATGTTTTCGGCCATGGCGTCGTTGACGCGGTTGAGTTCGGGAACCAAGGTGTCCGCGCGGTCGGGCCGCCGCGCGGCCAGCGCGGCACACGCGGGCTCGAGCTCCTGCAACGCCATGCCGAGGTCGGCAACGGCCACCGACTCGCTCTGCAGCAGGAGCCCGAGCATGTACGCTGCGCTGGATTTGGCCGGCGCGTGCACGACGGCGCCCCCGCGATTGCCCCGCCGGACCGAAACCAGCCCCTCGGTCTCCAGAATCCGCAGCGCTTCGCGCAGGGAAACCAAGCTCACGTTGAACTGTTCGACGAGCACCTCTTGGCGCGGCAAGAGATCGCCGTCGGCGAGCTCGCCGTTGATGATCTGACGGCGCAACTCGTCGGCTACGATTTCTGCGATCCGCGGCGCCGATAATCGGCGACGGGCGTCGCGCCCAATTCCCAAGGCGGTCATCCGATCCTCGTTACGAAGCAACTCGCTGGCTTAGCTATTTTAGCAGTAATGGTATAAATAGCTTCTTCGATCGCGTGTCGATCGGGAGGGCGGGAAGAGTGAGCGAGCGGTCCGACAGCCGGCCCACGCCGCTGGATGACTTGCGCGTCGTCGAGATCAGTGACCGGATAGCCGGCAGCTATTGCGGCAAGCTGCTGGTCGACGCCGGTGCCCGGGTGCGCAAAATCGAGCCTCCACAAGGGGATTGGCTTCGCGGATACTCCGCGACCCAATCACCGGTGCCGGACGAAGAGAGCTCGCCGTTTTTCGCCTACCTCAACGCCGGCAAGCGCAGCGTGACTTACCAGCCGGGCGCCGAGGGCCTCTCCGCGGAACTGGCCGCCGCCGACGTGGTGGTGATCACCGCCGGTCGCGCGCGGGCCGCGGCGCTGGGCGTCGACCCGCGGCGACTGCTGGCCGCCTCTCCGGGCGCGGTCATCGTCACCATCTCCGACTTCGGCTGGACCGGTCCGTACGCCGACCGCGCGGCCAGCGAATTCACCCTGCAAGCCTGGGCGGGCTCGCCGGGCTTTCGCGGCGACCCCGCCGGGCCGCCCATCTCCATCGGCGGCGACCTGGGGGAGTACATGGGCGGCGTGTACGCGGCGTTCGGCGCGCTGGCCGTGCGCCGCCGCGTCGAACGCGGTGGCCACGGTGAGCACCTCGACCTGTCCATGCTCGAGGCGCTGACCGCGATGCAGAGCAGCGAATGGCTGCACTCGCAGCTGCTGCGGGTTCCGCCGATCCGTCGCACCCTGGAAGTGCCGTCGATCGAGCCGGCCAGGGACGGCTACGTCGGCATCACCATGGTCACCGGCCAGCAATGGCTCGACTTCGTCGCGATGGTGGAGTGTCCGCAGCTCGGGGAGATCGAGCAGCTGCGCTTCCAGATCGGCCGGTGGGCCTACCGTGACCTGATCCGCGAGCAGGTCGGCCCGTGGCTGGCGGAGCGAACCGTCGAGGAGATCGTCGAGCTCGGCCAGCTGTTCCGGTTGCCCATCGCGGCGCTGGGCAACGGCTCCACGATCCGGGACATGGAGTACGTGCGCGAGCGTGGGGCGTTCGTCCGCAACCCCGCCGGCTTCCACCAGCCCCGGGCGCCCTGGCTGATGTCGACGTGCGCGCCCGCCCCGCCGCGCGACACTCCCGCTCTCGGGGAGGCGAATGGTGAGAACCCATGGCCGCGAAGCCAATCCGGGCAGGGATCACCGGCACCCGGGCTGCCGTTGGCCGGTGTGCGCATCGTCGACCTGACCGCGTTCTGGGCCGGCCCCGCGGCGACCCACCTGCTCGCCGCCTTCGGTGCCGACGTGGTCAAGGTGGAGTCGATCCAGCGGCCCGACGGCATCCGGTACTCGGGCGGCATGCGCACCGACGTCGACGATTGGTGGGAGTACGGCTGGGTCTTTCACGCCATGAACACCAATAAGCGTTCCGTCACACTGGATTTGGGCTCCGAAGACGGGCGCCGCCTGTTCACCGGGCTGGCCGCGGGCGCCGACGTGGTGATCGAAAACTTCTCACCCCGGGTGATGGACCATTTCGGCCTTACCGCCGACGTGTTACTGGAGGTCAATCCCAGGCTCGTCGTCGCACGGATGCCCGCGTTCGGGCTGGACGGGCCGTGGCGGGACCGGGTCGGATTCGCTCCCACCATGGAGCAGATCGCCGGCCTGGCCTGGGTGACCGGGCTGCCGGAGACTCCTCCGGTCACCCCACGCGGGGCGTGTGATCCGCTGGCCGGCGTCCACGCCGCGTTCGCCGTGCTGGCGGCGCTGAGCTTCGCCGAACGGACCGGGTCCGGGCAGCTGGTCGAGCTGCCGATGCTCGAAACGGTGCTCAACGCCACCGCAATCCAGGCGATCGAGTCCGAGGTCTTCGGGACCACGCTGACCCGGCGGGGCAACCGCGGTCACGGCGATTCGATCCAGAACATCTACCGATGCGCCGGCGACGACGACTGGATTGCGGTCGCCGTGCGCGACGACGGGCAGTGGTATGCCCTGGTCGAGCTGATGGACCGGCCCGCGTGGTGCGGCGAGGAGCTGTCCACGGTGGCCGGACGGCGGCACGGGGCCGACGACGTCGATCGCCGGCTCGCGGAATGGTTCGCCCGCCAGCCCCGTGACGCGACGGTGGAGCGGTTGGCGGCCGCCGGCGTCCCCGCCGCTCCGGTGGTCTCGCCGTCGCTGGTCGTCGAGAATCCCCAACTGCGCCACCGGGGGTTCCTGGAGACACTGCACCACCCGAGCACCGGCGCGGGCCTGTATCCCTGCCCACCGTTCGCCCGGCTGGCCGGACAGGACAAGTGGCTGCTGCGGCCACCGCCGTTGCTGGGGGAGCACAATAAAGACGTACTGCGCGAGCGCTGCGGGCTCACCGACGGCGAACTGACGCGCCTCGCAACCAGCGGGGTGATCGGGACCCGGCCCAAGGGCCTCTAGAGAAGTGGAGGGCATCTGATGCGCGTGACAGTTGACGGAAACCTTTGTGAAGCCAACGGGTTCTGCGAATCGCTGGCGCCGGACGTCTTCGAACTGGGGGACGAGGATGTCGTGCAGATCGCGGACGGTCCCGTGCCGCCGCGGCTGGAGATTGACGTCCGGGCCGCGGTGGACCAGTGCCCCAAGGCCGCGTTGCGGCTGGTCGACTGACACGCCCGGCAAGTCGGGCGACGACTCAGCGCCGCCCGGTCAGCGAGATCGCCATGTCGTCGTAGATCGACATGTTCGTGGTGAGGTTCGGGTGAGCCACCTTGGCCGGGCCGAGGGCGATGTCGTCGCAGCGCAGCAACAGTTCGTCGAACGCCGCACGCAGTTCCGCGCGCGCCAGCATGGCGCCCAGGCAGTGATGCGGTCCGCCGCCCCCGAACGCCACCTGCGGGTTCGGCTCGCGCCCGATGTCGAAGACGAACGGCGAGGAGAAGACCTCCTCGTCGCGGTTCGCCGACCGCAGCATCGACACCACCCGCTCGCCCTTCGCGATGCGTTGCCCGTCCATCTCCACGTCGACTTTCGCGGTGCGCGTCCAATACGCGACCGGTGACGCCCAGCGCAACACCTCCTCGACGGCGCTGGGCCGCAACGCTTCGTGGGCGCGATAGCGTTCGATCTGCTCCGGATTCGCCACGAATGCCTGCAGCCCGATGGCCAGCGCATTCTTGGTGGTGTCGCTGCCGGCGAACGCCAGCACGAAAAAGAAGAACTCGAGTTCGTGAGGGGGCAAGCTGAAGTGATCACCGTCCTCCCCGGTGATCACCGCGGTCGCCAGCGTGCTCCAGATGTCGTCGGTGGGGTTGCGACGTTTCTGCGCGGTGAGTTCCATCGCGTACCCGAAGATGTTGGCGTACAGGTCGGTTTCGTCCTGGCGGCTCAGCTGAGCCTCCGGCGAATTGGCCTTCAATATGCGGTCCAGGCCGTCGAAGATACGGGGCCGGTCGTCCTCCGGTATGCCGATGATGTCGCCGATTACCGCCATCGGCAGGGCGTCGGCGACGTCCTCGATCCAATCGCCGCCACCCTCGGCCAGCAGGCGGTCGATCATGCGCGCGGCCCTGGCCCGGATGCCGTCCTCGAGCTTGGCGATCGCCCGCGGGTTGAACGCGTTCGAGATGAGCTTGCGGCGTTTGTTCAGCGCGGGCGGATCCATGTTGATGATGGTGGGGTACGACGAGAACATCCCGACCGGTTGGATGAGCGGGCCGTCGACCGCTGTGAAGGATTCGACGTCACGGTGCAGCCGCACCGCATGCCGGTGCTTGGTGGTCACCCAGAACTGGCGCTGGACCGTCTTGGCTATGCCGGGGGTCAGCTCGTGACGGAAAAGGGGCCGGCTGCGTCGCAGCTCCGTGAACAGTTCGTCGGGAAACCCGTTGCGCCACAGCGCGAAGTCGGAAAGGTCCACTGCCGCAGCCGTCATCTGTAACCCCGCTCTGTCCGGACGTGTCTGGTGTCGCGTTGACGTTCAATGCTTAAAATAGTAAAAATAGACCTTAGTCGTCGAACCGCGGTGAGTTAAGGGCGGCCCAGTTGCTCGGCTCGCCTTGGTCTGGGCGGGATATGGAGAGCTCGTGACGCATACAATTTCTGATCCGGCGTCGGATTCGGCCGGAGACCCCTCGGAACGCGAGTTCGGGCAGGCCGGCATCGCGCTGTCGACCTACCGGTACCCGACGGGCTGGTTCATCGTTGCCTTCGGCTCCGACCTGGCCGCCGGTCAGGTCAAGCGCGCCCACTACTTCGGCGAGGAACTCGTCATCTTTCGCACCGAGTCGGGCCAGGTGCACGTGATGGACGCCTATTGCCAGCACCTCGGCGCCAACTTGGCCGTCGGTGGCACCGTGGAAGGCGAGAACATCGTCTGCCCCTGGCACGGCTGGCGGTGGCGTGGCGACGGCACCAATGCGCTGATCCCCTACAGCAAAATCGGGTGCAAGAACAACGTCCGCATCCGCACCTACCCGAGCATGGAGTGGTACGGCTTCGTCCTCGCGTGGCACGAGCGTCACGGCCGGGCGCCCTACTGGCAGCCCCCGGTGCTGCCTGAACTCGAAACAGGCGAGTATTACCCGCTGCACCCGCACACCCAGATGCTCAACCGGGTCAAGGTGCACCCGCAGATGATCATCGAGAATGCCGCCGACCCGTACCACGTGCAATACGTGCACAAGGCCGCCAATCCCGCCACGACCGCGTCGTTCGAGGTATCCGGCTACCACCTGCACGCGACCGTCAACGCCCATTTCGGCGGCGGCCGCGCATCGACCTGGCTGACTCCCAACGGGCCGGTCGACGCCAAGATCATCTACGACAACTACTCGCTGGGGCTGGGTGTGGTCCGGTTCCCCAGCGAGTTGGTGGCCACGGTTCAGGTCACGGGGCAGACACCGGTCGACGAGGACTACACCGATTACTTCTATACGCAGGCGTCCGTTCGCGAGCCGGGCGACACGGGTGACGTGCCGTCCGGCCGCGCCGCCAAATTCCTGGCGCTGCAACAAGAAGTGATCAAGCAGGACTTCTTCACCTGGGAGAACATGAAGTACCTGGAGAAGCCGAACCTGGCCCCCGAAGAGGCGCACGACTATGCCGCCCTGCGCCGCTGGGCGCACCGCTTCTACCCGGACACGCGGCCCTCGCCGGCCGACTTCGGCTACACCGCCGACGGCGAGCCCGACCCCGCGGCCGCGAAAGCCTGATCGGCCGCAGGATGTGTCCCGACCGGAGCGGACCGCCCGGGCCCGCCGATTTCGGCGTCGAGGCTTTCACCGTGCCGGCCGTCCTCGATCGGCGTGCCGAGCAGCATCCCGACCGGGTGATGATGTCGATCGGCGGCATCGACGTGACCTTCGAGCAGATGAGGCGGCGGTCTTGCGCCGCGGCGAAAATGCTCGCGGACTTGGGTGTTGGCCGCGGTGACGGTGTCGCCCTGTTCACCGGTACCTGCCCGGCATGGGTCTACTTCTGGCTGGGTGCGGCGCGCATCGGCGCGGTGAGCGCGGCCGTCAACGCGGCCAACAAAGGGGACTTTCTGCTGCAGGCCCTGCGGCTGTCGCAGGCCAAAGTGATCCTGACCGACGCCGAGCGCAGGCCCCGGGTCGACGAGGTCACCGGCGCGCTGGACGTCGTGCCGACCGTTGTGCGCCAGGGTGATTCGCTCGACGCGGAGTTGAGCCGAAACACCGGCGGGTTCGTCGTGGACGGCGCCGCCGCGGCGGGCGAGGTGGGCTGCCTCTTCTACACGTCGGGCACCACCGGGCCGTCGAAAGCGGTTGCCACGACCTGGCATTACCTGTTCACGGTGGCCGCGACGGTCGCATCGGCCTGGGAGCTGCGCGCTGGGGAGGTGCTGTGGACGGCGATGCCGCTGTTTCACCTGAGCGCGGCTCCCAGCGTGCTGGCCCCGATGCTGCTGGGCGCGACGACAGTGCTGGCGGAGGCATTTCACCCCGGGAAGGTGTGGGACGACATCCGCGCCCGCAACGCGATCGGCTTCGCCGGCGCCGGCGCGATGGTGTCGATGCTGCAGAACCTGCCGGCGGATCCGCGCGACGCGCAGCTTCCGCTGCGATTCATCTCCGCGGCGCCGATCGACGCGAAATCCTATCGCGCCATCGAAAACCGTTACGGCTGCCGCATTGTGACGATGTACGGGATGACCGAGGCGTTTCCGATCGCGGTCAAGGGCCTGGCTGACGAGGGTGTTCCCGGCGCCTCGGGCAGGCCGAATCCACACTTCGACGTCCGCATCGTCGACGAAGGCGGCGACGCGCTGCCCGCCGGCGCCGTCGGCGAGATCGCCTGCCGCCCCCGGCATCCGCACGTCATGAGCGAAGGTTATGTCGGTGCGGACATGCGGGTGACCCGGCACCGGGAATGGTTTCGCACCGGTGACCTCGGTCGGCTCGATGCCGAGGGAAACCTGAGCTACGTCGACCGCCGCAAGGATTCGCTGCGCCGCCGCGGGGAAAACGTCTCCTCGGTCGAAGTGGAGGCCGTGGTCATGGACCATCCCGCCGTGGCCGAGGCCGCCGCGGTCGGGGTGCCGAGCGCCTTGGGCGAAGACGACATCCTGATGGTCGTGACGTTGCATCCCGGGGCCACAGTGGATTACGCCGACCTGCTCGATTTTTGTGCGGCCCGGATGCCGTACTTCTGCGTGCCCCGGTTCGTGGAGGTTGTCAGCGAACTGCCGAAGAATGTCATCGGGCGGATACGTAAAGACCTGTTGCGCGAGCGGGGGGTGACTCGGGAGGCGTGGGATCGAGAGGCTCAGGGCTATACCGTTAGCCGGTGAGTTACGTTAATGTTACGTAATCTTTGGATAGTCAATTTACTGTTGCACCATTTCCCAGATTGGCGGCCATCCCGGAGAGGCTGGAGACCAAAATGACCATGTCGTATCAGGAACAGCAAATGCTGCAGGCCGCCATGGGTCGTGGGGCCATCCTGAACCTGAACGCCCGGCACAACCGGGCCTACTCCGAGGGCGACCGCGAGCGCTGGATCGCCACGTTCCGGCACTCCGGCGCCACCTACCAACGTGACGGCGAGACGTTCGACGATCTGCGGGCGGCCTTCGACGGCGGCGACGGGCAACGACTGGTCACCGTCGACCACGAGATCCGCATCGACGGCGTGAACGCGACACAGCGTTGCGTCGCCGTGCTCTTCGCCGCCATGTACGGCGACACCACGCTGCGCGCCACTGGGGTGTTCAGGGACACGCTGATCTACGAGCGCGGCGGCTGGTACTTCACCTCCCGTGCGCTGCAATGGGATTCGGTGCCCAGTCGGCACCCGCTCGTTATGTGAGCGGCGTGGACCCGGAACTCAGTTACCGGTTGGCCTTCGGCACCTACGAAGACGCGCTGCGGATGGTCGGCGCGAGCAGCGAGCCGCGCACCGCGGCCACGGCGGTGAGCGGGGCGCGCATCCAGTTGTTCGCTGCGATGGTCCACGACGGCAATCGTTCCTATTGGGACGCCGAGTTCGCCCGCCGGACGTGGGGCGGTCTGCTGGCGCCGCCCGCCCTGTTGATGGGATGGCTGATCCCACCGCCATGGGAGCCGCGGGGCGGGCCGCCGGCGGCCTCCCTGGTGCTGCGGGTGCCGCTGCCGGGGACCACATTCATCAACGCCGCCAACGACGTTGAGTTCCTCCGGCCCATCGTGGAGGGCGACGTGCTCACCGTCGTCGAGGAGTTGGTTTCGGTGTCACCAGAGAAGCGCACGCGTCTCGGGGTCGGGCACTTCGTCGAGACGCTGGAGACCTATCGCCGCCAGGACGGGGCGGTGGTCGCCACGTCCCGGAACACCCTGTTCCGCTTCACGCCCGGAGCGGACGCGTGAGCGGCGGTGGCCTGGACTTCGGCCAGATCGCCGTCCCGGTCGACCTGCCCGAGGTCGTCGACGAGATCAGTTACCAGCGTGTGGTGGAGAACGCCGGAGCGACGTGGGACTACTTTCCGGGCCATTTCGACCCGGAATACGCTCGGCGACAGGGTAATCCGACGATCTATGTCAACACGATGCACCTCGCCGGCTTCGCCGACCGCGTCGCTACCGATTGGGCGGGGCCGAGTAGTCGCGTGGTGCGCCGCTCGTTGCGGCTGACGGGCTCGGTGTATGCCGGTGACACCATGATCGGCCGGGGACGCGCCGTGGCCAAGCGGCAGGACACTTCGGTCGACCCGCCGCGTTGCCTCGTCGACATCGAGATTCAGGTGACGAATCAGCACGGCGTGCTGTGCTGCCCGGTCGAGCTCACGCTGCAGGTGCCGAAAAGCTTGCGCAGCGACGACGGGTGACTAGGCCAACGGCGTCACGGCGCAGGCTGCGCGCTCCAGGGTCAGGGTGGCCGATTTGACCGGTTATGACTGCGCTGACAGCGGCGGTAGCTGTCCTTTGCACACCAGCGTCTGAAGCTCGACGTACTCGTGGAGGCCCTCTGGGCCGAATTCGCGTCCGATGCCCGACTGCTTGAAACCGCCGAACGGGGCGCCGATGTCCAACGTGTACATGTTGATCCCGTAGGTGCCGGTGCGCACGCCCGCCGCGATCTGCAAGCCGTGCGCGATGTCGGAGGTCCACACCGATCCGGCCAGACCGTAGTCGCTCTCGTTGGCGATGCGAATCGCGTCGTCCTCGTCGCGGTAGCGCAGCACGGTCAGCACCGGACCGAAGATCTCCTCACGGGCGATGCGCATGTCGTTGGTGGCGTCGGCGAACAGCGTCGGCCGCACGTACCAGCCCCGCGTCGACGGGCTGTCCTGGCCGCCGAGGACGACGCGGGCGCCTTCGGCCTGACCGGACTTGATGTAGTCCTGGACGCGGCGTTGTTGCCGTTGCGCGACAAGGGGTCCGATGTCGGTCGCGTCGTCGGCGGGATCGCCGACGTTGAGGGAAGACATCATGTCGGCGAGAGCGTCGACGACTTCGTCGTGCCGGCGGTCGCTGACCAGGATGCGAGTCTGGGCGACGCAGGCCTGGCCGTTGTTCATCAGGCCCGCGGTCTTCAACCCGGCGACGGTCTTGCCGATGTCGGCGTCGTCGAGGATGATCGCCGCGGACTTGCCGCCCAGTTCCAGGCTCACCCGCTTGAGCTGCTCGCCGCACAGCGCGGCGATGCGGCGCCCGACGACGCTCGAACCGGTGAACGCGATCTTGTCCACCCCCGGATGGCGCACCAGCGCCTCGCCGATCTCCGGCCCGCCGGGCAACACCGAAACCACCCCGTCGGGCAGATCCAGCTGATCGATCATCTCGGCCAACCACAAAGCGTCCAACGGTGTTTCGGGCGCGGGTTTGATGATGACCGTGCATCCGGCGATCAATGCCGGGATCAGCTTGGGCATGATCAGGAATTGCGGAACATTCCACGGCACGATAGCGCCGACCACCCCGACGGGGGCCCTGCGCAGGTGCACCTCGCCGAGCACGCCCTGGCGTCGCTCCTCCCACGGAAACTCGCGCGCGGCGGCCAGGGCCAGATGGATGAGCGACGCCGCGGCCGCCCCCTGCCCCATTCGGCTGAAGCTGCGCGGCGAACCCATCTCGTCGGTGATCAGGTCGGCCATCTCCTCGATGTGACCGGCGTAGATCGCGGCGAGTTGTTCGACCTTGGCCATCCGCTCGGCGTGGGTCATCCGCGGCCACGGGCCGCAGTCGAAGGCCTCACGCGCGGCGGCGACGGCGGCGTCGACGTCCTCGGGCCCGGCCACTTGGACATGGCCGACCGGTTCTTCGGAGTGCGGGGAGATGACGGCGAGCTGTTGCGGGTTGGCGGGCTTGCGCCACTGACCGCCAATGAAGAGTTCGTCGTAATACCGGTGGCCGGTGTTGTCCGTCATCGGGCACTTCCTCGAAGGGTTGGGCGTAGAAAGCCAGTGACCGGGATTTCGCTATTGACGCTAACATAGCGAAAAAAGCAGCGAGGGCCCGATATGACCAGCGATTGGCGCAGTTACCCCTTCCAGTTAGTGCCCGGCGACAGCCAGCTGGATTTTCCCGCCGCCGAGGGCGAGCATCCGGATCAGGAGTCGGACACCTGGTTCATCGCCGGACAGCTGGACGCCGCCGAGACCGGCCGGTCGTTCGCGTTCCTGGCCATCTTCAACAAGAACCGCCCCGGTGGCACGGTCGTCGCCGACTTCTACACGATGGCGCTGTTCGATCTGGATTCCGGCGATTACGGCACCTATACCGATTACGACATGCCGCCGGCCAACCTGGAGCCGGGGGCGCCGCGCAAGCTGACGCTGGCTCCGGGGTATCTCGACATCCACTACTCCAGCGGGGTCGGCACCGCGTCGTGGACCACGTGCCGCGACGGCGACGGGGGACTGCTGCCCTACACCTACCGTGTCAGCCTGGTCGGCGAGGACCAGGCGGGTCGCCCCATGCGGCTGGACCTGGCCGTAACCCCGACGCGCGCACCGACGCCGGTGGGTGCGTCGATGTACAACGGGAAGATCTGCTGTTTCGGTCAGAACGAGACCTATTCGTATTTCCAGACCGGCATGGCGATGACCGGCACGTTGCGCTGGGGCGACCTGGTTCAGCAGGTCTCGGGCAGCAGCGGACACATCGACCGGCAGTGGTTCCCGAAATACGCCGGCGGCGGGGGAACCGGGGGAGACCCGCGCGCCCGGTCCCACGAATGGCGCACCATCAACTTCGACAACGGGGTGGACCTCAGCATCTGGCGGCAGTTCGACCGCGCCAACGGCAATGCGCTGCAGCCGTTTACCGGCGTGACGATGAGTCATCCCGACCCGGCCGTTCCGGCGGAATGCGCCGAGGACGTCGAGGTGACGGTCAGCAGCTATGTGCGATGGCCGGAAGCCGTGCGACCGTTAATGCGGCCGCAAGCGCCCGCCCGCTACATGCCGGACCGGCACCGGATCACCTGCCGCACCATGCAACTCGACATCGTCGGGGAGCCGCTGGTGCCGGCCCCGGCGCACGGCCTGCCGATCGAATACATGGAGGGTCCGTACCGCTACAGCGGAACGCTGTGGGGTAAACCCGTGACCGGCTTCGCCTTCAATGAGCGCTCGCTGGCCCTGTACCGGGACTGGGAGTTGGTCGAGGTGCTGGCGACCACCGTCACCGACATGGAGCCGGCCGACCGGGACCTGCAATCTGTGACGGATCTGCTGGCCCAGCTGTTGGCCGCCGGTCGACGACGTGAGGCGGTCGAGCTGTTGGCCGGGGTTAAGCCAATCGAAAATGATTCGCTGGCAACCATTTTCGAGGACCTGATCGCCGTGCTGTCCGCGGCCGTTTGAGGGCGGAGCGGCTCGCCGAGACCGAAATCCGCTGGACCTTTTGCCCCGAATTCACCGTGTCGGCGAGGCGGCGTCCGCGGCAAGCGCCCGGGCCCAGGCATTGTGGCGATGCTGCAGTCCGGGTTCGTTGCGACCGAACAGCAGGTGGTCGCTGACGCCCGACTCGAGGTTGGCTTGCAGGGCCTCGACCAGCCGGTAGTCCTCGTCGCGAACGGTGGCGTGGGCGTACTCGAACACGGCCTGCGCGCCGGCGGCCACCGCGTTGTCGGAGACGTCCAGCGGTGTCGAGTTCTGGTGCACCGTGACCGATCTCCCCGGCCGGTCGCCGGGGTAGATCCGGAACAGCTCGCCGTTGGCGATGGTCACCGACAGGACGATGTTGGGGAACAGCGCGTAGATGACGACCATGTTCTGGAACGGATCCCACTGCTCTTCCGGGACGTCGTCGAGCGCGAGGATGGTGTTGAGCGGGAAGATCAACCGGTGGTGCGGTCCGAACGCGTCGAAGACCGTGCAGTTGCTGCGGGCGATCGTGGCGAAGGTCTGCCGGTGCACGGTGGCGAAATGGTAGTTCTCGGAGAACGTGTCGACCGCGAGCTTCCAATTGATCGGGCAGTCGAGCACCTTCTCGCCCAGCGGCGACCACCGCCCGATGCCCCAGGAATCGAGCTCGTCGGCCAGGGGGCCGAGGTGCGCGGCGACGTCCAGATCGGCCCCGGGATCCAATGCGACCCAGAGGAATCCGGCGAACTCGGTGGCCGGAAGTTCGGTCAGGCCGTCCGCCCCTACGGTCACGTCCGTTTGGCGGCGACCCGCTTCGACCGGCTTCGCCGCCCTAGCGATCGCCGCGCCGGCAAAACCCTCGCGGCCGGGCAAGCCGACCAACCGGCCGGCGTTGTCGTACGTCCACGCGTGATACGGGCAGGTGAACCTCTTCGCGCTGCCGCAGCCCGTCGCGACCTGCGACTGGCGGTGCAGGCAGACGTTGTTGAATGCCCTGACCGACCCGTCGGACGTCCGGGTCAACAGGATCGAACGGCCCATCACCGACTTCGTGCAGTACGCGCCGGGGGCGGGCAATTCCGAGACGTAGCCGACCAGTTGGGGGCTGGCCATCACCATGGCCCGGTCCCGGTCATGGCTCTCGGCCGACGTGTAGGTCCGCGCCTCGACCCGGTGTTCTGTCGGGGCGAGATCGGTCGTCTTGTCCCGTGCCAGCTTCAACGCGCGGCGGGTGAGGTCGATCAGCTGGTCGCGTTCCATCGGCCCAGTACAGACCTTGTCACAGTTGTAAGGTCAAGGAGTGGCTGAGCAGTTGCTGATCGGCGACGTCACGGCCCTGACGGGGATCGCCTCCGGTCGCATTCGCCACTACGAGAAAATCGGCCTGCTGCGGGCCGAGCATCTGTCCAACGGCTACCGGGTCTTCGACGCGGAGCAGGTGCTCGATCTGCTGCGCATTGACCTGATGAGAAGTCTCGGCCTCGGCATCAACGACATTCAACGCCTGCTCGCGGGTGGCCGCACCACGTTGGCCGGTGTTCTCGACGAGCACCGGACTTTGTTGGTGCGGCAGCGCGACCGGCTGGATCAGTTGATCGCGGCGATCGACCGATCGCGCGCTGCCACCGATGGCGCCGACGCCGACGTCAACGAGGACATCCTGCGGAGGCTGGCTACCACGCACCGCGACAGTATCGGTGTCATCGGGCGGCTCAGCGCGCCGCTCTCCGAGCCCGTCGCCGCCATGTACGCCGACCTGTTCGACGCGTGGGACCTGCCGGTTCCGGTCCTGTTCGGGCAGATGGTGCTGCCGCCGGCCGCCAGCACGCTGCTGGGGGAGCTTGCCGAGACCCCAGGCCGGCAGGTGCTGTTCGATCGGTTGCGCAGCCTGGCCGGCGACGTCGTCGGGTTGGGTGACGATCGCGCGGCGGCAACCGAACTCGCGCACAGCTGGATCGACCGCCAGCTGGCCGACCCGTTGCCCTACGATGTGGTCGGCGTGCTGCGGAGCGTGCAGCCGTCGTTGGAACGTGACCCGGTGATCGTCCAGGGATTCCGGACGTGGGCGGGATCGATCAACCCGGCCGCGCCCCATTTCCTGGACGAGGTCGCCCGCCAAACCGCTCGCCGTGGCCTCGAGGCGGTGAGCGTCATCGTGCTGCCCGCGCTGACGCCCGCCCAAACGAACGATGCGGCACTGTGATGCAGATGTGACCAGTGTGGTCAATGTGCCAAATGGTGTTCCTGTCGTACCCTGTCGCTTGTGTCATCGGTTTCGCGACGCGACGTGCTCAAATTGGCGGCCGCGACCCCCGCTTTTCTAGGCCTGGGCTTCGCGGGTGCCTCGTTGCGCCCGGCGCCGGCGTCGGCGTCGCTCGGCACGCTGCTGGACTACGCGGCAGGGGTGATCCCCGCGAGCCAGATCAGGGCTGCGGGCGCGGTGGGCTCGATCAGGTATGTGTCCGACCGGCGCCCGGGCGGCAACTGGATGCTGGGCAAGCCGATCCAGATCGCCGAGGCGCGTGATCTCAACAGCAACGGGCTGAAGATCGTTTCCTGCTACCAGTACGGCAAGGGGAACACCTCCGACTGGCTCGGCGGAGCCAACGCCGGGTTGCAGCACGCGCAGCGCGGAATGCAGCTGCACGCCGCGGCGGGCGGACCCGCCGGCGCCCCGATCTACGCCTCGATCGACGACGATCCCTCGTATGAGCAGTACAAGCAGCAGGTTGCGCCGTACCTGAGGTCCTGGGAGTCGGTGATCGGCCATCAGCGCACAGGTGTGTACGCCAACTCCAGGACCATCGACTGGGCGTTGCACGACGGTTTGGGCTCCTATTTCTGGCAGCACAACTGGGGCTCGCCCAAGGGGTACACCCACCCGGCGGCCCATCTGCATCAGGTCGAGATCGACAAACGCAGTGTCGGCGGGGTCGGCGTGGACGTCAACGAAATTCTCAAGCCGCAATTCGGGCAGTGGGCCTAGACCGGCGGCTCGGTGAACGGCGGCCGGACACCCGCGACTCTTAGAGATCCCAGCAAACACTCGTTCGCTGATTTCTTGGTGAGGCGGGCGCGAACCCCGCGTGGCGGAGGCGCGCAGAACGCGCTCGGCGCGACCCCACGGCTCGAAATTTTTACATAACGATTACATAACAAAACTGCTTTGATCTGCGCAGTTATAGCTACTCGACCGTAACCACCTGCATGCAGCAGGTTTGTTCGCCGTGCCCGCGCCGCCGATGAAACGCGGTGTTACCCACGACACGGTTACCCATGCGTAGAACTCATCAGTAACCGATCACCACGCAAAACGGGGGTTGATCCTTATGACACTCTTAGTACAGCCGATGCAGTCCGCCGCGCCGCTCAACCCCCGGCCCGCCGAGAACACACCGGCGAGCAGTTTCCC
The DNA here is from genome assembly GCF_002086735.1 of Mycobacterium scrofulaceum. GTDB lineage: Bacteria > Actinomycetota > Actinomycetes > Mycobacteriales > Mycobacteriaceae > Mycobacterium > Mycobacterium scrofulaceum. The sequence continues at coordinate 255,666 of NZ_MVIJ01000001.1, read as the reverse complement.
GGCTTTGATTCGACGCGGAATCGCCGAACCCGCCCGCCGGTGGTGACCGGCCGAACGAACCGATACGTAAAGACGCATACAGGGAGACATAGAGAGTGACGATCCACGAGAGGCACGACTGGAATCCCCCAGCGAAGCGAGGGGAATTGTCCGCCGATCGCGATGGAAAGAGTCCCCACGCGGCAGCCGGGGAAACCCACGCTCTGGTCGACCGTCTGACTGCCGGCGAGCCGTACGCCGTTGCGTTCGGCGGGCAGGGCAGTGCCTGGCTGGAAACCCTCGAGGAACTGGTCTCGTCGGCCGGCATCGAATCCGACCTGGCGACGCTGGCCGGTGAGGTCGAGCTGTTGCTCGAACCGGTGGCCAGGGAGCTGGTGGTGGTCCGTCCGATCGGTTTCGAGCCGCTCGCGTGGGTGCGCGCGCTGGCGGCCGAGGATCCGGTCCCCTCGGACAAGCACCTGACCTCGGCCGCGGTGTCCATCCCCGGCGTCCTGCTCACCCAGATCGCGGCCGTGCGGGCGCTGGCGCGCCAAGGCATGGACCTGGGCGCCACGCCGCCCGTGGCCGTCGCCGGTCATTCGCAGGGGGTGCTGGCCGTCGAGGCGCTCAAGGCCGCGGGCGCCCGCGACGCCGAACTGCTGGCGATGGCGCAGCTGATCGGCGCGGCCGGGACGCTGGTGGCACGCCGGCGCGGGATCTCCGTGCTCGGCGACCGGCCGCCGATGGTGTCGGTGACCAACGCCGACCCCGAGCGCATCAGCCGGCTGCTCGACGAGTTCGCGCAGGATGTCCGGACCGTGCTGCCGCCGGTGCTGTCGATCCGCAACGGCCGGCGTTCGGTCGTCATCACCGGAACGCCCGAACAGCTATCCCGGTTCGAGCTCTACTGCCGGCAGATCTCGGAGAAGGAAGAGGCCGACCGCAAGAACAAGCTTCGCGGTGGCGACGTCTTCGCGCCGGTCTTCGATCCGGTGCAGGTGGAGGTCGGTTTCCACACGCCGCGGCTGGCCGACGGCATCGACATCGTCGGCGGCTGGGCCGAGAAGGTCGGCCTCGACGTCGCGCTGGCCCGCGAGCTGACCGAAGCCATCCTGGTGCGACGTGTCGACTGGGTCGAAGAGATCAGCAGTGTGCACGCGTCCGGTGCGCGCTGGATCCTCGACCTGGGTCCCGGCGACATCCTGACCCGGCTGACCGCCCCGGTGATCCGCGGCCTGGGCATCGGCATCGTGCCCGCCGCGACCCGCGGGGGGCAGCGCAACCTCTTCACCGTCGGCGCCGTCCCCGAGGTGGCGCGCGCGTGGTCGACCTACGCGCCGACCGTCGTGCGCCTGCCCGACGGCAGGGTCAAGCTGTCGACGAAGTTCACCCGGTTGACCGGCCGCTCGCCGATCCTGCTCGCGGGCATGACCCCGACCACCGTCGACGCCAAGATCGTCGCCGCCGCGGCCAACGCGGGACACTGGGCCGAGCTGGCCGGCGGCGGGCAGGTCACCGAGGAGATCTTCGCCGGCCGCATCGAGGAGCTCGCCACGCTGCTCGAACCCGGCCGCACCTATCAGTTCAACGCGCTGTTCCTCGACCCCTATCTGTGGAAGCTGCAGGTCGGCGGGAAGCGGCTGGTGCAGAAGGCGCGCCAGTCCGGCGCGGCGATCGACGGCCTGGTGATCAGCGCCGGCATCCCCGACCTGGAGGACGCCGTCGAGCTGATCGAGGAGCTGGGCGACGTCGGCATCAGCCACGTCGTGTTCAAGCCCGGCACGGTCGAGCAGATCCGTTCGGTCATCCGCATCGCGACCGAGGTGCCCACCAAGCCGGTCATCATGCACATCGAGGGTGGGCGCGCCGGCGGCCACCACTCGTGGGAAGACCTCGACGACCTGCTGCTGGCAACGTATTCGGAGTTGCGCTCCCGCCCCAACATCACCGTCTGCGTGGGCGGTGGCATCGGCACGCCCGAGCGGGCCGCCGAGTACCTGTCCGGGCGCTGGGCGCAGGCGTACGGCTTCCCGCTGATGCCGATCGACGGCATCCTGGTCGGCACCGCGGCGATGGCCACCAAGGAGGCCACCACCTCGCCGTCGGTCAAGCGGATGCTGGTCGAGACGCAAGGCACCGACCAGTGGGTCGGCGCCGGGAAAGCCGTGAACGGCATGGCGTCCAGCCGCAGCCAGCTCGGCGCCGACATCCACGAGATCGACAACAGCGCGTCGCGCTGCGGGCGGCTCCTCGACGAGGTCGCCGGCGACGAGGAAGCCGTCGCCGAGCGTCGCGACGAGATCATCGCCGCGATGGCCAACACCGCCAAGCCGTACTTCGGCGATGTCGCCGACATGACCTACCTGCAGTGGCTGCGGCGCTACGTCGAACTCGCCATCGGCGACGGCAACTCGACCGCCGACACCGCCGCACCGGGCAGCCCGTGGCTGGCCGACACCTGGCGCGATCGGTTCCAGCAGATGCTGCAGCGCGCCGAAGCGCGTTTGCACCCACAGGATTTCGGTCCGATCGAGACATTGTTCGACGACCCCGGCCCGCTGGAGGACCCCGAGCGGGCCATCGCGGCGCTGCTCGCGCGGTACCCGGACGCCGAGACCGTGCAGCTGCACCCGGCCGACGTCCCGTTCTTCGTCACGCTGTGCAAGACGCTGGGCAAGCCGGTCAACTTCGTCCCGGTCATCGACAAGGACGTGCGCCGCTGGTGGCGCAGCGACTCGCTGTGGCAGGCGCACGATGCCCGGTACGACGCCGACCAGGTGTGCATCATCCCGGGCACCGCGGCCGTCGCCGGCATCACCCGGATGGACGAACCCGTCGGTGAACTGCTGGACCGGTTCGAGCAGGCCGCCGTCGACGAGGTGCTGTCGTCCAACGGGCAGCCGCGGGAGGTGGCGGCGCGCCGGCTCGGCCGCCCCGACGTGACCGGACCCCTGGCTGTCGTGCTCGACGCCCCCGACGTGCAGTGGGCCGGCCGCACCGCGAAAAACCCGGTCCACCGGATCGCCGACCCCGCGGACTGGCTCGTGCACGACGGCTCTGAAGGGCCCCAAAGCCGCCGCGCCACGCACTCGTTCACCGGGGCGCGGCTTGAAGTCGACGGCGACCGGGTGGTGTTGAGCGTTCCGGTGTCGGCAACCTGGATCGACATCCCGTTCACCCTGCCCCCCAACACCATTGACGGTGGTACGCCGGTGGTGTCCACCGAAGACGCCGCCACCGCGATGCGCGCGGTGCTGGCGATCGCCGCCGGAGTCGACGGGCCGGAATCGCTGCCCGCGGTGGTCGACGGGACCGCCAACGTGACGGTGAACTGGGATCCCGAGCGGGTCGCCGACCACACCGGTGTCACGGCCACCTTCGGCGAGCCGCTGGCGCCGGGGCTCACCACTGTGCCCGACGCCCTCGTCGGCCTTTGCTGGCCCGCGGTTTTCGCGGCGATCGGCTCGGCGGTCACCGACACCGGCGTCCCGGTCGTCGAGGGCCTGCTGAGCCTCGTGCACCTCGACCACGCCGCCCACGTCGTCGGCGTGCTGCCGAAGGTTCCGGCCGAATTGGCAGTCACGGCAACGGCTTCGCCGGCGATCGACACGGACTTGGGCCGCGTCGTCCGGGTGTCGGTGACGATCGCCGACGCCGACGGCGCGACGCTCGCCAGCCTCGATGAGCGATTCGCGATCCTCGGCCGCACCGGCACGGCCGAGCTCGGCGATCCGGTGCGCGCAGGCGGTGCGGTCTCGGAGAACGCGACCGACACCCCGCGCCGGCGCCGGCGCGACGTCCGGCTGACCGCACCGGTCGACATGCGACCGTTCGCCGTGGTGTCCGGCGACCACAACCCGATCCACACCGACCGGGCCGCCGCCCTGCTGGCCGGCCTGGACTCGCCGATCGTGCACGGCATGTGGTTGTCGGCCGCCGCGCAGCACGCGGTGACCGCCACCGACGGACAGGCGCGGCCCCCGGCCCGGCTGGTCGGTTGGACCGCCCGGTTCCTGGGCATGGTGCGTCCCGGCGACGAGGTCGACTTCCGCGTCGAGCGCGTCGGAATCGACCAGGGCGCAGAGGTTTTGGAGGTGGCCGCCCGCATCGGGTCCGACCTGGTGATGTCGGCGACGGCGCGCCTGGCCGCCCCACACACGGTGTACGCGTTCCCCGGGCAGGGAATCCAGCACAAGGGCATGGGCATGGATGTCCGCGCCCGCTCCAAGGCCGCCCGCAAGGTCTGGGACAAGGCGGACAAGTTCACCCGCGAGACGCTGGGCTTCTCGGTGCTGCACGTGGTGCGCGACAACCCGACCAGCATCATCGCCAGCGGCGTGCACTACAACCACCCCGAGGGTGTGCTGTACCTGACGCAGTTCACCCAGGTCGCGATGGCGACGGTCGCGGCGGCGCAGGTCGCCGAGATGCGTGAGCAGGGCGCGTTCGTCGAAGGCGCCATCGCCTGCGGCCACTCCGTCGGGGAGTACACCGCGCTGGCCTGCGTCACCGGGATTTACGAGCTGGAAGCGTTGCTGGAGACGGTGTTCCACCGCGGCTCCAAGATGCACGACATCGTGCCGCGCGACGAGCTGGGCCGCTCCAACTACCGGCTGGCGGCCATCAGGCCGTCGCAGATCGACCTGCCGGACGACGAGGTACCCGGATTTGTGGCCGAAATCGCCGAGCGCACAGGGGAATTCCTGGAGATCGTGAACTTCAACCTGCGCGGTTCGCAGTACGCGATCGCCGGCACGGTCCGCGGCCTGGAAGAGCTGGAGGCCGAGGTGGAGCGCCGCCGCGAGATCACCGGCGGCAAGCGCTCCTTCATCCTGGTGCCGGGCATCGACGTGCCGTTCCACTCGAGGGTGCTGCGCGTGGGGGTGGCGGAATTCCGCCGCTCGCTGGAGCGCGTCATGCCGCGCGACAAAGATCCCGACGTCATCATCGGGCGCTACATCCCCAACCTGGTGCCCCGCCCGTTCACCCTGGACCGCGACTTCATCCAGGAGATCCGTGACCTGGTGCCGGCCGAACCGCTCGACGCGATCCTCGCCGACTACGACACCTGGCTCACCGAGCGCCGCAACGAGATGGCGCGCATCGTCTTGATCGAGCTGCTGGCGTGGCAGTTCGCCAGCCCGGTGCGCTGGATCGAAACGCAGGACCTGCTGTTCACCGAGCAGGCCGCGGGCGGTCTGGGCGTGGAGCGGTTCGTCGAGATCGGCGTGAAGTCGGCGCCGACCGTCGCCGGGCTGGCCACCAACACCCTGAAGCTGCCCGAATACGCCCACAGCACAGTCGAAGTGCTCAATGCCGAGCGCGACGCGGCGGTGCTGTTCGCCACCGATACCGATCCCGAGCCGGAGCCCGAGGAGATCGCGGACGAGCCAGCCGCACCGGAGGGTGCCACCGCTCTGCCGGCCGCACCGGCGCCCGCCCCGTCGGCCGCCCCGTCGACCGGCCCCCGTCCCGACGACATCGGGTTCGACGCCGCCGACGCCACCCTGGCCCTGATCGCGCTGTCGGCCAAGATGCGCATCGACCAGATCGAGGAACTGGACTCCATCGAGTCCATCACCGATGGCGCCTCGTCGCGGCGCAACCAGCTGCTGGTCGACCTGGGTTCGGAGTTGAACCTGGGCGCCATCGACGGCGCGGCCGAGGCCGACCTGGCCGGGCTGCGGTCGCAGGTGACCAAGCTGGCGCGCACCTACAAGCCTTTCGGCCCAGTGCTTTCCGACGCGATCAACGACCAGCTGCGCACGGTGCTGGGGCCCTCGGGCAAGCGGCCCGGCGCGATCGCCGAGCGCGTCAAGAAGACGTGGGAGCTGGGCGAGGGCTGGGCCAAGCACGTCACGGTCGAGGTGGCGCTGGGTACCCGCGAGGGCACCAGCGTGCGCGGCGGCGCGATGGGCCACCTGCACGAGGGCGCGCTGGCCGACGCCGCCTCGGTCGACAAGGTCATCGACGCCGCCGTCACGTCCGTCGCGGCGCGCCGCGGCATCGCGGTCGCGCTGCCGTCGTCGGGCGGCGGTGGCGGCGCGACCGTCGACGCGGCCGCGCTCAGCGAATTCACCGACCAGATCACCGGCCGCGACGGTGTGCTCGCGTCGGCGGCCCGCCTGATCCTGAATCAATTGGGCCACGACGACCCGGTCGGCTCGGCGCCGGCCGCCACCGACGCCGAGCTCATCGACCTGGTCACCGCCGAACTCGGCGCGGATTGGCCGCGCCTGGTCGCGCCGGTCTTCGATGCCAAGAAGGCCGTCGTGTTCGACGACCGCTGGGCCAGCGCCCGGGAGGACTTGGTCAGGCTCTGGCTGACCGACGAGGGTGACATCGACGCCCAGTGGACGAGCCTGTCCGAAAGGTTCGAGGGCGCAGGCCATGTCGTCGCCACGCAGGCGACCTGGTGGCAGGGCAAGGCGCTGGCCGCGGGTCGCCAGATTCACGCGTCGCTCTACGGCCGCATCGCCGCCGGCGCCGAGAATCCCGAGCCCGGCAACTACACCAACGAGGTCGCCGTGGTGACGGGCGCTTCGAAGGGTTCGATCGCGGCGTCGGTGGTCGCACGCATGCTCGACGGCGGGGCCACCGTCATCGCCACGACGTCGAAGCTCGACGACGAGCGGCTGGCGTTCTACCGCGGGCTGTATCGCGACCACGCCCGGTACGGCGCGGTGCTATGGGTGGTCGCCGCCAACATGGCGTCCTACTCCGACATCGACGCATTGAGCGAATGGATCGGTACCGAGCAGACCGAAAGCCTTGGGCCTCAATCCATTCACATCAAGGACGCGCAGACCCCCACGCTGCTGTTCCCGTTCGCGGCTCCCCGCGTCGCCGGCGACCTGTCGGAGGCCGGTTCACGTTCCGAGATGGAGATGAAGGTTCTGCTCTGGGCGGTGCAGCGGTTGATCGGCGGGCTGTCCAAGATCGGCGCCGAACGCGACATCGCCTCTCGGTTGCACGTGGTGTTGCCCGGCTCACCCAACCGCGGAATGTTCGGTGGCGACGGCGCGTACGGCGAGGCCAAGTCGGCGCTGGACGCGTTGGTGAGCCGTTGGCACGCCGAATCCTCTTGGGCCGCCCGGGTCAGCCTTGCGCACGCGCTGATCGGCTGGACCCGCGGCACCGGGCTGATGGGCCACAACGACGCCATCGTCGACGCCGTCGAGGAGGCCGGTGTCACCACCTACTCCACCGACGAGATGGCGGCCATGCTGCTGGGCCTCTGCGACGTGGAGTCCAAGGTCGCGGCGGCTCTGACCCCGATCAAGGCGGACCTGACCGGCGGCCTCGCCGAAGCCAACCTCGACATGGCGGAACTGGCCGCCAAGGCGCGCGAGCAAGCCGCTTCGGGCGAGCATGCCATGGAAGACGCCGCGGCCGAGGGCACCATCGCCGCGCTGCCGGCGCCGCCGCGCCCCGTCACCCCGGCGCCGCCGCCGCAGTGGGACGACTTGGACGTCGACCCGGCCGACCTGGTGGTGATCGTCGGCGGCGCCGAGATCGGCCCGTACGGCTCGTCGCGCACCCGCTTCGAGATGGAGGTCGACAACGAGCTGTCGGCGGCGGGTGTGCTCGAGCTGGCCTGGACCACGGGACTCATCCGGTGGGAGGACGACCCCCAACCGGGTTGGTACGACACGAAATCCGGCGATCTCGTCGACGAGACCGAGCTGGTCGAGCGCTACCACGACACCGTGGTGGAGCGGGTCGGCATTCGCGAGTTCGTCGACGACGGCGCCATCGACCCCGATCACGCGTCGCCGCTGCTGGTGTCGGTGTTCCTGGACAAGGACTTCACCTTCGTCGTCTCGTCGGAGGCCGACGCCCGCGGGTTCGTCGAATTCGACCCCGAGCACACGGTGATCCGCCCGGTCCCCGATTCGGGCGACTGGCAGGTCACGCGCAAGGCGGGCACCGAGATCCGGGTGCCGCGCAAGACCAAGCTGTCGCGGGTCGTCGGCGCGCAGATCCCCACCGGATTCGATCCGACCGTGTACGGCATCAGCCAGGACATGGCCAGCTCCACCGACCGGGTGGCGTTGTGGAACATCGTCGCGACCGTCGACGCGTTCCTGTCTTCGGGATTCACCCCCACCGAGTTGATGCGGTGGGTGCACCCGGGCCTGGTGGCCAGCACGCAGGGCACCGGCATGGGCGGGATGACGTCGATGCAGACGATGTATCACGGCAACCTGCTCGGGCGCAGCAAGCCGAACGACATCCTGCAGGAAGTGCTGCCGAACGTCGTTGCCGCCCACGTCATTCAGAGCTACGTGGGCAGCTACGGAGCGATGATCCACCCGGTCGGCGCGTGCGCGACCGCGGCGGTGTCGGTCGAAGAGGGCGTCGACAAGATCCGGCTCGGCAAGGCCGAACTCGTGGTGGCCGGTGGGTTCGACGACCTGACGCTGGAAGCCATCATCGGCTTCGGTGACATGGCGGCCACGGCCGACACGTCCATGATGCGGGGCCGCGGCATCCACGACTCGAAGTTCTCCCGGCCCAACGACCGGCGCCGACTCGGGTTCGTCGAGGCACAGGGCGGCGGCACCATCCTGCTCGCGCGCGGCGACCTGGCGCTCAAGATGGGTCTGCCGGTGCTGGCCGTGGTCGCCTACGCGCAGTCGTTCGCCGACGGCGTGCACTCCTCGATCCCCGCCCCCGGGCTGGGCGCGCTGGGCGCCGGCCGCGGCGGCAAGGATTCGGCGTTGGCGCGTTCGCTGGCCAGGCTGGGCGTCGGCGCCGACGACATCGCGGTCATCTCCAAGCACGACACCTCCACGCTGGCGAACGATCCCAACGAGACCGAGCTGCACGAGCGGCTGGCGGACTCTTTGGGCCGCTCCGAGGGCGCCCCGCTGTTCGTGGTGTCGCAGAAGAGCCTGACCGGGCACGCCAAGGGCGGCGCGGCGGTCTTCCAGATGATGGGCCTGTGCCAGATGCTGCGCGACGGCGTCATCCCGCCCAACCGCAGCCTCGACTGCGTCGACGACGAACTGGCCTCCTCGGCGCACTTCGTGTGGGTGCGCGAGACGCTGCGGCTGGGGGAGAAGTTCCCGCTGAAGGCCGGCATGCTGACCAGCCTCGGTTTCGGCCACGTGTCCGGTCTGGTGGCGCTGGTGCACCCGCAGGCGTTCATTGCCGCGCTGGACCCCGAGCAGCGCGCGGACTACCAACGGCGCGCGGAGGCGCGGCTGCTGGCCGGTCAGCGCCGGTTGGTGTCGGCCATCGCCGGCGGCGCACCGATGTACGAGCGGCCACCGGATCGCCGCTTCGACCACGACGTGCCGGAGAAGCGCCAAGAGGCGGCGATGCTGCTGAACCCGGCGTCGCGGCTGGGCGAGGGCGAGGCCTACGAGGTCCCGGCCGGATGACGTCGGTTCATCGCCCGGCTCCACCTCGCTCCGCCGCGCGGACCGCATCGTCGCCGGGCGAGACCGTCCGTTAGCCTGGCCACCCATGGGAATTGTCGGTGTGGGGATCGACGTCGTCTCCATCCCTGATTTCGCCGAGCAGGTCGACCAGCCGGGAACCGTCTTCTCCGAGACGTTCACACCGGGTGAGCGCCGCGACGCCTCGGACAAGAGCTCCTCGGCTGCGCGCCACCTGGCCGCCCGGTGGGCGGCGAAGGAGGCGGTGATCAAGGCCTGGTCGGGGTCCCGGTTCGCGCAACGTCCGGTGCTGCCCGAAGACATTCACCGCGACATCGAGGTGGTCACCGACATGTGGGGGCGGCCCCGGGTGCGGCTGAGCGGCGAGATCGCCAAACACCTGGCCGACGTGACGATTCATGTGTCGCTGACGCATGAGGGGGATACCGCCGCCGCGGTGGCGATCCTGGAGACGCCTTGAGCGCGAGCAGACACAAAATCGCATCTCGGCGCGGGCGTTCATGCGACTTTGCGTCTGCTCGCGCCAAAAAATTGGCCGACTAGCCTCGAGGCCATGAGCGATCTCGTTCAGCGCGTCCGCGACGTGTTGCCGTCGGTGCGCCGCGACCTCGAGGACCTGGTGCGCATCCAATCGGTGTGGGCCGACCCGGACCGGCGCGACCAGGTGCACCGCAGCGCCCAAGCCGTGTCAGACCTGTTGTCGCAGGTTGGTTTCGGTGACGTGCAGATCGTTAGCGAGGGCGGTGCGCCGGCGGTCATCGCGCGCCATCCCGCGCCCCCGGGCGCGCCGACCGTGCTGCTCTATGCTCACCACGACGTGCAGCCAGAAGGCGACGCCGACCAGTGGACCTCGCCGCCCTTCGAGCCCACCGAACGCGGCGGGCGGCTCTACGGGCGCGGCAGCGCCGACGACAAGGCCGGTATTGCAACGCATTTGGCGGCGTTCAGGGCGCACGGCGGCAAGCCGCCGGTTGGCGTGACGGTCTTCGTCGAGGGCGAGGAGGAATCGGGCTCGCCGTCGCTGGGCCGGTTGTTGGCAGCCCACCGCGACGCCCTGGCGGCCGACGTGATCGTCATCGCCGACTCCGACAACTGGAGCACCGACGTTCCGGCGCTGACCGTTTCGCTGCGGGGCCTGGTGGACTGCGTGGTGGAGGTCGCCACGCTGGACCACGGGCTGCACTCCGGCATCTGGGGCGGCGTGGTACCGGATGCTCTGAGCGTGCTGGTGCGGCTGCTGGCGAGCCTGCACGACGACGAGGGGAACGTGGCCGTGGCCGGGTTGCACGAAAGTGCCGCCGCCGCTGTGGATTACCCGCCCGAGCGGGTGCGCGCCGACTCGGGGCTGCTGGACGGGGTGTCCGAGATCGGTTCGGGTTCGGCACCGCAGCGACTGTGGGCCAAGCCCGCGATCACCGTGATCGGCATCGACACCACGGCGATCGACAAGGCGTCGAACACGCTGATCCCGCGGGCCCGCGCCAAGATCAGCATGCGGGTCGCGCCCGGCGGTGATGCGGCGGCACACCTGGACGCGTTGACCGCTCATCTGCACCAGCATGCGCCGTGGGGCGCTCACGTCACCGTCACCCGGGGCGACATCGGCGAGCCCTACGCCATCGATGCCAGCGGCCCGGTGTACGACGCCGCCCGGGCGGCCTTCCGGCAGGCGTGGGGCACCGACCCGATCGACATGGGCATGGGCGGTTCCATCCCGTTCATCGCCGAGTTCGCCAATGCGTTCCCGCGCGCGAAGATCCTGGTCACCGGCGTCGAGGACCCCGGCACGCAGGCGCACAGCATCAACGAGAGCCTGCACCTGGGTGTGCTGGAACGCGCGGCGATCGCCGAGGCGCTGCTGCTGGCGAATCTGGCCGTCTGAGGCGGTCAGACCGAGAGGTTGCGCCGCAGCTTGGCGACGTGGCCGGTGGCCTTCACGTTGTATTGAGCGACGGCGACCGCCATAAGTGTACGGTCAGCGCGGGGGGCCAAGAATGACCTGTCCGAACTTATCCGCTCCCTCAACCAAACGCGAGGGCGAAATTTCAAAGCCCTCCGGACGTGGCATCGCCTTGTCGCGACCGGAGTAGCGGAACATTCCTTCAATTCCTGCCGGTGTGTTGATCATCAGTAGATCTGCCGTCTTTGACGTGATGCGATAGGCGTGTGGAATGTTCTTGGGCAAGAACACAATCCCGCCTTCCGCCAACTCCGTCTCCTGGTCGTCTACCCAGACTAGCGCGGTACCTTTGATCAACATGAACACTTCGTCTTCCCGCGTGTGTTTGTGGTACGGCGGGGCTTCGCCTTCGCTCACATCGAAGCGCCCGATCATCAACTGGCCATCTGTGGCCTTGCCGTCGAGCAGGATTGCCAGTGTGCCGCCGTCGAGCCATTCCAGCTGTTGCTGCTGCTCCGGTTGCGCCAGGTACGCCATGCTCATGAGTCATCCCTCTTCGTCATCGGCGGGAGCACCAACGTCCTCCGGAGGGTCAGTTGGCTGACTTCAATGTCGAATGGTCAGAGTAACGCTTGCGTGTCGCCACGGCAGTGGTGGAAACGCTCCCAGCCGTAGCCGGTGGATTCACTCGGCAGATGTTGCTAGCTGGGCGATGATCTGCTTGATCTTTGTTGCCGTATGTGCAGCCTTGACGTTGTACTGCGCCAGGGCGATCTTGCCCTTCTCGTCGACCACGAAGGTCGAGCGGATCACGCCCTGCACGGTCTTGCCGTACATCTGCTTCTCGCCGTAGGCGCCCCAGGCCGTCAGCACCGTGCGCTCGGGGTCCGACAGCAGCGGGAACGTCAGCTTCTCGGCGTCCCGGAACTTGGCCAATTTCTCCGGTTTGTCGGGGGAGACGCCGATGACGTCGAGGCCGGCGTCGCCGAGTTCGTGCAGGTTGTCGCGGAAGTCGCAGGCCTGTTTGGTGCAGCCTGGGGTCGAGGCCGCCGGGTAGAAGTAGACGATGACGCGACGCCCCTTGTAGTCGGCCAGCGACACCTTCTTGCCGTCGGCGTCGGGCAGGCTGAAGGCGGGGGCTTGGTCGCCCGGCGCAAGCCGCGTGGTCTCGGCCAATTTCGGGCCCCTTTCTGTTCACCGGAGCGCTGGGGTTGTCACCAGCTGATCTAGGGTAGTGCGTCAGGTGCATCAGGCCGACTGGGAGGACAGACACGTGGCGGACCGGGACCCCGAGGCGATCAAGCGGGACATCGACGTCGCCCGCGACCAGTTGGCGGCCACCGTCGACTCGCTCGCCGTGCGGGCCAACCCGCGGCGCCTCGCCGACGACCTGAAAGCGAAGGCGATCGAGTTCGTCAAGAAGCCCGCTGTGACGGTGTCGCTGGCCGGCGTTGGTGTGCTTGTCGTCGTGGTGGTGGTACACCGGGTGAGGAACCGCTGAGGGCTCAGGTCATGCCGGCGCCCGTGCCGCTCTGGACGTGCACTGGGATGTCGTCGGCCCACGGCTGCGATGTGACCATGTCGTCGACGTCGACGTAGCCGCGCTCGAATTCGCCGGTCGCCGCGTCGACCAGCCGGTACTCCTGCCGCTGGATGTGGATCGGCTGGGCGTCCAGGATCACCACGCGCACGTCACCGGGCTGGAACTCGCAGCGCTGCTGCAGCGCCTCGATCAGGCATTCGTTGTGCATGTGTCCGTCGCCGAAGTTCCAGCCGAGCACCATCGAGCACAGCACCTCGCCCTCGCACAGGTTGTAGTCGTCCTCGTCGTAGCCGGCCAGCGCGCGGTGCACCAGCGTGAACAACGCGCGGCCATGGGTGTTCATCCCCCGAAACGCCATCGCGAGGTGAAGCGGCACCAAGGTTTGCTCTCTGGAGCCGTAGAGCCGCTCGAGCTGCAGGTGTTGCATCGGCCCCAGCGCGCGGGAGCCGGCGCGGAACTTCTCGTCGACCGACGGCTTGACGCACCACACCGTGGTGTCCCAGTTGCCCGCGTAGTACCGCATGCCCGGCAGGAAGGACACCTTGCGCGGGTAGAGATTCCCGACGGCCACGACCCCGGCCATGACGGCGAACAGGATCGCCACCGGCAACGGATTGGCCACATCGGACAATCCGAGAGGCGCGTGAGCGACGAACAACGACAGCACCCCGAAGATCATGAACACGTTCCACTCCAGCGGGACTCCCATCGGGAAGGCCAGCAGGATGTTGAGGTGGAAGACGACCATCACGAACGCGGCGATGGCCGTCGGCCAGCCGCCGTGGGAGAACAGCAGCGCCAGCGGCACCAGGCCTTCCACGGCGGTGGAGAAGTGTGCGATGAAACCCGCCAGCGCGCTCGGCCGCAGGTCATCCGGGTAGCGCTTGAACATGGACCTTTTGAGCGCCCCCGACGGGATGAAAGGGTTGTTCGCGAGCATCGTGGAGATCACGAACGGGAAGTGCCTGTTCAGCTTTGAGGTGGCGGCGCCGATCCAGATCACCATGAAGACCACCTTGGCCCCGATGATGCAGTCGGCTCCGGAGAACAGAAAGACCAGCGCCAGCGGCGCGTAGACCTCGCCGCGGGCAGCCAGGAAAATGACTTTGTCACGCAGGCCGACGAGCGCCAGAACCGACAGGATCGCGACGGTGTGCCAGGGCGCCAGCACACCGATCTCGGTGTGGAGGGCGGGAATCGGCCCGCTGCCGTCGGACACCAGCGCGATCGCGAGCAACACCAGCAGCGCGGCGTAGAGCGCCGCATCGATCGGGCTGCGGACGCTGCCCTTGGTCAGCGGCACCCGATCGGGCCACGGCGGCAGCCGGATGGTTCCGGGCCGCAGCCAGTACAGGATGGAGCCCATCGGGGGGAAGTAACGCCCGGCCAGCGGTCCGAAGCAGCAACCGAGGCCGACGACCTCGAACAGCATCGTGTACAGCACGGCCTTCTCGAACACGATCGGTTCCGACCACCACCTCGCGACGCCGGTGAAGCTGCCGATGCCCGTGGTACACCAGCCGAACACCCAGCCGCCGAGTACGTACAGCGCGATCTTCACGCCATACATCACATGCATCACCAGCGGGGTGCCGAACCCGTTCTCGGCGATGTGGCGCACCATCGGCACGATCCGTTCGGCGCGGTTCAACTTGCTCCATTCGGCCACGTCGACGACGGGCAGATTCGGCTGGATGAACCCCATTGCGGCTCCTTCGACGCAGCTCGTTCCAGGGGCGCCGGTGACGCCCGTGGCACCAACCGGTGCCAGCAAAAAGTACCCGGAGGAACAGCTACCGCGGGCGGATACGACGTCAACAAGTTGTGGATTTCTCTAGCGGGGCCGTGGCCCAGGCCCGTACGCCCTTCCAAACAAGCTGCGGCGCAGTCCGTATCAACGGCATGGACGTCTTTTGCGCAGCCCGGTCGGCAACGTCGGTCTGGCCGAATACCGAAGTGTGCGGGCTGATTCCGATCGTGCGGTCGATAGCCCGGCTGAACCTATCGCATCCGGGGGCGCAGGCCTGGCAAAGGGCCCGGGGCTAGGGTGGCTACCAGCTTGCCGTTCGGCCCGAGAGGGGTCGGCCACCGGCCCGGCCAAGCAGAAGCGACACACTTCCACTTTTGATCGTTTTCACAGCTCACTGGCGGCTAGCGCACAAGTATCTTCTTGTACAGTCCTGCCATTGTGGGCCGTGAGAGCGCTATGACTCCGCGGGAGTCGATCGTCGCTGTCGTCACCGCGCTCAGCCTGTTCGTCGCCTTGATCGCGGGATCCTCCCTGCGCCCGCAATTCGCGGCCGGGGCACTGCCCGAGCCGGCGGCGTGGACACACCAAACGGAAAGCGTGCAAACACCTGGCGGCCAGGAGCACCCCGGCGCGGTGCAGATCATCAGCCATCCGGGTCATGGCCTGGGACCGGGGTCTACGCCCACGGACAAAAAGCCATTCCACAGCATGTGGATGACGCGGGAACGGCCAACCAGCTGGCCCTCCCTGTCGCCGCAATCTGACTGGCTTGTTTTGCCGACTTCCTTTGCCCCACAAGGTCATCCATCAGACCACGCCCGGCGGGTGGTGGCCCCGGCCGGTTGTGACGGCCGGGACATCTTGATGGAGCTCTGCCTAATCCGCTGCTGAGAGGCCGCCGGCCCTTCGTGCTCGCCTGACGAAACCCGTGGGGCCAACGCGTGCACCGACTTCCCTTGCCCCGGCAAAGGCGGCCATAAGCGGCGACTCACGCCCTTGGGTCGTTGCGACGCGCGAGCGCAGACCACCCTCCCTCCCCTTCCCGAGGAACAGTCATGGTTGCATGTACCGCCCATCCCGCCCTTGCGTGTCAGGTGGTTTGGCGATGAATTCGAGCACACAGCACGCCAATTCAGGGCGCGTTCACGCGGGTACTTCCAGCGCGATCGGGTCAGCAGACTTTCACCTACCGCGCCTGGAGCATTCCACCTTGCCGCTGGCCGCCGACCGGGGCGTCGGATGGAAGGCGTTGCGGGACGCCGGGCCGGTCGTCTTCATGAACGGCGCCTACTACCTGACCCGTCGTGAGGACGTGCTGACGGCGCTATGCCAACCGAATCTCTTCTCGGCGCATTTGGCGCTCCAGCCCCCGGGCAGCCCGGTGCCGGTGCTGCCGTCGGCGTTCGACCCTCCCGAGCACACCCGCTACCGCAAGATCCTGCAACCGCACTTCAGCCCGCACGCCCTGAGCAAATCCCGGCCGGTGATGGAGCGCCACGCCGTCGACATGATCACCGACCTCGCCGGTAGGGGCGCATGCGAGGTGATGGCGGACTTCGCGCGCCTTTACCCCTACCAGGTCTTCATGGACCTCTACGGTCTGCCGCTGGAAGACCGCGACCGCGTGATCGCCTGGAAGGACGCCGCGGTGGACGGCGGGCCCGAGGGCAACGACCTCCTGGGTTATTTCACCGACGCGATCCTGCAACGACGGCAGAACCCCGGCTCGGACATGCTGTCGGAGGTGATGACCGGGCCGGGGGATCTGACTGACCTCGAGCTCCTCGGCATGAGCCACCTGCTGGTGTTGTCCGGGCTGGACACCGTGGCCGCGGCGATCGGGTTCTCGCTGTTCGAGTTGGCGCGCAGGCCGCAGCTCCGCAGGGACCTGCGCGACGACCCGGAGCAGATCAGGGTCTTCATCGAAGAAATCGTCCGGCTCGAGCCGGCCGCACCGCTGGCGGCGCGGGTCACCACGGACTTCGTCAAAGTGGGCGGCATGACCCTCCCGCCGGGCACGCCGGTACGGTTGTGCACGGCCGCGATCAACCGTGACGGGAGCGACGAGATCTCGACCGACGACCTGGTGATGGACGGAAAGGTGCACCGGCACTGGGGATTCGGCGGTGGACCTCACCGCTGCATCGGCTCCCACCTGGCGCGAATCGAACTGACGCTCATCGTCGAAGAGTGGCTCAAGCAGATCCCCGACTTCGACGTGCCGCACGATTACGTCCCGGAGATCAAGTTCCCCTCGAAGAGTTTTGCGCTCAAGTCGTTGCCGCTGAGCTGGGCTCAGCCGGCCGCCTCCGCGCCGAACGCGGCCGGCCGTCCTCCCGCGACGGAAGGAGGCTAGGCGGTCGATACCTGCCAGAGGGGCGCCGAGAAGGAAACGTCGCCCCGGGTCAGGGACGGTGTGGGCGCCAACATTGACGTCTGTGGTGCGCCGTCAGGGTTTCGAACCCCGGACCCGCTGATTAAGAGTCAGCTGCTCTACCAACTGAGCTAACGGCGCTTTCGACGGCCGAGACCGCGTACGCGACAATAACAGGCGTCCTGCCGCGGAGTGAAATCCCGGAATCCCCTCCAGGATAGCGACCGGGCGGGACGGCAGGCCCGCCCAGCTCCCATCGGTGCTGCTACTCACGAAATGGGCTGCAGCGCAGGCGACTCAGAAGAGCGTCCCGCAGTACGGTGCCCGGTCGGTGGCGAAGGCGGCATCGAGGCCGCCCAGCGCACCCGGTCGCTCTTCCGCGAGCCGGCCCGCCCGCTGCAGTTCGGAGGCGCTGTGCGCGCCCATGTAGATCGTGGCCAGGTCGGCCAGGCCGATCTCCACATCGACCTTCCCGTCGTGCGGAGTGCATTTCCCCACGCCATCGCGGGTCCGTAGCAGGAACCGTCCGCCCGCGAGGCCCAGTGGGTCGGTGACGTCCAGCGCGATCTCGATATCGGCGGCGTAGGCGCGGGCGCCGAGCACCTCGGGCACGTCGTTGATCCGTACCCAGAGGAAATCGCTCACGCCGGTGGTCTCGGCGGCCCGCAGGTCGGTGAGCTTGAGCGGCAGGGGGTCGTCGACCGGCACGTCGATCTCGATGGTGTCGAACATCTCCAAGGCCAACAGCGTCTGCAGGAGCTCGGTGTGCGCCTCGTCCGTAACGGGGCAGAAGTCCTCGACCACCACGGTGCCCAGCGGCGGCCGGTAGCCGTGATCCGACTCCCCGACGACGCGGTAGGTCAGGAACCCGTCGGGGTGGATCGTGTAATTGAGCGCGGTCCCGCTGCCTCGCTGGCTGGGGCGGTCTTCCAAATAGTCTGCCCACCAGGCGTCGTTGCGGGTCACCGCGCCAGTCGTTGTGGCGCACCACCGTTCGTAGATTTCGGGCAACAGCGGCTTGGCTTCGGCGGCGGTGACCTCGCGCGCACGCAACTCGCGCGGCCCGGACCGCAGCTTCGCAAAGCGTCGGTCGATGGAGTAGCTGCGGAGGTAAGTTGCCACGCCCGCGCCGAAGCCGTCGTACATCGCGGTCTGGGTCGGCACCCCGAAGACGATGGGGTAGCCGCGGTCGATGAGGATACCCAGCCCCTTCGCGCTGAGCTGACCCCATACACCTTTGCCTTGATGCGTTGACGCGACCGCGATCATCGTCAGCCACGCGGCTCGCAGGCCGGCGGCACCCGGCACCGTCAACCGCGTGGGGTAGATGATGGACGTTCCCACCAGGAAGGGCTTGTGCGGGTCCGAGACGTCCTCGGCCACCAGGATGTCTTCGAGGTCGACACGGCGTTTCCAGGCTTCGATGCCGCGTGGGTCGATCGGATCTCCAAAAGTGCGGGCCTGATTCAGGTAAACCGCCTGCAGTTCGTCGTCGGTGGGGTGCCTCATGTCGATGGCGTTGTCCGTCGAGTTCATCGCCCATCCAATCCGCTGATAGCCCAGCCAAACCGGCGCTCCGCGCAGCGATGGCGTGCTAAGGCGCCTCCCCGTCCGATACCCGAGTGCCAGATCGCCAAACGTCCTTGGCCCGTCCCGGGGATGTGGTCAGGCGGCCTCGTTCGGGTATAGGGGTATCGCCGGGGACTAGCCATGGAGGGACCAAAGATGCTGCAAGCGCTCACCCGTCTTGCCATCGCGGCGCCGCGGCGCATCATCGCGACCGCGTTTTTGTTGCTGGTCGGTGCCACGGTTTTCGGGTTGCCGGTGATCAACGACCTTTCGGGCGGCGGTTTTCAGGATCCGACCTCGGAGTCTGCCCGGGCGACCAGCGTGCTTCGCGACAAGTTCAACCAGACCGATCAGCAAATGATGATCGTCGTCACCGCCCCGGCCGGCGCCCAGAGCCGGCAGGCGCGCGACGTCGGAACCGACATCGTCGACCATTTGAAGACCTCGCCGTGGGTCTTGGATGTGTCCTCGGCGTGGACATCGCCCCCGCAGGCCGCCGCCCAGCTGGTCAGCAAGGACCAAAAGTCCGGGATGATCGTGGCCGGCCTGAAAGGCGGGGAGAACGACGCCCAGAAGTACGCCAGCACCCTCACCGACCAACTCGTGCACGACCGCGACGGTGTCACGGTGCGCGCCGGCGGCATGGCGGTGGCGTACGCCCAGATCAACGACCAGAACGAGCGCGACCTGCTGCTGATGGAGTCGATCGCGATTCCGCTGAGCTTCGCTGTCCTGGTCTGGGTGCTGGGCGGCGTGGTGGCGGCGGCGCTGCCGATCGTGCTCGGCACCCTCGCCATCGTCTGCACCATGTCGGTGTTGCGGCTGATCAGTTTCGCCACCGACGTGTCGACGTATGCACTGGACCTGAGCATCGCGATGGGCCTCGCGCTGGCGATCGACTACAACCTGCTGATCATCAGCCGATACCGCGAGGAGCTGGCCCGCAGCGGCGACCGCGAGCGCGCGCTGATGCGGACCATGGCCACCGCCGGACGGACGGTGCTCTTCTCCGCCACCACCGTGGGGCTGTCGATGGCGGTGATGGCGGTCTTCCCGATGTACTTCCTGAAATCGTCGGCCTACACCATCGTGGCCACCGCGGCCATCGTCGCGGTCGCCGCGGTGGTCATCACGCCGGCGGCGATCGCGCTGCTGGGACCCCGCCTGGACGCGCTGGACGCCCGCCCGCTCCTGCATCGGATCCTGTACGGCCAGCGGTCTTTTCGCGATCACGCGCACAAGCCGCTCGAGGAGCAGTTCTGGTACCGGTCGACCCGGTACGTGTTGCGTCATGCCCTGCCGGTCGGCCTGAGCGTCGTCGCCTTGCTGCTGTTGCTGGGCGTCCCGTTCCTGGGGGTGAAGTGGGGCTTTCCCGACGAGCGGGTGCTGCCGCGGTCGGCGTCGGCGCGGCAAGTCGCCGACATGTTGGACACCGACTTCGCCAACGGACTGGGGACGGGGGTCACCGTCGTCGTCCCGGATGCCCGCGGCGTCACCCCGGGCGATCTAAACCGTTACGCGTCCAACCTGTCGCGCGTGCCCGAGGTGTCCGCCGTGACCGCGCCGACCGGGACCTTCGTCGCCGGGAACCGGGTGGGACCGCCGGCCGCGGCCACCGGCGTCGCCAACGGCGGCGCGTTCCTCACGGTGGCCAGCACCGCGCCTCTGTACTCATCGGCCTCGAACGCCCAGCTCGACCGATTGCACGAGGTCCGCGGGCCGGCGGGGCGGTCGGTGGAGATGACGGGGCTGGCCCAGATCAACCGCGACAGCGTGAACGCGATCACCCAGCGGCTGCCCACGGTGCTGCTGCTGATCGCCCTCGTCACGTTCGCGTTGCTGTTCCTGCTCACCGGCAGCGCGGTGCTGCCGCTGCAGGCGCTGGTGTGCAATGTGCTGTCGCTGACGGCCGCATTCGGCGCGATGGTGTGGATCTTCCAGGACGGACACCTCCACGCGCTGGGAACCACCCCCAACGGCACGCTGAACGCCAACATCCCGGTGCTGTTGTTCTGCATCGCCTTCGGGCTGGCGATGGACTACGAGGTGTTCCTGGTGTCCCGCATCCACGAGTACTGGCTGGCGTCGCAGGCCATCGAGGAAACCCCGCCGACCGCCGCCGAGGCGCGCGCCGCCACGGACGAGAGCACGGCCCTGGGCATCGCCGGCATCGGCCGCGTGGTCACCACGGCTGCGCTGGTGATGTCGATTTCATTCGCCGCGTTGATCCCCGCGCACGTGTCGTTCATGCGGATGCTCGGCGTCGGCCTGACGCTTGCGGTGCTGGCCGACGCCACCCTGGTGCGGATGGTCCTGGTTCCCGCTTTCATCCACTGGCTCGGCCGGTGGACCTGGTGGGCGCCGAAACCGTTGGAGCGGTTGCGGAATCGTTCCGTCACCGGTGAAAACGCGGCCGCGGCGGTGGGGCGGCGCCGCTGGGCGGCCGATGCGCCCAAGGCGCTGCGGCCCATGATCAGGAGGTGGCCGACCAAGACGGCGACGTACCGAGGCTAGACCGTCGGCTTTGCTTGCCGGCCAACGGTATCCGCCTCGAATCCGGTGTCTGACATCGACGGAGAACGCTCATGCCCAAGACGGAGATCGCCATTGCGCTCGCGCTGAGTTCCGCGCTCTGCGTTGCGATCGGCGACGTGCTGCAGCAACGGGCGGCGCACTGCATCGAGGACCGGTCGGTCGGCAACGTGGAACTGGTCGCCGGCCTGCTGCGCAGTAAACGGTGGTGGGCGGGCGCGCTGCTGCTCGCGGCGAGCATCGCGTTGCAGGCCGCCGCGTTGGGCCACGGCTCGGTGCTGCTGGTCCAGGCGCTGCTGATGTCTTCGCTGCTGTTCGCGCTGCCGATCAACGCCCGGTTATTCCACCGCAAGGTGACCGGGACCGAGTGGATGTGGGCCAGCCTGCTCACCGCAGCGGTGACGGTGGTCGTCGTGGTCGGCGATCCGCAGGCCGGGCGTGCCTACGCATCGCTGCGAATCTGGGTCGTGGTGGCCGCCGTGCTGGGCCCGGTGCTCGTTGCCTGCGTGGCGGCGGGCCGAATCTGGGGCGGCCCGGCGGCCGCGGTGATGTTCGCCCTCGTCTCCGGCTCACTGTGGGGCGTGTTCGCGGTGCTCGCCAAGGAGGTCGTCGCCCGGCTCGGCGGCGGCGGATGGGCGGTGCTGCAAGCCCCGGAGCTGTACGCCGCCGTCCTGGTCGCGGTGGGGGGCGTGGTGTGGAGCCAGGCGGCGTTCCGGGCCGGACCCCTGACCGCGTCGATGCCCACGCTGCAGGTGGCCCAGCCGGTCGTGGGGGCCGTGCTCGGGGTCGTCGTGCTCGACGAGACGCTGGACGCGGGCCGCGCCGGGACGGCCGCCCTGGCGGTGGCCGTCCTGGTGCTGACGGCGGCCATCGTCAAGCTCGCGCGTGTCGAAGCCGCCTCGACCCGCGATCGGGTCGAGGCCGAAGACCGCGACAGGGTCGGCCAACCGGCCTGAACGCGCCGTTCCGTCGGCCCCGGAGGAAGGGGATGACACCTGATTACGGTCCTGTCAAGGTCGGCATTCCAGCGCCACAACACGCATTACAATGCTTGCACTGATTCTGGTCAGCGGTGACCATCTACATCACGCTTCCTGGAAGGTCACTCGATGACGCCTTTGCGCAGAGGACGATCGTGGCTGGCTGCCGCGATCGCTTCGGTTGCTGTGTTGGGCGTCGGCTGCGGTGGCGGACACACCGCGGCGCCGGCGAGGGTCATTTTCGACAAGGGCACCCCGTTTGCCGACCTGCTCGTACCGAAGCTCACCGCGTCGGTGACCGACGGCGCCGTCGGCGTCACCGTCGATGCACCGGTGACCGTCAGCGTCGCCGACGGCGTTCTGGCATCGGTCACCATGGTCAACGAGAACGGCAAGTCGATCGGCGGCCAGCTCAGTCCCGACGGACTGCGCTGGTCGACCACCGAGCAACTCGGCTACAACAGGCGCTACACCTTGAGCGCGAAGGCGCTGGGCATGGGCGGCGCGGCGAGTCGGCAGATGACCTTCCAGACCAGCTCACCCGCCCACCTGACCATGCCCTACGTCGCCCCCGGCGACGGCGAGGTCGTCGGGATCGGTGAGCCGGTGGCGATCCGGTTCGACGAGAACATCGCGGATCGCGCCGCCGCGCAGAAGGCCATCAAGATCACCACCAACCCGCCCGTCGAAGGCGCGTTCTACTGGCTCAACGACCGCGAAGTGCGTTGGCGCCCAGAACATTTCTGGAAGTCGGGGACGGCCATCGATGTGGCCGTCAACACCTACGGCGTCGACCTCGGTGACGGGATGTTCGGGGAGGACAACGTCAAGACGCACTTCACCATTGGCGACGAGGTCATCTCGACGGCCGACGACGCCACCAAGACGGTGACCGTGCGCGTCAACGGTGAGGTGGTCAAGACGATGCCCACGTCGATGGGCAAGGACAGCACGCCGACGGACAACGGTTTCTACATCGTCGGCGGCCGCTTCAAGCACATCATCATGGATTCGTCGACCTACGGCGTTCCGGTCAACTCGCCCAACGGATATCGCACCGAAGTGGACTGGGCCACCCAGATGTCCTACAGCGGCGTCTTCGTGCACTCCGCGCCGTGGTCGGTCGGTGCCCAGGGGCACACCAACACCAGCCACGGGTGCCTGAACGTCAGCCCGAGCAACGCCGAGTGGTTCTACGACCACAGCAAGAGCGGCGACATCGTCGAAGTCATCAACACCGTGGGGCCGACGCTGCCCGGCACCGAGGGGCTCGGCGACTGGAACATCCCCTGGGCGCAGTGGAAGGCCGGCAACGCCAACACCTGACGCGCGGCCGGTCGGCCTGATGCCGCGCGCCCGCCGTCCCGTCGGTTGACGGGAGCGATCGCGCTGCGTGGTCGTCACCGACCGGGGCGGTCGGGGAGCGGCGCCGCGCTCCCGCCCATTGGGGTGGCTGACGGGACTCGAACCCGCGACACCCAGGATCACAACCTGGTGCTCTACCAACTGAACTACAGCCACCATCGCCGCCGGCCGGCCACGAGGCCAACGAGCGGCGACGTCGATACTAGCCGGTCGGTGGCTCGGGGACCGAATCGATTGGCCCGGGTGCGCCGGGTCCGCCGTCCAGGTCGGCGACCACGGCCTCGATCTCGCTGGTGGCGGGCCCCGGCGGGGGGACGAACGCGGTGCGGCGGTAAAACCGCAGCTCGCGGATCGATTCGTGGATGTCGGCCAACGCCCGGTGCGCGAGCCCCTTGACCGGCTGGCCGAAATAAATCCGCGGGTACCAGCGCCGGCAGAGCTCCTTGATCGAGCTCACATCGATCATCCGGTAGTGCAGGAATGAATCGAGTGCGGGCATGTCGCGGGCGATGAACGCGCGGTCGGTGGCGATGGAATTGCCCGCCAGCGGCGCCGTCTTGGGTTGCTTGACGTGCTTGCCGACGTAATCGAGCACCATGGCCTCGGCGGTCGCCAGGTCGACGGTGGAGGCCCGCACCTCGTCGATCAGCCCTGAACGCGAATGCATTTCGGTGACCACATCAATCATCGACGACAGCGCCGCGTCGTCGGCGTGGATCACCACGTCGACGCCGTCGCCCAGAATGTTCAAATCGGCGTCGGTGACCAGGGCCGCGATCTCGATCAGTTTGTCCGTGCCGAGGTCCAGCCCGGTCATCTCGCAATCGATCCACACCAACTCGTCGCGCACAGCGCTCAGACTAGGCCCACGTGGCGCGCACGTTGCCCGTCGCCCCCAAGTCGGCCGGAGAAGTAGGGTGAGCGTTGCCGGACCGCACGCCGAACCACTGGAGAACAGGGGGGCGCAGCACGATGAGCACAGAATCGGCGGAGACACCCGCACGCCGGATCGCCAACGGGTACGCCGTCGACGGGCGGGCACTCGAACTGGGCACGGTCGTCGTGGACGGCGCCGCAGACCCGACGGCACAGATTCGCATTCCGCTCGCCACGATCAACCGGCACGGGCTGGTGGCCGGCGCGACCGGAACCGGCAAAACCAAGACGCTGCAGCTGATCGCCGAACAACTCAGCGCGGCGGGCGTTCCGGTGATGATGGCCGACGTCAAGGGCGACCTGTCGGGTCTGGCCCGCCCGGGGGAGGCCGGCGACAAGACGGCCGCGCGGGTCAAGGACACGGGCGACGACTGGGCGGCGACCGGATTCCCGGTCGAGTTCCTGTCGCTCGGCACCGGCGGAGTGGGCGTGCCGGTGCGCGCCACCGTCGCCAGCTTCGGTCCGGTTCTGCTGTCGAAGGTGCTGGGGCTCAACGCCACTCAAGAGTCGACGCTAGGCCTGATCTTCCACTGGGCCAAGGAGAACGATAAGCCGCTGGTGACGCTGGAGGATCTGCGCGGGGTCATCAGCCACCTGACGAGCGACGAGGGTAAGGCCGACCTTAAAGACCTGGGCGGGGTGTCCTCGACGACGGCGGGTGTCATCCTGCGGGCGCTGGTGAACCTGGGGGGCGAGGGCGGGGACACGTTCTTCGGCGAGCCGAAGCTCGACCCGAACGATCTGCTGCGCGCCGACGACCAGGGTCGCGGAATCATTTCGTTGCTGGAGTTCAGCGGTCAGTCGTTGCGTCCCGTGATCTTCTCCACCTTCCTGATGTGGTTGCTGGCCGATCTGTTCGCGGTGCTGCCAGAGGTGGGCGACGTCGACAAGCCCAAGCTGGTCTTCTTTTTCGACGAGGCGCACCTGTTGTTCGCCGACGCATCCAAGGCCTTCCTCGAGCAGGTCGAACAGACCGTCAAGCTGATCCGCTCCAAGGGGGTCGGGGTGTTCTTCTGCACCCAGCTACCCACCGATGTGCCCAACGACGTGCTCTCCCAGCTGGGCGCCCGGATCCAGCACGCACTGCGGGCGTTCACCCCCGACGATCAGCAGGCGCTGAGCAAGACCGTCCGCACCTACCCGAAAACCGATGTGTACGACCTGGAATCGGCGCTGACGTCGCTGGGGATCGGGGAGGCCGTTGTCACCGTGCTGTCGGAGAAGGGCGCACCCACGCCCGTCGCCTGGACCCGCATGCGGGTGCCGCGCTCGTTGATGGCCTCGATCGGCACCGACGAGATCTCGAAGGCGGCGAAAGCCAGTCCGCTGCATGACAAGTACGGCCAAACCGTTCAGCGACCGGCGCAGCCGCAGGCCGGCCCCGGGGGCGGGCAAGCCGGTTCGCCGCCGGAGGCTAAGTCCGGTTACCCGCCGGTCCCCGCGAACGAGCCGGTGCCGCCGATGCCAGAGCCGGCGGAGCCCAAGGGTCCCGCGATGTGGGAAGAGGTGCTGAACAACCCCACTGTGAAAAGCGGCATCAACACGGCCGTCCGCGAAGCGGTGAAAGGCATCTTCGGTACCGGCCGTCGCCGCCGGAAGTGACGCCTAGCTGCCGCCGAGCTTCTTGTAGAAGCTGCCCACGATGGGCGCGACGACGGCGCGCGGCGCATACCCGCTGGCCACCGACATCGCCTTCGACGTCAGGCCCGGAACGACCCGCATCTTGTTGCGCGCCAACGCATCCAGCGACAGCTGGGCGGTGTGTTCGGTGGAGATCCACAGGAAATCCGGCACCAGCCGTTCGACGAGCGATCGCTCGGCGTCATCGGGGAGGTCGGTGCGGACCGGCCCCGGCGCCAGTAGCGTGACGTGCACACCCGAGCCGCGCAGCTCGCCGCGCAGCGATTCGCTGAAGGTGTTCGCGAACGCCTTGCTGGCCGCATAGGTCGCGTTGTAGGGGATCGGCGAATTGCCCGCGGCCGAACCGGAAATCAGGATGCCGCCGGCCTTGCGCTCGACCATGCCCGGCAACACCGCCAACGTAAGGTCGTGCACGCCGAGCACATTCAGCTGGAGCTGGGCCTTCTCGCCCGCGGGGTCCAGGGTTGCCACGGGACCGAAGGTCGCGGTGCCCGCGTTGGCGCACAGGATCGAGATCGGGCGGGCGGCCAGTTCGTCGCACAGTTTGGCCCGTTCGCCGGGATCGGCGAGGTCGGCGGGCCGCACGTCGACCGCGACGCGGTACTTGTCGGTCAGCCGGGCGGCCAGCTGGTTGAGCAGGTCTTCGCGCCGGGCGGTGACGATCAGGCTGTGCCCGCGGGCGGCCAGTTCGGTGGCCAGAGCTTTACCGATGTTTTGCGAAGCCCCGGTCACGACGGCGCGCGCGTCCGGGCTGGGAGCGGGGATCGGCATGAGCCAATCGTAGACAGCCGGTTCGGCGAAGCCGGGCGCGGCGGGTCGGCTGCCGAACAAATTGCAGCGATCGCGAGCGCGGCGAAGCCGGGCGCGGCGGGTCGGCTGCCGAACAAATTGCAGCGATCGCGAGCGCGGCGAAGCCGGGCGCGGCGGGTCGGCTGCCGAACAAATTGCAGCGATCGCGAGCGCGGCGAAGCCGGGCGCGGCGGGTCGGCTGCCGAACAAATTGCAGCGATCGCGAGCGCGGCGAAGCCGGGCGCGGCGGGTCGGCTGCCGAACAAATAGGCTGCCGGGCATGAGGCAGCCGTCGCGTTCACTCACGCCGGTGCCA
The DNA here is from genome assembly GCF_002086735.1 of Mycobacterium scrofulaceum. GTDB lineage: Bacteria > Actinomycetota > Actinomycetes > Mycobacteriales > Mycobacteriaceae > Mycobacterium > Mycobacterium scrofulaceum. Next base: position 228,585 of record NZ_MVIJ01000001.1, on the reverse strand, counting down.
TCCCGGGTGGTGGCGTGGGCGCTATGGGACTGCGGCTCCACCGGCCTCAACGCGATCGTGGCGACCTTCGTCTTCGCCGTCTACCTGACGAGCAGCGTGGGGGTCGGCATCTCGGGCGGCACCACCCCGGCGAGCTGGTTGGGGCGCGCCGCGGCCATTGCCGGCTTGACCGTCGCCCTGCTGGCGCCGGCCGTCGGCGTCTGGGTGGAGTCACCGCATCGCAGACGGGTGGCCCTGAGCGTGCTGACCGCAGTGGCCGTCGCGTTGACATGCGCGATGTTCTTCATCCACGACCGCCCCGGCTATCTGTGGGCGGGGCTGGTGCTGATGGGCGCAACGGCGGCCTGCGGCGACCTGGCCAGCGTCCCGTATAACGCCATGCTGCGCCAACTTTCGACGCCGCAGACGGCCGGCCGGATTTCCGGTCTGGGCTGGGCGGCCGGCTACGTCGGCAGCGTTCTGCTCCTGCTTGTCGTCTACACCGGATTCATATCCGGCAAGGGCTCCGGGCCGGACGCGACGCGCGGATTGTTCCGGGTGCCTCTGCACGACGGCCTCTACGTCCGAGAGGCGATGCTGGTCGCGGCGGCATGGCTGGCGATCTTCGCGCTACCACTGCTGTTCGTCGCGCACCGGCTCCCCGACTCGGGCGAGGTGCACGAGCCGACCAGCATGCTCGGGGGGTATCGCAAGCTGTGGACGGAGGTCTCCGCCGAATGGCGGCGCGACCGCAACCTCGTCTACTTCCTGTTCGCCAGCGCGCTTTTCCGCGACGGGCTGGCGGCGATCTTCGCTTTCGGCGCCGTCCTCGGCGTCAACGTGTACGGCATCTCGCAGGGCGACGTGCTCATCTTCGGTGCGGTGGCCAGCGTGGTGGCGGCGGTGGGTGCGGTGCTGGGCGGCTTCGTCGATCACCGGGTCGGGTCCAAACCCGTCATCGTGGGATCGCTGGCCGCCATCCTCGTGGTGGGGATCACGCTGATGCTGCTCTCCGGCTCGGTGGCCTTCTGGATCTGCGGTCTGCTGCTGTGCATGTTCATCGGGCCGTCGCAGTCGTCCTCGCGGGCCCTGCTGCTGCAGATGGCCAAGCACGGACGGGAAGGCGTCGCGTTCGGCCTGTACACGATGACCGGGCGGGCGGTGGCCTTCGTCGCGCCATGGCTGTTCTCGGTTTTCGTCGACATCTTCGGCGCCGTGCGCGCCGGGCTGGGCGGCATCACACTGGTGCTGCTCGCCGGGCTGCTGGCCATGCTGGCGGTCCGGGTCCCGACGCGCGGCGCCCTGGCGGCCGAACCGTCCTAGGCGCCTAACCCCTGGTGTCGCAGATCGTCAGGCCCACGCCCACGCGCTTGGTCATCTGGACGCCGTCGACGGTGACCGAGCAGGTGACGTTGTGACCGATGTTGACGATGGTGACGTTGGCCGGGTGCGTGGCCGACTTGGCCAGGCTGACCTCTTTGCTCCAGGGCAGCGCGACGTTGAATTCGGTTTGGATCAGGCCGCCGGTGTCGATGTACATGATGCTGATCGCGCGGCCTTCGCCGGCCACGCTGTACACGATGTCTTGCATCGCGGCCGGGCCGGTCGATTCGGTGGGCGTCGGTGCGCCGCCCGTCGGCGGCACGGGCGCCGGGATGCGCGGCGGTGACGTGCGTGTCGACGGGGTCGGCACGCTCGGGGTGGTCTCGGGCATGGCGGGCAACGGCGGGACGGCGGTCTGCGTCTTGATCGCGTCATTCACCAGCACCAGAGCGACGACCAACGCCACCACCAGCAACACGGCGGCGCCGGCGACGATCCACAACCAGCGCGGTGGCGGCTTCGGGCCGCGCGGCGGGGGGGCTGCTTGGGGATGCAGTTGGCCCGACGCGGGAAGCTCGTGCTGCCAGTACGCCGGCAGCTCCCTGGTCGTGTTGGTGTCGGTCATGTCGGGCGCCCAGGGCGGAGCCTGGCCCCCGTAGGTAGGCGCGTACGCCGCCTGGTCCGCGTAGGCGGGGTCGGCAAGCGGGTACCACGAACCCTGCGGCCCCGAGCCCGGCAAAGGGGGACTGAACCGGTCGGTGGGACGTGAATCGTTCATGTCCACCTCATGGAGTGCAGAGTACCTGCGTCGGGGGCCCGAACGGCGAATCACCTCAGGGCGGCGGCTCAGGGGCATTCGTTGCCGGCGGCGAGCGCGGCGACCGTCATCGCCCGCATGACGGCGCGCGACCGTGCGGCGCGGGCGGACTTACTGCGCGAGGTGTCGGGGGATTTCATGCTGTACGGCGTCGAATTGAGCAGACCGAACACCGCGTGCGCGGTCAGCCGGGCGTCGGCCTCGGCCAGGGCGGGGTTGAGCTCGCGCAGCACCCCGACCCACACCTCGACGTATTGGCGCTGCGCCTTACGCACCTGCTTCTCGGCCGCCTCGGGCAGGTGCGCGAGGTCGCGGTCCTGGATGCGGATCAGGTCCGGTTCGCCCAGCGCGAAGTCCAGGTGGAAGTCGATCAGGCCGTCCAGGGCGGCGGCCGCGTCGTCGGAGTTGCGGGCCCGCACGTCGCGGGCGCCGGCCAGCAGACGGGCGCTGATGCCGACCAGCAATTCGACCAGCAGCGACTCCTTGTTGGGGAAGTGCCGATAGATCGCCGGACCGCTCACACCGGCGGCGGCGCCGATGTCTTCCAGGCGCACGGCGAGAAAGCCGCGCTCGGCGAACAGTCGCTCGGCGGCCGACAACAGTTGCAGACGCCGGTCGGACTTCAACTGGCTGCGGCGATTTGGGGTGTCGGCGGGACCGGGCCGGCCGTCGGAGGTGGACGTTGTCATGGCGAACCCCCGTCCTTTTGGTTAATCGCCACTAACTTAGCATGGGTTAGTCACAATTAACTCGCTCCGACGCGGGACGGCCCCCGGGGGCCGTCGTCCCTGGACCGGCGGCATCGACGATGGTATCCTCGCCCTGAGTTAATGAGCATTAACTCAAAACGCCCCGCCCGACGGCAAGGAGGCTGCTGCGGCGATGGACAAGGTGGTGGCGACGGCGGCCGAGGCGGTGGCCGACATAACCGACGGGTCATCTTTGGCGGTCGGGGGCTTCGGGTTCTGCGGCATCCCTGAGGCTTTGATCGCCGCGCTCGTGGCCACCGGGGTGGGTGGCTTGGAAACCGTGTCCAACAATTGCGGGGGAAACGGCGTCGGACTGGTTCACCTTCTGAAACACAAGCGAATTCGCCGGGCCGTCGCCTCCTACGTCGGAGACAACAAGGAATTCGCGCGCCAATTCCTCGCCGGCGAGCTCGAAGTCGAGCTCACACCGCAGGGCACTTTGGCCGAGCGGCTGCGCGCCGGCGGGATGGGGATTCCTGCGTTCTACACCCCGGCAGGGGTCGGGACCGCCGTCGCCGACGGCGGGCTCCCGTGGCGCTACGACGCCTCGGGCGCGGTGGCCGTCGTGTCCCCGCCGAAGGAGACCCGCGACTTCGACGGCGTCACCTACGTGCTGGAACGGGCGATCCGCACGGACTTCGCGCTCGTGCACGCCTGGAAGGGTGACCGGCATGGCAACCTCGTCTATCGCCGGGCCGCCGCCAACTTCAACCCGGACTGCGCGCAGGCCGGCCGGATCACCATCGCCGAGGTGGAACACCTCGTCGAGCCGGGCGAGATCGACCCCGCCGCGGTGCACACCCCGGGCGTTTTCGTGCACCGGGTCGTGCATGCGCCCGACCCGGTCAAGCCTATCGAGAAGATGACGGTCAGCTGATGGCCGCGCCACGACGATGCAGAACGAAGTGATGAGGAGTGGCGCCTGATGGCGTGGAGCAGAGACGGTTTGGCCGCGCGGGTGGCCGCCGAGTTGGAGGATGGCCAGTACGTCAACCTCGGCATCGGGATGCCCACGCTCGTCCCCAACCACATCCCGGCCGGCGTCACCGTGGTCGTGCATTCGGAGAATGGGATCCTGGGCGTCGGACCGTATCCCCGGCCCGAGGATGTCGACGCGGATCTGATCAACGCGGGCAAGGAGACGGTCACCACGATGCCGGGCGCGGCCTTCTTCAGCTCCTCGACCTCGTTCGGGATCATCCGCGGCGGCCACCTCGACGTGGCGGTGCTGGGGGCGATGCAGGTCTCGGCCACCGGCGACCTCGCCAACTGGGTGATTCCCGGCAAGTTGGTGAAGGGCATGGGCGGTGCGATGGATCTGGTTCACGGCGCCCGCAAGGTGATCGCGATGATGGAGCACACCGCGCGCGACGGTAGCCCGAAAATCGTTGCGCAGTGCTCGCTTCCGCTCACCGGCGCGGGGTGTGTCGACCGCATCATCACCGACCTGGGCGTCATCGACGTTCACGACGACGGTTTGCACCTGGTCGAGACCGCCCCCGGCGTCTCGGTCGACGAGGTTCGCGACAAGACCGAACCGCCGCTTGCGTCGGCGACAACCGGGAGGCATTCGTGAGTTCATCCGTGATGACGGCGCCATCGTTCGCCGACGAGCACCGGCGGCTGGTTGCAGAGTTGAACGCCCGGCTGGCGGTCGCGGCGCTGGGCGGCAACGAACGCGCGCGCGAACGCCACGTCAGCCGTGGCAAGCTGCTGCCCCGGGAACGGGTTGATCGGCTGCTCGACCCCGGCAGCCCGTTCTTGGAGCTGGCCCCGCTGGCCGCCAACGGCATGTACGACGACGAGTCCCCCGGGGCCGGGATCATCACCGGGATCGGCCGGGTGTCCGGGCGCGAGTGCGTGATCGTCGCCAACGATGCCACCGTCAAGGGTGGCACCTACTACCCGATGACAGTCAAAAAGCACCTGCGCGCACAGGAAGTCGCCCTGCAGAATCGCCTGCCCTGCATCTATCTGGTGGACTCCGGCGGCGCCTTTCTGCCGCGCCAGGACGAGGTGTTTCCCGACCGCGAGCACTTCGGCAGGATCTTCTACAACCAGGCGACCATGAGCGCCAAGGAAATCCCCCAGGTGGCCGCCGTTCTCGGTTCGTGCACGGCGGGCGGCGCCTACGTGCCGGCCATGAGCGACGAGGCCGTCATCGTGCGCGAGCAGGGCACGATCTTCCTCGGGGGCCCGCCGCTGGTGAAGGCGGCCACCGGCGAGATCGTCTCGGCCGAGGACCTCGGCGGCGGCGACCTGCACTCGAAGGTGTCCGGCGTCACCGACCACCTCGCCGACGACGACGAGCACGCGCTGCGCATCGTGCGCGCCATCGCGGCCACCTTCGGCCCGCGCGAGCCCACCCAATGGGACGTGTTGCCCACGGTCGAGCCCACGCACCCGCAGAGCGAGCTCTACGACGTCGTGCCACCCGACCCTCGCGTTCCCTACGACGTGCACGAGGTCGTCATGCGCCTGGTCGACGGCGGTGAGTTCAGCGAATTCAAGGTCAATTACGGCAAGACACTGATGACCGCCTTCGCCCGCATCCACGGCCATCCGGTCGGGATCATCGCCAATAACGGCGTCCTGTTCGGCGAATCCGCTTTGAAGGGGGCCCATTTCATCGAGCTCTGCGACAAACGCAAGATCCCGTTGCTGTTTCTGCAGAACATCGCCGGATTCATGGTCGGGCGCGACTACGAGGCCGGCGGCATCGCCAAGCACGGCGCCAAGATGGTGACCGCCGTGGCCTGCGCCCGGGTGCCCAAGCTGACCGTCGTGATCGGCGGATCCTATGGGGCGGGCAATTACTCGATGTGCGGCCGGGCGTACTCGCCACGCTTTCTGTGGATGTGGCCGAATGCGCGCATCTCGGTGATGGGCGGCGAGCAGGCCGCCTCGGTGCTGGCCACGGTGCGCGGCGAGCAGCTCGCCGCGGCCGGCAAACCGTGGCCGCCCGACGAAGAGGAGGCGTTCAAGGCGCCCATCCGCGCGCAATACGAGGACCAGGGCAACCCGTACTATTCCACCGCGCGCCTGTGGGACGACGGCATCATCGACCCGGCCGACACCAGAACGGTTGTCGGGCTGGCTCTTTCGGTGTGTGCCAACGCACCGCTGGAGCCGGTCTCCTACGGCGTCTTCCGGATGTGACGAACATGTTCGAGACAGTCTTGGTGGCCAACCGCGGCGAGATCGCGGTCCGGGTGATGCGCACCCTGCGCCGGCTGGGCATCCGGTCGGTCGCGGTGTACAGCGACCCCGACGCCGGCGCCCGTCACGTCCTGGAGGCCGACACCGCCGTTCGCCTCGGTCCCGCCGCGGCCCGGGAGAGCTACCTGGACATCGTCAAGGTGCTCGATGCGGCGGCCCGCACCGGAGCCCAGGCGATCCATCCGGGCTACGGATTCCTCTCCGAGAACGCCGAATTCGCGGCCGCCTGCGAGCGCGCCGGCGTGGTGTTCCTCGGCCCGCCGGCCCGGGCGATCCAGGTGATGGGGGACAAGATCACCGCGAAGAACGCCGTCGCCGCCTTCGACGTGCCGGTGGTGCCCGGGGTGGCCAAGCCAGGGCTGAGCGACGACGAACTCGTCGCGGCCGCCGACGAAGTCGGCTACCCGGTGTTGATCAAGCCGTCGGCCGGCGGCGGCGGCAAGGGCATGCGCCTGGTGGATGACCCGAGCCAGCTGCGCGACGCCCTACTGGGCGCCCGGCGCGAGGCCGCCTCGTCGTTCGGTGACGACACCCTGTTCCTGGAGCGATTCGTCCTGCGGCCCAGGCACATCGAAGTACAAGTGCTCGCCGACACCCACGGCAACATCGTGCACCTCGGCGAGCGCGAGTGCAGCCTGCAACGCCGGCACCAGAAGGTGATCGAGGAGGCGCCCTCGCCACTGCTCGACCCGCAGACCCGCGCCCGCATCGGTGCCGCGGCGTGCAACACCGCCCGCAGCGTCGACTACGTCGGGGCGGGCACGGTGGAGTTCATCGTCTCCGCCGACCGGCCGGACGAGTTCTTCTTCATGGAGATGAACACCCGACTGCAGGTGGAACACCCGGTCACCGAGGCGGTTACCGGCCTGGACCTGGTGGAGTGGCAGCTCCGGGTGGCGGCCGGAGAGAAACTGGGATTCGCGCAGGACGACGTCGAACTGCACGGCCACGCGATCGAGGCGCGGGTGTACGCGGAGGACCCGGCGCGGGGGTTCCTGCCTACCGGCGGCCTCGTCCTGCAGGTGGCCGAACCCGCCGGCGCCGGCGTGCGGGTGGACTCGTCGCTGCTGGCGGGCACGGTGGTCGGCAGCGATTACGACCCGATGTTGAGTAAGGTGATCGCGCACGGCGGGGACCGCGCCGAGGCGCTGGCGAAACTCGACGGCGCGCTGGCGCAGACCGCAGTCCTGGGTGTGCAGACCAACATCGAGTTCCTTCGGTTCCTGCTGGCCGACGAGCGAGTGCAAGCCGGTGACCTCGACACGGCGCTGCTCGACGAGCGGGTGGCGGATTTCGCGCCGCTGCCGGCGCCCGACGACGTGCTCGCGGCCGGGGGTCTTTATCGCCAGTGGGCCCTGGACCGCCGGGCTGCGGGCAACCCATGGGCCGCGCCGACCGGATGGCGGGTCGGGGGTGCGCCCGCACCCGTGCGGACCGAGATGCAGACGCCGCTGCGCAGCGAGACCGTGTCGGTATGGGGACCACCGGACGCCGCCCGCGTGCAGGTCGGCGCGGACGAGATCCAGACCGCGAGTGTGCAAGTCGACGGTTCCCGCCTGGATGTCACGCTGGGCGGGCTGCGCCGCGAATACCGATGGGCGGAGGCTGACCGCCACCTGTGGATCGCCGACGAGCGGGGAGCCTGGCACCTGCGAGAGGCCGAGGAGCACAAGATCCATCGCGGGGCCGGCGCGCAGCAGGCCGAGATCCTCAGCCCGATGCCGGGAAGCGTGATCGCGGTGCAGGCCGCCTCCGGCGCCGAGGTATCCGAGGGTGACGTGGTCGTAGTGGTGGAGGCGATGAAGATGGAACACTCGCTCCCCGCGCCGATTTCGGGACGAGTGGAGCTCTTGGTATCCGTTGGCGATCAGGTCACCGTCGACCAGGTGCTGGCCCGGCTGGTGCCCGAAGATACTGACGCAGAGGCTGATTCGAGTAAGGACGAGACATGACGACATCGATTACCGCGGGAACGCTACCCAAGGAATACCAGGATCTTCGCGACACGGTGGCTGAGTTCGCGCGCACCGTGGTCGCGCCGGTATCGGCCAAACACGATGAAGAGCACAGCTTCCCGTACGAGGTCGTCGCCAAGATGGGCGAGATGGGGTTGTTCGGCCTGCCGTTCCCCGAGGAATACGGCGGCATGGGCGGCGACTACTTCGCGCTGTCGCTGGCGCTCGAGGAACTCGGCAAGGTGGACCAGTCGGTGGCGATCACGCTGGAGGCCGGCGTCAGCCTCGGCGCCATGCCGATCTACCGCTTCGGTTCCGAGGAACAGAAAGCCAAGTGGCTGCCGGACCTGACGGCCGGGCGGGCTCTGGCCGGTTTCGGGCTCACCGAGCCGGGCGCAGGTTCGGACGCGGGCGCCACCCGGACCACGGCGCGGCTCGACGACGGCGAGTGGGTGATCAACGGCAGCAAGCAGTTCATCACCAACTCCGGCACCGACATCACGAAGCTGGTCACCGTCACCGCGGTCACCGGCACGGTGGGCGACAAGAAGGAGATCTCGACGATCATCGTGCCTAACGGCACACCGGGATTCACCGTCGAGCCGGTCTACAGCAAGGTCGGCTGGAACGCCTCGGACACCCACCCGCTGAGCTTCGCCGACGCCCGCGTCCCGGAGGAGAACCTGCTGGGCCCCCTCGGCACCGGCTACGCGAACTTCTTGTCCATCCTCGACGAGGGGCGTATCGCGATCGCCGCGCTCGCAACTGGTGCCGCGCAGGGCTGCGTCGACGAGAGCGTCAAGTACGCCAAGGAACGGCAGTCGTTCGGTCAGCCGATCGGCTCCTACCAGGCGATCAGCTTCAAGATCGCGCGGATGGAGGCACGCGCGCACGTCGCCCGCACCGCGTATTACGATGCGGCCGCAAAGATGTTGGCCGGCAAGCAGTTCAAGAAGGAGGCCGCCATCGCGAAGATGATCGCTTCGGAAGCGGCCATGGACAACGCGCGCGACGCCACCCAGATCCACGGCGGATACGGCTTCATGAACGAGTACCCCGTAGCCCGTCACTACCGCGACAGCAAGATCCTGGAGATCGGTGAGGGGACCACCGAGGTCCAGCTGATGCTCATCGCGCGATCGCTGGGGCTGTCATGACCGAAGGCAAATCGGTCGTCCAGCGCGGCCTGTGGTTCGAGGAGTTCGAGATCGGCACGAGGTATCTGCACCGGCCGGGTCGCACCATCACCGAGGCCGACAACGTCTTGTTCACCACGCTCACGATGAACACCCAGTCGCTGCACCTGGATGCGGCGTGGGCCGCCGAGCAGCCGGGCTTTCGGGGCGAGCGGTTGGTCAACTCGATGTTCACCCTGTCCACGCTGGTCGGGCTGTCGGTCTCGCAGCTGACGCTGGGCACCATCGTCGCCAACCTGGGCTTCTCCGAGGTGTCGTTCCCCAAGCCGGTGTTTCACGGCGACACCCTGTACGCGGAGACGGTGTGCACCGCCAAGCGGGAGTCGAAGAGCAGGCCGGGCGAAGGGATCGTCACCCTCGAGCACACCGGTCGCAACCAGCACGGCGACATAGTGGCACGGGCCGTGCGCACGACGCTGGTGCAGAAGTGCCCCGGCGACCAGGAGGCCAAGTGAACTTGCAGACCGCCGGCCCGGGTTGGCTGTTCTGCCCGGCCGACCGTCCCGAGCGTTTCGCGAAGGCGGCCGCCGCGGCCGACGTGGTGATCCTCGACCTCGAGGACGGCGTGGCCGAAGCCGACAAGCCCGCGGCGCGCAAGGCGCTACGGGAGACCCCGCTGGATCCCGCGCGCACCGTGGTGCGCGTCAACGCGGCCGATACCGAGGAGCACGGCCGCGACCTGGACGCCCTGGCCGACACGCCCTACACGACGGTGATGCTGTCCAAGACCGAATCTGCCGCGCAGGTGTCGGCGCTGGCGCCGCGCGACGTCATCGCGCTGATCGAGACGCCCCGCGGCGCCGTCTTCACCACCGAGATCGCCGCCGCCGACGGGACCGTCGCGATGATGTGGGGCGCCGAGGACCTGGTCGCCAGCCTCGGCGGCAGCTCCAGCCGCCTGGCCGACGGCACCTATCGCGACGTCGCGCGCCATGTGCGCTCGACGGTGCTGCTGGCGGCGTCCACGTTCGGCCGGATCGCGCTCGACGCGGTGCATCTGGACATCCGCGACATCGAAGGCCTGCGCGCGGAGGCGTACGACGCGGTCGCGGTGGGTTTCCACGGGACCGTCTGCATCCACCCGACCCAGATCCCGGTCGTGCGCGACGCCTACCGGCCCAGCGCGGAGAAAGTCGACTGGGCGCGAAGAGTATTGGCCGCCGCCCGCACGGAGCGCGGCGTTTTCGCGTTCGAGGGGCAGATGGTGGACTCTCCCGTGCTGAAGCACGCGGAGATGCTGGTGCGCAGGGCGGGGCAGTCGGCCGACGGATGACGTCCGCGAAACCGATGTCACCCGCGACCTCGAAACCGGAACCCCGACGGACCGGGTCGACGGCGGGCGCGACACGTTCGCGATCACCGCGGTCTCTTCGCATCTGAGCGCATAATGGGCAGTACGCCAGTGTCGCGGCGAGCGGAGCCTTTCGTGAAGCTGGCGATCGACTTCGGCTCGCGGCAGGTTCCGGCTGAGCTCTTGCTGTGACCCCTGCGGCACCGAAGTAGGGAGACGGTATGGCGAAGGTGCCTCAACTGCCGATGACCGTCGATCTCGAGCCGGTGCAACTCGTCGCCGCGGACGGCACCCCGACGCCCGAACTCCGGTATGGCCGCGACCTTCCCGCGGAGACACTGTGCTGGCTCTACGAGATGATGGTGGTCACCCGCGAGCTGGACACCGAGTTCGTCAACCTGAAGCGTCAGGGCGAGTTGGCCCTGTTCGCGTCGTGCCTCGGTCAGGAAGCCGCCCAGGTGGGCGCGGTGGCGTGTCTGCGCAAGACCGACTGGTTGTTTCCCCAATACCGGGAGCTCGGTGCGTATCTGGTGCGCGGTATCCCACCCGGGCACGTCGGCGCCGTGTGGCGCGGAACTTGGCACGGGGGACTGGAATTCACCAAGAAATGCTGCGCCCCGACCTCGATTCCGATCGGCACCCAGGCCCTGCACGCCGTCGGGGCGGCGATGGCCGCGCAACGTCTCGGTGAGGACTCGGTGGCGGTGGCCTTCCTCGGCGACGGCGCCACCAGCGTGGGAGACGTGCACGAGGCGCTGAACTTCGCGGCCGTGTTCGCCACGCCTTGCGTGTTCTTCGTCCAGAACAACCAGTGGGCCATCTCGGTGCCCGTCCACAAGCAGACCAAGGCGCTGTCCATCGCGCACAAGGCAATCGGCTACGGCATGCCCGGGATACGGGTGGACGGCAACGATGTGCTGGCCTGCTACGCGGTGATGGCCGAGGCCGCCGCCCGCGCCCGGGCCGGCGACGGCCCGACCCTGATCGAGGCGGTCACCTACCGGCTGGGCCCGCACACCACGTCCGACGATCCCAGCCGCTACCGCACCCAGTAGGAAGTGGACCGCTGGGCGGCACTCGACCCGATCCCGCGCTACCGCACTTACCTTCGGGAGCAGGGCCTGTGGACGGACCGCCTCGAGGATCGCGTGGCCGCCCGCTCGAAGCGGATGCGCGCCGAACTGCGCGACGCGGTCTTCGGCGCGCCCGATTTCGACATCGAGGAGGTGTTCACCACGGTGTACGCCGAGATGACGCCCGGGCTGCGGGCGCAGCTGCAACAACTGCGCGCCGAGCTCGAACGCAGCGATCAGGAGGCGTGAATGACTCAGCTCGCCGACCGCCCCGCCAGTTCCGACGAAACCCGCACCGCCGCCTCGGAACCGACCGCGCGGGGTGCGGACCAGCTGACCATGGTGCAGGCGCTCAACCATGCCCTGCACGATGCGATGGCCGCCGACGAACGGGTGCTGGTGTTCGGCGAGGACGTCTCGGCCGAGGGCGGGGTATTCCGGGTGAGCGAGGGTCTGGCCGAAAAGTTCGGTGAGCAACGCTGTTTCGACACGCCCCTGGCGGAATCCGCCATCATCGGGATCGCGGTGGGACTCGCGTTACGCGGATTCGTGCCGGTGCCGGAGATCCAGTTCGACGGGTTTTCCTATCCGGCCTTCGACCAAGTGGTCAGCCATCTGGCGAAGTACCGTACCCGCACCCGGGGCGAGATCAACATGCCGGTGACGGTGCGGATCCCCTCATTCGGCGGAATCGGGGCGGCCGAACATCATTCGGACTCCACCGAATCGTATTGGGCCCACACCGCCGGCCTGAAGGTGGTCGTTCCGTCCAATCCCGCGGACGCGTACTGGCTACTCCGTCATGCGATCGCCTGTCCGGACCCGGTGATGTACCTCGAACCCAAGCGGCGCTACCAGGTCCGCGGCCTGGTCGACACCGGCCGGCCCGAGCCGCCGATCGGGCGGGCGGGGGTGCGCCGGCCCGGCACCGATGTCACCGTCGTGACCTACGGCAGCCTGGTCAGTACCGCGGTGGGTGCCGCGGAAGAGGCCCAGCGGCAACATGGTTGGAGCCTGGAAGTCATCGACCTGCGGTCACTGGTGCCGCTGGACTTCGACACCGTGGCCGCGTCGATTCGTCGGACCGGACGCTGCGTGGTGATGCACGAAGGCCCCCGCAGCCTAGGATATGGGGCCGGTTTGGCAGCGCGGATCCAGGAAGACATGTTCTACGAGCTGGAGGCGCCGGTGTTGCGCGCGTGCGGCTTCGATACGCCCTACCCGCCGGCGCGGCTGGAGCGATTGTGGCTACCGGGGCCCGACCGCTTGCTGGACTGCGTCGAGCGTGCGTTGGGTCAGCCATGAATGCCGACGGGCGCGTCAAGGCGTTCCGCGTTCCCGACCTCGGCGAGGGGTTGCAGGAAGTGACGGTGACGCGCTGGAACGTCGCCGCGGGCGACGACGTCGAACTCAACCAAGTGTTGTGCTCGGTGGAGACCGCCAAGGCGGAAGTGGAGCTGCCCAGCCCGTATGCGGGTCGGATCGTCGAAACACACGGCGCCGAAGGCGATGTGCTCGCGGTCGGGGCAGTGCTGGTCCGCATCGACACCGCACCGGCCAACGGCGAGGCCCCCGCGACGGGCGGGGTGGTCCCCACGCTGGTCGGCTATGGCGCGGACGCGGGCATCGACGCCAGCCGGCGGCGCGGGCGCCCACGCGCCGCCCCTCCGGTGCGGAAACTGGCCAAGGAGCTGATGGTCGACTTGCGCTCGGTCCAGCGCGACCCCGACAACATCATCAGCCGCGCGGACGTGTTGGCGGCGGCGGATCAAAACGGGGTCGACGTTCGACCGGTCCGCGGCGTGCAGGCGCGGATGGCCGAGAAGATGACGCTGTCGCACCGCGAGATCCCGGCGGCCAAAGTGAGTGTCGTGGTCGACTGCACCGAACTGCTGCGGCTGGCCGACCGCGCGTCGACGGAGCCGAGGATCACGCCGTTCGTCCTGACCATGCGGCTGATGCTGATCGCCCTGCGCCACAACGAGATCCTGAACTCGACATGGATCGAAGCGCCCGACGGGCCGCGGATTCGGGTCGAGCATCGGGTGCATCTGGGGTTCGGAGTGGCCACCACCCGGGGCCTGCTGATCCCGGTGATCACCGACGCGCACCAGCAGACCACCCGCGAACTGGCAAGCCGCACGGCGGAATTGATCGCCGGCGCGCGCGAGGGAACGCTGACGCCGGGGGAGTTGCGCGGCTCCACGTTCACCGTGTCCAACTTCGGGGCGCTTGGCGCCGACGACGGCGTGCCGGTCATCAACCATCCCGAAGCGGCCATCCTGGGGATGGGGTCCATCAAGCCGCGCCCGGTGGCCGTCGGTGATCAGGTCGTGGTCCGCCCGACGATGACGTTGACGTGCGTGTTCGACCACCGCGTCGCCGACGGTGCCCAGGCTGCCCAGTTCGTCACCGAACTGAGGGACTTGGTCGAGTCACCCGTCAGCGCGGTGCTCGACCTATAATGGCTCAATTGTGCGGCGGTACGGGGCACCAGAACAGGCCGCAGTTGAAATTGGGCTGGTGAAACGGAGGCGGCGGCGGGTACGGCGGCGGGTTGTCGGTATCCCAGCACTGATTCCAGTACTTGTTCTCCCCCCAGGCTGGATTCCACGGCTGGTTCGGGCACCAATGCACCCGCGGTGCGGGGCCGGGGTGGGCGTGGGCGGTGCCGGCGGCCAGGGCCAATCCGGCCATGGCGAGGCCGCTGGAGAGGAGAGCCCCGGCGACGATGCGGGCGACGGTGCGGGTGATGTGCACGCGGTATGTCCTTTACTCATGCGCCAGGTCGGTCGGCGTCTTCGCAGCAAGCAGACAATGTTCGCTCGGCTACCGATCCCAACCTGCAAGCCCATGATGGCACTACCTGCGTTGCGCCGCAGCCAGTCGCTGAGCAAACTCCGGCGACTGGATCGAATACGCCTGCGGCCCGAGCTCAGTGCGCATGGCGAAGACGTGTTGCTCGTGATCCAGCGACCCCGGGCTGGCGGTGGCGCGCATGGTGGCCTTGGTCGCCAGCACGACCTCGCGCGGCGCGGCCGCGGGCCCGGCGGCCAGCTCCATCGCCGCGGCGACCGGATCGTCGGCGGCGGAGAGCGCCACGCCGTGGCGCACGGCGGAGTCGGCGTCGAAACGCATACCGAACAGCAGGGCCGCGCGGGCGACCTGCGGCCCCACCGCCCGCTGCAACATCCACGTCGCCCCCCCACCGGGATGCAGCCCCAGCTTCTGGAACCGGGCGTCGAACAACGCCGCCGGCCCGGCGATGCGCACGTCGGCCGCCAAGGCGAGGTTCAGACCCGCGCCGACGGCCGCGCCGTTGACGGCGGCGATGGTGGGTAGGCGGCAAGCGCCGACCGCCATGAAGCCGTCGTAGAGCTGCTGCAGGCCCGTCTCCGCTTTGTCGCCGCCGGCGGCGCCGAGCGCGCTGAGGTCCGCGCCCGCGCAAAACGCCTTGCCGGCGCCGGTGATCACCACGGCGTGGACGTCGGGGTCGGCCTCGGCCCGCTCGACGGCGGCGCGCAGACCCGCCGACATGTCGGCGGTCACCGCGTTGCGCCGATCGGGGTCGTTGACGGTGATGAGGGCGATGCGGTTGTCGACGGTGAAGAGGACGAGGTCGGATCGGGCCATCGGGCACCTCCGCGGCTTGGGTTGGCGGGCCCGGGCGACGCACGACGGATGGGCCGCGGCCCGGGACTCCGGGGCACGGTAAGGGTACTGCGCGGCGCACTCGCCGACGGTGGCCGGTGTGAGCCGGTCAATGGAGGATTCTCCCAAGTCGGCACCAGCAAGCCCTTCCCGCACGAAACCGTCGCGCGGCGGCGGGCGGCGGCGGAAACCGCGGCGGGTCCGGGCGGGCATCGTGACGCTCGCCCCGGTGCCGCCTCGAATTGCCTTCATATTGCGGCGGTTCGGGCGGGGATTTGCTTGGCTCGCCGACGCGAACGCCATTGCCGGCCGCGCCGGCATTTCCAAAGAATGGCTGCGCAAACGCGAATACGGTTGCGTTCGGGTGCCCGAGGTGACAACCCGAACTGGACCCAGGTGAATTACGCGAATGTATTCATTGTGGTGACACGCCACCGCTTCGGCGCGCCACGGAAGGGAATCGTCCCGCGTTAAGGCGCGGCCTCCACCCGGATGTTTTTACCTGACCTCGGGTTTTGCCAATTTCTTCGCCAGTTGATCGAGCGCGGCCTGGCGACGTTTTACCGCGCACGCCCGCTGGTCCCGCTGCGTCCCCTGGATCACTGTGGTTGGCAACGTTTCACAGCGCAACCGTGTGTTCGCGTAGTGGATTGCCGCATCAATCATTTCGATGTAGCGCTCCGCCTCGTCAAGGGCGCACGTGCCCTCGATGCGCTGGACTTCGTCCCAACAGGGATAGGAGGAGTATCTGGCATCCAGCCGTTGCTGCGATACCTGCAGACCGAAGTAGCCGCGCCAGTCCCGGCTTAGCCAGCCCCGAGTCTTGACCTCAACTTTGATCCTATTTCCCAAGCCGGCTACGAACTTTGGTTCTCCAACTCGCACCACCGGCTGCCAGTCGTCCGACGTCATCATCGACCACCCCTCGAATAGAGACGCCCTAAGTCATGATCCCCCTACTGGCGTCATCTGCTCGCACGACACGCCAATTGTTGTTCCCTGCCCGTCTAATTGGCAAACTCTGCGCGACGGCCGCCATCGCAGCGCCTGTTAAGAGCCATTTGCGCCGCGGGTCTTCGGTGCGCGCGTGGCCTGGCGTGGCAGCTCGCACCGGCGTGGTGACCGCGGTTCGCATCCCGGCCCAAGGTGTTGCATATCGGCCACGAGATGGGTGACGCTGGGGCAGGTCGATTCGGTGCGGGGAGCGAGGGGAAGCGCGATGGCGAAGGTTTTGTTCGTGGTGACCGGCGCAAGTTACTGGACCCTCGAGGACGGCACGAGACACCCGACCGGCTACTGGGCGGAGGAGTTCGCGGCCCCGTACCGCGAGCTCACCACCGCCGGCCATCAAATCGTGGTGGCCACGCCGAAAGGCGTTGTCCCGCATGTGGATGTGATGAGCTTGCGCCCGTCGATGGCCGGGGGTGAAGAGGTCGCCCGGGAGCTCGAGGACACCCTGCGCTCCGCCGAGGAATTGCGCCGGCCGATCGAGTTGGCCAACGCTCGTCTCGAGGACTACGACGCCGTCTACTACCCCGGCGGGCACGGCCCGATGGAGGACCTGTGGCAGGACGCGGACTCCGGCCGGCTGCTGGCCACGGCGCTCGCGTCCGGCAAGCCGCTGGCCATCGTCTGCCACGCGCCCGTCGCGATGATGGCGACGCGGCACAACGGGGCGTCGCCCTTCGCCGGCTACCGGGTCACGGCGTTCACCAACGACGAAGAGGACGCCGTCGGCCTGCGGGAGAAGGCCCGCTGGACCGCCGAGGACGAGCTGGTGAAGATGGGCGTCGACTTCTCTCGCGGGGAGATGTGGAAGCCCTACACGGTCAGAGACCGCAATCTCTTCACCGGCCAGAACCCCGCCTCCGCCGGACCGTTGGCCAAAGAGTTCATGACGGAACTCGGTTAACGCACTGCCGCGCGGCCATGGCGGGTCCACACTTGGGGAATGAAGGTATGTGATTTGACCGCGGGCACGCCGATCGCGCCGTCGACGCCAGCGCGGATGGCGTGATCGTGTCCTCCGGTGGGTCCGCGCCAGGGCCGCGCCGCGTGCTGAACGGCCTCTCGGACATACGTGCGTTCTTCCACACGAACAAGGTGCCGCTGTTCTTCATCTCGCCAACCCCGTTCAATCTGCTCGGCGTTGACCGCTGGATACGAAACTTCTTCTACCTGACCTACTTTGACTCTTTCGAGGGCACCCACTCGCGCGTGTTCGTGCCACGGCGGCGCGACCGCCGTGACTTCGACTCCATGGACGAGGTGTGCAGCCACCTCCTGTCCGACCCCGAGACGCTCGAGTTCATCGCCGGTAAGGGCCCCGGCGGCAAGTGCTGCTTCGTGATGATGAACGAGGAAATCCAGGCACTCGCGCGGTCGGCGGGCCTCGAGGTCATGCATCCGCCGATCGAGCTGCGCAATCGCCTGGGCTCCAAGATCGTCATGACGCGCCTGGCCGACGAGGCGGGGGTCCCCAGTGTGCCCAACACGATCGGACGGGCCGGTTCCTACGACGAGTTGCTGACGCTCGCGCAAGACGCCGGCTTGGGAGATGACCTCGTCATCTCCATCGCCTACGGCAACGCCGGCAGCGGCACGTTCTTCGTGCACGGTCAGCGTGATTGGGACCAGCACGCCGGCGACCTGGTCGGGCAGGACCTCAAAGTCATGAAGCGGATCCGCAACGTCGAGGTGTGCCTCGAGGGTGCCGTGACCCGCCACGGCACCGTGGTCGGCCCCGCCATGACGAGTCTCGTCGGCTATTCGGAGCTGACTCCGAGCCGGGGTAGCTGGTGCGGCAACGACATCTGGCGCGAGGTGCTGCCGCCCGCTCAGACCCACGCCGCGCGAGAAATGGTGACAAAGCTGGGCGACGTCATGCGCCGCGAGGGTTACCTCGGCTACTTCGAGGTGGACCTGCTGCATGACCTCGACTCCGACGAGCTCTACCTCGGCGAGGTGAATCCGCGCCTGAGCGGCGCAAGTCCGATGACCAACCTGACCACCGAGGCCTATGCCGACATGCCGCTGTTCCTGTTCCACCTGCTCGAGTACATGGACGTCGACTACGAGCTCGACATCGATGAGATCAACGCGCGCTGGGAGCGGGGGTATGGCGAAGACGAGGTCTGGGGCCAGGTGATACTCACCGAGACCTCGCCGGATATCGAGCTCTTCACCGCGACGCCGCGGACCGGGGTATGGCGCATCGACGACGACGGTCGGGTCTCCTTTTCGCGTACCGCCAACGACTGGGCCACGCTGCTCGACGGCTCCGAGGCCTTCTACCTGCGGGTGGCCGCGCCCGGCGACTTACGTTCCGAGGGCGCCCAACTCGGCGTGCTCGTCACTCGCTCACACCTGCAGACCGACGACTATCAGCTCAGCGAGCGCTGCCAGCGCTGGGTCAGGGGCATGAAGGCGAAGTTCACCTCGACGCCTCTGACGCCCGCCGCGCCGATCGTCTCGCGACTCGTCGCACGGGCGTGAGCGTCCCGGCCGGCATTTCTCTGGACAACTGGCTGGCGACGCCGTATTCGCGGTGGTCGTTCCAGCACGTCGAAGACATGGTGCCGACGGCCGTGATCCCGCGCGGGACCGGGCCGGTCGCGGAGCTGCCCGCGGCCCACGCCCCGGTCGCCGAGCTCCCGTTGACCAACACCGACGGGGCGGCCACCACCGTCGGCGCGGTGATGGCCGCGACCGTCACCGACGGGTGGGCAGTCGCCCACCGCGGATCCCTGGTGGCCGAGGAGTACCTCGACCACCTCCGCGCCGACCGGCGGCACCTGCTGTTCTCGGTGAGCAAGTCGCTGGTGGGCGCCGTCGTCGGCGCGCTGCACGGGTCCGGTGCGATCGAGCTGGACGCGCCGGTCACCGATTTCGTGCCGGAGTTGGCGGGTTGCGGCTATGCCGGTGCGACGGTGCGCCACCTGCTGGACATGCGGTCGGGCATCAGGTTTTCGGAGAACTACGACGACCCGTCGGCAGAGATCCACCTGCTCGACCAGGCGATGGGGTGGGCGCCCAGGAGGAGTCCGGACGCCCAAGCCACGCTCCGCGACTTCCTAGTGACCCTGCGGCAGAAGTCGGATCACGGCGGCCCGTTCGAATATCGCTCGTGTGAAACGGACGTACTCGGTTGGGTCTGCGAGGTCGCCGGCGGCCAGCGGATGCCCGAACTGATGTCGGAACTCCTGTGGAGCCGGATCGGCGGCCAACACGACGCCACCATTGCCGTCGACTCCGCCGGCACCGGGTTTTTCGACGGCGGCGTCAACGCCTGCCTCACCGACATGGTCCGGTTCGGTTCGCTGTTCCTGCGCGACGGCGTCTCGTTGACCGGTCAGCAAGTGGTGCCCGCGGCGTGGATCGCCGACACGCTGGACGGCGGTCCCGACTCGCGGCGGGCGTTCGCCGCCAGCCCCGACCGCGACACCGACCTGCCCGGCGGGATGTACCGCAACCAGATGTGGTTTCCTTATCCGGGCACCAATGTGGTGCTGTGCCTGGGCATGTGCGGCCAGATGATCTACGTGAACCGCGCCGCGCAGATGGTCGCCGCCAAGCTGTCCGCCCAGCCGCATTCCCACGAGCCGCACATGCTGGACACGTTGCGGGCATTCGACGCGGTGGCGCAGCAACTGGCGGGAATCGCCGGTTAGTGCGAGGCCGTAATGGGCCCGCTGGGGCATCGCCCGAAGAGGATTCGGCTGTCCGGAAGGTGCCGACCTGTCGAAGGGCGGTGCCGGTGAAGGCGACCGCGGTCGGCAGATCACCATTTGCTGGAAGTCGTCTAGCGCCTATGCTGATTAACCGGGAAACGTCGGGGGCCGGAAGCGGCGGAGCGTCGGATGACCGCAGCGACCGCGTGTTGCACGTGTGGGCGCGTGCCGCGCACTGGGGCACGATTCTGTGACGGCTGTGGCGCGCCCGTCACGCACGACGGCACCCGCGCCGAGTACAAGCAGGTAACCGTCCTGTTCGCCGACGTGGTGCACTCCATGGAGATCGCGGCGGCGGTAGGGCCGGAACGGCTTCGCGAGATCATGACCAACCTCGTCGACCGCTGCTCGGCGGTGGTCAAGCGGTACGGCGGAACGGTCGACAAGTTCACGGGTGACGGCGTCATGGCCGTGTTCGGCGCACCGGCGGCGTTGGAGGACCACGCGATCCGTGCCAGCCTGGCGGCCCTGGGCGTGCAGGAGGCGGCGAAGCGGCTGGCCGTAGACATCCAAGAACGCGACGGCGTGGCCTTCCGGCTGCGGGTGGGCCTGAACTCCGGTCAGGTGATCGCCGGTGAAATCGGTTCTGGCACAGCCGGTTACACCGCCGTCGGCGAGCAAGTCGGCATGGCCCAACGGATGGAATCGGCGGCCCCACCGGGCGGGGTGATGCTCACCGCGTCGACACAGCGACTCGTCGAGGGCGCCGCCAGTCTGGGCGAAGCCGAGCTGGTCCGGATCAAGGGTGCGCTGGAGCCGGTCCCGGCCTATCGGCTGCTGGGCATGGTGGACGGGCATCGCGCCCTCGGGCGTGGTGAGTCCAGCCTGGTCGGTCGACGCTGCGAGTTGTCCACCGTCGAGCGGTTCCTGGACCGCGCGGCCGGCGGTCACGGCGGTGTGGTGACCGTCATGGGGGAACCCGGCATCGGGAAAAGCCGCTTGGTGCAGGAGGTCGCCGCGATCGCACGTGGCCGCGACGAGGAGGTGTTCACCTCCTTCTGCGAATCGCACGCCACGGACGTTCCGTTCCGGGTCGTGGCCCGGCTGTTGCGCGCGGCCACCGGGGTCGAGGGCGTCGAGGCGGAGGCGGCCCGCGCACAGGTCCATGCCCAAGTTCGCGACGCGGACCCCGAGGACCTGGCGCTCTTCGACGACCTGCTGGGCATCGCCGATCCCGAGTTTTTCTTGCCCAAGATCGACGCCGACGCGCGGCGGCGACGATTGACCGCCATGGTCAACGCCGCATCGCTGGCCCGCCGCTCGCCCGCGCTCTACATCGTCGAGGACGTCCACTGGATCGATGCGGTCAGCGAGTCGATGCTGGCCGACTTCCTCAAGGTGATCCCGCAGACGCGCTCGCTGGTGCTGGTCAGCTATCGCCCCGAATACCGTGGCACGCTGCGCCGGGTGGCCGGTGCGGAATCCATCGCCCTCACGCCCCTCAGTGATGCGGAGACCGCCACGCTGGTCGGGGAACTGCTGGGCTCCGACCCGTCGGTGGCCGCCATCCGGCCGATCATCACCGCACGGGCGGCCGGCAACCCGTTCTTCGCCCAGGAGATCACCCGCGAGCTCGCCGAGCGGGGCGTGCTCGTCGGCGAGCGCACCAGCTACTCCTGCCACGCCGATGTGGCCGACGTGCGGGTACCGGCCACGCTGCAGGCCGCCGTCGCCGCCCGCATCGACCGGCTGCCCGCGGCGGCCAAACGCACCCTTGCGGCCGCGGCGGTCATCGGGTCGCGCTTCGACTGCGAGCTGTTGGCCAGCCTGGGCATCGACGCCCGTGTGGAGGAGCTGCTGGCCGCCCAGCTGATCGAGCAGGTGCGGTTCGCACCGCGGGCGGAATTCGAGTTCCACCATCCGCTGATCCGGACCGTGGCCTACGAAGCGCAACTGAAATCCGATCGCGCCGAGTCGCATCGGCGGCTGGCGGCCGCGATCGAAGCCCGCGAGCCGCAAGCGGCCGACCAGAACGCGGCGCTGATCGCCGAACATCTGCAAGCCGCCGGTGACCTGCACGACGCCTACGGCTGGCACATGCGGGCCGCGAAGTGGTTGACCAACCGGGACATCGCCGCTGCGCGCCTGAGCTGGGACCGCGCCCGGATGATCGCCGATGCTCTGCCTGCCGGTGACCCGAAAAGGGCGGCCATGCGCATCGCCCCGCGCACGATGCTCTGCGCGATCGCCTGGCGCGTGCACGAACAGGTCGCCGGTGCTCGCTTCGAGGAAATGCGGGAGTTGTGCGAAGCAGCGGGCGACAAGGCGTCCCTGGCCATCGCCACGGCGGGGCTGGGACACGATTGCCTCTATCAGGGGCGGATCGCCGAGGCCTCGCAACTGGCGTCGGAGGCCTGGGCCCTCCTCGAGTCGCTCGACAACCCGATCGTGACGGTGGGCCTGTCGCCCCTGCCGATCCGCGGCAAGACCGCTACCTCCGAATGGTCGGTGTTGCTGCGGTGGACCCAGCGGGTCATCGACCTGGCGGGCGGTGACCCGTCTTATGGCAACTTCATCATCGGATGTCCGCTGGCGAACGCCCTGGCGGTGCGGGGTATCGCCCGTTATTCGCTGGGTCTTCCCGGCTGGCGCGACGATCAGCGGCAGGCCGTGGAGATGTCCCGCCACGCCGATTCCCTGTCCTACACCGGCGTCATCGCCTACGTCTACTTCCCGGGAGTCATGAGCGGCATGCTCAGGCCCGACGACACCGCGATGCGCGAGATCGAGGATGCCGTGCGGATCGCCGAGCGGTCCGGGGACGACGTGGCGCTGGCCTTCGCGTGCATGACGTTCAGCGTCGCGCTGTTGAACCGCCCCACGGCCGCCGACCGCGAACGCGGACAGAAGCTGCTGGACAAGGTCATCGAGATGTACAACCGCCGGGGACAGAACGTGGGCCTGTTGCCGGCCATCAACGTGTGCCGGGCGCGTGAGATGGTTCGGCGCGGGGACCGCGACGAGGCGATCCCACTGCTGCGCGCGGCCGCCGACGAACTGCTCCGTGGCGGACGGCTGCAGGCGCTCGGCAGCGCGGCGACCGGCGTTCTGGTGGAGACCCTGGTCGACCGGGGGGCCGACGGCGACCAAGAGGCTGACCTAGCTGAAGCCGAGGCGGCCTTCGAGCGGTTGGCGGCCGCGTCGGCCGAGGAGGGGTCGGTGACCCGCGAAATCTGGCTGGTGCGCATCCGCGCCGCTCTGGCGCGGGCACACGGTAACGAGGCGGGCTATCGCAAATACCGGGACCGTTACCGAGACATGGCGAAAACTCTTGGCTTCGAGGGGCATAGCGACTGGGCGGAGGCGATGCCGTAACGGCCTGGTACCGCTGCTTCGCCATGCCCGACTCCCTCATCCAGGGAGTGTCAAGGATCAACCGAAACCGCTGTCACGCATCACCCGTCGCCATACACACTGGTTGGTGCCCCCGGCACGACTCGAACGTGCGACCTAGGGATTAGAAGGCCCTTGCTCTATCCACCTGAGCTACGGAGGCAATGTGCAGGTCAGTCTATTCCAACGGCGTGTCGCGACACGACTCGCCGCGGCGGCGCGCGCGAAAAGCGTTCCCGCGCCGTAAGTATCGGCTATGGTTGGGAACCTCGACACACGTAGAACACCGGCCGGTAATCGGCCGTTTACCGCAACGAGGCGTGTGCATACCGTCGAGGGGTGGCGTTGCTATGAGCGTGACCATGCACCTGGCTTCACGGTGCTCGTGGGCTTCGACCCAGGCAGCACGCCTGGCGGCCGATGCGGTGGATGCCTACCGGGCTGGCACGCTGTTGCTGCGGGGCTCGCCGTTCGCGCTGGGCTGCCTGGCCGGCTGGCTTTCCACGGAATTCCCGCCGCACGTCCTGACCGGGCACGCGTTGTCGCGGGTTTCGCACCCGTCCATCGGCCGCGTCGGCACCACCTGGGCGGCTCAGCGGGCGGATCAGGCGCTCACCACGGCGCTCGAAGAGTCTCTGGGGTCCGACTTCCGGGAGCAGGTGTGCCACCCGGCCGGCATCAAGCCCGTCTGCGTCACGCGCGGTGGCCTGCTGAGCAGGCCCGGGCCGCATCGCCGCTACGCCGCGCAGACGTCCGACATCGCCTACGGCCCGGGCGGACGCGACAACCTGCTCGACATCTGGCGGCGCCATGACCTGGCACCCGGGCGGCGCGCGCCGGTGCTGATCCAGGTCCCCGGCGGCGCGTGGACCGTCGGCGACAAACGCGTGCAGGCCTACACGCTGATGAGCCGCATGGCCGAACTCGGCTGGATCTGCGTCTCGATCAACTACTGCAAGAGCCCGCGCTCGACGTTCCCCGCGCACCTCATCGACGTGAAGCGGGCCATCGCGTGGGTCCGCCAGAACATTGCCGACTACGGCGGCGACCCCGACTTCATCGCGATCACCGGCGGGTCCGCGGGTGGACACCTGGCCTCGCTGGCCGCCCTCACCCCGAACGACCCGGCCTTCCAGCCCGGATTCGAGGGCGCCGACACGACCGTTCAGGCCGTGGTGCCCTATTACGGCGTCTACGACTTCACCGACTTCGAGAACATGCACGGCCTGATGTTGCCGTTCCTGGAGCAGTTCGTGGTCAAGGCCCGCTACGCCGACGAGCCCGAACGGTTCGCGGCGGCGTCACCGGTTTCGCACGTGCACGGCGACGCGCCACCCTTCTTCGTGCTGCACGGCGAGAAGGACGAATTGGTTCCCAGCGGCCAGGCCCGGTCCTTCTGCGCGGCGCTGCGCGCGGCCGGCGCGCCGACGGTGGCGCACGCCGAGCTCGCCAATGCGCACCACGCGTTCGACATCCTCTCGACGGTGCGGTCGCGGCTGGCCGCCAACGCCGTCGCCGACTTCCTGGGTGTCGTCTACGGCCGGCGCGTCAGCCCGTTGCTGGACTTCGTCCCGCTGGCGGCCACGTCGGCCAGCTGATCCGGGCCTCGCTAACCGGCGTCCGGCCCCGACCGCTCCTTTCACCAGCGCGGCAACCCGACTAGCGTTGTGCTGGCGATGGGGTTGGCGGCGGTCCGAGGCAGGAGGCTTGATCTTCGGTGACAGGGTTGGCGCGTCGGGCGGAGGGCCATGACTGAGTCCGATGGGGTCGTGAAATTGTCCGACCAGCTTGGACCGGTCGACTATCTGATGCATCGGGGGGAGGCGAATCCCCGGACTCGTTCGGGGATCATGGCGCTGGAACTCCTGGACACCACGCCGGACTGGGACAAGTTCCTGAGCCGATTCGAAAACGCTTCCCGACGGGTGTTGCGGCTGCGGCAGAAGGTCGTCGTGCCGACACTGCCGACGGCGTCACCGCGCTGGGTGGTGGACCCGGACTTCAACCTCGAATTCCACGTGCGCAGGATGCGGGTGGCCGAGCCCGGCACGCTGCGCGACGTCTTCAACCTCGCCGAGGTGATCCTGCAGTCGCCCATGGACATCTCGCGGCCGCTGTGGACGGCCACCCTGGTCGAGGGTCTGGCCGACGGCAGGGCCGCGACGCTGCTGCACGTCAGCCACGCGGTCACCGACGGCGTCGGCGGCGTGCAGATGTTCGCGGAAATCTATGACCTCGAACGCAACCCGCCGCCCAAGCCGACACCCCCGCTGCCGATCCCGCAGGACCTCACGGCCAACGATCTGATGCGGCAAGGCATCAACCACCTGCCCACCGCGGTGATCGGCGGCGTCCTGAGCGCGGTGTCCGGAGCCGTGTCGGCGGCCGGACGCGCGGTCCTGGAACCGACGTCCACCGTCTCCGGGATCGTCGGCTACGCCATGTCGGGGATGCGGGTGCTGAACCGGGCGGCCGAGCCGTCGCCCCTGCTGCGGCGGCGCAGCCTGGCCACCCGCACCGAGGCGATCGACATCCCGCTTTCCGACCTGCACCGGGCCGCCAAGGCCGGCGGGGGCTCGATCAACGACGCCTACCTCGCCGGCCTGTGCGGCACCCTGCGGCGCTACCACGAGGCGCTCGGCGTGCCGATCAGCACGCTGCCCATGGCGGTGCCGGTGAACCTGCGGGCCGAGGCCGACACGGCCGGGGGCAACCGGTTCACCGGGGTCAACCTGGCCGCGCCGGTGGGCACCGTCGACCCGGTCTCGCGGATGAAGAAGATCCGCGCGCAGATGACCCAACGCCGCGACGAGCCCGCGATGAACATCATCGGCTCCGTCGCGCCCCTGCTCAGCGTCCTGCCCACGGCGGTGCTCGAAGGCATCACGGGCTCGGTGATCGGCTCCGACGTGCAGGCCAGCAACGTCCCCGTGTATCCCGGAGACACCTACATCGCCGGCGCAAAAGTGTTGCGGCAGTATGGTATCGGCCCGCTTCCCGGGGTGGCGATGATGGTGGTGCTGATCTCGCGGGGCGGGTGGTGCACCATCACCGTGCGCTACGACAGGGCGTCGGTGCGCAACGAGCCCCTGTTCGCCCAATGCCTGCTTGAGGGCTTCGACGAGATCCTGGCCTTGGCCGGTGAAGGAGCGCCCCGCGCGGTGCCCGCCTCGTTCACCGAACCGGCGACCTCCGCGCGGACGGGGTCGGGCTCATGAGCGCCGCCAAAGACCAGGCAGACGGGCGTGGAGCGGCAGGGACGGACATGCGGTTGCCCGGCTCGGTCGCCGAAATCATGGCCAGCCCACCGGGTCCCAAGATCGGAGCGTTCTTCGACCTCGACGGGACCCTGGTGGCCGGCTTCACGGCGGTGATCCTCACCCAGGAGCGGCTGTTGCGCCGCGACATGGGCGTGGGCGAGCTGCTCGGCATGGTCCAGGCCGGCCTGAGCCACACGCTGGGACGCATCGAGTTCGAGGACCTCATCGGCAAGGCCGCCGCCGCGCTGGCCGGCCGCCTGCTCGACGACCTGGAGGAGATCGGCGAACGGCTGTTCGTGCAGCGGATCGAGTCGCGGATCTACCCCGAGATGCGGGAGTTGGTGCGGGCGCACGTGGCTCGCGGGCACACCGTGGTGCTCAGCTCGTCGGCGCTGACCATCCAGGTCAACCCGGTGGCGCGGTTCCTGGGCATCTCGAACATGCTCACCAACAAGTTCGAGACCACCGAGGACGGCATACTCACCGGCGGCGTGCAGAAGCCGATCCTGTGGGGGCCGGGCAAAGCGGCTGCGGTGCAACGATTTGCGGCGGAGAACGGCATCGACCTGAAGGACAGCTATTTCTACGCCGACGGGGACGAGGACGTCGCCCTGATGTATCTGGTCGGCAACCCGCGCCCGACCAATCCCGAGGGCAAGATGGCCGCCGTGGCCAAGCGCCGCGGCTGGCCGATCCTGCGGTTCAACAGCCGGGGTCCGGTGGGCCTGCGGCGCCAGATCCGCACGCTCGCCGGCTTCGGCTCGATGTTTCCGGTCGCCGCCGGCGCCGTGGGCATCGGCGTGCTGACCCGGAACCGACGGCGCGGGGTGAACTTCTTCACCTCGACGTTCTCCCAGCTGTCGCTGGCGATCGCCGGCGTGCAGCTCAACGTGATCGGCAAGGAGAACCTGACCGCGCAGCGTCCGGCGGTGTTCATCTTCAATCACCGCAACCAGGTCGACCCCGTGATCGCGGGTGCGCTGGTGCGCGACAACTGGATCGGCGTGGGCAAGAAGGAGCTGCAGAAAGACCCGGTCATGGGCACGCTCGGCAGGCTGCTCGACGGCGTGTTCATCGACCGGGACGATCCCGCCGCCGCGGTGGAGACGATGCACGAGGTCGAAGACCGTGCCAGGAAGGGCCTGTCGATCGTGATCGCCCCGGAAGGCACCCGGGTCGACACCACCGAAGTGGGGCCGTTCAAGAAGGGGCCGTTCCGCCTCGCCATGGCGGCCGGAATTCCGATCGTCCCGATCGTGATCCGCAATGCGGAGCTCGTCGCCGCCAGGAACTCCACCGTCGTCAATCCCGGCACGGTCGACGTCGCGGTGTTCCCGCCGATCTCGGTGCAGGACTGGACCGTCGAGAACCTGGCGGAACGCATCGCCGAGGTCCGGCAGCTGTACCTGGACACGCTGGCCGACTGGCCCCCCAAAGAAACGGGGGAGCTGCCCAAGGTCGACCTGTACGCCGAAAAGAAGGCGGCCGCCAAGGCGAAGGCCCCGGCGAAAAAGACCGCGGCCAAAGCCGTTTCGAAGGCATCGGCAAAGAAGGCGCCCGCAAAGAAGGCGCCAGCGAAGAAGGCCGCGCCGAAATCCCCGTCGGCCAAGGTGAATCCGCACGAGTCCCGGGCCGCTCTCAAAGACGGTGAGGCACAACGGTCCGCCGATGCCACCGTCCGCGCCGAGCCGCCGGAGTCCCCGCCCGAAGGGCAGCCGTGACCGAACCGGCCGCGGATACCACCGCGGTCCTCACCGGCCACGACTCGCTGGTGCTGGCGTCCATGGCCTCGCCGGTCGAGAGGGAACTGGTGTCCGCGTGGATGGCGCAACAGCGCGCCGACAGGCCGGGGGCGAGATTCGACGTCCTGGAACTGCCGCCGCCCCATGCGCCGCCGGACGCGCTGACCGCGCTCATCGAGCGACTCGCGGCCGGCGCGGAGCCCACCGACGACCGTTCCATCGTGCCGGTGCGGGTGTTCTGGTTGCCGGCACCGGATCGCGGCAGGATCGCGAAGTTGGCGGGGCTGCTCCCGGGCCGGGATCCCTACCACCCCAACGAACGTCAGCAACTGCACATCGTGCGCAGCGCCCCGCGGCGGGCGCGAGTGGTGGCCGGGGAAGCGGCGAAAGTCTCCGAGCTGCGCCAGCAGTGGCGCGACATCACCGTCGGCGAGAACGAAAGCGACTTCGCCCGATTCGTCATCCGCCGCGCGTTGCTGGCGCTCGAACGCGTCGAGTACCGCATCCTGGGGCCGCAGTACAAGTCTCCGCGGCTGGTGAAGCCCGAGATCTTGGAATCCAGCCGGTTTCGTGCCGGGCTGGAGAAGATCCCCGGCGCAACCGTCGAAGAAGCCGGCGAGATGCTCGACGAACTCTCCACCGGCTGGAGCCGGGTCTCCGTCGACCTGGTATCCGTCCTCGGCAGGGCGATCAGCCGTGGCTTCGATCCGGAGATCGACTACGACGGGTATCAGGTGGCCGCGATGCGTGCCGCGCTGGAAGCCCACCCGGCGGTGCTGCTGTTCTCGCACCGGTCCTACATCGACGGCGCGGTGGTGCCGGTGGCGATGCAGGAGAACCGGCTCCCGCCCGTGCATGTGTTCGCCGGGATCAACCTGTCGTTCGGCGCGATGGGTCCGTTGTTGCGCCGGGCCGGTGTCATCTTCATCCGCCGCAACATCGGCGCGAACCCGCTCTACAAATACGTGCTGCGCGAATACGTCGGCTACATCGTCGAAAAGCGGTTCAACCTGAGCTGGTCCATCGAGGGCACGCGCTCGCGCACCGGCAAGATGCTGCCCCCCAAACTCGGCCTGCTGGCCTACGTCGCGGACGCGTACCTGGACGGCCGCAGCGAAGACATTCTGCTGCAGCCGGTTTCCATCAGCTTCGATCAGTTGCACGAGACCGCCGAGTACGCGGCCTACGCCCGCGGCGGCGAGAAGACACCCGAAGGCGTCGGCTGGCTGTACAACTTCATCAGGGCGCAGGGCGAACGCAACTACGGCAAGATCTACGTCCGTTTCCCGGAGGCCGTGTCGATGCGCCAGTACCTGGGCCCGGCGCACGGCCCGCTGACCCTCGACCAGGACTCCAAACGGCTTGCGCTGCAGAAGATGTCGTTCGAGGTTGCGTGGCGCATACTGCAGGCGACACCGGTGACGGCGACAGGTCTGGTGTGTGCGCTGCTGCTCACCACGCGGGGCGCGGCGTTGACGCTCGATCAGCTGCACCACACCCTGCAGGATTCGCTCGACTATCTGGAGCGCAAGCACACGCCGATGTCGACGAGCGCGCTGAGGCTGCGCTCCCGCGACGGGGTGCGGGCGGCGGTCGACGCGTTGTCCAACGGACACCCCATCACCCGCGTCGACGGCGGGTGGGAACCGGTGTGGCGCATCGGCCCCGACGAACAGCACGCGGCCGCGTTCTACCGCAACTCACTGATTCACGCCTTCCTGGAGACCTCGATCGTCGAACTCGCGTTGGCGCACGCCCGCCACATTGACGGCGACCGCATGCAAGCCTTCTGGGGTCAGGCGATGCGGCTGCGCGACCTGCTGAAGTTCGACTTCTACTTCGCGGACTCGGCGGCGTTCCGGGCCAACATCGCCGAAGAGATGGCCTGGCACGACGACTGGGAAGCCCACGTGATCGCCGGCGGCGAGGAGATCGATGCGCTGCTGTTCGCCAAGCGGCCGCTGATGGCGGACGCGATGCTGCGGGTGTTCTTCGAGGCCTACGAGATCGTCGCCGACGTGTTGCGGGACGCGCCGACCGACGTCGGGCACAAGGAACTGACGGAATCGGCGCTCGGCGTGGGCCGCCAGTACGTGGCGCAGACGCGGGTCCGCAGCAGCGAATCGGTGTCGACGCTGTTGTTCGCCACCGCCTATCAGGTCGTGGTCGACCAGGACCTGATAGCGGCCTCCCCCGACCTCGCCGAACGGCGGCTCGCTTTTCTGCGGGAGCTGCGCGACATCCTGCGGGATTCCGATTACGCCGGGCGGATGGCGCGCAACCAGTTCGTCGCCCGCGAGGCCAGGGCCCGTCAGGAGCGCCTGGCTCGGTAGCCCGCGCTCGGCGCCCCATACCCTGGCTGTATGACGGTCGACCGGTCTGTGACCACCCCCCGCGCGCTCGCGTGGCCGCTGCTGATCGGCGTCGGGGTGCTGGCGGGCTGCACGGCGGCCGGTATCGGGGCGTTGTCGCTGGCCGACGCGCTGACCGCCACGGGTTTGCCCGACCCGGGCTCGGCGACCACGCTGGGGTTGCCGTTCGTCCGGGCGGCGGGGGAGATCGCCGCGGTGTTGGCCGTCGGCTCGTTCCTGTTCGCGGCGTTCTTCGTGCCGCCGCAACGCAGCGGCGTCCTGGACGCCGACGGCTACCGGGCGCTTCGGCTGGGGACGGTGGCGTCGGGCGTGTGGGCCGTGTGCGCGGCGCTGCTGGTGCCGCTGACTATCTCCGATGTGTCGGGCCGACCGTTGAGCGCGCTGCTGAACCCGGTGCGGCTCTGGTCGGTTGCCGGCCTGGTCGCCACCGCCTCGGCGTGGCGCTGGACCGCGGCGCTGGCCGCGCTGGTGATGCTGGCCAGCCTGCCGGTGCTGCGCTGGTCGTGGACGCCGCTGCTGTTCGCCGGCTCGGTGCTGACGCTCATCCCGCTGGCACTGACCGGCCACTCGTCGGCCGGTGGGTCGCACGACCTGGCGACCAACAGCCTGCTGATCCACCTGGTAGCCGCCGCCCTGTGGGCCGGGGGGCTGCTGGCGTTGGCGGCGTACGGGCTGCGCGGGGGTGGGCACATCGCCCTGGCGGCGCGGCGGTTCTCGGCGATCGCGCTGTGGTGCTGGGTCGCGATGGCGCTGAGCGGCGTGATGAACGCCGTGGTGCGGGTGGCGCCCGGCGACCTGTTGACCACCGAGTACGGGCGCTTGGTCATCGCCAAGTTCGTCGCCCTGTGCGTGCTGGGCGTCATCGGGTGGCGTCAGCGGCGCTCGTCGGTCGCCCGATTGCAGGCGGAACCGGAAGCACCCGCGGCGCGCCGCGCCCTGCTCCGGCTCGCGCTCGCCGAGGCCGCCGTCTTCGGCTTGACCTTCGGTGTCGCCGTCGGGCTGGGCCGCACCCCGCCGCCCCCGCCGCCGAGCCGGCTGCCCTCGATTCCCGAAGCCGAGATCGGCTACGACTTCAGCGGGCCGCCGACGCCGGCCCGCATCCTGTTCGACTGGCGCTTCGACCTGATCTTCGGCAGCGCCGCGATCGTGTTGGCCGCCCTCTACGTGGCCGCTGTGGTGCGCCTGCGCCGCCGCGGCGACGCCTGGCCGCCCGGGCGGACCGTGGCCTGGCTGCTCGGCTGCCTGACCTTGCTGTTCGTCACCTCGTCGGGGGTCGGCCGCTACATGCCGGCGATGTTCAGCGTGCACATGATCGCCCACATGGGCCTGTCGATGCTGGTGCCGATCCTGCTGGTGCTCGGCGCCCCGGTCAGCCTGGCCCTGCGGGCGTTGCCCGCAGCGGGCCGCGACGGCCCGCCGGGGATGCGGGAATGGTTGCTCGCCGCGTTGCACAGCCGGCTGTCGCGGTTCCTCACCAACCCCGTGGTCGCCACGGTGCTTTTCGTCGCCGGCTTCTACGGGCTGTACCTGTCGAACCTGTTCGACACCGCAGTGAGCAGTCACGCGGGCCACCTCGCGATGAACGTGCACTTCCTGCTCAGCGGCTACCTGTTCTATTGGATCGTCATCGGCGTCGACCCCACCCCGCGGCCGATCCCGCCGCTGGCCAAGGTGGGTGTGGTGTTCGCGTCGTTGCCGCTGCACGCGTTCTTCGGGGTGGTGCTGATGGGCACCCGCAGGGTGCTCGGCGCCGATTACTACCGTTCGCTCGGTTTGAGCTGGCACACCGACCTGCTGGGGGACCAGCGGCTGGGTGGCGGCATCGCCTGGGCGGCGGGGGAGCTGCCCCTGGTGATCGTCATGATGGCGCTGCTGGTGCAGTGGGCGCGCAGCGACGACCGCACCGCGCGGCGGTTGGACCGCGCCGCCGACCGCGACGACGACGCCGAGCTGGTCGCCTATAACGCCATGCTCGCCGAACTCGCCCAGCGAGACGCGCCGAAGCGCTCGCATCAACCCGCGGACTGATCCACAGTCGTGAGTCTTTCCACAGGGCCGGCGGGCGACGCCGGGTCGAAGGCCTTCCCACCCGCCGGCCCGTCGGTGCCGCCGGGCTCACTGGCTGCCAGGACGGGCGGTGATGCGTTCAGCGCCCAATCGCAACCAGGAAGGGATCAGGCCCATGTTCGAAACCCCGCTTACCGTGGTAGGCCACATCGTCAACAACCCCGAACGTCGACAGGTCGGCACTCAGGAGGTCATCAAGTTCCGGGTGGCCAGCAATTCCCGGCGGCGCACGGCCGACGGCGGCTGGGAGCCGGGTAACTCGCTGTTCATCAACGTCAATTGCTGGGGCAAGTTGGTCACCGGCGTGGGTGCCGCGCTGGGCAAGGGCGCACCGGTGATCGTGGTCGGCCACGTCTACACCAGCGAGTACGAAGATCGCGACGGCAACCGCCGCTCGTCGCTGGAAATGCGTGCCACCTCCGTCGGGCCCGACGTGTCCCGCGCGATCGTGCGGATCGAGAAGCCCGGGTATACGGGCCCGAGCGCGGAGCACCCGGCCGCCGATGGAACTTCGGTGGCGGCCGCCGACGTTGGTGGTGACGAGGACCTCAAGGCCGATGACGGCCCGGCCGATTCCGCCAACGCCGCTGCCTGACCGCGCCCCGCTGTCCGTTCCCGCCCGACGGTCGGCTTAGGGGCGGGCCGGTGGCCGTCGGCCGGTGCCTAGGATGGTCCGCGAGATCACTTGACGACCAGAAAGGCATAACCGCGGAATGGCTGAGTTCATCTACACGATGAAAAAGGTCCGCAAGGCGCACGGCGACAAGGTGATCCTGGACGACGTCACGTTGAGCTTCTATCCAGGCGCCAAGATCGGTGTCGTTGGCCCCAACGGCGCCGGCAAGTCGAGCGTCTTGCGGATCATGGCGGGGCTGGACAAGCCCAACAACGGCGAGGCCTTCCTCGCCACCGGCGCCTCCGTCGGCATCCTGCAGCAGGAGCCGCCGCTGAACGAAGAGAAGACGGTGCGCGGCAACGTCGAGGAGGGACTCGGCGACATCAAGGTCAAGCTGGACCGCTTCAACGAGGTCGCCGAATTGATGGCCACCGACTACTCCGACGAGCTGATGGAGGAAATGGGCCGGCTGCAGGAGGAGCTCGACCACGCCGAAGCCTGGGACCTCGACTCGCAGCTGGAGCAGGCCATGGACGCCCTGCGCTGCCCACCGGCGGACGAGCCGGTGACGAACCTGTCCGGTGGTGAGCGGCGCCGCGTGGCGCTGTGCAAGCTGCTGCTGTCCAAGCCCGACCTGCTGCTGCTCGACGAGCCGACCAACCACCTGGACGCCGAAAGCGTGCAGTGGCTCGAGCAACATCTGGCCGCCTACCCGGGCGCGGTGTTGGCGGTGACCCACGACCGCTACTTCCTGGACAACGTCGCCCAGTGGATCCTCGAGCTCGACCGCGGGCGCGCGTACCCCTACGAGGGCAACTACTCGACCTATCTGGAGAAGAAGGCCGAGCGCTTGTCGGTGCAGGGCCGCAAGGACGCCAAGCTGCAGAAGCGGCTCACCGAGGAGCTGGCCTGGGTGCGGCAGGGGGCCAAAGCGCGGCAGGCGAAAAACAAGGCCCGGCTGCAGCGCTACGAGGAGATGGCCGCCGAAGCGGAGAAGACGCGCAAGCTCGACTTCGAGGAGATCCAGATCCCCGTCGGGCCGCGGCTGGGCAACGTGGTCGTCGAGGTCGACCACCTGGACAAGGGCTACGACGGGCGCACCCTGATCAAGGACCTGTCCTTCACCCTGCCCCGCAACGGCATCGTCGGGGTCATCGGTCCCAACGGGGTCGGCAAGACGACGCTGTTCAAGACGATCGTCGGGCTCGAACAGCCGGACAGCGGCACGGTCAAGGTCGGAGAAACGGTCAAGCTCAGCTACGTGGACCAGTCCCGCGCGGGTATCGATCCGAAGAAGACCGTGTGGGAAGTCGTCTCGGATGGCCTCGACTACATCGAGGTCGGCCAGAACGAGATCCCGTCGCGCGCCTACGTCTCGGCGTTCGGCTTCAAGGGGCCCGACCAGCAGAAGCCGGCGGGCGTGCTGTCCGGTGGCGAGCGCAACCGGCTGAACCTGGCGCTCACGCTGAAAGAAGGCGGCAACCTGATCCTGCTCGACGAGCCGACCAACGACCTGGACGTCGAGACGCTGGGTTCGCTGGAGAACGCCCTGGAGAAGTTCCCGGGCTGCGCGGTGGTGATTTCGCATGACCGCTGGTTCCTGGACCGCACATGCACGCACATCCTCGCCTGGGAGGGCGACGAGGACAACGAGGCCAAGTGGTTCTGGTTCGAGGGCAACTTCGGTGCCTACGAGGAGAACAAGGTCGAACGGCTCGGCGCCGACGCGGCGCGGCCGCACCGAGTGACCCACCGGAAGCTCACGCGCGACTAGTGTCAGCTGCCACGCCCCGCGACGATGTGGCCCCGAGGGCCGCTGCGGGGGGCACCCCGCGGCGGGGGAAGAGTGGGCGGTTGAGCACAGCGGCAGTTGTCACGAGTTGGGAGCTATCGGCATGACGATCGATCCCGGAGCCAAGCAGGCCCTCAAGCCGTGGACCGCCTTCGGCCAGCAGCGTGACATTCCGGACTGGATCGCGAAGGCCTACATCGAGAGCTATCGCGGTCCGCACGGCGACGGATCCGGGGTGGCGGAATCCGGGCCGATCGGCCTGACCGTGCCGGCCGCCATCGTGACGCCCGCGATGCTCGCCGCGCACTATCGACTGGGCCAGCACCGGCCGGCCGGCCAAAGCCGGGTCGCGGTCTACGCTCCGGACGACCCCGCCGGATTCGGGCCCGCCCTGCAGGTCGTCACCGACCACGGCGGCATGCTGATGGACTCGGTCACGGTGCTGCTGCACCGGCTCGGTGTGCCCTACGCGGCCATCATGACGCCGGTGTTCGAAGTCAACCGCGACCCGAACGGTGACCTGCTCAGTGTCGAACCGAAGCCGCCGGGCGCCCCGCAATACGTCGGCGAAGCGTGGATACACGTGCAGCTGCTGCCGTCCGTCGACAGCAAGGGCCTCGCCGAGGTCGAACGGCTGTTGCCCAAGGTGCTGTCCGACGTGCAGCAGGTCGCCAGCGACGCGGGCGCGCTGATCGCCACGCTGGGTGGCCTGGCCGCGGAGGTCGAGACCAATGCGCAAGGTCACTTCTCGGCCCCGGACCGCGACGACGTCGCGGCCCTGTTGCGCTGGCTGGGCGACGGCAACTTCCTGCTGCTCGGCTACCAGCGGTGCCGCGTGCACGAGCGCCTGGTCTCCGGCGACGGCTCACCCGGCCTGGGCGTCCTGCGCAACCGCACCGGGTCCCGGCCGCGGTTGACCGACGACGACAAATTGCTGGTGCTGGCGCAGTCGGTCGTCGGCAGCTACCTGCGCTACGGCGCCTACCCGTACGCGATCGCCGTTCGGGAAAACCTCGACGGCGACGACGGCGTCGTCGAGCACCGCTTCGTCGGGCTCTTCACGGTCGCCGCCATGAACGCCGACGTCCTGGAGATCCCGATGATCTCCACCCGGGTGCGCGACGCGCTCGCCCTGGCCGACAGCGATCCGATCCACCCCGGCCAGCTGCTGCTCGATGTCATCCAGACCGTGCCCCGCTCCGAGCTGTTCACGTTGGGCGCCGAACAGCTGTTGGCGATGGCCAAAGCGGTGGTGGATCTGGGATCTCAGCGGCAGGCGTTGTTGTTCTTGCGTGCCGACCGGCTCCAATACTTCGTCTCGTGCCTGGTCTACCTGCCCAGGGACCGCTACACCACGCAGGTCCGGCTGCAGATCGAGGACATCCTGGTCCGCGAGTTCGGCGGAACGCGACTGGAATTCACCGCTCGCGTCAGCGAATCTCCCTGGGCCCTGATGCATTTCATGGTGCGGCTGCCCCAGAAGGATGATGCCGCCGCGCCGGTCGACGTCTCCGAGGACAACCGGGTCCGCATCCAGGGGATGCTGAGCGAGGCCGCGCGGACCTGGACCGACCGATTGATGGGCGCCGCGGCGGACAGCTCCGTCGACCACGCCGAAGTCGAGCATTACGCGAACGCTTTCCCCGAGGTCTACAAGCAGGCCGTCGCCCCGGCCGACGCCATCGACCACATCGCCATCATCGAAGAGCTGCAAGACGATTCGGTCAAGCTGGTGTTCTCCGAACGCGGCGACGACGGTGCCGCCCAACTCACCTGGTTCCTGGGCGGGCGCACCGCGTCGCTGAGCCAGCTGCTGCCCATGCTGCAGAGCATGGGCGTGGTGGTGCTCGAGGAACGCCCCTTCACGGTGACCCGGCCCGACGGGCTACCGGTGTGGATCTACCAGTTCAAGATCTCGACGCATCCCAGCATCGCGCCGGCCACCACGGCGGCCGAGCGCGAAGCGACCGCGCAGCGCTTCGCCGACGCGGTCACGGCGATCTGGCAAGGGCGCGTCGAGATCGACCGGTTCAACGAGCTGGTCATGCGCGCGCGGCTGACCTGGCAGCAGGTCGTGCTGCTGCGCGCCTACGCGAAATACCTGCGGCAGGCCGGTTTTCCCTACAGTCAGTCCTACATCGAATCGGTGCTGGGCGAGCACCCGTCCACCGCGCGTTCCCTGGTCGCCCTGTTCGAGGCGCTGTTCGATCCCCGGCCCTCGGGTCCCTCGGCGAACCGCGACGCCCAGGCCGCGGCGGCCGCGGTCGCCGCCGACATCGACGCGCTGATGAGCCTGGACACCGACCGCATCCTGCGGGCCTTCGCCTCCCTGGTTCAGGCGACGCTGCGCACCAATTACTTCGTGACCCGGGAGGGTTCGGCCCGCGCGCGAAATGTGCTGGCGCTCAAGCTCGATGCCCAGCTGATCGACGAGCTGCCGCTGCCGCGTCCCAAATACGAGATCTTCGTCTACTCGCCCCGCGTCGAGGGCGTGCACCTGCGGTTCGGTCCGGTGGCGCGCGGCGGGCTGCGCTGGTCGGATCGCCGCGACGATTTCCGCACCGAGATCCTCGGCCTCGTCAAGGCGCAGGCAGTGAAGAACGCCGTCATCGTGCCGGTCGGGGCCAAGGGCGGCTTCGTCGTCAAGCGGCCACCGATGGCCACCGGCGACCAGGCCCAGGACCGGGAGGCGGCCCGCACCGAAGGCGTCGCCTGCTATCAGCTGTTCATCTCCGGGCTGCTCGACGTCACCGACAACGTCGACCACAAAACGAAGAAGGTCAGTCCGCCGCCCGAGGTGCTCCGACGAGACGGCGACGACGCCTACCTGGTGGTGGCCGCGGACAAGGGCACCGCCACCTTCTCCGACATCGCCAACGACGTCGCGAAGTCCTACGGGTTCTGGCTGGGCGACGCGTTCGCGTCCGGCGGATCGGTGGGCTACGACCACAAGGCCATGGGCATCACCGCCAGGGGCGCATGGGAGGCCGTCAAACGCCACTTCCGGGAGATGGGCGTGGACACCCAGACCGAGGACTTCACCGTGGTCGGCATCGGCGACATGAGCGGCGACGTGTTCGGCAACGGCATGCTGCTGTCCAAACACATCAGGTTGATCGCCGCCTTCGACCATCGGCACGTCTTCCTCGATCCCGACCCCGACCCGGCGGCCTCGTGGGAGGAACGCCGGCGGATGTTCGACCTGCCGCGGTCCAGCTGGGAGGACTACGACGAGTCGTTGATCAGCGAGGGCGGCGGGGTGTACAGCCGCGAGCACAAGTCCATCCCGGTCAGCCCGCAGGTGCGCGACGCCTTGGGCATCGACGGCGAGGTCACCGAGATGACCCCGCCCAACCTGATCAAGGCGATCCTGCAGGCGCCGGTGGACCTGCTGTTCAACGGCGGCATCGGCACCTACATCAAGGCCGAGTCGGAGTCCGACGCCGACGTCGGCGACCGCGCCAACGATCCGGTGCGGGTCAACGCAAGTCAGGTGCGCGCCAAGGTGATCGGCGAAGGTGGGAACCTGGGGGTCACCGCCCTGGGCCGGGTCGAATTCGACCTGTCCGGCGGTCGCATCAACACCGACGCGATGGACAACTCCGCCGGCGTGGACTGTTCGGACCACGAGGTCAACATCAAGATCCTGATCGACTCGCTGGTCACCGCCGGCAGGGTCGATCCCGACGAGCGCAAAGAACTGCTGGAGTCGATGACCGACGAGGTCGCGCAGCTGGTGCTCACCGACAACGAGGATCAGAACGACCTGATCGGCACCAGCCGCGCCAACGCGGCCAGCCTGCTGCCCGTGCACGGCAGGCAGATTCAGTACCTGGTCGACGAGCGGGGGCTCAACCGCGAACTGGAAGCGCTGCCCTCGGAGAAGGAGATCGACCGGCGGTGTGAGGCCGGCATCGGTCTGACGTCGCCCGAGCTGTGCACCCTGATGGCGCACGTCAAGCTCGGGCTCAAAGAGGAGATGCTGAACACCGAGCTGACCGAGCAGGACGTGTTCGCATCCCGGTTGCCCCAATACTTTCCGACGCCGTTGCGGGACCGGTTCACCCCGGAGATCCGCACCCACCAGCTGCGCCGGGAGATCGTCACCACCATGCTGATCAACGATCTGGTCGACACCGCCGGCATCAGCTACGCCTTCCGGATCGTCGAGGACGTCGGTGTCGGGCCGGTCGACGCGGTGCGGACCTACGTGGCCACCGACGCGATCTTCGGCGTCGGGGACATCTGGCGACGGATCCGCGCGGCGAATCTGCCGGTCGCGCTGTCGGACCGGCTCACACTGGACACCCGGCGGTTGATCGACCGCGCCAGCCGGTGGCTGCTCAACTACCGTCCCCAGCCGCTGGCCGTCGGCGCCGAGATCAACCGGTTCGCCGCGAAGGTCAAGGACCTCACCCCGCGGATGTCGGAGTGGCTACGGGGCGACGACAAGGCGATCGTCGAGAAGGAGGCCGCCGAGTTCGCCTCGCAGGGAGCGCCCGAGGACCTGGCGTACATGATCGCCGCCGGTCTGTACCGGTTCAGCCTGCTCGACATCATCGACATCGGCGACATCAACGACATCGACGCCGCCGAGGTCGCGGACACCTACTTCGCCCTGATGGACCGGCTGGGCACCGACGGTTTGCTGACGGCCGTTTCCGAGCTGCCCCGCAACGATCGCTGGCATTCCCTGGCGCGGTTGGCGATTCGCGACGACATTTACGCCTCGCTGCGGTCGTTGTGCTTCGACGTGCTCGCGGTGGGTGAGCCGGACGAAAGCGGCGAGGAGAAGATCGCCGAGTGGGAGCACCTGTCGGCATCGCGGGTCGAGCGGGCCCGCCGCACCCTGATCGAAATCCAGGAAAGCGGGGAGAAGGACCTTGCGACGTTGTCGGTGGCCGCGCGGCAGATCCGGCGCATGACCCGCACCAGCGGAAGAGGGTCGTCGAGTTGAGCGTCGGCTTCGTGGCCCCCGTCCCGGTACGGTGGTCGGACATCGACATGTACCAGCACGTCAACCACGCCACCATGGTCACGATCCTGGAGGAGGCGCGGGTCCAGTTTCTGCGTGAAGCGTTCGAGGTCGATATCTTGACCATCGGGTTGCTGATCGCCGAAGTCAAGGTGACCTACAAAGGTCAACTGCGGCTGGTCGATTCGCCGCTGCAGGTGACGATGTGGACCAAGCGGTTGCGGGCGGTGGACTTCACGCTGGGCTACGAAGTGCGTTCAATCAATGCCGATCCCGAGTCCAAGCCCGCCGTCGTCGCCGAGTCGCAGCTGGCCGCCGTCCATATCGAGGAGGAGCGCCTGGTGCGCCTCTCCCCACATCATCGGGAGTATCTGCAACGGTGGATCCGGTAGTAGTTGACCGCGGGCTTTGGCTGGGGCCGGCCGACCCGGCCGCCCAACGCAGGGAGCTGGCCGCGTTCGTCGATCGCGCGCTGCGACTCGATGACGCCGCGATCATTCGACTGCGCACCCGGTCGCCCGGACTGCTGACGGCTTGGATGGCAACGGGTTTCGACGTGCTGGCCAGCCGGGTGGTGGGTGGCCAGGTGCGGCCCGAGGATCTCTCGGTGGGTGCGGATGCGTTGGGGCGCGGGCTGTCCGCGATGGACGACTCCGGCTATGTCGATCCCGGCTTCGCGATGGATTCCGCGTGGCGAGGCGCCCTGCCGCCGGACTCCGGTTTCACCCACCTCGATGACATCCCCGCCCGCGTGATGCTCGACCTGGCGCAGCGTGGCGCGCGACTTGCCAAGGAACACGGCAGTTCTCACGGCCCGCCGGTGTCGCTGCTCGACCAGGAGGTCATCCAGGTCAGCTCCCCGGACGGCAGCGTCGGGCTGCCCATGCGGTGTGTGTTCGCCCTGACGGCGATGGGTTTCCTGCCGCAGTCGCCGGACGCCGTCGGCGCCGACGAGATGATCCGGGTCCGGATCCTGCCGACCTGGCTGCGTATCGACGCCCGTTTCGGTTCGGTGTATCGCCGTCGCGGCGACCCGGCGCTGGTGTTGCGCTGACGGATACCTTCACGTCCCGTAGGCCATCCAGAGCGGAAGAACCGCGTCCAGGTAATCCACGAACTTCTGGAGGCCGACGCGGTATTGGCCGTAACCGTAAGGATCCTCGGCGTACTCCGGGAACGCGATGCCCAGCCCGAACAATCCGGGGGCCAGGATCCCGTTCATCCGGTTGTACGGCAGCGGGCCCCACTGCGGCGTCTCGGGCAGCTTCCGTTGCTCGAAACCGACGGTGTAGACGACGCGGTCGCATTCGGCCACCTTCTCGTCGAATTGCGGGCCGGAAACCAGGCAGCGCTCCAACCGCTCCGGGTACACGCCGTCGATGTTCTCGCGGGCCCACACGGCGGCTCGCCCCTTGAGGCCGGTGTCGTCGAAAAGGATCCAATCCCTCAGATAGACAGCGTATTTGAGTGGGCTGCGGTAGAAATTGATCACCTTGCGGACCGGGTGCCGCAGCAGGTGCGGCAAGGCGATCATCGACGAGTGCGACGAGCCGAAGACGGCGACCGTCGCGCCCTCGAGCGGTACCTCGGCGAGTTGCTCTGCATCCAGGGCGACCTCGACCGGAATCTCATCGATTGGATAGTCGAGCCTGCGGGGTACCGCGCCGACGGCGAGGATGACGTTGTCTGAAGTCAGTTCCGGGTCCCGCGTCTCGATGTACCACTGCCGGCGCCGCAGGGTCAGGCTGGTGGCCGTCGTTTCGAACACCCGTACCCGTTCGCGCAGCTGGCCGGTCACCCACACCAACGGATCGGCGACCAGGGCCAGGGCGCAGGTTTCCTCCGGGTCGACTTCGGCGAGCGGCCATGGCGGGGCCTGTGAGAACCGAAAGGCCGCAGAGCTATTCAAGAAACTCATGAATGTCCCGGCGATGGTGTTGCTGGACACCGACCTCCACTTGCCGCCCAAATCTCCCGCGGCGAAGGCCGGGTCGACCCAGGCGATCTTGTCGGGCGGGATGCCCTGATCGAGCAGTTTTCCCACCGCGGCAATTCCCGCGGGCCCGGCTCCGATCACTGTCCACGCGTAGGTCGCCATGTACTAGGTATAGAGGAGCGCCGAGCCACGCGCCGAGGCGGAAGGCGGGGCGAGCCGACCCCGCCCGGGCTCATACAATGGCGCCGAACATCAACGCCGTGCCGGCGGCGGTGACCGTCTGAGCTGCGATTTGGGCGTAGGCGAGGGGAACCGCCCGCGGCATCAGGCGCGTCCAGCGCCGCGCCATCCAGCGGTACGCCCAGTAGATCGCCACCGCGGCGAACCCCACGGCCGCGGTCCAGTTCACGACGCTGACCCAGCCCGGCGTGCCCTGGGACATGTGGTGGGCCGCGTGCGGCGATCCCGGCGCGGCGCCATGGGCGGCCATGCCCATCGCGTCGCCGCCCGGGTGCTCGGACCGGCCCGGCAGGCTGCCGGTCATCGCCACGTACATCCAGGCCATCGCCGCCATCATCGCGGCGTAGTAATAGCTCGTCAGCGGGCCGTCGCCGGCCCGCGGCGCGCGGCGGGCGATGCCGACGAACCAGGCGCCGCCCAGCAGGAAGCCCAACGTGGCCGCGGCCGTCGGCAGAGTCATTCCCACGCCCCAGGCCATCAAGATCATCACGGCCGACATCGCCAGGTGCAGCAGCTGGCTGACCATGCTTGTCCAGCAGCGGCGTTGAGCGACAAGGAAATACGCGTAGGCGGCGAAGCTGACGGCGAACAGCGCCGTCACCACCCAGCGCAAGGTGTTATCCACCTACCCGCCCTCCGCCGGGTTTCTCCATGTCGGCCATGGCACGACAGTACCCCCGCCGGGTATGGCGCCGGCAAGTGACACCCCGGCAAGCCATGCGGAAACGCTTGCTCCGCGGTGTCTTTGGGTGCTCAAGCCAGCCAGGCCGCGGCGTCCGGCGGTAGCTTGCCGTCGACCAGTGGGGCGCTGGCCATGAGAAGCTCTCCCGGCGGCAGCGGGATCGGCCGGCTTCCGGCATTCACCGCGCACACCGCCCCGCCGCCGCGGCGCCGGAAGATCAGCGCGCCGCGCGGCGCGTCCAACCAGTCGATCCCATCACCGTCGAATTCCGCGCGCCCCTTGCGCACCTTGATGATGTGCTGGAAGAACGCGAAGGTCGATTCCGGGTCGGCGATCTGGCGCTCGACGGTCAGCGCCGCCCATTCCGGCGGCATCGGCAGCCACGTTTCGGGCGACGAGGAGAAGCCGAACGGGGGAGCGTCGCCAGACCACGGGATGGGGACCCGGCACTTGTCGCGGCCGCGTTCGGTGTGCCCGGAGCGTTCCCACGTCGGGTCCTGCAGCACGTCATCGGGCAGCTCCACGTCCGGCAGCCCCAGCTCCTCGCCGTTGTAGACGAACACCGCCCCGGGCAGCGCCAGCATCACCATCGCCATCGCGCGTGCCCGCCGCAGCCCGGTCTCGCCGCCGCCGTAGCGAGTGACCTCGCGGCCCACGTCGTGGTTGGAAAGCGTCCAGGTCGGGATCGCGTTTTCGATCGCGATCGCCTCCATCGAATTCTGGATGGCGTCCTGGATTTCCCGGGCGTCGAAGTCGATCTTGGTCAGCCGGAAGTTGAACCCGAGGTGCAGTTCGTCGGGCCGCAGATATTCGGCCCACAGCAGGTTGTCCAGCACCCATACCTCGCCGATGGTCACCGCGTCGGGATAGTCGTCGACGATCTTGCGGATCCCACGGTGAATCTCGTGCACGCTCGGGTGGTTGAAACGCGGGTCGTCGTCGCTGTGGCTCAGCACCTTGACGTCGTCCCGCGCGTCGGGCAGGTCGGCCGGCTTGGCCATCCCGTGCGCCACGTCGATGCGGAAACCGTCCACGCCGCGCTCCAGCCAGAAACGCAGCGTCTTCTCGAAATCGTCGAAGACGTCCGGGTGTTCCCAGTTCAGGTCCGGCTGCTCGGTGTCGAAAAGGTGCAGGTAGTACTGGCCAGGGTTGCCGTCCGGCTCTACCACCCGCGTCCAGGCGGACCCGCCGAACACCGAGGTCCAGTTGTTCGGCGGGAGCTCCCCCGCCGAACCGCGGCCGTCGCGAAAGTAGTAGCGGTCCCGCGCTTCGGTGCCCGGCCCGGCGGCCAGCGCGGCCTGGAACCACGGGTGCGCCGAGCTGGTGTGGTTGGGCACCACGTCCATGGTGACCTTGATGCCCCGGGCGTGCGCCGCCGGGATCAGCCGCTCGATGGCGGCCATCCCGCCGAACAACGGGTCGATGTCGCGGGGGTCGGCGACGTCGTAGCCGTGATCGGCCATCGGCGACACGGTGACCGGGTTGAGCCAGATCGCGTCGACCCCGAGGCGCTCGAGGTGATCCAGGTGCGCCAGCAGCCCGTCGATGTCGCCCACGCCGTCGCCGTCGCTGTCGGCGAAAGACCGGGGGTAGACCTGATAGAAGACCGCGTTAGACCACCATGCTCCGGGGCTCATCCTGCTCCGTTCAGTTCGCCGGGTATCAGATAGGGGCATTGACCAGTGAGTGGGCGGCCATCTCCAGGTAATCGAGCAACTGGCGTCGGTGCTCGTCGTCGAGGGTCTCAGAGTCGATCGAGGCGACGGCGACGTGCATGCAGCGCAGCCAGGCGTCGCGCTCGATGGGAGTGATCCGGAAGGGGACGTGGCGCATCCGCAATCGGGGATGGCCTCGCCGGTCGGAGTACGTGCGCGGACC
Organism: Mycobacterium scrofulaceum; assembly: GCF_002086735.1. Classification (GTDB taxonomy): domain Bacteria; phylum Actinomycetota; class Actinomycetes; order Mycobacteriales; family Mycobacteriaceae; genus Mycobacterium; species Mycobacterium scrofulaceum. The sequence continues at coordinate 183,709 of NZ_MVIJ01000001.1, read as the reverse complement.
GCCCCAGTACTGCTCGAGGAACATGCGCAAGCGTTCCTCGGCATCCGCGAGGTCGTCTTCGGGGTACAGCTGGCGCAGGATCTCGTCCTCGGCCACCTCGGCATAGAAGCGGGACACGATCGCATGGAAGGTGTCGGCACCGCCGACGGCGTCATAGAACGACTGGGGCTCGGAATCCATCGCCTCCATTGTGGTCCATCGCGGCGGCGTCCGGCCGAGCCGGGCCGACGTCGATCCCCCTGTTCACCCGGACGACATGCCGTTCACCTGCAATAGGGGTGCGATTGGCGGCGAATCATGGTGGACTATCCGCGGAGGATCTATGGCGCAGGGCAAAAGACGCCGCAGCCACCGCAGTTCTGGTGCCGCGGCAGGGTTAACCGGGCCCCCAACCGCGTCGTGCCTGCATAGCGTCGATACCCATCCGCCCACCCGCCAGGACGGCGCGTCCTTGTGGAGTCGCCGGCGGGTGTTGCTGCTGAACTCGACCTACGAACCGCTGACCGCGCTGCCGATGCGGCGGGCCATCGTGATGGTGATCTGCGGCAAGGCCGACGTGGTCCACCACGACCCGGCCGGGCCGGTGATCCACTCGGCCACCAGCTCGATCGTGGTGCCCTCGGTCATCCAGCTGCGTTCGTACGTCCGCGTTCCCTACCGGGCTCGGGTGCCGATGACCCGGGCCGCGCTGATGCACCGGGACCGGTTCTCGTGCGCCTACTGCGGGGCGAAGGCCGACACCGTCGACCACGTCGTGCCCCGCAGCCGCGGTGGCGACCATTCCTGGGAAAACTGCGTCGCCTGTTGCTCGACCTGCAACCACCGCAAGGGCGACAAACTGCTCACCGAGCTCGGCTGGGTGCTGCGCCGGCCGCCGGTGCCGCCGACGGGCCAGCACTGGCGGCTGCTGTCGACGGTGAAGGAGCTCGACCCGGCATGGGCGCGCTACCTCGGCGAAGGCGCGGCCTGACCAATCTCGTGTCCGAGTGTGCCGGTGGAGCACCCCGTGGGATACGGTCTTGGGCGTGAGCCTTTTGCAGATTCACCTGTACTTCATCGGGATCCCGTTGCTGCTGATGGTGGTGCTGGCGGTGATGATCTGGTCCCACAAGGGACCGCACCCGGCGACCTACAAATTGCCGGACAAGTGGACGCACCCGCCGATCTTGTGGGCGGCCACGGACGAAGACGTCGGCCACGAGCATGGCGGGCACGGCGGACACGAGTTCTCAGTCGGAGGTGGCGCCAGTGGCACGTGGTGAGGTAGCGACGATCGAGCCCGCCGAGCTCCCCAACGGCTGGGTGATCACCACCAGTGGACGGATCTCAGGGGTCACCGAGCCGGGCGAGTTGTCCGTTCATTTCCCGTTCCCGATCAAGGACCTCGTCGCCATCGACGACGCGCTGAAGTTCGGGTCGCGGGCATCGAAGGCGCGGTTCGCGATCTACCTCGGTGACCTGGGCAGCGACACTGCCGCCCGGGCCCGCGAGATCCTGGCCAAGGTGCCCACGCCGGACAACGCCGTGCTCCTGGCGGTCTCGCCCGACCAGAAGGTCATCGAGGTGGTTTACGGCTCCCAGCTCCGCGGACGCGGCGCCGAGTCGTCGGCACCGCTGGGCGTCGCCGCCGCGTCGTCGGCGTTCGAGCGCAACGACCTGGTGGACGGGCTGGTCAGCGCGATCCGCGTCCTCAGCGCCGGGATCTCCCCGGCTTAGTGGCGGCCTAGTTCCGCCCAGCGCGCGCGAGGGTGCGCAAATGTACGCCGGACGCGGCGTGTCGCCGTACAAACACGCGCGCTCGCGGAAGGCGCTATCAGACCGCCGCGTCGAAGGTGCGGGCCCGCAGGGCCCGCTTCACGCCGGCCTGACCCTCCAGCACCAGCCGCCGCAGCGCCGGCGGCACCTCCGGGTCGGACAGGAAAGTGTCGGCGGCCGCGATGCCGGCCTCGCTGATGTTCCAGTGCGGATACAGGCCGATCACCACCGTTTGGGCGACCTCGCTGGAACGCCGTGCCCACACGCCCGGGATCGCCTCGAAATAGCGGTCCGTGAAGGGCTTAAGCAGTTCGTGCTGCCCCGGTGGGGCGAAGCCCGCGATGATGGAGCGCGCGGTGATGTTGGCCAGTGCGTCGTCCTCGATCACCGTCGTCCACGCTTCCTCCTTGACCTGTGGCTGCGGGCGCGCCGTCGCCGCCTGGGCGCCGTGCCGTTTGCCGGCCGCGGTCGGGTCGCGTTGCACCTCCGCGTCGATGAAAGGTGTCGCGGGTCCGTCGGCATCGATTTCCCCGGCGCTGGCGAGCGCGGTCACGATGCGCCACCGCAAGTCGGTGTCGATCTCGAGGCCGGCCAGGCCCAATTCGGCCGGGTGGTGGTCGAGCAGGTCCGCCAGCGTCACGACGTGCCGGGTCGAGAGCACCGACGAGCACAGGGTGTTGACGAACGCGAGCTGGTGATCCGACCCCGGCTCCGCGGCGCGCGCCAGCTCCAGCAGCCGGTCGGCGAACTGCGGCCAGCCATGCTCGTGCGCCCAGCCCGGCTCGGCGTAGGAGGCCAGCGCCGTCTGTGCCTGCATCAGCAGCCGCTGCGCCACCCCGACCTCGGTTTCGGCCTGGACGCCGCCCGAGACCAGGGCCACGAAGTCGCGGGCCCGCAGCTCGGCCTCGCGCGTCATCTCCCACGCCGCCGACCACACCAGCGACCGCGGCAGCGGCTCGGCGATGTCGGCGATTCGCGTCAGCGCCGTCCGCAGCGACTCGCCGTCCAGCCGCAGCGAGCAGTAGGTCAGGTCGTCGTCGTTGACCAGGACCAACTTGCCGAGCGGAACGCCAACCAGCGCGGGCACTTCCGTGACAGGACCCTCGACGTCGAGCTCTTCCCGGCGCACCCGCACCAGCTTGCCTGCGCCGTCGTCGTCGTAGATCCCGATCGCCAACCGGTGCACGCGAGTCTCGCCGGCTCCCGGGGCGGCGCCGCTCTGTGTCACGGCGAACCGGGTGAACCGGCCGTCGGCGTCGACGTCGAAATCCGGGCGCAGCGTGTTCAACCCGGTCGTCTTCAACCACTGCTGACCCCAGTCGGACAGGTCACGGCCCGACGCCTGCTCCAGCGCGGCGACCAGGTCGTCGAACGTGGCGTTGCCGAACGCGTGGGTGCGGAAGTAGTCGCGCAGCCCGGCGAGGAAGTGCTCCAGCCCGACGTAGGCGACGAGCTGTTTGAGGACCGACGCCCCCTTGGCGTAGGTGATGCCGTCGAAGTTCACCTCGACGGCGGCCAGGTCGGGGATGTCCGCGGCGATCGGGTGTGTCGACGGCAATTGGTCCTGGCGATACGCCCACGACTTCTCGACCGTCGCGAATGTGGTCCACGCCTCGGTGAATTCGGTTGCCTCCGCCTGGCACAGCACCGAGGCGAACGTCGCGAACGACTCGTTGAGCCATAGGTCGTCCCACCAGGTCATGGTGACCAGGTCCCCGAACCACATGTGCGCCATCTCGTGCAGCACCGTCTCGGCGCGCCGCTCGTAGGAGGCCCGGGTGACCTTGCTGCGGAAGACGTAGTCCTCCAGGAAGGTCACCGCGCCCGCGTTTTCCATTGCGCCCGCGTTGAATTCGGGGACGAAGAGTTGATCGTATTTCCCGAACGCATAGGGCAGCCCAAAGTTCTTGTGGTAGAAGCCAAATCCCTGTTTCGTCTGGGTGAACAGCCGCTCGGCGTCCATGTGGCGTGCCAACGATTCGCGGCAGAAGATGCCCAGCGGAATCTCCCCGTGCTCGTCGGTGTAGGAGTCCGTCCACTCGGCGTACGGGCCGGCGATCAGGGCCACCAGGTAGGTGCTCATCCGTGGGGTGGTGGCGAAGGTGTGCACTCCGTCCTCGTTCGACACCGTGGCACCGTTGGAGATCACCTTCCAGTGCCGCGGCGCCGTCACGCGCAGGTCGAACGTCGCCTTGAGGTCGGGTTGGTCGAAGCAGGCGAACATGCGCTTGGCGTCCGCGGTTTCGAATTGTGAGTACAGGTACGTTTCGTCGTCGACCGGGTCGACGAAGCGATGCAGCCCCTCGCCGGTGTTGGAGTATCGGCAGTCCGCGTCGACCACCAGAACGTTGTGCTTCTGCAGGCCGGCCAGCGGGATGCCGGTCGATTCGTCGTACCCGGACACATCCAGTTCGCGGCCGTTGAGGGTGGCGCCGCGCACCGTCTCGGCGGCGAGGTCGATGTAGGTGTCGGCGCCGGGCAGCGCGTCGAACACCACCCGGGTCGTGGACCGGAACGTGCGTTCGCCCGGGCCTCCCTTGCCGTCGGTGACATCGAGGTCGATCTGGTAGCTGTCGACGGTGACCAGGGCGGCGCGTTCGACGGCCTGGTCCCGGGTGAGATTAGGAAGGGCCACGCGTCCAACTTACGTGTCCCGCTCCCATCTCGGGCACTGCGGGAACAGGGGTGGGGCGCCTACGGTTGTGCTGAACGGTGTGTCGACCGACGAGAGGATTGCGCTATGCCCGCGAAGGCTGCCGAGAAAGACCAAGCCGATTTCTGGTTCGATCCGCTGTGCCCGTGGTGCTGGATCACGTCGCGCTGGATCCTCGAGGTGGAGAAGGTCCGCGACATCGAGGTGCACTTCCACGTCATGAGCCTGGCGATCCTCAACGAGAACCGCGAAGGCCTGAACGACAAATACCGCGAAATGATGAAGCACGCGTGGGGGCCGGTGCGCGTGGCGATCGCCGCCGAGCAAGCCCACGGCGCCGGCGTGCTCGACCCGCTGTACACGGCCATGGGCACGCGGATTCACAACGAGGACAACAAGAACCTCGAGGAGGTCATCAAGCTGTCCCTGGCCGACGCCGGCCTGCCCGCGGAACTCGCCGAGGCCGCGAACAGCGAGGCCTACGACGACGCCCTGCGCAAGAGCCACCACGCCGGCATGGACGCGGTCGGTGACGACGTCGGCACGCCGACCATTCACGTCAACGGTGTGGCGTTCTTCGGGCCGGTGATCTCGAAGATTCCGCGCGGCGAGGAGGCCGGCAAGCTGTGGGACGCATCGGTGACCTTCGCGTCCTACCCGCACTTCTTCGAGCTCAAGCGGACCCGCACCGAGAAGCCCGAATTCGACTAGATCGTCGGGCGGCGATTCGCCCCCCGGCTCCGCGGGGGGCGCCCACAGCGTCCGGTTTCGCTGCGCTCGCGATCGCCGCTCGCCGCGGCCGGGCGCTGTGCAAGGATGGCGGGCATGCGCGTCTACCTCGGCTCTGACCATGCCGGATTCGAGCTCAAGCAACGGATCATCGAGCACCTCGAAGCGTCCGGGCACGAGCCCGTCGACTGCGGCGCCTACACGTACGACGCCGAGGACGACTACCCGGCGTTCTGCATCGCCGCCGCGGCGCGCACGGTGGCCGACCCCGAGAGCTTGGGCATCGTGCTGGGCGGGTCGGGGAATGGCGAGCAGATCGCGGCCAACAAGGTGCCGGGAGCCCGCTGCGCGCTGGCGTGGAGCGTCGAAACCGCGACGTTGGCCCGCGAACACAACAACGCCCAGTTGATCGGGATCGGTGGACGCATGCACACCGTCGAAGAGGCGCTGGCCATCGTCGACGCCTTCCTGACGGCGCAATGGTCGAAAGCCGAACGCCACCAACGACGTATCGACATTCTCACCGAATACGAACGCACTCACCAGGCGCCGTTGGTGCCCGGCTCGCAGGGCTGAGGAGGTATGCCCGAAGGGCATACCCTGCACCGGCTGGCCCGGCTGCACCAGCGCCGCTTCGGCGGGGCGCCCGTCGCGGTGTCGAGCCCGCAGGGGCGCTTCGCCGATTCGGCCGTAGTAAATGGCCGCGTGTTGCGCCGCACCAGCGTCTGGGGCAAGCACCTGTTCCATCACTACGACGGCGGCCCGATCGTGCATGTGCATCTGGGCCTCTACGGCGCCTTCACCGAATGGCGGCGCGACGACGCCGTGCTGCCGGAGCCGGTCGGGCAGGTGCGAATGCGGATGGTCGGCTCCGAATACGGCGCCGACTTGCGCGGGCCCACGGTGTGCGAGGTGATCGACGAGGGTCAGGTCTCCGGCGTGCTGGCCAGGCTCGGTCCCGACCCGCTGCGCAACGACGCCGATCCGTCCTGGGCGTGGAGCCGAATCGCCAAGTCCCGCAGGCCCATCGGCGCACTGCTGATGGACCAGACCGTCGTCGCCGGCGTGGGCAACGTGTACCGCAACGAACTGCTGTACCGCCACCGCATCGACCCGTTCCGGCTCGGCCGCGACGTCGGCCGGGACGAGTTCGACGCGGCGTGGACCGACCTGGTGGCGCTGATGAAGGTGGGCTTCCGTCGCGGCAAGATCATCGTCGTGCGTCCCGAGCACGACCACGGGCCGCCGTCGTACCGGGCCGGGCGACCCCGGACGTACGTGTACCGGCGCGCAGGGGAGGCCTGCCGGGTGTGCGGGGACACCATCCGCACGACGGTGCTCGAGGGCCGCAACGTGTTCTGGTGTCCGACCTGCCAGAGATGATGCCGTCCCGATCGGCGGGAGATTTCTGGCAGTAAACGCTCGCGTCTACTGTTTAGAAGCGACCGCCGGGCGGGTATTGGTTAGGTTATGAAAGCAATTCCTCGTTTGGCCGCAACGGCTCTCACGATCGGCGGGTTGGGATTGGCGGGCTTGGGCGTCGCCGCTGAGGCGCAGGCGCACCCCGGGCCCTTCCCGCAATGGTGTCCGGGTCAGTATTGGGACCCGGGCTGGGGCAACAACTGGGACTGGAACAGCTGCCATGACTGGCGCGGGGGGCCGCCCGGCCCTCAGGGGTGGGGACATCCGGGACCGCCGCCTCCGCCCGGTGGTCCGTGGGGCCCGCCGGGGCCCCCGGGGCCGCCGCCCCCGCCCGGCTGGCACCCCTGATGGACAACCGCGACGCGCCCTGCCGGAACCTCCGGCGGGGCGCGTTGTGCGTGCGGACTAGATGACGCCCAGCGCGGCGTAGACCTCGTTGCTGAGGGCGAGGCTGCGCGGGTCCGCATTGGCTTTGGTGGCGTCGAAGCGGTTCATCACGTACGCGTAGCCGATCCGGTGTTCCAGGTCGACGAACCCGAACGAGCCGCCCAGGCCGCCGTGGCCGAAGATCCGCGGGTTGGGCCCGTTGACGCATCGTTGGTTGAGCATGTAGCCAAGGCCCCACCCGTGATCGGCGACCCGTGGGCCCAACACCAAGTCGGTCTCCAAGCCGCCCTGGCACTCCCGCACCAGGTCCATGTGTTCGCGACTGAGCACCTTCTCCTGGGCGAGCGCGTTGTAGAAGGTGGCCAGCCCCAACGCCGATACCTGCCCGTTGGTGCCGGGGAACTCGAGCTGGCGCCACAGCTGCAGGTCGTGCGAGCCGAGCTCGTCGTCGGGGGCGAAGCCCATCGAGATCGACAGCCCCGCCTTGGGGTGCTCGGCCAGGCTGGCCGGCCAGCCGGGGGCTTGAGCGTCGGCCAGCAGGTCGCGGGCGTGCGGCTTGTTCACCCGATCGGCGCAGCGCTGTTGTTCGGCCAGGGACAGCCCGATGTGCACGTCGGCCCCGAACGGCTCGGCGATCTCGGTGCGCAGGTACTGGCCGATCGTCCGGCCCGTGACGCGGCGGAACACCTCGCCGAGGATGAATCCGAAGGTGGTCATGTGGTAGCCCTGGGCGGTGCCCGGCGCCCAATAGGGTTCGGCGGCGGCGAGCTGCGTGCAGACGAAGTCCCAGTCGGCGACGTCCTCCCAGCGCATCCGGGTGCGGGGACCGATCACGCCGGACCGGTGGCTCATCACCATCGCCAGCGTGATGTCCTCTTTGCCCGCCTGCGCGAACTGCGGCCAGTAGTGGGCCACCGGGGCCTGCAGGTCCAGCTCGCCGCGGTCGGCGAGGTGGTGGACGCAGGTGGCCGACAGTCCCTTGGTGCCGGACAACACCGTGGTCAGGGTGTTCTGCTGCCAGGGCCGGGTGTGGGCGGCGTCGGCCCAGCCGCCCCAGAGATTGACGGCGAGGGTCCCGTCCACCCACACCGCGACGGCAGCGCCGACCTCGTCGCCCAGCGTGAAGTTCCGCTCGAACGCGTCGCGCACTCCGGCGAAGTCCGACGCGCATGAGCCGAGGATTTTGACGTCGCTCATGGCGCCTCTCTGTGGAGCAGATCCTCACCCCGAGCGGGCGACGGGAATCGAACCCGCGTAGCTAGTTTGGAAGACTAGGGCTCTACCATTGAGCTACGCCCGCATGTGTTAGTCGAGCGTGACTGTAGCTGTCGACGAAGATCAAATCTAATCGACGCGGTCTTGTGATCGCTCCGTGAGGGTCTCCGAGGCCGCCGCGAAGCCTGTGGTCAACCCCGCCCCGCGGGGCCTTAGGATCATCGAGGTCAGCGCGGGGTGTAGCGCAGCTTGGTAGCGCATCCGCTTTGGGAGCGGAAGGCCGCAGGTTCAAATCCTGTCACCCCGACCAGCACGACCCCGTGCCGCATGCATGCGGCCCACCGAACGCCAGGAACGACCACCGAGGAGCACCCCCGTGAAGAGCACCGTCGAGCAGCTGAGCCCCACCCGGGTCCGCATCAACGTGGAGGTGCCGTTCGCCGAACTCGAGCCCGACTTCCAGCGCGCCTACCGGGAGCTGGCCAAGCAGGTGCGGTTGCCCGGATTCCGGCCGGGCAAGGCGCCGGCGAAGTTGCTGGAGGCGCGGTTCGGCCGGGAAGCGCTGCTCGACCAGGTCGTCAACGAGGCGCTGCCCGCGCGGTACGGGCAGGCGGTCGTGGATTCGGAAGTGCAGCCCCTCGGTCAGCCCGACATCGAGGTGACCAAGAAGGAGTACGGCCAGGGGCTGGCGTTCACCGCCGAGGTCGACGTCCGCCCCAAGATCGAGCTTCCGGATCTGGGCGCGCTGAAGATTTCGGTGGAGCCCGTCGAGGTCAGCGATGAGGACGTCGACGCCGAACTGGAGTCGTTGCGGGCGCGGTTCGGCACGCTGACCGGGGTCGACCGGCCCGTGGCCACGGGCGACTTCGTCTCGATAGACCTCTCGGCCACCATCGACGGCGAAGAGGTGCCCGGGGCGGCCGCGGAGGGACTGTCCCACGAGGTCGGTTCGGGCCGGCTCATCGCGGGCCTGGACGACGCGCTGGTCGGTCTGTCCGTCGACGAGTCCCGGGAGTTCACCGCGCAGCTGGCCGCCGGCGACCACGCCGGTCAAGACGCCCAGGTGACCGTCACGGTCAGGTCGATCAAGCAACGCGAACTGCCCGAGCCCGACGACGAATTCGCCCAACTGGCCAGCGAGTTCGACACCATCGAGGAACTGCGGTCCAACCTGCGCGACCAGGTGGGCCAGGTCAAGCGCGCTCAGCAGGCCGACCAGATCCGTAACGCCGCCCTGGACACCCTGCTCGAACAGGTCGACGTGCCGCTGCCGGAGGCGATCGTCCAGGCCCAGTACGACAGCACCATGCACGGCGCGCTGCACGGCCTCGACCACGACGACGCCAAGCTCGACGAGGCGCTCGCGGGGCAGGGCAAGACGCGCGAGGAGTTCGAGACCGAGACCCGCGCCGCCGCGGAGACGGACGTCAAGCGGCAGCTGCTGCTGGATACGCTCGCCGACCAGCTGGAGGTCCAGGTCGGCCAGGACGACCTGACCGAGCGACTGGTGGCGACGTCTCGCCAATACGGCATCGAGCCCCAGCAGCTGCTGGGCTACCTGCAGGAGAACAACCAGCTACCGGCGATGTTCGCCGACGTGCGGCGCGGTCTGGCGATCGCCGAGGTGGTGCGGGCGGCGACGGTCACCGATACCGCCGGGAACACCATCGACACCGGCGAGTTCTTCGGCAAGCGTGCGGACGAAAGCGCAGCCGAAGACGCCGACGACGCCGACGACGCCGAGGCCCCCGACGACGAAGCCGAGTGACGCTGTAAGCGAAAGCGCCCAATTGAGGGGGAGCGTGGACGCGAAACGGTGGGCTCGGTTGGTTAGTGTCGGTGCATAGAAGAACTCGAGAAAGCAGGTAACCCAGTCGTGTCTGACATGCGTTCGCCCTCGCAGGGTCTCAACCTCACGGACTCGGTCTATGAGCGCTTGCTCTCCGAGCGCATCATCTTCCTGGGTTCGGAGGTCAACGACGAGGTCGCCAATCGGCTGTGCGCGCAGATCCTGCTGCTCGCCGCCGAGGACGCGGACAAGGACATCTCCCTCTACATCAACTCGCCAGGCGGATCGATCAGCGCCGGGATGGCGATCTACGACACCATGGTGCTGGCGCCCTGCGACATCGCCACGTACGCGATGGGCATGGCCGCGTCCATGGGTGAGTTCTTGTTGGCCGCGGGAACCAAGGGCAAGCGCTACGCGCTGCCACACGCCCGCATCCTGATGCACCAGCCGCTGGGTGGGGTGACCGGAAGCGCGGCCGACATCGCCATCCAGGCCGAGCAGTTCCACGTCATCAAGAAGGAGATGTTCCGGCTCAACGCCGAGTTCACCGGGCAGTCGATCGAACGCATCGAGGCGGATTCCGACCGCGACCGCTGGTTCACCGCCCCGGAGGCCCTCGAATACGGGTTCGTCGACCACATCATCACCCGCGCCGCCCACATCACCAACGGAGAAGCCCAGTGAGCACCCAGCACCCCAACATCCAGCCGCAGGCGCGCTACATCCTGCCGTCGTTCATCGAGCACTCCAGCTTCGGCGTCAAGGAGTCCAACCCCTACAACAAGCTGTTCGAGGAGCGCATCATCTTCCTCGGCGTCCAGGTCGACGACGCCTCGGCGAACGACATCATGGCGCAGCTGCTGGTGCTGGAGTCGCTGGACCCCGATCGCGACATCACCATGTACATCAACTCGCCCGGCGGCGGGTTCACCTCGCTGATGGCGATCTACGACACCATGCAGTACGTGCGCGCCGACATCCAGACGGTGTGCCTGGGTCAGGCCGCCTCCGCCGCCGCGGTGCTGCTGGCCGCGGGCACTCCCGGTAAGCGGATGGCGCTGCCCAACGCCCGGGTGCTGATCCACCAGCCGTCGCTGCAGGGTGTGATCCAGGGCCAGTTCTCCGATCTGGAGATCCAGGCGGCCGAGATCGAGCGGATGCGCACGCTGATGGAGACCACGCTGGCCCGCCACACCGGCAAGGACGCCGCGACGGTCCGCAAGGACACCGACCGGGACAAGATCCTGACCGCGGAAGAGGCCAAGGAGTACGGGATCATCGACACCGTGCTGGAGTACCGGAAGCTTTCCGCGCAGACCGCCTGACGGCTTGGTCGCCGCGAGCGTAACCGCACCGCGAAATCGGCACCGGAATTCGCAGCCCGGTTACGCTCGCGGGGCAATCGCCGTGAGCTCGCGATCGTCGCGCCGGCGCCGAAGTAGGCGGCGTGGACGGCGACGATTTCGTGCGGGTCGTCCGCCAGGAGCCTGGCCGACCGCACACGCGTCGGTCAGGTCGTGACCGCGCGCCTGAAGCTCGGTCGCCGGGCCGTTCGTTGATCAGGACCGAATCGCTGCTCAGAGCCAATTCCACCCAGCCACGGTAGGGTGATTTCGTGGGGATCTGCCCGGGCTCCGTCCCGGCCGGCATCGCCAGCGGAAGTGGCGCACGAGCCTCGGTCGGATAACGACCGCGACACGCCAAAGACACGCAAAGCGCGTCGTTCGCGAGTGACGGGCGCGGTGTGGCTATATGTTTCAACCAGACGGACGGCATGAATACCACCGACGCGATTCGGCCTTAACGGTCGCCTCGGGCCCGATCTAGCGGGTAGCGTCGGGGCATACATGCGGCAGAGCAAGACGAACGGCGAAAAGGAAGTAGGCCCTCAGCACCATGGCGCGCATCGGAGACGGCGGTGACCTGCTGAAGTGCTCGTTCTGCGGGAAGAGCCAGAAGCAGGTCAAGAAACTCATTGCTGGCCCCGGTGTGTACATCTGCGATGAATGCATCGATCTGTGCAACGAGATCATCGAAGAGGAACTCGCCGACGCCGACGACGTCAAACTCGACGAACTCCCCAAGCCCGTCGAAATCCGGGAGTTCTTGGAGGGATACGTCATCGGGCAGGACACCGCCAAGCGGACGCTCGCCGTCGCCGTCTACAACCACTACAAGCGCATCCAGGCCGGGGAGAAGGGCCGTGACTCCCGGCACGAGCCGGTCGAGCTGACCAAGTCCAACATCCTGATGCTCGGTCCCACCGGCTGCGGCAAGACGTACCTGGCCCAGACGCTCGCCAAGATGCTCAACGTGCCGTTCGCGATCGCCGACGCCACCGCGCTGACCGAAGCCGGATACGTCGGCGAGGACGTCGAAAACATTCTGCTCAAACTCATTCAGGCCGCCGACTACGACGTCAAGCGCGCCGAGACGGGCATCATCTACATCGACGAGGTCGACAAGATCGCCCGCAAGAGCGAGAACCCCTCGATCACCCGCGACGTCTCCGGCGAGGGTGTGCAGCAGGCCCTGCTGAAGATCCTGGAGGGCACCCAGGCGTCGGTGCCCCCGCAGGGCGGCCGCAAGCACCCGCACCAAGAGTTCATCCAGATCGACACCACCAACGTGCTGTTCATCGTCGCGGGTGCGTTCGCCGGCTTGGAGAAGATCATCTACGAGCGCGTCGGCAAGCGCGGCCTGGGCTTCGGCGCCGAGGTGCGCTCGAAGGCCGAGATCGACACCACTGACCACTTCGCCGAGGTCATGCCCGAGGACCTGATCAAGTTCGGCCTGATCCCCGAGTTCATCGGCCGGCTGCCGGTGGTCGCGTCGGTGACCAACCTGGACCGGGAGTCCTTGGTCAAGATCCTGTCCGAGCCGAAGAACGCTCTGGTCAAGCAGTACACCCGGCTGTTCGAGATGGACGGCGTCGAGCTCGAGTTCACCGACGACGCGCTGGAGGCGATCGCCGATCAGGCCATCCACCGCGGCACGGGGGCACGCGGCCTGCGGGCCATCATGGAAGAGGTCCTGCTGCCGGTGATGTATGACATCCCGAGCCGCGACGACGTCGCCAAGGTCGTGGTGACCAAGGAGACCGTGCAGGACAACGTGCTGCCGACGATCGTGCCGCGCAAGCCGTCGCGCAGCGAGCGCCGCGACAAGAGCGCCTGACACCCGCTCGGCCGGCCGCCCGTTTGGGTACTAGATGCCCATGCCGGCCGCCGCTGAGATCGACAGCCCGGTATCCCGGCGGCTGACGCGCGCGCTCGACCTGCTGAACTTTCTTCTCGCCGACGTCCGCGACGGGCTGGGACCCTACCTGTCGATCTACCTGTTGCTGGCCCATCACTGGGATCAGGCGTCGATCGGGTTCGTCATGGCGGTCGGGGGAATCGGGGCGATCGTCGCGCAGGCGCCGGCCGGCGCGTTGGTGGACCGCAGCACGGCCAAGCGGGCGCTGATCATCGGCGGCGCCCTGACCGTCACCGCCGGGTCGCTGGCGATGCCGATGTTCCCCGGGCTCTACTCGATCTCGGTATTGCAGGCCCTGACCGGGATCGCCGGGTCGGTCTTCGCGCCGGCTCTGGCCGCGATCACCCTGGGCGTCGTGGGGCCCCGCTTGTTCTCCCGGCGGATCGGGCGCAACGAGTCGTTCAACCACGCGGGCAACGCGTCGGCCGCCGCCATCACCGGCGGGCTGGCCTACGTCTTCGGGCCGGTGGTGGTGTTCTGGGTGCTCGCGGTCATGGCGGCCACCAGTGTGCTTGCGACGCTGCGGATTCCCGGTGATGCGATCGACCACGACGTCGCCCGCGGCATGGACCACGTGCCGGGCGGCCCGCACGAGCGCCCGTCCCGGCTGGCGGCGCTGCTGCACAACCGCAGGCTGATGATCTTCGCGGCGACCGTCGTCGCCTTCCACTTCGCCAACGCCGCCATGCTGCCGCTGGTCGGTCAGCTGCTGGCGCTGCACAACAAGGACGTCGGCACCGCGCTGATGGCCGGCTGCATCGTGGCCGCGCAGGTGGTGATGGTGCCGGTGGCCTATCTGGCCGGGGCCAAGGCCGATTCGTGGGGACGGAAGCCGATCTTCCTGATCGGCTTCGGGGTGTTGGCCGCCCGCGGAATCCTCTACACCCTGTCCGGCGACCCGTACTGGCTGGTCGGGGTGCAGCTGCTGGACGGCGTGGGTGCCGGCGTGTTCGGGGCGCTGTTTCCCCTTGTGGTCCAGGACGTCACGCACGGCAGCGGCCGGTTCAACGCCAGCCTCGGCGCGGTGACGGCTGCGACGGGGATCGGCGCGTCGGTGTCGAATCTCGTCGCGGGCTGGATCGTGGTGGCCGCCGGCTACGACGCCGCCTTCGCCTTCCTGGGAGCGCTCGCCGCTGCCGGCTTTTTCCTCTACCTGATCGCGATGCCGGAAACGGCGCCGAGAGAATTGCGCGCCGCCGCGCGAAAGTGACCAATACCACAGTTTTGCACCGACCGCACCACCGTCCCCGCGCTGACTTCGGCTTTAGGCGTAAAGCCGCTGCATGTAAGGGTTTAGAGACGCCCATTCTCGCCTTAAAGAAGTGCCATAATTGGTACTACTAGTGACACACAAGCTCGAGGGCGCGGGAGCCGCTACTACGGCGCGTACCCTAAAACTCCAGCGAAGTGCCTATCCGGATGACGAATGGAAGGCGGACACGTGGATCCGAACGGCAGCGGAGCCTGGTCTGATTCTCACAACGGCTCGAATGGGTCCCCCTCCGGCGGCGGGTCCGGCCGCCAGCGCCTGGAACAGGTCGTCATTCGCTTCGCCGGGGACTCCGGCGACGGCATGCAGCTGACCGGCGACCGGTTCACGTCCGAGGCAGCGCTTTTCGGTAACGACCTGGCGACCCAGCCGAACTATCCCGCCGAAATCCGCGCCCCCGCAGGCACCCTGCCCGGGGTCTCGTCCTTCCAGATCCAGATCGCCGACTACGACATCCTGACCGCCGGTGACCGTCCGGACGTGCTCGTCGCGATGAACCCGGCGGCGCTCAAGGCCAACATCGGCGACCTGCCCCGCGGCGGCATGGTGATCGCGAACTCCGACGAGTTCACCAAGCGCAACCTGACCAAGGTGGGTTATGTCACGAACCCCCTCGAGTCCGACGAGTTGTCCGACTACGTCGTGCATTCCGTCGCCATGACCACCCTGACGCTCGGCGCCGTCGAGGCGATCGGCGCGTCGAAGAAGGACGGCCAGCGCGCGAAGAACATGTTCGCGCTCGGCCTGCTGTCCTGGATGTACGGCCGTCCGATCGAGACCAGCGAGAAGTTCATCCGGGAGAAGTTCGCCCGCAAGCCCGACATCGCGGAAGCAAATGTGTTGGCCCTCAAGGCGGGCTGGAACTACGGCGAGACGACCGAGGCGTTCGGCACCACCTACGAGGTTTCCCGCGCGACGCTGCCCTCCGGCGAATACCGGCAGATCTCCGGCAACACCGCGATGGCCTACGGCATCGTCGCGGCGGGTCAACTGGCCGGCATTCAGGTGGTGCTCGGCAGCTACCCGATCACGCCGGCGTCGGACATCCTGCACGAGCTGTCCAAGCACAAGAACTTCAACGTGATCACCTTCCAGGCCGAGGACGAGATCGGCGGCATCTGCGCAGCGATCGGCGCCTCCTATGGCGGTGCGCTCGGCGTCACGAGCACGTCGGGCCCCGGGATCTCGCTGAAGTCCGAAGCGCTGGGCCTTGCGGTGATGACCGAATTGCCGCTGCTGGTCATCGACGTCCAGCGCGGCGGCCCCTCGACAGGGCTGCCCACCAAGACCGAGCAGGCCGACCTGCTGCAGGCGTTGTACGGCCGCAACGGGGAGTCGCCGGTTGCCGTGTTGGCGCCGCGCTCGCCGTCCGACTGCTTCGAAACCGCGATCGAGGCCGTGCGCATCGCGGTCTCGTACCACACGCCGGTGATCCTGTTGTCCGACGGCGCGATCGCCAACGGTTCGGAGCCGTGGCGGATTCCGGACGTCGGCACGCTGCAGCCGATCAATCACACCTTCGCCAAGCCGGACGAGCCCTTCCAGCCGTACAACCGCGACCCGGAGACGCTGGCTCGCCAATTCGCCGTTCCAGGGACCCCCGGGCTCGAGCACCGCATCGGCGGCCTGGAAGCGGCGAATGGGTCGGGCGCCATCTCCTACGAGCCGGTCAACCACGACCTGATGGTTCGATTGCGCCAGGCCAAGATTGACGGCATCTCGGTCCCGGATCTCGAGGTCGACGACCCGAGCGGGGACGCCGAGTTGCTGCTGATCGGGTGGGGCAGCTCATACGGCCCGATCGGTGAGGCCTGCCGGCGGGCGCGACGCAAGGGCGTCAAGGTGGCGCACGCGCACCTGCGCTACCTGAACCCGTTCCCGGCGAACCTGGGCGAGGTGCTGCGGCGCTACCCGACGGTGGTGTGCCCGGAGATGAACCTCGGCCAGCTGGCGCTGCTGCTCCGGGGCAAGTACCTGGTCGACGTGCAATCGGTCAGCAAGGTCCAGGGTGTCGCGTTCCTGGCCGACGAGATCGGGCGCGTGATCCGCGCCGCGACCGGCGGCACGCTGGCCGAAATCGAGCAAGACAAGACCATGGTCGCCAGAATGGCGGCAGCAACGGTTGGAGCGGGAGCTAGCGAATGACCGACCTGATGGGAAATCTGGCGGGCACGGATCTCGGGCTGACCCCGGGGTTGAAGAAGAACGACGGCGTGCCCACCACGGATCAGCCGCAGAAGGGCAAGGACTTCACCAGCGACCAGGAGGTTCGCTGGTGTCCCGGGTGTGGTGACTACGTCATCCTCAACACGATCCGCAACTTCCTGCCCGAGCTCGGGTTGCGTCGCGAGAACATCGTGTTCATCAGCGGCATCGGTTGCTCGAGCCGATTCCCGTATTACTTGGAGACCTACGGCTTTCACTCCATCCACGGCCGCGCACCGGCGATCGCGACCGGCCTGGCGCTGGCCCGCGAGGACCTGTCGGTGTGGGTGGTGACCGGCGACGGCGATGCCCTGTCGATCGGCGGCAACCACCTGATCCACGCGTTGCGCCGCAACGTCAACATCACGATCCTGTTGTTCAACAACCGGATCTACGGGCTGACCAAGGGGCAGTACTCGCCGACGTCGGAGGTCGGCAAGATCACCAAGTCGACGCCCATGGGTTCGCTCGATCATCCGTTCAACCCGGTGTCGCTGGCGCTGGGCGCCGAGGCGACGTTCGTCGGCCGCGCCCTGGACTCCGACCGCAACGGTCTGACCGAGGTGCTGCGCGCCGCCGCGGAGCACCGTGGTGCCGCCGTGGTCGAAATCCTGCAGGACTGCCCGATTTTCAATGACGGCTCCTTCGACGTGCTGCGCAAGGAGGGCGCCGAGGAGCGGGTCGTCAACATCCGCCACGGCGAGCCGATCACCTTCGGCGCCGACGGCGAGTACTGCGTGGTGAAGTCGGGCTTCGGCCTCGAGTTCGCCAAGACCGCCGACGTGGCCGTGGACGAGATCATGGTGCACGACGCGCACACCGACGACTCGGCCTACGCCTTCGCGCTGTCCCGGCTCTCCGATCAAAACCTCGAGCACACCGTGCTCGGCATCTTCCGGGACGTCAGCAGGCCGACCTACGACGACGCGGCGCGGTCGCAAGTGCAGGCCGCGCGGGCCTCCAAGCCGTTCGACGACGCCGCTCTGCAATCATTGCTGCGTGGGCGCGACACCTGGACCGTCGACTGACGTGGGCGAGACGATTTCACTGGCCGGGGTGGTCCTGGCCGGCGGCGCGTCGCAGCGCATGGGCCGCGACAAGGCGAGCCTCCCGGTCCCCGGTTCTGTCGGGGGATCCGGCGCGGCCACGATGGTCGAGCATGTGGTCGGCATCCTCCAACAGCGTTGCGACCCCGTCCTCGTCATGGCCGCCCAGGGTCAACCGCTGCCC
Source organism: Mycobacterium scrofulaceum (assembly GCF_002086735.1). Classification (GTDB taxonomy): domain Bacteria; phylum Actinomycetota; class Actinomycetes; order Mycobacteriales; family Mycobacteriaceae; genus Mycobacterium; species Mycobacterium scrofulaceum. The sequence goes on along the minus strand of NZ_MVIJ01000001.1, from coordinate 165,793 downwards.
GACTTGTCTGCCCGGGTCCTGCGCGACGAACTGCGCGGACTGGGGCCGCTGCCGGCGACGGGACGGGCGTTGCGCGCGGCCGCCGATGCCGGTGCCCGGCTTGCCTTCGTCTGCGCCGTCGACATGCCCTTCCTGGGCGTCGAACTCATCGACGACCTCGCCCGGCGGGCACAGGAGACCGGCGCGGAAGTGGTGCTGCCGTGGGACGGCCAGGACCATTACCTGGCGGCGGTGTACCGGACCGACCTGGCTGACCGTGTCGACGCGTTGGTGGCCGCCGGGGAGCGCAAGATGCGCGCTTTGGTGGACGCATCGGATGCCCAGCGCGTCGTGACGTCGGATTCGCGGCCGCTGACCAACGTCAACACCGACGCCGAGCTGCGCGCCCTCGCGCAAGCGCGCGGCTGACGCGGCCCGGCAAGCCGGCGGGCATACCGCGCCGGACACATTCTGGGTGAACGTCCGGGCGCCGCGGCCATTCGCAGTAATCCGCGAGCCTATTCGACACAAGCCGAGTTTGCTTTCCGCTGAATAGCGCCTTTCGGCGCTGCAGCGCTGACGAAATGACCGATATCGGGTGCCGGATCGTGATCTGTTGGGAGAACGGCGTTTTCGGACTCGAATGGCCGACGTAGTGGCTGGGCCCGCGACGCGGTCACGCGCCGCGTCGGCCGGAATGCCATGCGCGATGAGCAAAGCGCTCGCCGAAGGCGAGCCGCACCGCCCGGCGCTGCCGTGGGGGCGCCGGCTGGCGATAACGCACCGGAGCTGCGGCGAAATACACTGTGGATGACCATATTTCACGTTCGGCGTGCCCGACCCAGGCGCGGGACACGGACATCACGTGCGCTATTGGAACGATGCAAGTTGAGCAGCGGCACAACGCAATTCAGTCGCACGTCCAGGGCGTGGCATCTGACGTAATCGCGTAACTTGTTGTAGGCTGCGCCGCTTCGCTCCGGCGGAACCGAGGCGACGGTAGCCACACGTGCTGGACGTGCGACCGCAAATACGTGGGCCAGTTCACAAAATGGCCGTGATTCGGCTCACGATTTGAAAGCGTTTGCAAATCTTGGGTACCTGCCGGAATTGCGGTGCTGACCTGCCGAAAGCGCGACGGGATCGGGCCGTGATCGGCCCGTTACCGAAACGAGATATCCGTTTTCCGAAGATGACGAATGCCGCCGGGTCTCGTACGGTCCCTGTTAGCCCGCAACGGGTTACGGAAGAGTAACTGAAAACAGAATCACGGACCCCGCGTGTGAGCGGGGCCGCGGACGGCGAAGCCGGTCCGTGGCCGGCGGGTAGCAACCCGCTGGGCGACTCGAGCCCACCGCTGTCGTGCCAGGACAAGTCGGCACGTCCCGAAGCAGGTTGTCCACATCAACCACATCGTCAGCCCACCCCGTGGGCTTGCTTTGGCGCGCGCGCACCGCGAAAGGAAAGATATTGAAGAACGTCCGTAAGACGCTCGTTCTTGCCGCGGTCACGGGCACCCTCGTGACCATCCCGTCGGCCACCGCGACTGCGGAGCCGATGGGCTTCGACCCCAGTACGGCGCCCGCCGGGGCGCCGGACGCGCCCCCGCCGCCCCCGGCTCCGGACGCGCCGCCGCCGGCGCCCGCGGGCTTCGACCCGAACGTGCCGCCGCCTCCGGGCCCGGAGGCGGCGCCGCCTCCGCCGGTGCGGGCCTACAGCGTGAACTGGGATGCCATCGCGCAGTGCGAGTCGGGTGGCAACTGGTCGATCAGCACCGGTAACGGGTTCTCCGGTGGCCTGCAGTTCACCCCGAGCACCTGGCGTGCCAACGGTGGGTCGGGCTCTCCCGCGGGCGCGAGCCGCGAGGAGCAGATCCGGGTCGCCGAGAACGTCCTGCACTCGCAGGGCATCGGCGCATGGCCGGTCTGCGGGCGCCGCGGCTGACGGTCGCAGTAATAAGCAGTAACAAGTAGTGCCGGGCCCTCGGGCCCGGCACTACTTGTCTGTAGGCCTTACCCGCGGGTCGGGTAGCGTCGGGCCCGTGACCGCAACGCCGCGCGAATTCGACATCGTGTTGTACGGGGCGACCGGCTTCGTCGGGAAGTTGACCGCTGAATACCTGGCCCGGTCCGGGCCGAACATCCGCGTGGCGCTGGCCGGCAGATCGACCGACCGCTTGCGGGCCGTCCGCGACACGCTGGGTGAATCCGCGCGGTCCTGGCCGCTCGTCGCGGCCGACGCATCGTCGCCCACGACGCTGAACGACATGGCGGCCCGCACCCAGGTCGTCATCACCACCGTCGGGCCCTATACCCGCTACGGGCTGCCGCTGGTGGGCGCCTGCGCGGCGGCGGGCACCGACTACGCCGACCTGACCGGCGAGGCGATGTTCGTTCGCGAGAGCATCGACTCCTACCACAAGCAGGCGGCCGACACCGGCGCCCGCATCGTGCATGCCTGCGGATTCGATTCCGTCCCTTCCGACCTCAGTGTCTACGCGCTGTACCGGGCGGCACGCGACGACGGCGCCGGCGAGCTCGCCGAGACCGACCTCGTCGTCCGGTCCTTCTCCGGCGGGGTATCCGGCGGGACAGTCGCGTCGATGCTGGAGGTGCTGGACGCGGCGTCCCGCGATCCCGACGCTCGCCGCCAACTCGCGGACCCGTACACGCTGAGCACCGACCGCAGCGCCGAGCCGGAGATCGGTCCGCAGCCCGACCTGCCGTGGCGCCGTGGCCGTCAGATCGCGCCGGAACTGACCGGCGTGTGGACGTCGGGATTCGTGATGGCGCCCTACAACACTCGTATCGTGCGGCGCAGCAACGCATTACTGGACTGGGCTTATGGCCGGCAGTTCCGTTACACCGAAAGCATGAGCCTGGGATCGTCGCCGCTGGCGCCCGTGGCATCCGCGGCGGTGGGTGGGATCGCCAACGCCACCTTCGGATTGGGCAGCCGCTATTTCCGGCTGCTGCCGCGCCGGCTGGTCGAGCGGATCGTCCCCAAGCCCGGGACGGGTCCCAGCGAGGCGGCGCGCGAGCGCGGTTACTACCGGATCGAGACCTACACCACCACGACCACCGGCGCCCGCTACGTGGCGCGCATGGAGCAGCGCGGAGACCCCGGCTACAAGGCGACCTCGGTGCTGCTGGGGGAGTGCGGCCTTGCACTCGCGTTCGACCGCGACAAGCTGCCCAACCTGCGCGGCGTGCTCACCCCCGCGGCCGCGATGGGTGACGCGCTGCTGGACAGGTTCCCCGCCGCGGGTGTGACGCTGCAGGTGGACCGGCTCGCGCAGTGACCCGGCTCACCTGCGATTTGGGCACCTACATCGGGGCAAATGCCGCTCCCTAGAATTGACGGGTGACCGCCAGCCACAGCCCCGCCACCGAGCTGCCCAAGTCGTGGGATCCCGCTGCGGCCGAAAGTGTCATCTACCAGAAGTGGCTCGACGCGGGGTACTTCGAGGCCGACCCGACGAGCAACAAACCCGGCTACTCGATCGTGCTGCCGCCGCCCAACGTGACCGGCAGTCTGCACATGGGTCACGCGCTGGAACACACGATGATGGATGCCCTGACCCGTCGCAAGAGGATGCAGGGTTACGAGGTGCTCTGGCAGCCGGGCATGGACCACGCGGGCATCGCCACCCAGAGCGTGGTGGAACGCCAGCTCGCCGTCGACGGCAAGACCAAGGAGGACTTCGGCCGCGAGCTGTTCGTCGAAAAGGTGTGGGACTGGAAGCGCGAGTCCGGGGGCGCGATCGGCGGCCAGATGCGCCGGCTCGGCGACGGGGTCGCCTGGAGCCGTGACCGGTTCACCATGGACGAGGGCCTGTCGCGGGCGGTCCGCACGATCTTCAAGCGGCTCTACGACGCCGGGCTGATCTACCGCGCCGAGCGGCTGGTGAACTGGTCCACGGTTCTTCAGACGGCGCTCTCCGACATCGAGGTCACCTACGAAGAGGTCGAAGGCGAACTGGTGTCGTTCCGCTACGGCTCGCTCGATGATTCGCAGCCCCACATCGTGGTCGCCACCACGCGTGTCGAGACGATGCTCGGAGACACCGCCATCGCGGTTCACCCCGAGGACGAGCGCTACCGACACCTCGTCGGCACCACCCTGCCGCACCCCTTCGTCGACCGGCAGCTGCTGATCGTCGCCGACGAACACGTGGACCCCGAATTCGGCACGGGTGCGGTTAAAGTCACGCCCGCCCACGACCCCAATGATTTCGAAATCGGCCTGCGGCATCAACTGCCGATGATCTCGATCATGGACACCAAGGGCCGGATCGCCGACACCGGAACGCAATTCGACGGCATGGACCGATTCGATGCTCGCGTCGCGGTGCGCGAGGCGTTGGCCGCCGAAGGTCGTATCGTCGAGGAGAAGCGCCCCTATCTGCACAGCGTCGGGCATTCCGAACGCAGCGGTGAGCCGATCGAACCGCGGCTGTCGCTGCAATGGTGGGTCCGGGTCGAGACGCTGGCCAAGGCCGCCGGTGATGCGGTTCGCAACGGCGACACCGTGATTCACCCCACCAGCCTGGAACCGCGCTGGTTCGCCTGGGTCGACGACATGCACGACTGGTGCATCTCGCGGCAGCTGTGGTGGGGCCACCGCATCCCGATCTGGTACGGCCCGGGCGGCGAGCAGGTGTGCGTCGGCCCGGACGAGACACCGCCGGAGGGCTGGGAGCAGGATCCCGACGTGCTGGACACCTGGTTCTCCTCGGCCCTGTGGCCGTTCTCCACGCTGGGCTGGCCGGAGAAGACTCCCGAGCTGGAAAAGTTCTATCCCACAAGCGTTTTGGTCACCGGGTACGACATCTTGTTCTTCTGGGTCGCCCGGATGATGATGTTCGGCACCTTCGTTGGCGGCGACGACGCCATCACGCTCGGCGGCCGTCGCGGCCCGCAGGTGCCGTTCACCGATGTCTTCCTGCACGGGCTGATACGCGACGAATTCGGCCGCAAGATGAGCAAGTCCAAGGGCAACGTCATCGACCCGCTGGACTGGGTCGACATGTTCGGGGCGGACGCGCTCAGGTTCACCCTGGCCCGTGGCGCCAGCCCGGGTGGCGACCTGGCCGTCAGCGAGGACGCCGTCCGGGCGTCGCGCAATTTTTGCACCAAGCTGTTCAACGCCACCCGTTACGCGCTGCTCAACGGCGCGGCGGTGGTTCCGCTGCCGCCCGAGCGTGAGCTGACCGACGCCGACCGCTGGATCCTGGGGCGGCTGGAAGAGGTTCGCGCCGAAGTCGACGCGGCCCTCGACGGCTACGAGTTCAGCCGCGCCTGCGAGGCGCTCTACCACTTCGCCTGGGACGAATTCTGTGACTGGTACGTCGAATTGGCCAAGACGCAGCTGGCCGAGGGTAACGCCCACACCACCGCCGTGCTCGCGGCCGTGCTGGACACACTGCTGCGGCTGCTGCACCCCGTGATCCCGTTCCTCACCGAGGCGTTGTGGCAGGCGCTGACCAATCGGGAGTCGCTGGTGATCGCCGAGTGGCCGACATCGTCGGGCTTCAGCCTGGATCCGGTTGCCGCACAACGGGTCAGCGATATGCAACGACTGGTCACCGAGGTGCGCCGGTTCCGGAGCGACCAGGGCCTGGCCGACCGGCAGAAAGTGCCGGCCCGGCTTGGTGGGGTGGACGGCGCCGACCTGAGCGCTCAGGTGGCCGCGGTGACGTCGCTGGCCTGGCTCACCGCACCGGGCGACGATTTCGAGCCGTCGGTGTCGTTGGAGGTGCGGCTCGGCCCCGGCATGAACCGCACGGTCGTGGTCGAACTCGACACGTCGGGCACCATCGACGTCGCCGCCGAACGCCGCCGCCTGGAAAAAGACCTCGCCGCGGCGCAAAAGGAACTGGCGTCGACCACCGCCAAACTGGCCAACGAGGAATTCCTGGCCAAGGCGCCGCCGAACGTCGTCGGCAAGATCCGCGACCGTCAGCGCGTGGCGCAGGACGAGACCGACCGGATCAACGCGCGGCTGGCCGGGCTGCAGTGAGTGCTCGATGACCGAGCCCCACGACTGGCGCGAGGACGACCACGAGAACGGCGAGGCCATCAGCCTGGCCCCCACCCCGGACGAGATCGCCTCCCTGTTGCAGGTCGAACACCTGCTGGACCAACGCTGGCCGGAGACCAAGATCGAGCCGAGCCTGACCCGGATCAGCGCGCTGATGGATCTGCTGGGCTCGCCGCAGCTGGCCTACCCCTCGATCCACATCGCCGGCACCAACGGCAAGACCTCGGTGGCGCGCATGGTCGACGCGCTGGTGACGGCACTGGGCCGGCGCACCGGGCGGACCACCAGCCCGCACCTGCAGTCGGCGGTCGAGCGGATCGCGATCGACGGTCGGCCGATCAGCCCGGCGCAGTACGTGGCGACGTACCGCGAGATCGAGCCGTTCGTGCAGATGATCGACGCGCAATCGCAAGACGCCGGTGGCCCGGCCATGAGCAAGTTCGAGGTGCTGACCGCGATGGCGTTCGCCGCGTTCGCGGACGCGCCGGTCGACGTCGCGGTCATCGAGGTCGGCATGGGCGGCCGGTGGGATGCCACCAACGTCATCGACGCGCCGGTGGCTGTCGTCACCCCGGTCGGCATCGACCACGTCGAATACCTCGGTGACGACATCGCCGCCATCGCCGGGGAGAAGGCCGGCATCATCACCACGGCGCCAGAAGGCGCACCCGACACCGTCGCCGTCATCGCGCGCCAGGTGCCGGAGGCAATGGAGGTGCTGCTGGCCCAGACCGTGCGCGCCGACGCCGCGGTGGCCCGCGAGGATTCCGAGTTCGCGGTGTTGGGTCGTCAGGTCGCGATCGGCGGGCAGGTGCTGGAACTGCAGGGCCTCGGCGGCGTGTATTCCGACATCTACCTGCCCCTGCACGGCGAACACCAGGCGCACAACGCGGCGGTGGCGCTTGCGGCGGTGGAAGCCTTCTTCGGCGCCGGCGCGCAGCGGCAACTCGACGTCGAGGCGGTGCGGGCCGGGTTCGCCTCCGTGACCAGCCCGGGCCGGCTGGAACGCATGCGCAGCGCGCCCACCGTGTTCATCGACGCCGCGCACAACCCGGGCGGCGCGGCCGCGCTGGCGCAGACCCTCACTGACGAGTTCGACTTCCGCTACCTGGTCGGCGTGCTCAGCGTGCTGGCCGACAAGGACGCGAACGGGATCCTCGCCGCGCTCGAGCCGGTGCTGGACGCGGTCGTCGTGACCCACAACGGGTCGCCGCGGGCGCTGGACGTCGAGGCGCTGGCGCTGGCGGCGCAGGAGCGGTTCGGGCCCGATCGGGTGATTTCCGCGGACAACTTGCGCGACGCCATCGACGCCGCGACCGCGCTGGTCGACGACGCGGCGTTGGACGGGGACGCCGAGGCCTTCTCGGGCACGGGGATCGTCATCACCGGCTCGGTGGTCACCGCGGGGGCGGCGCGGACGCTGTTCGGTCGTGATCCGGAATGACCGATCAGAACCGGGCTGACCCGTGGAAGAGTTTCGGCGCGGTGATGGCCGCGACGCTGCTTCTGGAAGCGATCGTGGTGCTGCTGGCGATTCCGGTGGTGAGCGAGGTCGGCGGCGGGCTGACCTCGGTGTCCCTGTGCTACCTGATCGGGGTCGCCGCGCTGCTCGTCCTGTTGGGCGGCGTGCAGCGCAAACCCTGGGCGATTTGGGTGAACCTGGCGGTCCAGGTGCTCCTGCTCGCCGGGTTCGCCGTGTACCCGGGCGTGGGATTCATCGGGGTGCTGTTCACCGGTTTGTGGGCCTTGATCGCCTACTTCCGGGCCGAGGTGCGGCGTCGGCAGCGGTAGGTGAGCCGGCTTCCAGGCCCGGCCCCGGTCGCGACCCGACCGATTTCCGCCCGGTTCTGTACGCTGTGCGCCGTGACCGAACGGACCCTGGTACTGATCAAGCCGGACGGCGTCGAGCGCCGGCTGGTAGGGGAAATCCTCAGCCGCATCGAGCGGAAAGGCCTGACCCTCGCTGCGCTGGAGCTTCGGCACGTCGGCAAGGACCTGGCCGCCGAGCACTACGCCGAGCACGACGGCAAGCCGTTCTTCGGGTCGCTGCTGGATTTCATCACCTCCGGGCCGGTGGTGGCGGCGATCGTCGAGGGGCCGCGGGCGATCGCAGCGTTTCGGCAGCTCGCCGGCGGCACCGACCCGGTGGACAAGGCCACGCCGGGCACCATCCGGGGCGATTTCGGGTTGGAGACGCAGTTCAACCTGGTGCACGGCTCCGATTCCGCCGAGTCCGCGAAGCGCGAAATCGCCCTCTGGTTTCCGGACGCATAGCGCTCCAGCAAATGGGCGGCGGCACGCCGCCGACGGCGCGTTCGCTCGGGGGCGGGTGGGCTCGCCGAGTGATGTGGGATACTGATGAAGGGTGAACGTCGCCGGACCGGCGTCGGACACTCGAATGAAGACTTAGACAAGCGCGATCATCGCCCCCCGCGTTGGTGCGCGGCATGTCAGGCCGTCATTCAGCACGGCGCCGAGTGCGTTCCCCGCGAACCGCTCGGGGCGAGACCATCACAAGCCCGGGGAAACCACCCGGGCCCATAGCGAAGCCCTCGCGTGGCCGCGTCGCAAAGGACGCGCCCGGGGGCTTGAGGAGAATACGTGGTAGACGGTGCACCATCCGCAGAGTCATCCGAAGAGCCGACCCGGCACGACGAACTGCCGGACCGCCTGAGAGTTCATTCGCTGGCACGGACGCTGGGAACCACCAGTAAGCGGGTGCTGGACGCGCTGAGCGCGCTCGACGGGCGGATCCGCAGCGCGCACTCCACCGTGGACCGCGACGACGCGGTCCGGGTCCGCGACCTGCTGGCCGCCCAGCCCGATGATGGGGGTGCCGAGGGCGCGGCCGCGGTCGCCGGCGGCGAGAATGTCGAAGCCGCGGCCGAGGAACCCGAATCCCGGCTCATGCTGGAGACCGCCGGCGAGCGGCCGCATTACATGCCGCTGTTCGTCGCGCCGCAGCCGATCGAGGTCGAAGGCAGGCGAAGCGCCGACGACGCCGACTCGGACGACTCCGACGATTCCGAAGCCGACGACGAAGACGACGAGCAGACCGATCGGCCCGCCAACCGGCGGCGACGGCGGGGCCGACGCGGGCGCGGCCGTGGACGCGGTGAGCAGGGCGGATCCGACGGCCCGAACGACTCCGGTGACGACGACGAGCCCGATCGTGGCCAGCAGGGGGGCCGCGGCGAATCCTCCGACGCCGAAGACGACGACGGTGACGACGACGACTCCGATGACTCCGAGACCGGTGACGACGGTTCGGCGGAGGGTGGCAATCGCCGTCGCCGCAGGCGGCGGCGCCGCAAGTCGGGCTCGGGCGATGACGGTGACGAAAACTCGTCGTCCGACGACCCGCCCAACACGGTGGTGCACGAGCGGGCGCCCCGCGGCGGCAAGAGCGGCGGCAATGGCGGAAACGGCTCGTCGAACGCCGAGATCAAGGGCATCGACGGCTCCACCCGGCTGGAGGCCAAGCGGCAACGGCGGCGCGACGGCCGCGATGCCGGACGGCGCCGCCCCCCGGTTCTGAGCGAGGCGGAGTTCCTGGCGCGCCGCGAGGCCGTCGAACGGATCATGGTCGTGCGCGACCGGGTGCGCAGCGAGCCGCCGCATCAGGGGGCGCGCTACACCCAGATCGCGGTGCTCGAAGACGGCATCGTCGTCGAGCACTTCGTCACCTCGGCCGCCTCCGCCTCGCTGGTGGGCAACATCTACCTCGGGATCGTGCAGAACGTCCTGCCCTCGATGGAGGCGGCGTTCGTCGACATCGGCCGGGGCCGCAACGGCGTGCTCTACGCCGGCGAGGTGAACTGGGAAGCCGCCGGCCTGGGCGGCTCCGACCGCAAGATCGAACAGGCGCTCAAGCCGGGCGACTATGTCGTCGTGCAGGTCAGCAAGGACCCCGTCGGGCACAAGGGCGCCCGGCTGACCACCCAGGTGTCGCTGGCTGGTCGGTACCTGGTCTACGTGCCGGGCGCGTCGTCGACCGGGATCAGCCGCAAGCTGCCCGACACCGAACGCCAGCGGCTCAAGGAAATCCTGCGCGAGGTGGTGCCGTCCGATGCCGGAGTGATCATCCGGACCGCGTCCGAGGGCGTCAAAGAGGACGACATCCGTGGCGACGTCACCCGCCTGCAGGAGCGCTGGAAGCAGATCGAGGCCAAGGCTACCGAGGTCACGCAGAAGGCCGCCGGCGCGGCGGTCGCGCTCTACGAGGAGCCGGACGTGCTGGTCAAGGTCATCCGTGACCTGTTCAACGAGGATTTCGCCGGCCTCATCGTCTCCGGCGACGAAGCGTGGACGACGATCACCGATTACGTGAATTCCGTTGCGCCCGACTTGGTTTCGAAGTTGAATAAATACGAGCCACCCAGTGGCCCGGAGGGTCAGGCCGGCCCCGACGTGTTCGCCGTGCATCGCATCGACGAGCAACTTGCCAAGGCGATGGAGCGCAAGGTGTGGCTGCCGTCGGGCGGCACGCTGGTCATCGACCGCACCGAGGCCATGACGGTGGTGGACGTCAACACCGGCAAGTTCACCGGGTCCGGCGGCAACCTCGAGCAGACGGTCACCAAGAACAACCTGGAGGCGGCCGAGGAGATCGTGCGCCAGCTTCGGCTGCGCGACATCGGCGGCATCGTGGTCATCGACTTCATCGACATGGTCCTCGAGTCCAACCGTGACCTGGTGTTGCGCCGGTTGACCGAGGCGCTGGCCCGCGACCGCACCCGCCATCAGGTGTCCGAGGTGACGTCGCTGGGCTTGGTCCAGCTGACCCGCAAGCGGTTGGGTACCGGGTTGATCGAGGCCTTCTCGACGTCGTGCACCCACTGCGGCGGCCGCGGCATCGTGCTGCACACCGACCCGGTGGACTCGGCCCCTTCGAACGGGCGCAAGTCCGAGTCGGGCGGTCGCCGTGGCAGGCGGTCCAAGAAGAAAGGGGCCGAGGAGCCGGTCGTGGCCAAGGTGCCCGCACACGCTCCCGGCGAACATCCGATGTTCAAGGCGATGGCTGCCGGCGGGTCCGCACAGGGTGAGCGTGACGACGAAGAAGCCGACGAATCCGCCGACGAAGCGACCCACGACGTCGACGAGCGGGAGCAACGGAACGTCGAGGACACCGACCAGGAGGACTTCGAGGAGTCCGACGAGGACACCGACGACTCCGATGAGGACGCCGACGACGCCGATGAGGACGCCGACGACGATCTCGACGAAGACGACGACGAGGATCTGGACGACGAGGAAGACCTCGGCGAGGACGACGACGATCTCGAGATGGACGACGACGATCTCGACGACGAGGAGGATTCGGATTCCGATGACTCCGCCGACGCCGGATCGGGGTTCGGACGACCGCGCCGCCGCCGCGCGGCGGGCAGGCCGGCCGGCCCGCCGATCCACGTGGACTGATGCGGTCCGGTTTGACCCTGTAGCCGCTGGTCAAGTACCCTAGGACAGTTGTCGTCAGGCCGTGCGGACTTGGCCGGCGACAGCGGGGCTCCCGGGCGATCGGCGCGGACCCGCAACCCAGACCCACCACGCGCACCGCCGGTGGTTCGCGCGCGAGGAGCCGACGAACCGGCTGAGCAGAGGAAAGAAGGCAGGAGCAACGATGGCGACCTACGCAATCGTCAAGACGGGCGGCAAGCAGTACAAGGTCGCCGTCGGTGACGTGGTCAAGGTCGAAAAGCTCGACTCCGACCCGGGCGCGAACGTGTCGCTGCCGGTCACCCTGGTCGTCGACGGCGCGAAGGTGACCACCGACGCCGCCGCGCTGGCCAAGGTGGCGGTGACGGGCGAGGTGCTCGAGCACACCAAGGGCCCCAAGATCCGTATCCACAAGTTCAGGAACAAGACCGGCTACCACAAGCGTCAGGGGCACCGTCAGCAGCTGACGGTCCTGAAGGTCACCGGAATCAAGTAGCGGGAGGCGACAGACATGGCACACAAGAAGGGCGCTTCCAGCTCGCGCAACGGTCGCGATTCCGCCGCTCAGCGGCTGGGCGTGAAGCGGTTCGGCGGCCAGATCGTCAAGGCGGGCGAGATCATCGTTCGCCAGCGTGGAACGAAGTTCCACCCCGGTCTGAACGTCGGGCGCGGTGGCGACGACACGTTGTTCGCCAAGGCGTCCGGAGCCGTCGAGTTCGGCACCAAGCGCGGACGCAAAACCGTCAACATCGTCACCGCCGGCCAGACCACCGACTGACCATCGCGAGCGTGCACTCGCTGCGAAGATCGGCACCAATTTCGCAGTGAGTGCACGCTCGGCGGTTGGGAGGACCTCCGATGCCTCGATTTGTCGATCGGGTCGTCATCCACGCACGTGCGGGTTCGGGCGGTAACGGCTGCGCGTCGGTCCATCGCGAGAAATTCAAGCCGCTGGGCGGTCCCGATGGCGGCAATGGCGGCCGCGGCGGCAGCATCGTCTTCGTCGTCGACCCGCAGGTGCACACCCTGCTGGACTTCCATTTTCATCCGCACGTCACCGCGCCGTCGGGCAAGCAGGGGATGGGCAACAACCGCGACGGTGCGGCGGGCGCGGATCTGGAGGTCAAGGTCCCCGACGGCACCGTCGTGTTGGACGAGAACGGCCGCCTGCTGGCCGATCTGGTGGGTGCGGGCACCCGCTTCGAAGCCGCGGCCGGCGGCCGTGGCGGCCTGGGCAATGCGGCGCTCGCGTCGCGCGCCCGCAAGGCCCCCGGCTTCGCGCTGCTCGGTGAGCAGGGCGAGGCGCGGGACCTGACGCTGGAGCTCAAGACCGTCGCCGACGCCGGGCTCATCGGCTTCCCCTCCGCCGGGAAATCCTCACTGGTGTCGGCGATCTCGGCTGCCAAACCGAAGATCGCCGACTACCCGTTCACCACCCTGGTGCCCAACCTCGGGGTGGTCTCGGCGGGCGAGCACACCTTCACCGTCGCCGACGTGCCGGGGCTCATCCCCGGCGCGTCGCAGGGCCGCGGCCTGGGGCTGGATTTCCTCCGGCACATCGAGCGCTGCGCCGTGCTGGTCCACGTCGTGGACTGCGCCACCGCCGAGCCGGGCCGCGACCCGATCTCCGACATCGACGCCCTGGAAGCCGAGCTCGCCGCCTACACGCCCACCCTGCAGGGCGATGTGACGCTGGGCGACCTCGCCGAGCGGCCACGGGCGGTGGTGCTCAACAAGATCGACGTGCCGGAGGCGCGCGAGCTCGCCGAATTCGTCCGCGACGAGATCGCCGAGCGCGGCTGGCCGGTGTTCGTCGTGTCGACGGTGTCACGGGAAGGTCTGCAGCCGTTGGTGTTCGGGTTGTGGCGGATGATCTCCGAATACAATGCCGCCCGGCCGGCGGTGGTACCGCGACGGCCGGTGATCCGTCCGGTGCCGGTCGACGACAGCGGATTCACGGTCGAACCCGACGGCGAGGGCGGCTTCGTGGTCACCGGCGTCCGGCCCCGGCGTTGGGTGCGGCAGACGAACTTCGACAACGACGAAGCCGTGGGCTATCTCGCCGACCGCCTGGCCCGGTTGGGCGTCGAGGACGAGTTGCTCCGGCTGGGCGCACGACCCGGCTGCGCCGTGACCATCGGGGACATGACATTCGACTGGGAACCGCAAACACCTGCGGGACAACAGGTCATGCTGACCGGCCGGGGCACCGATGCCCGGTTGGAACGCAGCGAGCGCACCGGCGCCGCGGAGCGCAAGGCGGCCCGGCGCCAGCGCCGGCAGCGCGGTGACGAGTCGTGACCTCTCATCGTGACGCCATCCGGGCCGCGCGCAGCCTGGTGGTCAAGGTGGGGACCAACGCCCTGACCACAGACTCCGGGGTGTTCGACGCCGGCCGGCTGGCCGGGCTCGCCGACGCCATCGAGTCGCGGATGAAGGCGGGCACCGACGTCGTCATCGTCTCTTCGGGGGCCATCGCCGCCGGCATCGAGCCGCTCGGATTGTCCCGTCGTCCCAAGGATTTGGCGACCAAGCAGGCGGCGGCCAGCGTCGGCCAGGTCGCGCTGGTGAACGCGTGGAGCGCGGCGTTCGCGCGGTATGGCCGCACGGTGGGGCAGGTGCTGCTCACCGCGCACGACATCTCCCTGCGCGCCCAGCACACGAACGCCCAGCGCACCCTGGACCGGCTGCGGGCCCTGCACGCGGTGGCGATCGTCAACGAGAACGACACGGTGGCCACCAACGAGATCCGGTTCGGGGACAACGATCGGCTGTCGGCGCTGGTGGCCCACCTGGTCGGCGCGGATGCTTTGGTGCTGCTCTCCGACATCGACGGCCTCTACGACTCCGATCCGCGAAAAGCGAAGGCTGCCAAATTCATTCCCGAAGTTTCCGGTGCCGCGGATCTGTCCGGCGTGGTCGCCGGGCCGGGCAGCGACCTGGGTACCGGTGGCATGGTGTCGAAGATGTCGTCGGCACTGCTGGCCGCCGACGCCGGGGTGCCGGTCCTGCTGGCGGCCGCGACCGACGCCGCGACGGCGCTCACCGACGCCTCGGTGGGCACGGTGTTTGCCGCGCGGCCGGTTCGGATGTCGGCCCGCCGGTTCTGGGTGCGGTACGCCGCCGAGGTGGCCGGCGCGCTGACCATGGACGAGGGCGCGGTGCGCGCCGTGGTGACGCAGCGTCGCTCGCTGCTCGCCGCCGGCATCACCGCCGTGTCGGGGCGGTTCTACGCCGGCGACGTCGTCGAATTGCGCGGCCCGGACACGGCGATGGTGGCCCGGGGCGTGGTGGCCTACGACGCCGCCGAGCTGGCGACCATGATGGGTCGGTCGACGTCCGCGTTGCCCGGCGAGCTGCGCCGGCCCGCAGTGCACGCCGACGACCTGGTCGCGGTGTAGCTAGCTGAACGGGTTGCTGTTGTCCTGCCAGGCCGCCGATTCGGGACGCGGCCCGAAACGGCGGGCGTAGTCCTCGTGCATCTTGGCTTGCTTCTTGTTCTTGATGACGTCGACCAGGTTCGGGTCCAGCCCATGCTGCGCCAGCCGGTGCCGGCGCCAGACCTTGTTCAGGGCCAGCGAGATCAGCAGGGCCCAGATGTAGAGCGGCGCAGTCATCTCGGTGTGCACATACAGCGACGCCGGCAGCAGCCAGAAGGGCGCCAGCACGAACAGCGGTGGTATGCCCCAGCGGATCATGTGCCGGCGCACGGCCCCCTTGCCCGCCAGGTCGTTTGCCACCCATTCGTTCATCGAGCTGGGTAGGCATCGACCGTACGAATAGGCGATCTGTTGCCACAGGCTGGGTTTGGTGCTGGTCATAGCGGCTCCTAGGGGCGAGCGGTTCAGGACTGCAATGCGCCCGCTGCCAAAGCGGCCGAATTGATCCGGGTGAGCACCTCATGCAGGTGCCGGAGTTCGGGCATGTCGACGCCCAGACGCGCGACCACGGCGGGCGGAATCTTCAGCGCGCGCCGACGCAAGGCGGTGCCGCGGTCGGTGAGCTTCACGTCGGTGGAGCGCTCGTCGACGGCGCTCCGCGTCCGGGTGATCAGGCCGAGCGCCTCCAAACGCTTGAGCATCGGCGAAAGCGTGGCCGAATCCATCTGCAACGTGGTCGCGATCTCCTTGACCGACAGCGGCTTCTGCTGTGGCGTTGCCACCTTCTGGTGATCCCACAGCGTCAGCATCACCAGATACTGGGGATGGGTCAGTCCCAGCGGCTCCAGGAGCGGCCGGTAGACCGCCAACACTGCCCGGTTGGTCACGCTCAGCGCGAAGCAGACCTGCTGTTCGAGGGCGAGCGGGTCGATCTCCGGGGCGGTCGGCGTGGCCATGTTTACAATGTACCCTAATACTTAGGGCACTAACTACGTTATGTCCGTCACAGGACGGGTCCCGCGGCTCGGCGGCATCGATTTGAGATATAAGGCGCCCCAAACGATTTGAGAAAGTGACTCGGCCAGCTCGGCGTCGTAGTCGGGCGGCTTGACCGGAAGGTTCTGCTGGCAGGCCCGCTCCACCATCCACGTCAGCGCGCTGGCGGTGGTGGCCGCAGCCAGCGCGGGGCGGATCGAGCCGTCGGCCTGGCCTTCCTCGATGACGCGGGTCATCCGGCCGGTGATCGCGGTCAGCAGGTTGCGGTAGGTCGCCGCGACCAGCGGGTCGTAGCCGGCCATCTCGTTGAGTGCGACGAGCACCGGCTGGTGACGTCGATAGCTGGCGATGATGCCGCCCATCGCGGCGCGGACGTCTTCCGGATCGTGGCGCGACGACACGCTCCACCAACGATCCGCGCTGTCGGCCAGGTCGGTGAACACCTGGTTGGCCAGGCGGCGCAGCAGGTGTCCCTTGTCCTCGAAGTAGATGTAGAAGCTGGCGCGGGAAATGCCGGCCTCGGTCGCCAGCCGGTCCACGCTGAGCTCGGTGTAACTGGCGCCGCCGCCCATCAGGCGTTCGGTGGCGTCGAGCAACCGGCGCTCGATCTGCTCTCGGCGTTGCTGGCGGCCCTGTTCGCGGGCCGCCTGCGGTTTCCGGGTGACCGATGGCATTCCCCCAGCATAGAACCGGTTTGACAACTTGACTAGACAGTATGTCTAGGAATAGTGTCGCTAGCAGTCTGTGACCGAGGTCATACGTAACGGAGGACCACCATGACCGTGATGACCGGAACGTCGGGTACCGAGAAGCCCGGCCGCGCCTACGACCCCATCGACCTGTCCTCACGGGCGTTCTGGTCGACGACGGCGGCCGACCGGGAACGTTCGTTCGCGGAGTTGCGGGCCGAGCGGCCGGTCAGTTGGCATCCTCCGGTCGAGGATGCCCTGATGCCCGATCCGGACGATTCGGGCTATTGGGCGGTAACCCGGCGCGCCGACATCGTCACGGTCAGCCGCAACAACGAGGTTTTCCTGTCCGGCCAGGGCGTGATGTTCGAGAACATCCCGGTGGAGCTGCTCGAGGCGTCGCAGTCATTCCTGGCGATGGATCCGCCGCGGCACACCAAGCTGCGCAAGCTGGTCAGCGCCGCGTTCACCCCGAGGCAGGTCCGCCGCATCGAGGACTCGATCAGGGCCAACGCCAGGGCCATCGTCGACGAGCTTCGCGCCGCCGGCAGTGGGGCGGACTTCGTCGATCACTGCGCCAAGGAGCTGCCCATCCGCACGCTGTCGGACATGGTCGGCATCCCCGAATCCGAGCGTGAGCACATGGCGCGCGCCACGGACGCGATGGTGTCGTGGGCCGACCCGGCGTACCTCGATGGCCGCCACCCGATGGAGGTCTTGGTCGAGAACCAGACGTACGTGCACCAGGTGGCCGGTGCGCTCGCCGCCGAGCGCCGCGAGCATCCCGGCGACGACCTGATCAGCGGCCTAGTGAACGCCGAGGTGGACGGCGACCGGCTGACCGACGCGGAGGTGGCCGCCTTCTTCGTGCTGCTGTCCGTGGCGGCCAACGACACCACTCGGCAGACGACCAGCCACGCCATGAAGGCGCTCACCGACTTCCCCGACCAGCGAGCGTGGCTGCTGCAGGATTTCGACGACCGGATCGGCACGGCCGTCGAGGAGTTCGTTCGCTGGGCAAGCCCGGTGATGACCTTCCGTCGCACGGCGGCAACGGATTTCGAGCTGGGCGGCCAGACGATCCGGGCGGGCGAGAAGGTGGTGATGTTCTACCCCTCCGGGAACTGGGACACCGAGGCGTTCGACCATCCCGAGCGCTTCGATGTGAGCCGGAGCTCCAACCCGCACGTCGGCTTCGGCGGGGGCGGACTCCACTTCTGCCTCGGTGCCCACGTGGCGCGGGCGCAGCTGCGTGCCATCTTTGGCGAGCTGTTGCGGCAGCTCCCGGAGATTCAGGCGGGGGAGCCGACGTACGTGGCCGGCAACTTCATCCACGCCGTCCGCAGCATGCCGTGCACGTTCTAACGCGTTGTTATCGGCGATAACTCGTCGGTCAGCAGAGTCAGCAGCTCGGAGCAGCCGCCGTCGACCTTGACGGTGGCCAGATCGTCCCCACGGGTGCGGCCCCGGTTGACGATGCCGATCGGTCTGCTCAGCGCGGCGGCGTGACGCGCGAACCGGTAGCCGGAGAACACGGTCAGCGACGAGCCCGCGACCAGCAGTACGTCGGCTTCATCCACCAGTGAATAGGCTTGGTCCACAACACTTTTGGCGACGCTTTCGCCGAAGTAGACGATGTCCGGCTTGAGCATGCCGCCGCAACGCGGGCAGTCGAGGTAGCGGAAAGACGCGGTATCGGCCACGACGGCGTCGGCGTCGGGTGCCACCGCGAGCCCGCCGAGCGCTTCGGCGCGTTCGATGAATCCCGGGTTGAGCGCTTCCAGTCGTTCGGCCAGGGCCGCGCGGCTCATGGTGTAAGCGCAGTCCAGGCAGACCACCCGCGCGTAGGTGCCGTGCAGATTGACGACGTTCTCGCTGCCGGCCTTGGTGTGCAGCAGGTCGACGTTCTGGGTGATCACCCCGGTGACGACACGGGCGCGTTCGAGCGCGGCCAGGGCCCGGTGCCCGGCGTTGGGCAGGGTGTCGTCCATGTGTCGCCAGCCGACGTGGTTGCGCGCCCAGTAGCGCTGGCGGAACGCCGGATCGGAGGTGAACTGGCGGATCGTCATGGGTTTGCTTGGCGGCGAATCGGGCCCCCGGTAGTCGGGGATGCCGGAGTCGGTGGACAGCCCCGCACCCGTGAGGACCGCGATCCGGCGACCGGCCAGCAGCGCGACCAATTCCGGGGATTCGGCGGAGCGCACGGTCACGCCGTCCAGCGTACGGGCCCGTGCTGCGGCGAGGCGGGGCTAACCGAGGCACTCCGCGGCGGTGGTGAGCTCCGCGGACATGTTCTTCGCCATCATTTTCAGGGCCGCCTCGGCGAGCCCGGCGTCGATGCCTGCGACGGCGTCGGTCGGGATCACGACGGGAAAGTGGCGCACGTAGGCGTCGAGCGCGGTGTAGAGGATGCACTGCTCGGTGACCTGCCCGGCGATCACCAACCGCTTGGTCTCCAGGCGGTTCAGCAGGTACGCCAGCGCGGTGGCGTAGAAGGCGCTGTGCCGCACCTTGGTCATCACGCGGCAACCGCCGGACGGCACGACGGGCTTCACGAGATCGGGCCGCGCCCCGTCGAGCGCGGACGCGACGATGTCGGAGAACTGGGCGGCGAAGTCGCCGTAGTTGTCGTTGACGTACACCAGGTCTACGTTGTCCGATTTGCGTGCGCGCCGGACCAGATCGGCCAGCGGGTCGATGATCTTGTCGACATTGGGTATGAGTTCCTCAGCATCGGGATGCTGATAGGTGTTCATCATGTCGACCACCACCACGGCAGTATCGCTCATGATGGAGGGGATACCCGGCGGCCACGGGTTGACACAGGTCAGGCGACAATGGAAGGGCGATGGACTTCTATAACGCTTACAGCCAGGGCTTCGTCAGGGTTGCCGCGTGCACCCACCACACCACGATCGCCGATCCGGCGGCCAACGCGGAGTCGGTCCTAAGGTTGGCGCGCGAGTGTCACGACGACGGCGTCGCGGTGGCCGTCTTCCCGGAGCTGACGTTGTCCGGGTACTCGATCGAGGACATCGTGATGCAAGACCTGTTGCTCGACGACGTCCAAGCCGCCGTCGAGGGCATCGTGGCCGCCTCGAGCGATCTGCTGCCGATCCTGGTTGTCGGTGCCCCGCTGCGTCATCGGCATCGCATCTACAACACGGCGATCGTCGTTCACCGCGGCGCGGTGCTCGGGGTGGTGCCCAAGTCGTACCTGCCCACCTACCGCGAGTTCTACGAGCGCCGCCAGATCGCGCCCGGGGACGACGAACGCGGCACGATCCGGATCTGCGACGCCGACGTCCCGTTCGGTCCCGACTTGCTGTTCGCCGCGTCGGACATCCCAGGCTTCGTGTTGCACGTCGAAATCTGCGAGGACATGTTTGTGCCGATTCCGCCCAGCGCGGAGGCCGCGCTCGCCGGGGCGACGGTGCTGGCCAACCTGTCCGGCAGCCCCATCACGATCGGGCGCGCCGAGGACCGCTGCCTGCTGGCCCGCTCCGCGTCGGCACGATGCCTCGCCGCCTACGTCTACGCCGCCGCGGGCGAGGGGGAGTCGACCACCGACCTGGCCTGGGACGGCCAAACCATGGTGTGGGAGAACGGCGAGCTGCTGGCCTCGTCGGAACGCTTCCCGAAAGGGGAGCGGCGCAGCGTCGCCGACGTCGACATCGACCTGTTGCGCTCGGAACGGCTGCGGATGGGGACATTCGACGACAACCGGCGCCACCACCGCGGGTCGGCCGAGTCCTTCCGGCGCGTGGACTTCCGCCTGGGTCCGCCCGGTGGCGATATCGGACTGCACCGGGATATCGAGCGTTTCCCGTTCGTCCCGGCGAACCGCGAACGGCTGGAACAGGATTGCTACGAGGCCTACAACATCCAGGTGGCCGGGCTCGAGCAGCGGCTGCGCGCCCTGAACTTCCCCAAGATCGTGATCGGGATCTCCGGTGGACTGGACTCGACGCACGCGTTGATCGTCGCGGCGCGCGCGATGGACCGGGAACGACGGCCGCGCAGCGACATTCTGGCGTTCACGCTGCCGGGATTCGCCACCGGCGATCGCACCAAGCGCAACGCCATCGAGCTGTGCCGCGCGCTCGGCGTCACCTTCTCCGAGATCGACATCACCGAGACCGCGATGCTGATGTTCAAGGAGATGGACCATCCGTTCGGGCGCGGCGAGAAGGTCTACGACGTGACCTTCGAAAACGTGCAGGCCGGCCTGCGCACCGACTATCTGTTCCGGCTGGCCAACCAGCGCGGCGGCATCGTGCTCGGTACCGGTGACCTCTCCGAAATCGGGCTGGGCTGGTCGACCTACGGGGTGGGCGACCAGATGTCGCACTACAACGTCAATGGCGGTGTCCCGAAGACGCTCATCCAGCACCTGATCCGCTGGGTCATCTCGTCCGGCCAGTTCTCCTCCGACGTCACCGACGTGCTGCAGTCGGTGCTGGACACCGAGATCTCCCCGGAGCTCGTACCGAGAGGCGAAGAGGAAGACCTGCAGAGCAGCGAGGACAAGGTCGGTCCCTATGCGCTGCAAGACTTTTCGCTGTTCCACGTGCTGCGCTACGGGTTCCGGCCGTCCAAGATCGCCTTCTTGGCCTGGCACGCCTGGAGCGACCCCGAGCGTGGCAACTGGCCGCCGGGATTCCCCGAGGACAAACGACCGACCTACTCGCTGAAGGAGATTCGGCACTGGCTGGGGGTGTTCGTGCAGCGCTTCTACTCGTTCAGCCAGTTCAAACGCTCGGCGTTGCCCAACGGCCCCAAGGTGTCGCACGGCGGTGCGCTGTCACCTCGCGGGGATTGGCGCGCCCCGTCGGACATGTCCGCGCGGATCTGGCTCGACGAGATCGAGCGGCAGATCCCCGAGGAGTAGCACGCTCGTGAGCCCGCCCGGGGTCGCCGGACGGGCCACGAAGGTTACGGTCACCCCCTCGCGCGGCGCCAGCCCTGGTATTGCAGCTCCGCGAACACCAGCGTGTAGGCGCCGGCCGCCAGGTTCAACGCGACGCCGGTCGAGGTCAACGGGAAGACATCGGCGAGCACCAGAACCACGGCGGCCACCGTGTACGCCACGTTGGCGATGACGACGCCCATCCCGGCGCGGCGCACCGACGGCAGGCGGGCGAGCCCGAACACCGCCACGCCGTAGCCGATCAGGAACGCTCCCATCGCGTACTCGAACGCCTTGGTGGTGCCCGAGAGCTCGGCGAGCCGGCCGGCCAGTGGGATACCGGCCAGGCCGACCAGCCCGCTGATGGCGGCGTCGGCGCGCATCGCCAGGCGAAGCAGGCCGTCTCGGGTGCCCGTGCGGTCAATCGTGGTGGCGGACATGATGTTCCTTTCGTCGATGGCGTTCAGCGATCGCCACCGACGCTGCCCGCAATTCACTGCCAGATCGACGCCAGCCGCTGCCAACTGCTGCCAAGAGCAGGTCAGGAGGGTGATTCGAGCGCCGCGTCGATCGCCCCGGCGTCCGGGGCGCAGTCGCCGGCGCCGGGCACCCGCGTGGCGAGCGCGCCCGCGGCGCAGGCGCGCCGTAACGCGTCCAGCCGCTCGGCGGGCGAACCCGGACGGGGTGGCCAGCTTCCGGCCAGCACCCCGGCGAAAACGTCCCCGGCCCCGGCGGTGTCCACCGCGGCCACCTCCGGAGCGGGCACCGCGAAGTCGCCGTCGACGCCTGCATACCGCGCGCCGCGCGCACCCAGGGTGGTCACCAGGTGATCGGGGCGCCAGGGCCAGGCGTCGGCCTCGGCCTCGTTGGCGATCACCACGTCGGCCAGGGCCGCCAGGTCGGCGAGCGTGGCCCGGTCCTGGCCGGCGGGCGAGGCGTTGACCATGACCACCGCCCCGGCGGAACGGGCGTGCCGTGCCGCCGCCACCGCCGCGTGCACCGGAATTTCCAGTTGCGTCAATAAGATGTCGCAGCGGGCGATGACGCTCCGCGCGGCCGGGGTGTCCAGCGTCAGCCGGCCGTTGGCCCCCGGCGCCACGACGATGGTGTTCTCGGCGTGGGCGTCGACCACGACGATGGCCGTGCCGCTCGGGCCGGGCGTTTCGCCGGTGGCGTCGAGCCCGACGCCGTTGCTCAGCAGGTGGGTGCGCAACTGACCGGCGGCCGGGTCGTCGCCGACGGTTCCGACGAATTGCACCCGTGCGCCCGCCCGGGCCGCCGCCACGGCCTGGTTGGCGCCCTTGCCGCCGGGAGCGTGGGTCAACGACGCCGCCAGCACCGTCTCGCCGGGGCGGGGCAGGGTGTCGACGCGTAGCGAGACGTCCATGTTGACGCTGCCGACCACACAAACCCGCGCCATTACCGGCACGTTGACCGATCGAACGCGCCAAACGCTGTGCAGTGCATGGGTTTTGCCGCGGGGTTCAACATCCGCATTCCCCGCCGCGCCACGCCTCGAACCCCTCCCGGACCGCAATGGCGGCGATGACGAGCCCCACCGCCGGGTCCAGCCACCAGCCGGCCGGCCACACGGCGATCACGGCCAGCGTGAGTAGCACCGCGGCGGACTGGGCGGCGCACAAATAGTTCTGGGTGCCCTCCCCGGCGGTCGCTCGCGAGTCCAAGCGCGTGCCGAGTCGCCGTTTGGCCGATCCCAACACCGGCATCAAAACGAGGGCCACGGCGGTCAGCGCGATCCCGATCATCGTCGTCTGTGGGTGGGCCCCGGTGAGCAGATTCCGGACCGATTCGACGGCGATGTACGGCGCGATGAGCCAGAACGAAACCGCCACCCCGCGTTGTGCCCGGCGCTCCGAAGTCTCCGACAGCGTCCGAGAACCGGTAAACCGCCACACGACGATCACGCTCGCCAGGCCCTCGACCGCGCTGCCGAGCGCCCAGCCGATCAGCGAGATCGACCCGGCGGCGAAGCCCTGCCACAGGCCGAGCGCACCCTCCGCGCACATCCACAGCAGGCTCGCCCACGCCAGCCAGCGCGCCCACCGCGCCGCGCGCGCCCATCCGGCGTCGCGCTCCGGCCGTTGGGTGGTTCTCACGTCGGTCGCCCCGCAGCCGCAACCGTCCGCGCACCCTTCACCCATAGCGCCAGGATATGCGCGCTCCACCGGGCGAATGAGGGGGCGGGCATTTCCGCGTCGGGCGCTTTGCCGCAATCACTCCTATCTCGAGACACGCGCGCTAGTGTGCTGCGTGAGCGATGCTGCGTGTCCGAGGAAGGGCGAAGTCGAGTGACATCGAGCGAGCTACAAGACGCTGGACCGGCTTCCCTGACCGCACCCGAGCGCGCCCAACCCACGACCGAAGCGACCGCGGCTCCGGAGGGCGAAGCCCGCACAATCCAAAAGTCCCGCCGCCGTCGGCTTTTCCGGATCGGCCTGCAATCCAAACTGCTGCTCACCTTGCTGCTGTGCAGCATCCTGTCGATCGGGGTGATCGGATTCATCGGGGCGTCGTCGGGCCGCAACGCGCTGCGGCAGGTCGAGTCCGAGCGACTCACCGAGCTGCGCGAGTCTCAGGCGCGACAGGTGCAGTCGCTTTTCAAAGAGGTGACGAATTCCTTGATCGTCTACAGCGGCGGTTTCAGCATCGTCGAGGCGACGACGGCGTTCACCGACGGCTTCGCGCAGCTGTCCAACGCGACCATCACCCCGGCCCAGCAGCAGGCGCTCGTCAACTATTACGACAACAACATGATCAAGCCGATCAAGCGGATCACCGGTGAGGAACTCGATCGCAACGCGATCTTCCCGAGTTCCAACGCGCAGAAGTACCTGCAGGCGTACTACACCGCGCCGAACTCGTCGATCGCCGAGGCGAGGAAGGTCGACGACGCCGGCGACGGCAGCGCGTGGTCGGCCGCCAGTGCCCGCTACAGCTTCTACATGCGCGACATCGTCACCCGCTTCGAGTACCCGGACGCGCTGTTGCTGGACATGCAGGGCAACGTCGTCTTCTCGGTGAACAAGGGCCCGGACCTCGGCACCAATATCCTCACCGGCCCCTATCGCGAATCCAATCTGCGCGACGCATACCAAAAGGCCCTGCGGTCCAACGATCTCAACTTCGTCTGGATCACCGACTTCCAGCCGTACCAGCCGCAACTCGACGTCCCCACGGCGTGGGTGGTCTCGCCGGTGGGGATGAACGGCAAATTCAACGGCGTGATGGCCCTGCCGTTGCCGATCTCGAAGATCAACAAGATCATGACCGCCGACAAGCATTGGGAGGCCGCCGGCATGGGCCCGGCGACGGAGACGTACCTGGCCGGGCCCGACAACCTGATGCGTTCGGATTCAAGGCTTTTCCTGGAAGACCCGGCGGAGTACCGGCGCGAGGCGGTGGCAGCGGGCACCCCGCCCAACGTCGTGGAAGAAGCGATCCGCCTCGGTGGCACGACACTGGTGCAGCCGGTCCCGACCGCGGGTCTTCGTGCCGCCCACCGCGGACAGACCGGCGTGCTGAGCGCCACCGACTATCTGGGCAACAGGGAGCTGGAGGCCTACGCCCCGCTGACGGTGCCGAACTCCGACCTGGACTGGTCGATCCTGGCCACCCGTGACAACTCCGATGCCTTCGCGCGGCTCGGCAGGTTCAGCAGGACGCTCGTGCTGGCAGTTTCGATCATGATCTTCGCCATCTGCGTAGCGTCGATGGTGCTGGCCCAGCTGATGTTGCGGCCGATCCGGCGGCTGCAGGCCGGCACGCAGAAGATCAGCTCCGGCGACTACGAGGTCAACATCCCGGTCAAGACGCGCGACGAAATCGGCGAGCTCACCGCGGCTTTCAACGAGATGAGCCGCAACTTGGCGATCAAGGAGGAATTGCTCAACGAACAGCGCCGGGAGAACGACCGCTTATTGCTCGCGCTGATGCCCGAGTCCGTCGTCCAGCGGTATCGCGAGGGCCAGGAGACCATCGCGCAGGAACACCAAGACGTGGCGATCATCTTCGCCGAAATCGTCGGGCTC
The DNA here is from genome assembly GCF_002086735.1 of Mycobacterium scrofulaceum. Classification (GTDB taxonomy): domain Bacteria; phylum Actinomycetota; class Actinomycetes; order Mycobacteriales; family Mycobacteriaceae; genus Mycobacterium; species Mycobacterium scrofulaceum. The sequence goes on along the minus strand of NZ_MVIJ01000001.1, from coordinate 140,310 downwards.
GACGAGGTTTCCGTGGACCTTTCGGGCGACGAACTGGTCGGGATCGTCGACGAACTGTTCCGCCAGTTCGACTCGGCGGCAGAATCACTGGGAGTCGAGCGCATTCGCACCTTCCACAACGGCTATCTCGCGAGCTGTGGGGTGGTCACGCCCCGCCTGGACAGCATTCACCGCAGCGTCGACTTCGCCGTCGAAATGCGCCACATCATCGAGCGATTCAACAGCTCGACCGGTCACGAGTTGCGCCTCCGAGTGGGCATCAGCACCGGCAACGTCATCAGCGGACTCGTCGGCCGCTCGGGTCTGGTCTATGACATGTGGGGTGCCGCGGTGAGCCTGGCCTACCAAATGCAAAGCGGCTCAGACCAATCCGGCATCTACGTCACCTCGCAGGTCTACGACGCGATGCGTGACGTGCGCCAATTCGCGCCGGCCGGAACGATCTCGGTCGGCGGTACCGACCAGGCGATCTACCGGCTGTCGGAGCGATCATGAACTTGTTCGAATCATCGTGGTTCTACTGGGCGATCGGCATCGCGATCGGATTCCCGGTCGGCCTGATCCTGCTCACCGAACTGCACCGCGCGCTGGTCCGCCGGAGAAGCCACCTGGCCAGGCAGGTGAGCCTGCTGCGCAACTACCTGCTGCCGCTGGGCGCGCTGCTGCTCCTGGTCGTCAAGGCTTCGCAGGTGCCGGCCGGGGAGGGCTCGGTGCGGATCCTCACCACGGTGTTCGGCCTGCTGGTGCTGGTGCTGGTGCTGTCGGCCCTGAACGCCACCGTGTTCGAGGGCGCGCCCGAAGAGAGCTGGCGTAAGCGACTGCCCGCGATCTTCGTCGACGTCGCCCGCTTCGGGGTCATCGGTGTCGGCCTGGCGCTGATGCTCTCCTACATCTGGGGCGTGCGCATCGGCGGCCTGTTCACCGCGCTGGGCATCACGTCGGTGGTGATCGGCCTGATGCTGCAGAACTCCGTCGGCCAGGTGGTGTCCGGCCTGTTCATGCTGTTCGAGCAGCCGTTCCGGATCGACGATTGGCTGGACACGGGCACGACGCGGGGACGCGTCGTCGAAGTGAACTGGCGTTCCGTGCACATCGACACCGGCAGCGGAATCCGCATCATGCCCAACTCGATGCTGGCCAGCACCTCGTTCACCAATCTGAGCCGCCCGTCCCGGGCGTACGACTGTGCGATCGCCACGAAATTCGCGGCCGGCGATTCGCCGGACAAGGTGTGTGCGATGTTGACGCGGGTCGCCGGCGCGCTACCGGCCCGCAAACCCGGGGCCCCGCCCACCACGGTCGCCCTGGGCGGCGGCCAGTACCGCACGACCGTCCGGCTCCTGTCGCCAGCCGACGCCGAAGCCACCGAGGCGACGTTCCTGCGCTGGGTGTGGTACGCCGCCCGCCGGGCGCGCCTGCGCCTCGACGGCGCCGACGACAACTATTCGACCAAGCCGCGGGTGGAGAAGGCGTTGCGCACCGTCGTCGCGCCCGCGCTGCGGCTGAGTCACACCGACCAGCAATCGTTGGTGCCGTACGCGAAGATCGTCCGCTACGGCGCCGACGAAGTCATCGAGTCGACCGGTCAGGTGTCCTCCGGGATGACCTTCTTGATCGCGGGCCGGGTGCGGTTGACCGCGACGACCGACGACGGTTCGGTGATCCCGGTCAGCATCCTCGACGAGGGATCCTTCCTCGGTCTGACCGCGCTGACCCGTCAACCGAACCTCGCCGGCGCGTACGCGCTGGACGAAGTCACAGCGCTGCAGATCGACCGCGAGCACCTCGAACATCTGGTGATGCGTAAACCGTTGCTGCTGCAAGACTTAGGACGACTGATCGACGAGCGGCAGACCAAGGTGCGAGAGGCGACCCGCCACGACCGGATCGGCCTGGTCGGCGTCGAGCCGCACGAGTCGGCGAATCCGCGGCGCTGACCGACCGCCGCCGAGGTCTCGGTGGCCGGCGCGTTACGCCCGGACCGGATGCCGTAATACCCGGGCCGCCTCACCTGGCCGGCTCAGGCCCGATACCCTGGTTCAATGAGTCTGCAAGCACCATCGCTTCCTGACTTGCGCCGCGAGGTTCACAACGCGGCTCGCCGGGCCCGGGTCGCCTCCCGCGTGCTGGCGTTGCTGCCGACCGTCGCCAAAGACCAGGCGCTGCGGTCCGCGGCCGACGCGATAGCGGCCCACACCGACCTGATCCTCTCGGCCAACGCCGAAGATCTCAGCGCCGCGGAGGCCGCCGGCACGCCGGCCGCGATGCTCGACCGGTTGGCGCTGGACCCCGAGCGGGTCGAGGGCATCGCCGCGGGCCTGCGCCAGGTCGCCGGCCTGCCCGACCCGGTCGGGGAGGTACTGCGCGGTTACACCCTGCCCAACGGTCTGCATCTGCGGCAGCAGCGGGTGCCCCTCGGCGTCGTCGGCATGATCTACGAGGGCCGGCCCAACGTCACCGTCGACGCCTTCGGTCTGGCGCTCAAGTCGGGCAACGCCGTGTTGTTGCGCGGGAGTTCCTCGGCGTCGCGGTCCAACCAGGCGCTCGTGCAGGTGCTGCGGGCGTCGTTGGTCAGTGAGGACCTGCCCGCCGATGCGGTGCAACTGCTTTCGGCCGAGGATCGCGCCACCGTGACGCACCTCATCCAGGCCCGCGGCCTGGTCGACGTGGTGATACCGCGCGGGGGAGCGAGCTTGATCAACGCGGTGGTCCGTGACGCGCAGGTGCCCACCATCGAGACCGGTGTCGGCAACTGCCACGTGTACGTGCACGAAGGCGCCGACCTGGACGTCGCGGAACGGATCCTGTTGAACTCCAAGACCCGCCGGCCCAGTGTCTGCAACGCCGCCGAAACGCTGTTGGTCGACGCCGCCATCGCCAAGAAGGCGCTGCCTCGGTTGGTGACCGCACTCGAGGACGCCGGCGTGACCGTGCACGGCGGGTTCTCGGCGGACGCGGCGGAGGACGACCTGCGCCGCGAGTACCTGTCGATGGATATCGCGGTCGCGGTGGTCGACGGCATCGACGCCGCGATCGCGCACATCAACGAGTACGGCACCGGGCACACCGAGGCGATCGTGACGAGCAATATGGCCGCGGCGCAACGATTTAGCGACGGTGTGGATGCCGCCGCGGTGATGATCAACGCGTCGACGGCGTTCACCGACGGCGAGCAGTTCGGTTTCGGCGCCGAGATCGGCATCTCCACCCAGAAATTGCATGCGCGCGGTCCGATGGGGCTGCCGGAATTGACCTCGACCAAGTGGATCGCGTGGGGCGACGGACAAGTCCGTCCCGCCTGAGATCGACGAAAAGTGTTTTAGGAGAACCGAGATAGTGAGCGTGCCAGCCCGGCCTAAGCCGTTGTTCGCCGACATCGACGACGTCTCGCGACGGTTGGCCGAGACCGGTTACCTGCCCGACACCGCGACCGCGACCGCGGTGTTCCTTGCCGACCGGCTGGGCAAGCCGCTGCTGGTGGAGGGGCCCGCCGGCGTCGGCAAGACCGAGCTGGCCCGCGCCATCGCCCAGGCCACCGGTTCCGGGCTGGTTCGCCTGCAGTGCTACGAGGGGGTCGACGAGGCCCGCGCCCTCTACGAGTGGAACCACGCCAAGCAGATACTCCGCATTCAGGCCGGCTCCGGCGACTGGGACCAGACCAAGGACGACGTCTTCAGCGAGGAATTCCTGCTGCAACGCCCGCTGTTGACCGCGATCCGGCGCACCGAGCCGACGGTGCTGCTGATCGACGAAACCGACAAGGCCGACATCGAAATCGAGGGCCTGCTGCTCGAGGTGCTGTCCGACTTCGCGGTGACCGTCCCCGAACTTGGCACGATCACCGCCGAGCGGACGCCGCTCGTGGTGCTGACCTCCAACGCCACCCGCGAACTCTCCGAGGCGCTCAAGCGTCGCTGCCTGTTCCTGCACATCGACTTTCCCAGCCCCGAACTGGAACGCCGGATCCTGCTGTCGCGGGTGCCCGAGTTGCCCCAGCACCTCGCCGAGGAACTGGTGCGCATCATCGGCGTGCTGCGCGGCATGCAGCTCAAGAAGGTGCCGTCCATCGCCGAGACCATCGACTGGGGCCGCACGCTGCTCGCGCTGGGGCTGGACACGATCGACGATTCCGTCGTCGCCGCCACCCTTGGCGTGGTCCTCAAACATCAGTCCGACCAGCAGCGCGCGAGCGGCGAGCTGCGGCTGAACTAGGAACGCACCGATGCCCCCCCGCCGCATCCGACCCACCCGGCCGCTCGCCCCGCACGGGCTGCCCGGACACCTGGTGGGTTTCGTGGAAGCGCTACGCGGAGTTGGCATTTCGGTGGGCCCGTCCGAGACCGTGGATGCCGGCCGGGTGATGGCCACCCTCGGTCTGGGGGATCGTGAGGTGCTGCGCGAGGGCATCGCCTGCGCCGTGCTGCGCCGGCCCGATCACCGCGAGACCTACGACTCCATGTTCGACCTGTGGTTCCCCGCGGCGCTGGGCGCGCGTGCGGTGGTCGCCGACGAAGGGGCCGACGGGCCGCAGGCCGACGACGCATTGCCGCCCGACGACGTGGAGGCGATGCGGCAGATGCTGCTCGACCTGCTCAACGAGAACCCCGACCTCGCGGACATGGACGAGCGCCTGGTGGCGATGGTCGCGCGGATCGTGGAGGCCTACGGCAAGTACAGTTCCAGCCGCGGCCCGTCGTTCTCCTCCTACCAGGCGCTCAAGGCCATGGCGCTGGACGAGCTGGAGGGCAAGCTGCTGGCCGGGCTGCTCGCCCCCTACGGCGACGAGCCCACCCCCACCCAGGAGCAGATCGCCAAAGCCCTTGCCGCGCAGCGAATCACGCAACTGCGTAAGATGGTCGACGCGGAGACCAAGCGCCGCACCGCCGAGCAGCTCGGCCGCGATCACGTCCAGATGTACGGCATCCCGCAGCTTTCCGAGAACGTCGAGTTCCTGCGCGCCTCCGGCGAACAGCTGCGGCAGATGCAACGCGTGGTGGCGCCGCTGGCCCGGACCCTGGCGACCCGGCTGGCGGCGCGGCGGCGGCGCAGCCGCGCCGGGGTGATCGACCTGCGCAAGACGCTACGCAAGTCGATGTCCACGGGCGGCGTGCCGATCGACGTGGTGCTGGCCAAACCCCGTCCCGCGCGGCCGGAACTGGTGGTGTTGTGCGACGTTTCGGGTTCGGTCGCCGGGTTCAGTCACTTCACCCTGCTGCTGGTGCACGCTCTGCGTCAACAGTTCTCGCGGGTGCGGGTGTTCGCCTTCATCGACACCACCGACGAGGTGACCCACATGTTCGGGCCCGAAGCCGACCTGGCCGTCGCGATCCAGCGGATAACCCGCGAGGCCGGTGTCTACAGCCGCGACGGGCACTCCGACTACGGCAACGCCTTCGCGTCGTTCGTGCAGGCGTTTCCCAACGTGCTGTCGCCGCGCAGCTCGCTGCTGGTGCTGGGCGACGGGCGCACCAACTACCGCAACCCGGAGACCGACTTGCTGAGCCACATGGTGACCGCCAGCCGGCACGCGCACTGGCTCAACCCGGAGCCCAGGCACCTGTGGGGCAGCGGCGACTCGGCGGTGCCGCGCTACCAAGAGGTGATCACCATGCACGAATGCCGGTCGGCCAAGCAATTGGCCGCGGTGATCGATCAGCTGCTGCCGGTCTGAGGGGCGGTCTTCGTGCCCGCGTCACGCTGGCGTGACGCTCGGCTGCCGGGGTCATGCTGGCGTGACGTTCGGGGGAGGCGGGCGCTCGCGGCACCGGGCCGAGAAATCGGGCCGGGTCGCGGCCTCAAGTAAGCTGGCAAATCGTGCAAAAGCAGCTGCGCAGGCTGGGCGTGATGGGTGGGACGTTCGACCCCATCCATTACGGGCACCTGGTTGCCGCCAGCGAGGTCGCCGACCTGTTCGACCTCGACGAGGTGGTGTTCGTGCCCAGCGGTCAGCCCTGGCAGAAGGACCGGCACGTCTCCGCCGCCGAGGACCGGTACCTGATGACCGTGATCGCCACCGCGTCCAACCCGCGTTTCTCGGTGAGCCGGGTCGACATCGACCGCGCCGGTCCCACCTATACCAAGGACACGCTGCGTGACCTGCACGCCCTCAACCCCGATTCGCAGCTCTACTTCATCACCGGCGCCGACGCGCTGGCTTCGATCCTGTCCTGGCAGGGCTGGGAGGAGCTGTTCCAGTTGGCGCGGTTCGTCGGCGTCAGCCGACCCGGCTACGAGCTGCGGCGCGAACACATCACCGGCGTGCTGGGCGAGCTGGCCGAGGACGTGCTGACGCTCGTTGAGATCCCGGCGCTGGCGATCTCGTCGACCGATTGCCGCCTGCGCGCCGAACAACATCGCCCCCTCTGGTATCTGATGCCCGACGGCGTCGTGCAATACGTCTCCAAACGCCGGCTCTATCAAACCGGCGGAAATTCGAAGGATTCCGTGAGCCGCTCAACCCTGCCCGCCGGGAACAACACATGACCGCGACCCAGGAAGCCATCGACATGGCGACGGTCGCCGCCGGCGCGGCCGCCTCGAAGCTGGCCGACGACGTCGTGGTGATCGACGTGTCGGGCCAGCTGGTGATCACCGACTGCTTCGTCATCGCCTCGGCGTCCAACGAGCGCCAGGTCAACGCCATCGTCGACGAGGTCGAGGAGAAGATGCGCAGGGCGGGCTACAAGCCGGCGCGCCGGGAGGGCACCCGCGAGGGCCGCTGGACGCTGCTGGACTACCGCGACATCGTCGTGCACATCCAGCACCAGGACGACCGCGACTTCTATGCCCTGGACCGGTTGTGGGGTGACTGCCCGGTGGTGCCGGTGGACCTCGCCGACGCCCCCGAAGACTCGGCGGGCTCGCAATGACGATTCGTCGCCTGATCATGTTGCGGCACGGGCAAACCGAGTTCAATGCAGGTAGCCGCATGCAGGGTCAGCTGGATTCCCAACTGAGCGAGCTCGGCAGGGCACAGGCGCTCGCCGCCGCCGAGGTGCTCGGCAAGCTGCAGCCGTTGCTGATCGTGTCGTCGGACCTGCATCGCGCCTACGACACGGCGGTCAGGCTGGGGGAGCGCACCGGCCTCCCCATCCGCGTCGACCCGCGGTTGCGGGAGACCCATCTCGGCGACTGGCAGGGATTGACCCACACCGAGGTCGACGCGCAGGCCCCCGGCGCGCGGCTGGCCTGGCGTGAGGACGCCACGTGGGCCCCGCATGGCGGCGAAAGCCGGGTCGACGTCGCCGCCCGCAGCGTGCCGCTGGTCGGCGAACTGGTGTCCGGCGAGGCGGAATGGGGCGACCCCCAGCATGCCGATCGGCCCGTGGTGCTGGTGGCCCACGGCGGCCTGATCGCCGCGTTGTCGGCCGCGCTGCTGCGGCTTCCCGTCGCGAACTGGCCGGTCTTGGGCGGGATGGGCAACGCCAGCTGGGTGCAGCTTTCCGGCCACGCCGACGATCAGGACGCGGGCCTGGAGGGCATCCGCTGGCGCCTCGACGTGTGGAACGCTTCGGCGCAGGTGTCCAACGATGTCCTCTGATGCACGGCCCACCCTGCTGATATTCGCCGACTCGCTGGCCTACTACGGGCCCACCGGCGGGCTGCCGGCCGACGACCCCCGAATCTGGCCCAACATCGTTGCGGCCCAACTGGGTTGGGACGTCGAACTCATCGGCCGCATCGGCTGGACCTGCCGCGACATCTGGTGGGCGGCCACTCAGGACCCGCGCGCCTGGGCGGCGCTGCCGCGGGCGGGCGCCGTCATCTTCGCCACCGGCGGCATGGATTCGCTCCCGTCGGTTTTGCCGACGGCGCTGCGCGAACTGATCCGCTATGTGCGGCCGCCGTGGTTGCGGCGCTGGGTCCGCGACGGCTACGGCTGGCTGCAGCCCAGGCTCTCGCCGGTGGCCCGGTCCGCGCTGCCCCCGCACCTGAGCGCCGATTACCTCGAACAGACCCGCGGCGCAATCGATTTCAACCGTCCGGGCATCCCGATCGTGGCGTCGCTGCCGTCGGTGCACATCGCCGACACGTACGGCCGGGCACATCACGGCCGGGCGGCCACCGCCGCCGCCATCACCGAGTGGGCGCAGGGCCACGATATCCCCCTGGTGGATCTGAAAGCTGCTGTCGCCGAGCAGATCATGACCGGACGGGGCAACCCCGACGGCATCCACTGGAATTTCGAAGCGCACCAGGCGGTTGCCGAGCTGATGCTGAAGGCGCTGGCCGAAGCCGGCCTGGCGACCGACAAGCCACACGGGTAGCCGCTCGTGACCGTCGTGGTGGTGACCGACGCGTCGGCACGCTTGCCGGCCGACCTGCTTCAGAAGTGGGCGATCCGCGTCGTACCGTTGCACATCCTGCTCGAGGGGGCAGACCTGCGGGACGGGGTGGACGAGGTCCCCGAGGACATTTACAAGCGCCACGCCACCACGGCGGCGGCCACGCCGGCCGAACTGGCCAACGCCTACCAGCAGGCGTTGGCCGACAGTGGCGGGGACGGCGTGGTGGCGGTGCACATTTCGTCGGCGCTGTCGGGGACCTGTGCTGCCGCCGAACGGACCGCCGCCGACCTGGACCCGCACGTGCGGGTCGTCGACTCGAAGTCGACCGCGATGGGCACGGGCTTTGTGGCGTTGGCCGCGGCCCGCGCCGCGGCCACGGGCGCGGGCCCGGATGCCGTCGCCGACGCGGCGAATCTGGCTGTGCGCCATAGCCACGCGTTCATGGTCGTGCATCGGCTGGACAACCTGCGCCGCAGCGGACGGATCGGCGGCGCCAAGGCCTGGCTGGGCACGGCGCTGGCGCTCAAGCCGCTGCTGCGCATCGACGACGGCAAACTCGTTCTCGCTCAACGGGTGCGCACCGTCAGCCACGCGACGGCGGCGATGATCGAGCGGGTCTGCGAGGTCGCCGGCGACAGCCCCGCCGCCCTGGCGGTGCACCACGTCGCCAACCCGGACGGCGCCAAGGAGGTGGCGACGGAGCTGGCGCGGCGGTTACCGGCGTGCGAGCCGGCGATCGTCACCCCGCTGGGGCCGGTGCTGGCCCTGCACGTCGGCGCCGGGGCGGTCGCGGTCGTCGTGCAACTGCCGACCTAAGCCGGCACCGCGCGCTTGGCGTTGTCGCCGCGCGGATGCACCACCTGCGGCCACCAGAACCAGCGGCCCAGCAGTGTCGCGATGGACGGCATCAGCAACGTGCGCACGATCAGGGTGTCGAGCAGCAGACCGATGCACACCGTCGACCCGAATTGGCCCAGCACCCGCAGGTCGCTGCCGAGCATCGACGCCATGGTGAACGCGAATACCAGACCCGCCGCCGTCACCACCCCGCCGGTGCCGGCCATCGACCGGATGATGCCGGTCTTGAGGCCGGCATGGATCTCTTCCTTGAACCGGGAGACCAGCAGCAGGTTGTAGTCGGAGCCGACGGCCAGCAGGATGATGACCGACAGCGCCATCACGATCCAGTGGATCCTGATGCCGAACAGGTCCTGCCAGATGAGCACCGACAACCCGAAGGACGCCGCGATCGAGCTCGCCGCGGTGCCGACGATCACCAGCGCGGCCACCACACTCCGGGTGAGCAGCAGCATGATCATGAAGATCAGCGTCAGGGCCGACACCACGGCGATCATCAGGTCGTATTTCTCGCCGTCGGCCATGTCTCGGAAGGTGGGGGCCGTGCCGCCCAAATAGACCCTGGCGTCGGACAGGGAGGACTGCTTGAGTCCCTCCTGCGCGGCGGTGCGCTCGGCGTCGACTCGCGAAATGCCTTCCGGCGTCATCGGATCGCTCTGGTGGGTGATGAAGAATCGTGCCGACTTACCGTCCGGCGACAAAAACATGCGAAGGCCCGTCTGGAAATCCGGGTTGTCGAACGCCTCCGGGGGCAGATAGAAGAAATCGTCGTTCTTCGACGCGTCGAAGCTCTGGCCCATGACGATCGCGGTGTTGCTCATCGCCTCCATCTGGTCGATCATCGCCTTGAACGTCTGGTACAGGGTGAGCGTGATGCCCCTGGTCGTCTTCAGCGTGGTGATCAGCGTGGGGAACAGTTCCGTCAGGTCGCGCGAGGCTTTGGCGGTGTGCTGGATGTCGGCTGTGAGGTAGTGGAACTGCTCGGCGAGCTGGTCGAACCCGTCGAACGTGTCGAACAGGGACCGCAACCCGATGCAGACCGGGATGTCGTAACAGTGCCTCTCCCAGTAGAAAACGCTGCGTATCGGCCGGAAGGTGTCGTCGAAGTCCGCGATGTGGTCACGCAAGGTGTCGGTGATCTGCGACGTGACCGCCGTGGTCTTCGCGCTGTCGTCCGCCGCCTTGGCCAGGTCCAGCGACACCTCGTACTGCCGCTGCGTGGTGTCGATCTGGGTCTGCAGATCGTCGGCCATCCTGAGGATGTCGGCGATGCGCTCCTTGAGGAAGCTCATGTTCTGCATCGTGGTCTGGCTCTGGATGCTGTTCTGGAACGGTATGGAGCTGTGTTGAATTGGGATGCCCAGCGGCCTGGTGATGTCCTGGACCATGGCGATGCCGAGCGTGCGCATCTCGTTCTTGGCGACCCGGTCCAACACCAGCATGTCGGCCGGGTTCCGCATGTCGTGGTCGGACTCGATCATCAGCATGTCGGGGTTCATCCGGGCCTGCGAGAAGTGGCGGTCGGCGGCCGCTTGCCCGAGGTTGGACGGCGCGGAGGCCGGCAGGTAGTAGCGGTCGTTGTAGCTCGTCTTGTAGCTCGGCAGCGCGACCATGCCGATCAAGACGACCGCGGCGCTGACCGCCAAAACCGGTGCGGGCCAGCGCACCACCGCGGTGCCTACCCGGCGCCACAGCCGCCCGCCCTTGGCCGCCCGCTTGGTCTCGAAGAGGTGAAACCGACTGCCGACGAAGACAACCGCGGGTCCCAGCGTCAGTCCCGCCAGCACCACCACCAGCATGCCGATCGCCACTGGAGCGCCCATGGTGTTGAACCAGGGCAGCCGCGTGAAGCTCAGGCAATACGTCGCACCGGCGATGGTGAGCCCGGATCCCAGGACAACGGGGGCCACCCCCTTGAAGGTGGTGTAGTACGCCGTCTCCCGGTCCTCGCCCGCGCGCAACGCCTCCTGATAGCGGCCCACCAGGAAGATGCCGTAGTCGGTGCCGGCAGCGATCGCCAGCATGGTCAGGATGTTGGCGGCGAACGTGGTGAGCCCGAACGCATTGTGGTACGCGAGAACCGCGACGACACCCCGCGAACACGCCAGCGCGACAAAGGTCATGAACAGCTGGACCAGCGTGGTGACAATCGACCGGTAGACCAGCAGCAGCATGATCGCGATGGCACCCAAGGTGAACAGGGTGATCTTGGCCAGGCTGGCGTTACCGATGATGTGCATGTCGTCGGACAGCGCGGCCGGACCGGTGACGTAGGCCTTCACGCCCGGCGGCGCCTTGTTCTCGTCGATCACCTTGCGCACGGCGTCCACGGATTCGTTCGCCAGCGTGGTGCCCTGGTTGCCGGCCAGGTTGATCATGACGTAGGCGCCCTTGGCGTCGGCGCTCTGCGCGCCGGCCGCGGTGAGCCGGTCACCCCAGAAGTCCTGGATGTGCTGGATGTGCTGGGGATCCTTGCGCAGGTCCCGGATCAGTTTGTCGTAGTACTGGTGCGCGTCCTGCCCCAGCGGCTGCTGACCCTCCAGCACGATCATGACGGTGCTGTTGGAGTCGAACTCGTGGAAGTTGTGGCCCAGGCGCATCATCGCCTTCATCGACGGCGCGTCCAGGGGGGTCATCGGCGCCGAATGGGCCTCGCCGACCTTTTCCAGCGTGGGGACGATGACGTTGACCAGCACCGTGACGAACACCCAGACCAAAATGATCGGCACCGCGAAGATGCGGATCGAATGGGGGAGGTAGGGCCGGTGACCGCGCGCGGCCTTCGCCCCGTCCGCCGTTTGGATCGGTCCGGTGTCCTCGGTGTCCTCGGTGCCCAGACGGCCCCGGCTGTTCGCGTCGCTCATGCGGACTTCACCAGGCAGAAGGTCTGCGCGTTGTGGCCGTCGGAGTTGTGCTGTTCGCGGACGACGCCGTCGACGGTGATCTTGCAGCCGATCTCACTGCTGTCGCTCTGCGCCATGATGTTGGCGCTCACCGACGGCAGGGTGGTGGAGATGGTGGTCGACCACGGCAGCGGCGCCGCGTTGACCTGATGGGTGTTGGCGTTCTCGTCCCAGTAATTGATGTTGGCGGTGGCCCCCGGCGGACCGGTGATGTCGTAGACCACGACCTTCGGATTGAACTGCACGATTTCGATCCCCTTGCCGGCGTTCGCGTTGAGATCCTGCGAGCCGAAAATCTTGTGGAGCCGCGACACGATCAACGTCGAAAGGGCGAGGACAACTACCAAAACCAGCGGTATCCACGCCCGCTTGAGCACCCGAGTCACGGCGCCGGTACGTGGACCTGAGCCTGGACTAGACACCACCTGACCGCCTTCCGCTTACCGCCACCCCGGCGCTGCCGCAAAGCCCGAACCTGTCGCCGACGACATCGATGTCTTTCCGACTATTTGCTCAGCTAAGCACTCTAAACCTTAGTGCACGCAAGCGTTCCTCCGGGGCCTCCGATGTGGCGAAGGGCATACGTGCCCGGCGCTTACCGGGCCACCCGGCCGGTGACCGGCGGCAAATCGGCAAGCGTCACGATCCCGGGTTCGGCGGCCACCACGGCCGGGACCGCGTTGGTGACCGGCATCGCCGTGTAGATCATGCCCAATCCCATGAAACCGGGCTCCGTCCAGTCCTTCGGCGGTAGGCAATGCAGGACGGTGCGCATGTTGGGCAGCCCGAACACCTGAATGACGTGGCCGTGCTCCAACGGCTTGGGCGGCACCACGTGACTGCCCATGGTCCAGTTGAACCCCACGCTGACCACGTTGCGGTCGCCCTCCCAGCCGCGGTGGTAACCGTAGACGCCGCCCACCGTTCCCGCAGGTATCCGCATGAAGCCCAGGTCGGAATCGGCGGTCGCGGCGGTGAAGGTCACGTCGAAGGTCATCCGGTCCAGCTTCGCCCCGATCGCGTCGGCCATCATGGCGGCCGATTCGGCGAAGACCTCGCTCTCGCGCCGCACGCTTTCGGCGAGCCCCGGCGTGTCGGGATCCTGCGAAAAGCCCATCGCCGTTTGGGTTTCCGCCGATTCGTAGGTCGAGCAGTCCACCGATTCGGTGATGCGGATCTCGTCGACGCGCTCGCACGAGCCGCTGAGCACCATACCGACCATGTTGGTCATGCCCGGGTGCGCGCCGCTGCCGAAGATCGTCGCACCGCCCCGCTTGCAGGCGTCCACAATGCGTTCCCGGTCCTCGGGCGTCTGCTTGCCCCCGGTGATCCAGGCCGCGCTGGAGCACACGTTGACACCCGATTCCAGCAGGCGCACCAACTCATCGATGTTGGGCCACAACGGGTTGTAGCAGCACGCGTCGGCACCGAGCGCGAGCAGCGCGTCGATGTCGTTGGTTGCGAGCACGCCGGTCGGTTCCGGCCAGCCGGCCAGTTCGGCGGCGTCCACCCCGACCTTGTCCGCCCCGTGCGCGTACACCCCGACCAACTCCATGTCGGGTCTGCCGATGATGGCGTGCAGCGAACGCCGCCCGATGTTTCCGGTCGTCCACTGGATCACCCGCAGCGGGCGTTCTGTCGGGGGCTTGCTCATCGCGTCTCCTTTGACGGCGGGCGGACGTGAGTCATTATCACCGACATGCCATCCGGCTCGATACGGCCGGTGCCGGTCAGCGGCCGCCCTGATTGAACGCGGCCATGGCGCTGGACATCAGCTGCGAAAATGGGTCGGCCCCGCCGCCGAAGGTGGCCTGGCTGGCCGGGGCGATCACGGCCGCGGGGTCGAAGCCCCGCACCGGATCCACTTGGATGGGTGCGGTCTGCGGGTCGTCGTTGCGCGAGTATCCCGCGTTCACCATGGGCGCCAGCTCGGCGTCGAGTTGGTTCAGCTCGTCTTCCGGCACCCCGAGGTAGCCCAGCGGTATCACCAGCGGGAGGTGTTTTTCGGGGATCAGGTACGTCGTTGTCGTCGCGCCCCGGGAGTTGACGGTGGTTCTGATGTTCTGCGGCGGCACCATGCTCGGGTCGGTGAACGCGACCGCGGTATGCCCGGTCGCCTCGCCCACCAGGGTGTTGGCGAGGGCCAGCAGGTTGTCCGGCCGGTCGGGGAAGTCGGCGATCATGTCGTACGCCGCGACGAACGCCTTGGTGTCGTACTGGCTTTCCACGGGCGGCGGTATGCGGTAGTCCATTGCGGGAACGACGGCGCCGACCGGGAAAAAGGAGGTCAGAAAGCTCTGGCCGAAGGCGTGACGTCCCACCGGATTGCCAAAGGTGCTGAAGATCAATTGATTTGGCGGTGGAGCGGTCGGGTCGTTCGCCAGCCGCGCCTGCTCGGCGTCCACCACGAGCGAACCCTCGGACAGGCCGATCGCGGCGCCGGGGCCGCCCCGGCGGATGGCCGCGTCCAGGTTGTCCTCGCCGACGGCCACCGACTCGCCGATGCTTGGCCCGTCCACGCCCAGGCCCGGGAAGGCTTCGTCGAGCCGGCCGATCCCAGGAAAGAGCCGTTCGAGCACGTGGCCCTGGACCTGCCCCGCCGGGTAGTCGACGATCTCTCGCGTCAGGCCCGGAAACCACCCGGCACCCAGCCGCCTGCCGTACTCGTCATAGGGAATGCCGGGGACGTGAGCGCCGCCCAGCGCGTACGCCATCCCGTCGTCGGGCGTCGCGCTGTCCGCGGAGTCGTCGGCCGTCGCGATGCCGAGGCCGAAACACCCTGTGGCGCCGAGGGTTACCAGAGCGGTAACCCCCGCGAGTAGTTTCCGCATCGCCACTTCCCGCCTGCCCGACTTGGTCTCGTAGTTTCGCATATCGCACGTGGACCCGCTCACCCGCCCGGTGCTGGACCTACTCCGCGGGCCGGGCCGGTGAACGCCATCGCGACCGCTGCGTTTCCGGTCGCGATGGCCACCAGCTCGCCCGTCCGACCAGCGTAGCCAGGGCGGGCACGGTTATGGTGCGAACCAGGAAGGTGTCGAGCAAGATTCCGATTCCGATGACGAAACCGCCCTGGACCACGGTGCCGATGCTGGAGAACACCAGACCCCACATCGAGGCGGCGAAGATCAGGCCCGCCGCGGTGATCACACCGCCGGTCGAACTCAAGGTGCGGATGACGCCGTAGCGCATGCTGTGCGGCGACTCGTCGCGCATTCGCGAGACGAAGAGCATGTTGTAATCGGCCCCGACGGCGACCAACACCACGAAGGCCAACGGCGGAACGCTCCAATGCAATTGCTGGCCGAGCACGAATTGGAACGTCACGACGCCGATGCCCACCGCCGACAGGTAGGAAATGACGACGGAGGCGACCAGGTACAGCGGTGCCACGACCGCCCGCAACAGCGCGATCAAGGTCAGCAGCACGACGATGATGGTGACGCCGACGATGAATTTGATGTCGTGCTCATAGAAGTCCCGCGTGTCCCGCAGCATGACGGGATACCCCACCATCGAGATCTTGGCGTCCGCCAACGCGGTGTTCGGTTGTGCTCCGCGCGCGGTGTCGCCGATGACGCCGACCTGGTCCATGGCCTCCGGGCTGAACGGATTGAGTTTGGTCTGCACCAGATACCGCACCGAGTGGCCGTCGGGTGAGATGAACGCCTTGGCGGCCTTCTTGAACTCCTCCATGTGCAGGAGCTGCGCGGGAACATTGAACCCCGCCATCGACGGTTCTGCGGCGTCCCGTTTGAGCGTGAGGAGGAAGGCCGACGCCTCACCGAGCCCGGCGCCCATCTGTTTGATCTGATCGACGAGTTGGTCCACTCCATCGGCCACTTGCCGGCTCCCGCCGGCGAACCGGTCGGCGCCCTGCTGCAGCTGGTTCAGGTCCGCCTGCAGGCCGCCGGGCTGGTCCAGGCCCATGGCATGCAGCGCCCTGACGAAGCCGGCGAGCGCGACACGCAGGTGATCGACCGATGCGTTGAGGGTCTGCCGGTCTTGAAACGCCTGCAGCTGCGTCGCCAGGTCGTTGATCTGGTCGAGGCTGCCGTCACCGCGCGCGTTCACCACGCGCTCGAACTGGGCCCGGGTGGCGCTGCAGGAGGGATCCGCGTCGCAGACCGGGTTGCCCTGCAGCGCCGCCAGCACCGGGGCCACCCACGCGAACATGTCCTTGATCGCGGCGAAGTTCACGCCGATGGTGCGGCCGAGCGAGTTGATGCTGCTGACGAGCTTGGCCGCCGTGACGACCTCCCTGACCAACTTGTCACCGCCGTACTGGCTCCTCATCGACGCGAAGGCGTCGCTCAGGCCTTGCATCCCGGCGACCATCTGGTTGACCCGGCCCCGCACATCGCCCAGGTTGTCGGCCAGCGTGTTGGCGCCGACGGACAGCCGGTTCAGCTCGTCGGTGTGGTCGCTGATCAGGGCGGACCCGGCGCCGAGGCGAGCGCCGATGGCGCCCGCCTGATACGTCGCCCTGAACTGTTCCGGCACGGCTCCCGCGGGCCGCGTCACGCCGCTGACCCGGGCGATGCCGGGCAGTTGGCTGACCCGGTCGGCCATCTGCTCCAGATCCGCGAGCGCTCGCGGCGTGCGCAGGTCGTGCGGCGACTGCACGAGGATGTATTCGGGAATGGATTGGTTGACCGGGAAATGGCGATCCAGCGCGGTGTACCCGATCGAACTCGGGGCCGAGGGCGGCAGAGCCTTGCGGTCGTCGTAGTTGAAGCGCACCAGGCCGGCGCAGCCCGCCAGAACGATCAGCACCAGCACGCTGGCGACCAGATGGGCCTTCGGGCGGCGCACGATGCGGATCCCCGACCGCCGCCAGAACCGGGCGGTCAGTTCGCGCGGGGGTGTGACCCAGCCGCGCGGCCCGGCCACGACCAGGATGGCGGGCAACAACGTCATCGCCGCGAGGAACGCGACCCCGATCCCGATGGCCGAGGACACGCCCACCGTGGAGAACACGCCCATCCGGGCGAAACTTATGCCGAGAAAGGTGATTCCGACCGTGGCCGCGGAGGCCGCGATCACTTTTCCGATCGACATCAACGCCCGCTGCACGGCGTCGTCGAAGTCCGCGCCGCGGCGCAAGTAGTCGTGATAGCGGCTGATCAGGAAGACCGCATAATCGGTTCCCGCGCCGGCGATGATGGCGCTCAAGAAGACGATGGACTGGTTCGACACGCCCAAGCCGCCGACCTGGGAGATGCCGGCGACGACGGCCTGCGCGATGACCATCGACGCCCCGATCGCTACCAGCGGCAGCAGCATGGTGAGCGGGTTGCGGTAGACCACCAGCAACACGACGAGCACCAGGATGCCGATCGCAAGTTCGATGGGAAGGCGATCCCGTTCGCCCGCCACGGTGAGGTCGCTGACGGTGGCCGCGGGTCCGGTCAGGTTCGCCGTCAGCGGCGATCCGGCAACGTTGCGTTTGACGATGTCGGCGACGCGGAGGTAGGCGGCGTAGGACTTCGGTGTGCCCAGTTCGCCGGCCAGGCCCACCGGCAGCACCCAGGACTTGTGGTCCTTGCTGGTCAAGACGGGACGCAGGGGCGGCGTGTTGACGAAGTCCTGCAGCATCAGCACGTCTCGCGTGTCCGCGTGCAGCGCGGTCACCAGTTTGCGGTAGGCGGCCTCGTCGGCGGGCCCGAGCCCTTTTTCGTTCGTGAGGACGACCAGGAGCAGGTCTTCGGCGCCCGACTCGTGGAACGCTTCGGTCATCTTTCGGGCGGACACGGCCGACGGGGCGTCGCTGGGCAGGATCGCGAGGGGGTGCTGTTGTGCCATCTCGGTCAGGGGCGGAAACGTCAACGGCAGCGCGACCGCGATCACGACCCAGAGCCCGATCACCAGGCCGGGCCAACGCACCACGAGACCGGCTAGCCGTCGCACAGCGACCTCGCTTCGGATCCGGCCGCCGGCAAACGGCGAATCCGGAGTGAGGCAGTCGCCATCGTCTACTCCTCCCTACGCAACGCGGCCCCAATGCCCGCTGTCGGCGACCCGCAGGCACACGGACTTCATCGCCGCGACATAACGGGCAACCGATTTCTGGGCAACGGCGTTGTCGGGAAACATGATCGCCATCGAGGTGCCGTCCTGGTAGCGGAAGATGTAGATCGTGAGTTGGTACGAATATCGTCCGTCCGAGTAGATGCCGATATTGTTCGTATAACCCATCTCGGCCGCGGCCAGCACGGCATTCATCGGGGCGGCGTCGCCGTGCAAGAAATTCGTCACAGGAAAATTGGGGCGCGGCCTACTCAGCCACGGCGCCAATTCCATTACGCGGTAATACGGCACCTTTGCCATGTCCAAACTCGAATCAAAGCAACTTTGGGCGGCCCAGGCGGCATCACCGAAGGACACGGCGGCTATCGGGATCGTGATCGGCACCAGGCCGGTGAACCAGCCCTGAGTCATGAAGTTGTCCGAAGTCCTGCGGGTATCCCGGGGAGTGAGACCGTAATACGTGGCGGCGCCGGTGAATTCGTGCTCGACCTGGGCGAGGCACGCGAACAAGCCGCCGACGAAGCGGGCGCCCGCCGCCGAACAGGCCGATTCGAACCGCGCCGTCTGCTGCGCGTCCATCAGGGTGTCCGTGATCATGTCGCTCCTGGCCGGCTCCATGGGGTTGCCCAGTGGAAGGGGAAACTCCGGCAGGCTTCCGTTGTTGTTCTCCGCGAAGTCAATCCAGGCGCGGACCGGCGGCGAATCCACGGTCAACGCCGACGTGTACCGGCGTTCCTCGACGCAGAAATCGTCGAAACTGCCGGCGGTGGGCAGGGCGAGGGGGCCGGCGCCGCCCGTCAGCGCCGTGTACATCGCATGCGACTCCACCATCGTGATGCCGATCAGCGCCGCGTCCCCGTGGACGTGGTCGATACTGGCGTAGAACGTGAAGTGATCCGCGTTTTGCACGATCCCGAAGCTGAAGCACTCCCAATGCAGCGGATCCGGCGTCGACACCACATGCTCGTGCAAATCTTCGACGGTCATTTCGCCGTGGTCGGTGGGAGCGAATTCGATGTCGTCGGGATCCTCGATGGTGTGACGAACGATGTCCCCGCTATCGGTGTATTCGAACCAACTGCGGTACGTATCGTGCCTACGCAGATATGCGTTGAGCGCGTCGTTCATCGCGGCGACATCGCACCGGCCCGGGACTTCGCACGTCGCGATGATCTGCCGTGAATAGTCGAGCCCCGCCGTCGTTTGCCGGCGATAGCCGTGGAGGTGCTGGGCCTGCATGTAACTGACCGGCACCGGGCTTGCCGGCGCCGCCCGGGCCCGCTCCCGGGCCGCCGGCGTCGGGTGCCAGGAGACGACTACGCCCGGGCTCAGCGTCCACTCACCGATCGAGCCGATCGTAATTTTCCCGATGCGCAATCTTTTCTCCTCGATGTGCGGGGCTGCAGCCTTCGGTCCGCCGGTGGTGAGACGACGATGACCGCCTCGGCGGCCACCCATCCCGACATGCCGGGCTGCTTCGAATGTAGCCACAGGTGTGGTGACCGATTATGGTGTTGCACGGCCCGGCGCGGTACGCAGTCCGGCATCCGGCGACACTACTCGCCCAGGAGATCATTCTGCTGCGCATTGGGCCGGCATGTGGTGCAGTGGGCGGGTCAAGCGTTTCATTGCGGAGCAATCACGGACCCGTCGCAGGAGGCTGGGGATCGACCTTCGCCGGCCGAGGCGAGAGGACAGATGCATGGCAACCGTCGGGGATCGACCGGAGCGGGCGACGCGCTTTGCGATAGTCGGCTACGCGGCACGTGTTCCGGGAGCCGCCGACGCGGCCGAATTCTGGGACGTGTTGCGCCACGGGCGAGATGCGGTGTCGGAGGTGCCCGGCGAGCGGTGGAACGTCGAGGACTTCTTCGGCGCCGACGCCGACGCGGCCGGCAAGATCGTGAGCCGCCGGGCGGGCTTCGTGGACGATGTCGCGGGCTTCGACGCGCCGTTCTTCGGGGTCTCGGCGCGCGAGGTCATGTTGATGGACCCGCAGCATCGGCTGTTGCTGGAGACGGCATGGCAGGCGGTGGAGCATTGGGGCACGGCCCCAACGGCTTTGGCGAACACGAACACCGGTGTCTTCATCGGCCTGTCCACCCACGACTACCTCAGCATGGTGTCGGATGAGCTGAGCTACGACGAGATCGACGCCTACATGGCGATCGGCACGGCGGCCGCCGCGGCGGCGGGCCGGATCAGTTACCGGCTGGGGTTGCAAGGCCCCGCGGTCACGGTCGACACGGCGTGCAGCTCGTCGTTGGTGGCCGTCCACCAGGCCTGCCAAGCGCTGCGGTTGGGGGAGTGCGACGTCGCGCTGGCCGGCGGGGCAAACGTCCTGCTCAGCCCCGCGACCATGATCACCTTTTCGCGGGCGCACATGCTCGCGCCCGATGGCCGCTGCAAGACGTTCGACGCCGCCGCGGACGGCTACGTGCGGGGCGAGGGCTGCGGCGTCATCGTCCTGAAGCGGCTCGACGACGCGATTCGCGACGGTGACCGGATCCGGGCCGTGGTCCGGGGCAGTGCGGTGAATCAGGACGGGGCATCGGGTGGCTTGACCGTGCCGAACGGCGTCGCCCAGCAGCGCGTGATCGCCGAGGCGCTCGAGCGCGCCGGCGTCGCCGCGCAGGACGTCGGATATCTGGAGGCGCACGGGACCGGGACGTCGTTGGGCGACCCGATCGAAGTCCAGGCCGCGGCTGCGGTATTCGGCGAGGGTCGCGACCCGGACCGGCCGCTGCTGATCGGATCGGTGAAGACGAACATCGGGCATCTGGAGGCGGCCGCGGGGATCGCCGGGATCATCAAGGTCGTCCTGTCGCTCGAGCACGAGCAATTGCCCAAGCACCTGAACTTCCGTAATCCCTCCCCCTACATTCCCTGGGACCGGCTGGCGGTGCGGGTCCTGGACGAGGCCACCGGCTGGCAACGCAACGGGCGCCCCCGCGTCGCCGGCGTCAGTTCGTTCGGGTTCTCCGGCACCAACGCGCACGTCATCCTGGAGGAAGCGCCCCAGGAGGCAGGCGTGCCTGCCGCGGCCGCGCGTCCCGTCGTGGAGCCCGAGGCCCGGCGGTTCGGCGTGCTGCCGCTGTCGGCGCGCACCCCGGCGGCCCTGGCCCAGCTCGCCGACCGATACCGCGGCTGGTTGACCGCGCACCCGGAGGCCACGTTGTCGGAGGTGTGCTTCACCGCCGGCGCGGGCCGCGCCCATTTCGAGCACCGGGCCGCGCTGGTGGTCAATTCGACGGAATCCGCCACCGAATTGCTCGGCGCGCTCGCCGACGACCGTCCCGCGCCCGGCCTCATCCGCGGAACGTGTGACGACAGGCCGAAGACGGCGTGGTTGTTCCCGGGGCAGGGCAGCCAGTTCGCCGGCATGGCCCGGGAGTTGTTCGAAACCGAGCCGGTGTTCGCCGAGACCATGGCCCGGTGCGCCGCGGTGGTCGACGGCCTGCTCGAAAAGCCGCTGCTGGACGTGATTTTCGAATCCGGCGGCCCCGGGAGCGACGACAACCTCCGGCAGACCAGCTATGCGCAGCCGGCGTTGTTCGCCGTGGAGATGGGTTTGGCCCGGCTCTGGCAGTCGTGGGGTCTGGAACCCGACGTGGTGCTGGGTCACAGCGTCGGCCAGTACGCCGCCGCCTGCGTCGCGGGCGTGTTCAGCCTCGAGGACGGCGCGCGGCTGATGGCCGAACGCGGCCGTCTTTTCGGCAGTTTGCCGGCGGGCGGTCGGATGGTCGCGGTCTTCGCCGCGGCGGAACGGGTGGAGGGTTGCACCGACGAGTTCCCCCGGCTGTCGGTGGCCGCCTACAACGGTGCCAACACCGTGCTGTCGGGGCCGGCGGACGACCTGGAGAGGGCGGTGGCAGCGCTGGCCGCCGACGGGGTCCGGTGCGACTGGCTGGAGACCAGCCACGCGTTCCATTCGGCGCTGCTGGATCCGATCCTCGATGAGTTCGAGGCGTATGCGGCCCGGTTCGACTTCGGCTCGCCGCAACGGACTTTGGTGTGCAACCGCACCGGCGCCGCCCTCGGCAGGAATGCGCAACTCGATGGCCCGTACTGGCGCCGCCACGCGCGCCAGCCGGTCGAATTCGCCAAGAGCGTGGCCACTTTGGCCGAACTCGGCTGCGCGGTGCTGCTCGAGGTGGGCCCGCAGCCGGTGCTCACCGCTGCGGCGGTGCGGGCGTGGCCCGACCCGGCCGCCGCGCCGCGCGCGATCGCGTCGTTGCGTCGGACCGGCGGCGACCACCGCCAGATCGCCGAAGCGCTGGCGAGCGCCTACGTCGGTGGCCACCTGCCCGATTTCGGCGCCCTGCAGCACGACCCGACGCGCAAGCTCGACTTGCCCACCTATCCGTTCCAGCATCGCCAGTACTGGTTCCGCGACAAGGACGCCGCGCCCGGTCCGACCGCGGCGAAAACCGACGCCGCGCGCACGGGAGCCGTCCGGCTCCTCGAGGAGGGCCGGATCGAGGAGCTGGCCGCGCTGCTCGACGGCGGCGACGACGACGGGCACACCGCAGAGGTGCTGAGCAGGCTTGCCGCCCAACACAACCGGCAGCGCGACACCCAGTCCATCGCGGATGTCCGTTACGAGATCCGCTGGGAGAAAGCCGTGGCTCCGGCCGCGCCTGCGGGCAGCGGCGCGGGCTCTGACTGGCTGGTGATCAGCGACGACGCCCGGGCGGTCGGTCCGCTGACCGACGCGCTGACGGCACGGGGGCAGGCGTTTCGCGTCGTCGGTCTGCCGGTGTCCGATGCGGACGAGGAGCGGCTCGAAGCGGAGCTGCGCGGCGCGGCGGCGGACCAACCGACGCTACGCATCCTGCACTGCGCGGGGATCGATCGGGACAACGCGCCTTCGATGCGCTCGCTGTTGCGGATGCAACACCACGTGCTGAGCGGAACACGCCGGCTCTTTTGCGCCGCGGCGGCCGCCGAACTGCGCGCACCGATCTGGCTGATAACCCGTGGCGCGCAACGTGTCACCGGCGCCGACAGCGTACGGCCGGCGCAGACCTGCCTGTGGGGTTTCGGGCGTGCCGCTTCCCTGGAGCACCCCCAGTTGTGGGGCGGGCTGGCGGACCTGTCCGAAGGCAGCGCCGACGAATGGACCCGGCTGATCAGCCAGGTGGTGGCGGCGCCGCGTGGCGAAGACCAAGTCGCGCTGCGCGCTGAGGGTGTCTTCGTTCCCCGGCTGACGCGAAGGGAAGGGCAGCCGATCGGAACGCCGCTCACATTGCGGGCGGACGCAACGTACTTGGTGACCGGCGGCCTGGGTGCGGTCGGCTTGGAGATCGCCGGATACCTGGCCGCGCACGGTGCCCGGCATCTCGTGCTGACGAGCCGGCGCTCACCCGACGATGCGGTCCAACAGCGCATCGATGCCGCACGAGAGAAGTCGGGCTGCGAAATCCGGGTCGTGTCCGCCGATGTCGCCAATCCGCACGATGTCGCCCGGCTGCTGGGGACCGTGCAGGCCGAACTCCCGCCGCTCGCCGGCATCGTCCACGCGGCGGGCGAGATCGGTACCACGCCGCTGCGCAATCTGGACGACGCCGAAGTCGACCGCGTGTTCGCCGGAAAGGTATGGGGCGCCTGGCATTTGAGTGAGGCCGTCGCGGACCTGCCGCTGGACTTCTTCCTCAGCACGTCGTCGATCGCCTCGGTGTGGGGCAGCTTCGGCCAGACGGCCTACGGCGCCGCCAACGCGTTCCTCGACGGATTGTCTTGGCGGCTGAGGGAACAGGGCATCACGGGGATCAGCGTCAACTTTGGTCCGTGGGCGGCGGGAATGGCCGACGCGGACGCCCGTGCGCGGCTGGAACAGCGCGGGGTCCGCACGCTGCCGCCCGCGGATGCGTTGGCGGGCATGGCCGAGTTCGCGGTGGCTTCCGCCCCGCAGGGCGTGGTGGCCCGGATCGACTGGGGCCGTTTCCTGCCGCTCTATCAGCAGGCGGGCAAGCGGTCATTCCTCGAGGAACTGGGGCGCGAGGTGCCCGAGTCACTGCCGCTCCCCGCACCCTCCGGGCACACCGAATTCGTCGAAAGGCTCACCCTCGCACCGGCGCAGCAGAGGAAAAAGCTCCTGGTCGACTACCTGCGCGACGTCGTCGCCGAGGTGACGCGGATCGACCCGGCGGAGATTCGCGAGGAGGCCGGATTCTTCGACCTCGGCATGGATTCGCTGATGGCCGTCGAATTGCGGCGCCGCGTGGAGCACACGGTGGGCAGGGGACTGCCGGCAACGCTGGCGATGGACTATCCGCGCGTCGCCGACGTCGCCGAGTTTCTGCTCGCCGACGTCCTCGGCCTGGGCGCGGCGACGACCGCCAAGGCGAGTGCCCGGCCCCCGGCGGCGTCCTCCGGTCCCGCGGACGAGCCGATCGCGATCGTCGCGGTGGCGTGCCGGTTCCCCGCCTCGCCCGACCCCGAGGGGTATTGGGAGGTGTTGTCCGGTGGTGTCGACGCGATCCGGGAGATCCCGGACGACCGCTTCGAGATCGACGAATACTACGACCCGGATCCGGAGACACCGGGCAAGATCTATAGCCGCAGTGGCGGATTCCTCGACGGCATCGCCGGATTCGACCCCGAGTTCTTCGGCATCTCCCCGCGTGAGGCCGTATGGATGGACCCGCAGCAGCGGTTGATGCTGGAGATCGCCTGGGAGGGGCTGGAGCGCGCCGGGTATTCGCCCGCGGCGTTGCGCGGCAGCCGCAGCGGCATCTTCGTGGGCGTCGCCGCCAACGAGTATTCCCACCTGCTGTCGCGGGACTCGGTCGAAAGCATCGAGGCCCACTTCATCACCGGCAACGCGCTCAACGCGATCGCGGGCCGGGTCGCCTTCGCGCTCGGGCTGGAAGGCCCGGCGGTGGCGGTGGATACCGCGTGCAGCTCGTCGCTGGTGGCCGTCCACCAGGCCTGCCAGGCATTGCACTCCGGCGACTGCGATCTGGCCCTGGCCGGCGGGGTGAACGTCCTGCTGAGCCCGGCATCGATCGTTGCCGCCTCACGCGCCAGGATGCTGTCGCCCGACGGCCGGTGCAAGACCTTCGACGCCGCCGCCGACGGCTACGTCCGCAGCGAGGGATGCGGAATCCTGGTGCTCAAGAGGCTCAGCGACGCGCAGCGCAGCGGCGACCGCATTTGCGCGGTCATCCGCGGCAGCGCGGTCAATCAGGACGGCGCCTCCAGCGGTTTGACGGTGCCGAACGGCGGTGCGCAGCAACGGCTTATTGCTGCGGCGCTGGCCCGGGCCGGGGTCCGTGGCGGAGACGTCGATTACCTCGAGGCGCACGGGACGGGCACCTCCCTGGGGGACCCGATCGAGGTGCAGGCCGCCGCCGCCGTCTACGGCGCCGACCGTGACCCCCACCGGCCCCTGCTGATCGGATCGGCGAAGACCAACCTCGGCCACCTCGAGTCCGCCGCCGGGGTCGCGGGTCTGATCAAGGTGGTGTTGTCTCTGCAGCACGAACTGCTGCCCCGGAACCTGCACTTCCAGAATCCGTCGCCGCACATCCCCTGGGACTCCCTGCCGGTGCGGGTCGTCGCTACGGCGATGCCCTGGCAGGCCAACGGCAGGCCGCGCCGCGCCGGGGTCAGTTCGTTCGGGTTCACCGGCACGAACGCACATGTGCTGATCGAGGAGGCGCCGCCCCAGCCGGTCACCGGCGAGCCGCCGGAAGTCGTTGCGGCGGTGCCGGAGTCGGCCGCCGCCGAAGCTCGGGTCGAGCTGTTCCCGTTGTCGGCGCGCTCACCGCAGGCGTTGGTGGCGCTGGCGCAGCGGTATAAGGACTGGCTGGGCGCGCATCCCGAGGCCGACATCGCCGACGTCTGCTTCACGGCCGGGGTCGGCCGTTCGCATTTCGAGCATCGGGCCGCGCTGGTCGCGGATTCGGTGCAGGGCGCGCGCGAGGTGCTGGCCGAATTGGCCGAGAACCGGCTCCGGCCCGGCGTGCTGCGCGGCGAGTGCGCCGACCCGCCGAAGACGGCGTGGCTGTTCACCGGGCAGGGCAGCCAGTACCCGGGGATGGCCCGCGAGCTGTTCGACACCGAGCCGGTATTCGCCCAGACGGTGACGCGGTGCGCGGAAGCGATCGACGGCGTGCTGCCCCGTCCGTTGTTGGAGGTGCTGTTCGACGCCGACCGGGGCGCCGGGGGCGGCGCCGCAGAAACGCTGCGGCACACCTCCTTTGCGCAGCCGGCGCTCTTCGCCGTCGAGATGGGCCTGGCCCGGTTGTGGCAGTCGTGGGGCATCGAACCCGACGTGGTGCTCGGCCACAGCGTCGGCCAGTACGCGGCGGCGTGCGTGGCCGGCGTGTTCAGCCTCGAAGACGGGGCCCGGCTGATGGCCGAACGCGGCCGGCTGTTCGGCAGCCTGCCCGAAGGCGGCCGCATGGTGGCGGTGTTCGCCGAAGCCGAGCAGGTGGAGGACGCGGCCAACCGCTTCCCCGCGGTCTCGGTCGCCGCCTACAACGGCCGCAACACGGTGTTGTCGGGTCCGGCCGCCGATCTGGAACAGGTCGTCGCGACCTTCAGCGACGACGGGATCCGCTGCACGTGGTTGGACACCAGCCACGCGTTCCACTCGGAACTGCTCGAACCGGTGCTCGACGAATTCGAGGCGTATGCGGCGCGGCTGCAGTTCGCCACCCCCACCCGGCCCCTGGTCTGCAATCGCACCGGCGCGGTCCTCACGGCGGAAACCCCGCTGGACGCGCAGTATTGGCGGCGGCATTCCCGCCAGCCGGTGCAGTTCACCGAAAGCGTGCGCACGGTGGCGGCGCTGGGCTGCTCGGTGTTGATGGAGATCGGCCCCCAGCCGATTCTGACCGCTGCCGCGGTGCAGGCCTGGCCCGAACACTCCGCCGCGCCGCGTGCGATCGTCTCCCTGCGCAAGGGTGCCGGCGGGCGGCGTCAGATCGCCGAAGCGCTCGGCGCGGCCTACGTCGCCGGGCATCGGCCGGAGTTCGCCGCGCTGCATCGGGCGCCGCGCCGCAGACTCGACCTGCCCACCTATCCGTTCCAGCGCCGCCACTTCTGGCCCAAGGCGTCGGGGACCGTCGGCGTCGACGGTCAGGGCGCCGCCGTGCCCGGGATCCTGGGCAGCGCAAAGGATCTCGCCTCCGGAGATGTCGTCTACACCAGCCGGCTGTCCGTCAAGACGCAACCGTGGCTGTCCCATCACGTCATTTACGGCACCGTCGTCGTGCCGGGAGCGACGTACGCGGCGATGGCCCTGGCCGCGGTCGGGACCCCCGCCCAGGTGCGAGACGTCTTCTTCTACGAGCCAATCATCCTGGCCGACAAGAGTTCTCGCGAGGTGCAGCTGACCCTGCACCCGTCGGAGGGCCGCGGTGGCTGGACCTTCCAGGTGCACAGCCGGCCCTACGGTGTCCGCGATGCCGAGTGGTCGCTGAACGCCGACGGCGCCATCGTCACCGGCGGCGCCGACGAGCCGGGTCGGGCGGATGCCGTCGACGCCGCGATCGAGCGGTTGAACCGCACCCGGCCGCAACAGCTGTTCGACACCTTCGCCGACATGGAGCTGGCCTGGGGGCCCACCTGGTCAACGTCCCTGAAATCACTGTGGGTGGGTGAGGGTGAGGCGGTCGGCGATGTCGTCGTCGGCGACGAACTCGCCGAACACCTCGGGAGTGAGCCGGTCCACCCGGTGCTGCTGGACCTGTGCACCGGCGTCGCCTTCCCCGCGTTTCCTGCGCTTCTCGCGGCGACCGAACAAGGCGCGGTTCCCGACCTGTTCCTCCCGCTGCGGTACGGGCGGGTGGTGCTGGCCGAGCGGATGCCACGCCGGTTCTACTGCCGCGCGAGGTGGCATACCGGTGGGGTCGACAGCGAGACCCAGGTCTTCGACCTGGATTTCGTGGACCGGGCGGGCCGCCACCTGGGTGGGATACACGAGTTCACCGTCAAACGCGCGCCCCGGGAGGCGTTGCTGCGCGGGCTCGGCGGCGACGTCGCCCGGCTGCTCTACACCCTCGGCTGGCACGAGGTGCCGGCACCGAGCAGCGATGCCGGCGCGGGCGAAAAGGCCAGCGGCCCTTGGTTGGTCGCCGGTTTCGACGAGCTGGCGGCCGAGCTGCCGGGTTGCGTCCAGACGAATGGCGCGATGGATACCGGCGAGTGGCGGCGGCTGTTCGCCCAGGCGGAGCAGAGCGGTGCGCCGATCACCGGCATCGTCTGGCGCGGCGCCGGTCGACCGGGCGCGGAGGAGTCGAACGAGGAATTCCGCACCCGCCTGGAGACCGGCATCGGCAACCTGCTCAGCGCCGTGCACGCCCTGCTGGCCGAACAGCAAGTGAATTTGCCTGGGGGACTGCGGATCATCACCGAACGCGGTGTGGCGACCGAACCGGGTGAGCGGGTCGACCCGGTGCAGTCGGCGCTGTGGGGGCTGGGCCGCACCATCATCGCCGAGCAGCCGACGCTGCGGTGCAGGTTGACCGACCACGACGGATCCGGCGAAGCCGTGCGCTCGCTGGCGAGCCTGCTCGCCGCACCCGACACGGCCCTTCAGGAACCGGAACTTGCACTGCGACAAGGGAAGTTCCTGGCGTCCAGGCTGCTGCCCTGGGCGCGCAGCGGCCATCTGGCGGTGCCGCGCGCGGGCGACTACGTCCTGGCACCCACCGAGCGCGGCGCGATCGACAATCTGCGTCTCACCGAGACCGACGTGCCGCCGCCGGTCGCCGGCCAGGTGCAAATTCGGGTGGAAGCGGCCGGTCTGAACTTCCGGGATGTGCTCAACGTGCTCGGCCTCTATCCGGGCGACCCGGGGCTGATCGGCGGCGACTTCTCCGGCATCGTCACCGAGGTGGGTGCCGGCGTCACCGGATTCGAGGTCGGTCAACGCGTCTTCGGCTTCATGCAGGGCGCGTTCGCCAGCCGGATCAATGTGCCCGCTCAGTTGCTGGCGCCGGTGCCGCACGAACTGAGCGCGGTGGCGGCGGCCAGCATTCCCGCCGCCGCACTCACGGCCCGGCTGGCGTTCGACTGGGCGCAGCTCAAGCCCGGTGACCGCGTGCTCATCCACGCCGCCAGCGGCGGCGTCGGCCTGGCCGCCATCCAGATGGCGCAGCAGCACGGCGCGATCGTCTTCGCCACCGCCAGCACCTACAAACGTGCGACCCTGCGCAAATTGGGTGTGGAGTATGTCTACGACTCGCGCACGACGGACTTCGCCGACCAGATCCTGGCCGACACCGACGGCGCCGGCGTCGACGTGGTGCTCAACAGCCTGACCAACGAGGGCTTCGTCGAGGCGACCGTGCGGGCCACCGCCCGGAACGGCCGGTTCGCCGAGATCGCCAAGCGGGACATCTGGACCCCCGAGCGGATGGCGGCGGCGCGCCCCGACATCGCCTACGAAGTGGTGGCACTGGACGGGACCATCCTGCAGGACCCGGAGCGCATCCGAGGGCTGCTCGCCGAGGTGTCGGACGGGTTGGGGAGTGGCGAATGGGCGCCGCTGCCCGCCGAGATCTACCCGCTGACCGAGGCCAAGACCGCGTTCCGCCGGATGCAGCAAGCGCGCCACATTGGGAAAATCGTCCTGCAGATGCCCAATCCGCTTCAGCCGCAAGCCGATCGGACCTACCTGATCACCGGAGGCCTCGGCGCCCTCGGCCTGCGCACGGCCTCATACCTGGCCCAGCTCGGTGCCGGGGAGATCGTGTTGACCGGCCGACGCGAACCCGACGCGGCCGCGCAGCAGGCGATCTCCGATATCACCGAGCGCTACCGCTGCCGGATTCACACCTTGGCGGCCGACGTCGGCGACGAGTCGCAGGTCGAGGAACTGCTGGAGCGGATCCGGGCGGAGCTGCCGCCGCTCGGCGGCGTCGCGCACCTCGCGGGCGTCCTCGACGACGCCCTGCTGCCGCAGCAGAACGTCAAACGCTTCCGGACGGCCCTGCTGCCGAAAGCGTTGGGCGCCTGGCATCTCGACCGGCTGACCAGAAAGGACGATCTGGACTTCTTCATCGTCTACTCGTCGATCTCGAGCGTGCTCGGTTCCCCGGGCCAGGGCAACTACGCGACCGCCAACGCGCTGCTCGACGGCCTCGTCGCCGAACGCCGAGCGCAAGGCCTGCCCGCCACCAGTGTCAACTTCGGCCCCTGGGCCCACGGCGGCATGGCCGCGTCGGAGGCGGCGCGCGCCAATCTCGGTGCGCAAGGCCTGGTTTCGATGGAGCCGACGGCGGCCCTCAACGCGCTCGGTGAGATCGTCGCGCAGGGAACCGGGCAGGCGACCGTGATCAAGGCCAATTGGCAACGCGCCGCGAAGATGCTCGGCGGTTCTCGCCCACCGATTCTGGATCACCTGTTACCGAGCGCCGGCGCGCCGGCCCCCGGCGACAGCGAGCTTCTCAAGAAGCTGCACGAGGTGCCGGAGTCGCAGCGGGCCAGCTTCCTGGCGGAATTCCTGCAGCAGGAGGTGCAGCAATTCCTGCGTCTCGCGCAACCGCCCGCCGCCAGCAGTCGCTTCTTGGACCTGGGCACCGACTCACTGATGGCGGTCGAACTCCGTAACCGGTTGTACGGCCAGTTCGGTGGCGCGTTCACGATCAGCGCCACAGCGGTTTTCGACTACCCGACGATCAGCGCGCTCGCCGAGTACCTGGCCGCTCAGGTCCCGGACGTGATCCCGCAGTCGGGATAGCGCCGGGCGGTGCGGCGTCAGTCGCTGATGTCGAAGCCGGCGATGACCTTGGTGGGGCGCACGCGCACCACCAGCTCGCCCGGGGCGGAGTTGCGTCGGCCGAACTCCTCGGCGCGCTCGGGGCCCATGTAGCGGGCCCCGGCCCGGGTGGCGACGTCCAGCACCTCCGCGGGGTCCTCGCTCACCGTGGCGACACCCTGCACCTGGACGAACGAATACGGCGGATGAGGATCGTCGACGCAGATCACCACCCGCGGGTCCCGGTGCAGCGCACGGTCTTTCGGCGTGTCCCGGCCGGTGTTGAACGCCAATTGGCCATCGTCGACGACGAACCACACCGGTGCGACCAGCGGGCGGCCGTCGGCGGCGACGTAACCGAGCATGCCGGTACGGGTGCCGGCGGAGAGGAACTCGACGACCCTGTCCGACAGCGTGGCGGGTTCGGACATCCGCTAGAGCCGGGCGAGGTCGTAGTCGCCGATGTGGTCGATCAGATTGTGCAGGTGGTCGCCGGAGGTGCCCAATGTGTGCTCGATCGCGGTGAGCCGGGCCGCATAGTGGGCCACCGGGTATTCCGCGGTCACCCCGATGCCGCCGTGCAGCTGGATCGACTCCTGGGCGATGTGCCGGCCCGACCGGCCGATCTGCAGCTTGGCCCGCGAGGCGATCACCGGGTCGAGGTTGCCGTCCGCGATCGACATCGACGCGTACAGGCTCATGCTGCGCGCCAGTTCGAGGGACACGTACATGTCGGCCGCCCGCTGGGTGAGT
Source organism: Mycobacterium scrofulaceum (assembly GCF_002086735.1). Classification (GTDB taxonomy): domain Bacteria; phylum Actinomycetota; class Actinomycetes; order Mycobacteriales; family Mycobacteriaceae; genus Mycobacterium; species Mycobacterium scrofulaceum. The sequence continues at coordinate 108,763 of NZ_MVIJ01000001.1, read as the reverse complement.
GCCTGGAATTTGTTGAGCGTGACCCCGAACTGCTTGCGGGTCTTGAGATAGTCGGTGGTCAGCCGCAGCGCTTCCTCCATCGCCCCGACCGCCTCGGCGCACAACGACGCCTGGATGCGGATGATGGCGTCGCGGACGGTCTGCGATGCGTCAACCGCCTCGCCCAAGGGCTCGGCGGGTGCGGCGTCCAGGTCGATCTGCGCGCCGCGTTGCCCGTCGAATGTCCGGTACGGATGACGCGTGACGGAGGCGGCGTCCACCAGGAACAGGCCGGTGCCGCCGTCCGGCAGGGCCGCGCTGACCACCAGAGCGTCGGCGCAGTCACCGGCCAGCACCGGGTTCTTGCGTCCGCTCACCGTCCATGAATCGCCTTGCGGCACAGCCTTGGTGTCCAAATCCGCGGCGGGCGCGCGGCGGCCCGGTTCCAGATGGGCGAAGGCCAGCAGGCGTTGGCCGGCGGCGACGTCGTCGAGCTGTTCTTTTTGGGCGTCGGTGCCCAGCTCGGCGATCAGCGCACCCGGCGCGAGCGCGGCGTGCAAGATCGGTTCGGGTGCCAGCCGGCGCCCCGCCTCGGCGAGCACGACCATGATCTCGAGCTGGCCCGCCTCATCCGGGTCGAAGCCGAGGCCGAGGATCCCGGTGTCGGCGAGCTGGCTCCACACCTCGCGGCTCCAGCCCAGGTCGGTGCCGATGACCTTGTTGCGGCTCTCCGGGTCGTAGCTGCGGGACAACAGCTCGCGGGTGGTGTCGCGCAGCAGGGTCTGCTCGTCGGTCAACTGAAAGTCCATGTCTGCCTCACAATCCCAGGATGGTGGACGCGATGATGTTGCGCTGCACCTCGTTGCTGCCGCCATAGATGGACGTCTTGCGGTAGTTGAGGTAATGCGGCGCACTGTGTTGCGCCCAGTCCGGAGACGCAATGCCTTCGCCGTCGGTGGGCAGCGAGTCGGGACCGGCCACCTCGACGAGCAGTTCGGTGGCCACCTGCTGCAGCTGGCTGCCGCGCAGTTTCAGCACCGACGACGCCGGATTGGGTTGTCCGTTCGCGGAGTCCGTGACCACCCGCGACTGCGTGAGTTCCAGTGCCAGCAGCTCGTTTTCGGCCTCGGCCAGCCGGGCCGCGAACAGCGGATCCGCCAGCACCCCGGTCGCCGCGGCGTGCTTCTTCACCTCGGCCAGGCGCACCTTGGTCCGCCCGACGCCGGCGATGCCGGTGCGCTCATTGCCGAGCAGGAACTTCGCGTACGTCCAGCCCTTGTTCTCTTCTCCGACAAGCTGATTGGCGGGCACGCGGACGTCTTCGAAGAAGATCTCGTTGACCTCGTGACCGCCGTCGATCGTCTTGATGGGCCGAAGCGTGACACCCGGCGTCTTCATGTCGAACAGCAGGAACGAAATGCCTGCCTGCCGCTTGGGCGCCTGCGGGTCGGTGCGGACCAGGCAGAAGATCCAGTCCGCGTACTGGCCGAGCGTGGTCCAGGTCTTCTGGCCGTTGACGACGTAGCTGTCGCCGTCGCGCACGGCGGTGGTGCGCAGCGACGCCAGGTCCGAACCCGCCTCGGGCTCGGAGAATCCCTGACACCACCAGATGTCGAGGCTGGCCGTCGGCGGTAGGAAGCGTTTTTTGACCTCCTCGGAACCGAATTCGGCGATCACCGGGCCCACCATCTTGGTGTTGAAGTTCAGCGGTTCGGGGACGCAGGCCAGCTGCATCTCGTCGGCCCAGATCTGGTGCTGGGTCGGCGTCCAGTCCTTGCCCCCCCACTCGACCGGCCAGTTCGGCACCGCCAGACCCTGCTCGTGCAGGATCTTGTGGCTGGTGACGATGTCGTCGCGGTTCACCTCCGCCGCGCCTCGGCGCACCCGCTCGCGTAGCTCCTCCGGAATCTTGGTGGTGTAGATGGTGCGGAGTTCGTCGCGGAAAGCGGCTTCCTCCGGTGTGAGCGCCAGTTGCACGGCGACCTCCTGTCGTCTGGGGCTGAACGTGGTTACCAGCGTCGGATGGATGCCCGGTCCTGGCGGTGCGTTCTTGCCTCCATAGTGACCCATCCCACCCGGCGGTTGTGCACAGCCTCGGTTTAGTCCACAGCCTCCGGTCGCGATGGCGGCGCGCGGGGCCGATCGGGCGGTCGCCGCACCTACGGTCGGTGCATGCGATCAGAACTGCCCGTGGCGCGCCTGCAGAGGCGACTCGGCGCCGACCCGGACGCCGACCCCGACGGCGCGGGGCAAGCGTCGACGGCGGAGGCGGCAGACGGGGACCAGAATTCGCTGCTGCCGCGGTGGCTGCCCGACGGGTCCGCGGATCGCGGCTGGGCGGCCAGGCTGCGCGCCGACCCTGGGCGGGCCGGCGCCATCGGGCTGGCGATCGTGGCCGCGCTGGCGGTGCTGGTCACGGTGTTCACCGTGCTGCGCGACCGCCCGGCGCCGGTGATGTCGGCCAAGCTGCCGCCCGTGGAGAGGGCGTCGACGGCGGGCCCCAAGCCGCCCTCGGCGAGCCCGGCCGCCGGACCGGACCGGCCCGTGGTGGTCAGCGTGGTCGGCCTGGTGCGCAGCCCCGGGCTGGTCACCCTCGCGGCCGGCGCGCGGGTCGCCGACGCGCTGCAGGCCGCGGGCGGCGCGGTGAACGGGGCCGACACCATCGGGCTGAACATGGCGCGCCCGCTGGGTGACGGCGAGCAGATCGTGGTCGGGCTGGCCCCCGCCCCCGGGCAGCCGACGGCGTTGGGCAGCTCGGTGGCTACCGGTTCGACCCCGAAGCCGGCACCCCCGCGGCCCGGCGGGGGGCCGGGCAAGCCGAAGGCGGGTGAGGCGCTGGACCTCAACACCGCGACCGCCGAGGATTTGGACGCGCTGCCCGGCGTCGGGCCGGTCACGGCGGCGGCGATCGTCGCCTGGCGGCAGGCCAACGGCAAGTTCACCAGCGTCGACCAGCTCGCCGAGGTCGACGGCATCGGTCCGGCGCGGCTGGAGAAGTTGCGCGCCCTGGTCCGTGTCTGAAGCGGATGCACGGTTCCGGCGTCGTCGACCCGGGCGCGGAGCGGGTCGACGCGCGCCTGGTGCCGGCCGCGTTCACCTGCTGGGTGGTGACCGCCGCCGGGATCTGGTGGCCGATCGGCCGAGACGTGGCGTTGGGCTGTGCCGCGCTGACGGCGGCCTCGGGCGTGCTGGCGTGGCGCGCGTGGCGGCGCGGCGAGCCAGCACGGCTGCGGGGCCTCGGCGCCGGCCTGGTCGCGGTCGGCGTCACCGGAGCGGGGTTCGGGTTCGCGGTCGCGCTGCGCGCCGAAGCGGTGGACCGCCACCCGGTCACCGCGGCGTTCGGAACGGCCACACCGGTGACCGTCACCCCGACCGAGAGCCCGGTGTCGTTGGGGCGCGGCCGCCTCATGTTCCGCGCCACGCTGCAACGCCTGCACGACGCCGAAATGTCGGGCCGCGTGGTCGTTTTCGCGCGCGCGTCGGATTTCGAGTCGGAGCCGGACGGGCTGATGGTGGGCCGGCCGGTGCGCTTCACCGCGCGGATCGGGCGGCCGACCCACCGCGACCTCACCATCGCGGTGCTCAACGCGTCGGGCCGCCCGGACGTCGGCACCGCCGGCGCCGTGCAGCGGGCGGCCCACGCGGTGCGCGGCCGGTTCGCCGCCGCGGTGCGCGGTGCGCTGCCCGCCGAGCAGGCGGCGATGCTGCGCGCCCTGGTACTGGGCGACACCTCGGCGGTCACGGTCGAGACGGACCGCGACTTTCGCGCGGCGGGCATGACCCACCTGATGGCGGTGTCGGGTGCCAACGTGACCATCGTCTGTGCCGCCGTGCTGTTCTCGGCGCGGTGGATCGGCCCGCGGGCGGCCGTCGCCCTCGCCGGGCTGACGCTGGTCGCCTTCGTCGTCGTCGTGCAACCGACGGCGAGCGTGTTGCGTGCGGCCGTCATGGGCGCCATCGGGCTGGCGGGGATGCTCTCGTCGCGGCGGCGGCAGGCGATCCCGGCGCTCTGCGGCACCGTGCTGGTCCTGCTCGCGGTCGCCCCGCAGCTGGCCGTCGACGTGGGCTTCGCGTTGTCGGCGGTCGCGACGGCCGCGTTGGTCCTCGTCGCGCCGGCCTGGTCGCGCCGCCTGGTGGGGCGGGGCTGCCCCAAGCCGCTGGCCGACGCGCTGGCGATCGCCGCAGCGGCGCACGCGGTGACCGCCCCGCTGGTGGCCGGCATCTCGGGGCGCGTCAGCCTGGTGGCGGTGGCCGCCAACCTCGCCGCGGCACCGGTGATCGCGCCGATCACCGTGCTGGGGAGCGCGGCGGCCGTGTCGAGCCTGGCATGGCCGTCCGGCGCGCAGCTGTTGATCCGCTTCACCGGCCCGGAGGTGTGGTGGGTCTTGCGGGTGGCGCGATGGTCGGCGGGGGTGCCCGCCGCGACGGTGCCCGTCCCCTCCGGGGCGCCCGGGGTGCTGCTGGTCGCCGGGCTGACAGCGCTGATCGTCGTGACGGTCGAGCGCCTGCGCGGCCGGCGCTGGTTCGGCGCCGCGGCCGGCCTGGGCGCGCTGACGGCGGTCCTGTGCGCGCTGGCGTGGTGGCTGTCGACGCTGCTGGATCCCGCGGCGGCGTAGTCGGTGCGTCGTGACACCATCGTGGGGTGAGCGAGGTTTCGCCGTTGCACCTGGTCCTGGGAGACGAGGAGCTGCTGGTCGAGCGGGCGGTGGCCGACGTGTTGCGGTCGGCGCGCCAGCGGGCCGGCGCCCACAACGAGGCCGACGTCCCGGTCAGCCGGATGCGGGCCGGTGACGTCAGTACCTACGAGCTCGCCGAGCTGCTGAGCCCGTCGCTGTTCGGCGACGAGCGCATCGTCGTGCTGGAGGCCGCCGGCGAAGCCGGCAAGGAGGCCGCCGCGGTCATCGCGTCGGCCGCGGCCGACCTGCCGCTGGGCACGATGCTAGTGGTGGTGCATTCGGGCGGCGGTCGGGCCAAGGCCCTGGCGACCGAGCTGCAGTCACTGGGCGCCGTCGTGCATCCGTGCGCGCGGATCACCAAGGCCGGCGAGCGGGTCGACTTCGTCCGCAAGGAGTTCCGGGCGCTGCGGGTCAAGGTCGACGAGGACACCGTGACGGCCATGCTGGACGCGGTCGGCTCCGACGTGCGGGAGCTGGCGGCCGCGTGTTCGCAGCTGGTGGCCGACACCGGCGGGGTGGTGGATGCCGCCGCGGTCCGGCGCTACCACAGCGGCAAAGCCGAGGTGAAGGGGTTCGACATCGCGGACAAGGCGGTGGCCGGCGACGTCGCGGGAGCGGCGGAGGCGCTGCGGTGGGCGATGATGCGTGGCGAGCCGCTGGTGGTGTTGGCCGACGCGCTTGCCGAGGCGGTGCACACGATCGGCCGGGTCGGCCCGCTCTCAGGCGATCCCTATCGGTTGGCGTCGCAGTTGGGGATGCCGCCCTGGCGGGTGCAGAAGGCGCAGAAGCAGGCGCGCTACTGGTCGCGCGACAGTGTGGCGGCCGCGATGAAGGTGGTGGCCGCGCTCAACGCCAACGTCAAGGGCGCGGTCGCGGATGCCGACTACGCACTGGAATCGGCGGTCAGGCAGGTGGCCGAGCTGGCCGCCCACCGGAACCGATGAGCGGGCGGGCGGGCCTCAGAGCTTGTTGAGCGCGCGGGCCAGGGCCGACTTCTTGTTGGCCGCCTGGTTCTTGTGGATCACGCCCTTGCTGGCCGCCTTGTCCAGCTTGCGGGTGGTCGACGCGAGCAGCTCCGTGGCCTTCTCTTTGTCGCCGGCGTGGGTCGCCTCGCGGAACGCGCGGACGGCGGTGCGCAGCGAAGACTTCACCGACTTGTTGCGCAGGCGGGCGCGCTCGTTGGTGCGATTGCGCTTCTGCTGCGACTTGATGTTGGCCACGCTTAGTTTCCTTCTCCGCTTCGACGTTGGTTTTCCGGCGCCGGATATCACCACAGCGACTGCCCAGGTTATCAGTCGGTTACGTTTTCTCCCAAAACGGGAACCCGTGGCCTGCCATAACGCCAATGTGAGGCAGCATCTGAAAAGTGAGTCTTCCCAGCCAGCTCGAGGACACGGGACGAGCGTTACGCGCCGCGCGCGCCGAGCGCATCTTCGGCGGGTACAACACCTCGACGGATCTTTACTCGGCGGCCTTTGACGAGATGTTCGACGCCCAGGGCGCCGTTCGGGGACCCTACAAGGGCATCTACGCCGAGCTCGCGCCGTCGGACGCCTCCGATCTCCGGGCCCGCGCCGAGGCGCTGGGCCGCGCGTTCATCGACCAGGGCATCACCTTCTCGCTGTCGGGGCAGGAGCGGCCGTTCCCGCTGGACCTGGTTCCCCGGGTGATCTCGGCCGCCGAGTGGAGCCGGCTGGAGCGCGGCATCGTCCAACGCGTCAAGGCCCTGGAGATGTATCTCGACGACATCTACGGCGACCAGGAGATCCTGAACGACGACATCATCCCGCGCCGCCTGGTCACCTCCTGCGAGCATTTCCACCGGCAGGCGATGGGCATCGTCCCGCCCAACGGCGTCCGCATCCACGTGGCGGGTATCGACCTGATCCGCGACGAGAAGGGCAACTTCCGGGTCCTCGAGGACAATCTGCGTTCGCCGTCGGGCGTCTCCTATGTCATGGAGAACCGGCGGACCATGGCACGGGTCTTCCCCAACCTGTTCGCCACCCACCGGGTGCGCGCGGTCGACGCCTACGCGTCGCACCTGCTGCGCGCCCTGCGCAACTCGGCGGCCACCAACGAGGCCGATCCGACGGTGGTGGTGCTGACCCCGGGGGTGTACAACTCGGCGTACTTCGAGCACTCGCTGCTGGCCCGCCAGATGGGCGTCGAGCTGGTCGAGGGGCGCGACCTGTTCTGCCGGGACAACCAGGTGTACATGCGCACCACCGAAGGGGAGGTGCAGGTCGACGTCATCTACCGGCGGATCGACGACGCCTTCCTGGACCCGCTGCAGTTCCGCGCGGACTCGGTGCTGGGCGTGGCCGGCCTGGTCAACGCCGCGCGCGCCGGGAACGTCGTCATCTCCAGCGCCATCGGCAACGGTGTGGGCGACGACAAGTTGGTCTACACCTACGTGCCGACCATGATCGAGTACTACCTGGGCGAGAAGCCGCTGCTGGCCAACGTCGAGACCTACCGGTGCTGGCTGGACGACGAACGCGAAGAGGTGCTCGACCGCATCGACGAGTTGGTCCTCAAGCCGGTCGAGGGCTCGGGCGGGTACGGCATCGTGTTCGGGCCGGAGGCGTCCGACAAAGAGTTGGCCACCGTCGCCAAGAAGGTTCGCGACGATCCGCGCAGCTGGATCGCCCAGCCGATGATGGAACTGTCCACCGTGCCCACGCAGATCGGGAACACGCTGGCGCCCCGGTACGTCGACCTGCGGCCCTTCGCGGTCAACGACGGCGACGACGTGTGGGTGCTGCCCGGCGGGCTCACCCGGGTGGCCCTGGTCGAAGGTTCTCGGGTGGTCAACTCGAGCCAGGGCGGTGGCTCCAAGGACACCTGGGTGCTGGCGTCGTCGCGAACCTCGGCCGGCGAGCACGAGCTGGGCGCCGCCGAAGTCGTGCGCTCGCTGCCGGAGTCCATGCCCGACCCGGCGTCGGACGGCGCGCCGCGGCGGACGCAAACGCAGTCCCAGACCCGCGAATCACCGCAGGAACAGCAGCTCCTGCAACAACAGCGGCGGGGGAAGCGCTGATGCTGGCCCGCAACGCCGAGGCGCTGTTCTGGATCGGTCGCTATGTCGAGCGCGCCGACGACACCGCGCGCATCCTCGATGTGGTCCTGCACCAGCTGCTCGAGGATTCCAGTGTCGACCCGGACCAGGCGTCCCGGCTGCTGCTGCGGGTGCTGGGGATCGACCCCCCGACGCACGACCTGGACGTGTGGTCGTTGACCGATCTGGTGGCCTTCAGCACCAACGCCTCGGGCGGCTCGTCGATCGTCGACGCCGTCACGGCGGCGCGGGAGAACGCCAAGTCGGCGCGGGAGGTGACGTCGAGCGAGATCTGGGAGTGCCTCAACACCACCTACCACGCGCTGGGTGAACGCGAGCGCGCCGCCAAACGCCTCGGGCCGCATGAGTTCCTGTCCTACATCGAGGGCCGGGCGGCGATGTTCGCGGGGTTGGCCGACTCGACGCTGTCCCGCGACGACGGGTACCGCTTCATGGTGCTGGGCCGGGCTATCGAGCGGGTCGACATGACGGTGCGGCTGTTGCTCTCGCGGGTGGGAGACAGCGCGTCGTCGCCGGCGTGGGTGACGCTGCTGCGCTCGGCGGGCGCGCACGACACCTATCTGCGCACCTATCGCGGCGTGCTCGACGCCGGCCGGGTGGTCGAGTTCATGCTGCTCGACCGGCTGTTCCCCCGCTCGGTGTTCTATTCGCTGCGGCTGGCCGAGCACAACCTCGACGAACTGCTGCACAGTCGGCAGAGCCGGATCGGTGCCACCGGCGAGGCGCAGCGGTTGCTGGGGCAGGCCCGCAGCGAACTGGAATTCGTGCAACCCGGCGTCCTGCTGGAGTCCTTGGAGATCCGGCTGGCGGGCTTGCAGCGCACCTGCCGCGAAGTCGGAGAAGCGTTGTCGGTGCAGTACTTTCACGTCACGCCATGGGTGGCGTGGTCGGACGCCGGTGATATCGCCCGGTTGGTCGCCAGGCAAGGGGAGAACTGATGTGGCGGCTGCGGGTGGTGCACACCACCGGGTACGCCTACCAGTCGGCGGTGACCGCCTCCTACAACGAGGCGCGGCTGACCCCCCGGTCCAACAGCAGGCAGAACGTCATCCTCAACCGGGTCGAGACGATTCCGGCGACCCGGTCCTATCGCTACGTCGACTACTGGGGCACCGCGGTCACGGCGTTCGACCTGCACGCGCCGCACACCGACCTCACGGTGACGTCGTCCTCGGTGGTCGAAACCGAGCGGCCGGAACCGCCGGTGACCGACGTCGGCTGGGGCGACCTGCGGTCGGAGGTGGTGATCGATCGATTCGACGAATTGCTTCGCCCCACCCGGCACACCCCGGCGAGCAAAAAGATTGCCTCCGTGGCGAAGAAGATCGCCAAGGCGCATCGGCCGGCCGAGGCCGTCGCCGCCGCGGCCCGCTGGGTGCGCGAGGAGCTGGACTATCTCCCGGGAACCACCAGCGTGCACTCGTCGGGGCTGGACGCGCTGAACGCGGGCAAGGGTGTCTGCCAGGACTTCGTGCACCTGTCCCTGATGTTGTTGCGGGCCATGGGAATTCCGGCGCACTACGTGTCGGGTTACCTGCACCCCAAGCACAACGCCGTCGTCGGGGACACCGTGGACGGGCGCAGCCACGCCTGGATTCAGGCATGGACGGGCGGCTGGTGGAGCTATGACCCCACCAACGAAACCGAGATCTCCGAGCAGTACGTCAGCGTCGGCGCCGGCCGCGACTACACCGACGTGCCTCCCCTGAAGGGCATCTACTCCGGTCAGGGGGCGACCGACCTCGACGTCGTGGTGGAGGTCACCCGGCTGGCGTAGCCGCCTGGCCCGGCGACGGTCAGCCGCCGCTGCGCGGGCCCCGTGGCCCGGGCGCTGGAATGACCCCTACGGCGCGTCGATCTCGACGCGATGCAGGTCGTCGCCCAGTTCGATCCGCCCGCCGAACTGCGATGCCGCCAGGGCCCGCCACTGTTCTTCCTGGCCGGCCACCAGCGCCGGCACGTAGTGCGTCATGACGAGGGTGCCGACCCCGGCGCGGGCGGCGGTCGCGGCCGCCTCTTCGACCGACGAGTGGTAGTCGCAGATGTCTTGGAGCCGTTGTTGCGGGATGTTGCCGACGATGTCCTTGCGGATCACGGTGTGCACCAACGCGCCGGCGCCGGCGGCCAACCGGTCGAGGCCGGGGCAGGGCACCGTGTCGCCGGCGAGCACGACCGACGCCGTCCCGTAGTCGATACGGAACCCGACGGTCGGCGCCACCGGCCGGTGATCCGTCGGCGCCACCCGGATCGACACGCCGTCGCGGTCCCACACCGCCCCCTCGGTGCACTCGTGGACCTCGACCGCCGGTGGGGCGTTCAGGTCGGCATGATGGGCGATCCGGTACTCGATGTCGTGGCGGAACGCCTTCAGCGTCGCCTCGACCGTCTCGGCGATCCCGGGCGGTCCGATGATGGGCAGCGGCGCGGGGTCCGGGGCGAAGGTGCTGATCCAGCGCGTGATGAGGAGGTCGCCCAGGTCTCCGATGTGGTCGCTGTGCAGGTGCGTGATCAGCAGCGCCGTCAATCCGGCGGCGCCCACGCCCACGGCCGCCGCGCGCTGCAGCACGCCCCGGCCGCAGTCCACCAGGAACACCTGCCCGCCGGCGCGCACCAGAGTCGACGGCCCGGCGCGGTTGGGGTCGGGGATCGGGCTCCCGGTCCCGAGCAGCGTGATCTCGATCATGGCCCCTATCTTGCAAGCCGCCGCCCTCCCCGGTGGCCCAATCGGCCGATCCGGCGCGCCGGGCGCCACGCGCCGGTTTCGAACGGTGACGTCAGGGTATGGACACGGATCGGCTACCGGTTCTCGTCGCGGCTTTTGCGCCGCGCGAGTTAGCCGTAGCCTGGTGTGAAGCGGATCACAACCGGCTGGAGGCCTTGATGCGGATTGCGGACGTCTTGCGGAACAAGGGCGCGGCGGTGGTGACCATCAATCCCGAGGCGACGGTCAAAGAGCTGCTCGCCGGCCTCGCCGAACAGAACATCGGGGCCATGGTGGTGGTCGGCGACGAGGGCGTCGTCGGCATCGTCTCCGAACGCGACGTGGTGCGCCAACTGCACACGCATGGCGCCAGCGTGCTGTCTCGTCCGATCTCCAAGATCATGACCACCACCGTCGCCACCTGCACCAAGGCCGACACGGTCGATTCGCTGAGCGTGCTGATGACCAAGAACCGGGTGCGCCACGTCCCGGTGCTCGACGGCAAGAAGCTGATCGGCATCGTCAGCATCGGCGACGTGGTGAAGACCCGCATGGAAGAGCTCGAGGCCGAGCAACAACAGCTGCAGTCCTACATCACGCAGGGCTGACCCGCCGCTTCGCCGAGCGTGCATTCAGCGCGCAGATCTCGCCGCCGTCTCGCCGTGCTCACACGCTCGACGGGTCAGCTCCAGGAGTAATCCGCGCGCAACCGCTCGGCCACCAGGTCGAAGATCTCCCGGTCCAGGATCGCGCCCTCGCGGCGAATGCTCTCTTCGGGCACGTCGAGGACCCGGTCCAGCCGCACCCAGCTCGGCCTGCCCTCGTAATCCCAAGCCCCGGAGCCGATCCCGATCCAGTCGCGGTCCTCGGCGTGGCGCTCCTGGCTGGACACCATCAACCCCAGCAGCACCCGGCGGTCGCGACCGACCACCAGCACGGGGCGGTCCTTGCCGCGGGTCGGGTCGTCCTCGTAAACCACCCAGGTCCAGACGATCTCGCCCGGATCGGCCCGGCCGTCGAGGTCCGGGGCGTAGACCAGCTTGCGCGCCCGGTGCGCGGTGGGGAAGCTCGCGCTGGTCACCGGGCGGCCCGCGGCGACCGCGGGCGGTTGCGGCGCGGCCGCGGCGATCACGTTCGCGGTGATCTTCACCGCCTGCTGCAGTTCCCGCAGCACGGTCTGCGAGTTCTGCACGTGCCGGGCCAGCCGCGGGGCCCGGTCGAAGACCAGGTTCTCGGCAAACCGCTGGAACGTCTTCCACTGGGATTTGCGGGCCGACGCCATATTCGCAGCATAGACGCGCCCCACGTGGGTGCGATTGTGTCCAAGTAGGTCTTGACCGCCCCGCCTGGATACCCTGGACATGCCGCACGTGCCGCCAGACCAGGAGATTCCCATCAGCAGTTTCGCCGACAAGACCTTCACCGCGCCGGCGCAGATCAGGAACTTCTGCATCATCGCCCACATCGATCACGGCAAGTCCACGCTGGCGGACCGGATGCTTCAGCTCACCGGCGTCGTCGATGAGCGGATGATGCGCGCCCAGTACCTCGATCGGATGGACATCGAGCGCGAGCGCGGGATCACCATCAAGGCGCAAAACGTCCGGCTGCCCTGGAAGGTCGGCGACGAGGAGTTCGTCCTGCACCTGATCGACACCCCGGGCCACGTCGACTTCACCTACGAGGTGTCGCGGGCGCTGGAGGCGTGCGAGGGTGCGGTGCTGCTGGTCGACGCGGCGCAGGGCATCGAGGCGCAGACCCTGGCCAACCTGTACCTGGCCCTGGATCGCGACCTGACGATCATCCCGGTGCTCAACAAGATCGACCTGCCCGCGGCCGACCCGGACCGCTACGCGGGCGAGCTCGCGCACATCATCGGCTGCGAGCCCGGCGACGTGCTGCGGGTGTCCGGCAAGACCGGCGAGGGCGTGGCCCACCTGCTCGACGAGGTGGTCCGGCTGGTGCCGCATCCCCAGGGCGACGCCGACGCGCCCACCCGCGCGATGATCTTCGACTCCGTCTACGACATCTACCGCGGGGTGGTCACCTACGTCCGGGTGATGGACGGCAAGATCGTCCCGCGCGAACGCATCCTGATGATGTCCACCGGCGCCACCCACGAGCTGCTCGAGGTGGGCATCGTCTCCCCGGAACCCAAGGCCAGCGACGGCCTGGGGGTGGGCGAGGTGGGCTACCTGATCACCGGGGTGAAGGACGTCCGCCAGTCCAAGGTCGGTGACACGGTCACGACGGCCCGGCGCGGTGCCACCGAGGCGCTGACGGGCTACCGCGAGCCCAAGCCGATGGTCTACTCCGGTCTGTATCCGGTGGACGGCTCCGACTACCCGGACTTGCGCGACGCCCTGGACAAGCTGCAGCTCAACGACGCGGCCCTGACCTACGAGCCGGAGACGTCGGTGGCGCTGGGCTTCGGGTTCCGGTGCGGTTTCCTGGGCCTGCTGCACATGGAGATCACCCGCGAACGCCTGGAGCGCGAGTTCGGCCTGGACCTGATCTCGACGTCGCCCAACGTCGTCTACCGGGTGATCAAGGAGGACGACACCGAGATCGTCGTCACCAACCCGTCCGACTGGCCGGAGGGCAAGGTGCGCACCGTCTACGAGCCGGTTGTCAAGACCACCATCATCGCGCCCAGCGAATACATCGGAACCATCATGGAGCTGTGCCAGTCCCGCCGCGGCGAGCTGGGCGGCATGGACTATCTGTCACCCGAACGGGTGGAACTGCGCTACACGATGCCGCTCGGTGAGATCATCTTCGACTTCTTCGACTCGCTGAAGTCGCGCACCCGCGGCTACGCCAGCCTCGACTACGAGGAGGCGGGCGAGCAGGAGGCCCAGCTGGTCAAGGTCGACATCCTGCTGCAGGGCGAGGCGGTAGACGCGTTCAGCGCGATCGTGCACAAGGATTCGGCGTTCGCCTACGGCAACAAGATGACCACCAAGCTCAAGGAGCTGATTCCGCGCCAGCAGTTCGAGGTGCCGGTGCAGGCCGCCATCGGATCGAAAATCATCGCCCGCGAGAACATCCGGGCGATCCGCAAGGACGTGCTCTCCAAGTGCTACGGCGGGGACATCACCCGCAAGCGCAAGCTGCTGGAAAAGCAGAAGGAAGGCAAGAAGCGGATGAAGACAATCGGGCGGGTGGACGTGCCGCAGGAGGCGTTCGTGGCGGCGCTGTCCACGGACGCCGCCGGGGACAAATCAAATTCGTCAGGCAAGAAGTAGCCGTGATGCTGACGCGCGCCGTTGCCCTGGCCGGCATCGGCATGCTCGGCACCGGCTGCGTCACGACGGTCGCCGGGACGCCCACGCGCGCGGGCCGGCTCGGCGGATCCGTGCTGCCGCTCGAGCAAGTCCTGCCGGACGACACGGAGGTCAGCGCGGCCGTCGGAAACCGGCTGCCGCCGCACGCCCCCGCTCTGGTGGGTGGTATCGACGTGCTGCCCAACGGGATTCGCGACAGCGGCGGCGCCGCGCCGATCGAATGCCTCGGTGTCGTCGCACCGGCGATGCGTGTCGTCTACGAACCCGGCCACGTGCGTGCCGCCGCGACGCTGGACTACTGGAATTACGACTCCGGCGTGGCGGTGTCCAGCGCAACCGCGACGGCGATCAGGCTGGCGTCGACGGCCGACGCGCAACGGCTCTTCGCGTCGTTCGTCAGGCAATGGCAGCACTGCGAGGGCACCACGGTCACCATGTACACCCACGACTCGTCCGGCACCGAGTTGTACTCGAAGCCGACCGACACCCGGATCGACGGGCCGGTCCTGTCGGCGACCGTCATCGCCTGGGACAACCATCACGCTCCGCCGGCCCCGGACGAGCGGGCCGTCGGCGTTCGGGGCGACGTGATCGCCGAGGCCAAAGTCGCCGACGGCCCGCGAGTGCAGGCCGGAACCAGGGCGATCGATCTCGTCGACGTCATGTTGCGGAAGGTGTCGAGTAGCAGTTGATGTCAACCGGCCGAACCGTCCTCGCCTGCCTGGCCGCCGTGGCCCTGGCCGCCGGCTGCACCGTCGACGGCACCGCGCGGCCCGCGCCCGGTCTCAAACCCCGCCCGGTCACGGGGCAGGCCGTCAAGAAGGTGCTCCTCGACGACGGCGAGCTGGCGAAGCTGCTCGGACAGTCCTTCGGTAGCAAAACCGAGCTTCCGGCACGGTTCGGCGGTCCCGAGGTGTTGCCGCCCGCCTTCGGGGCGGTCACACCCGCCAACTGCGCCGGCGTCACCTCGATGATGGTGAAGACCGCCTATCAATCCGGCGACGTCAAGAACGCGGCGCGGGAGACGTGGTGGAACACCCACGGGCCGGCGAAAGTGATCAGCGTGGCCGAGGGGGTGGTCGCCCTGTCCAGCACGGCCGGGGCCGCCGCGCTGTTCCGGGACTTTGCCCAGCAATGGCGCGAGTGCGACGGCACAACCGTGATCATCGGCCGCCCCAGCATCATCACGGACCGCCCCGCGATCGTCTTCTTGGACACCATTTCCGACGTGCGCGTCACGGATTCCGTTGTCGCGGCCACCATTTCGATTGACACACAGTTGCCCGGATTGCCGTCCAGCGGACCCCGGCCCGAAGCTCGGGCGATCGGCGTCCGGGGAAACTGCCTCGTGGAAGTCGAGGTGGCGTTCTTCAATTCGACGCGGCCGTCGGACGAGGGGTCCGGTGATGTGCACCGAAGCGCCGTCGACCTCGCGCACGCGATGATGGACAAGGTCAGCGCACTGAGCTGAGCGGCTCCGGCCCCGGGCGCAAGCTGGGGTTTCGCTGGGGTCGGCCTGTGCTTGACCTGTGCTTTCGGTGCGGCTTGCCGCCGTTTCCGCACCCGCGAACGTAGTATCTCGGGCAGGAAGTTGAGCCAAGCGAGAAGTGTCCGTGAACAGATGAAAAGCCGTTGGTTACTCGTAGCCCTGCTCGGGGTGGCGATGTTGGTCGCCGGCTGCTCGGTGACGGTCGGAGGTGTGGCGCGGCGCGCGCCGGGATCGACGCCGGGATCGGTGGGCGGGCAGGCCATTCAGCGGGTGCTGCTGGGCCGGAGTGCGCTGTCGCGAATCGTCAAGCAGCCGCTGACCGTTGATCCGCAATCGCCACCGCTCTTTGGCGGCCCCGAGAGTCTGCGGGGTGACACGTCGGCCTGGCCCGCCGACTGCATGGGCGTCGCCGTGATGCTGCAGGACGGCGCTTACCGCACCAGCAACGTCAGGGGCGTCGCGCTGGAGACGTGGCGGCCCGAGGCCAAGTCCGCGCCGGTGACCCGGGTAAAAGAGGGCGTGGTCAGCCTGGAGAAGGCTGCCGACGCCAACGCCCTCTTCGACAAGATCTCTCAAGAGTGGCGATCCTGCGAGGGCAAGGTCTTGAACCCGTCGGGCGGGTCGTTCGGGCTCGAGGTGAAAATCAGCGACGTACAGGTCGCGAGTTCGGTTTTGGCGGCGACCGTTTCGATGGGATTCAACCTCGCCAGTCCACTCTCTGAGTCCATCCCGTCCGGGCGGGCCCTCGGCGTCCGGGACAACTGCCTTATCGAGGTCGAGGTTGACTTCGTCAACACCTTCGGCCCGCTGTCCCAAGGAGCAGGCGACGTCAACAGCAGCGCGCTGGACATTGCGCAGGTCATGCGGGACAAGGTGACGGCGCTGAGCTAGGACGCGCTTCGAGCGCAGTCGGGACGGCCTACATCGGCGCGTTGGCCGGCTGGAACATCCCGGAGCCGTCGGCCTCCTCCTCGGCGCGGATCACGTGCACCACCGCGTTGATCAGCGCCAGGTGGGTGAACGCCTGGGGGAAGTTGCCCAAATGCCGGCCGGTCCGCGGCTCGATCTCCTCGGCGTAGAGGTGCAGCGGGCTCGCGTAGGACAGCAGCCGCTCGCACAACCGCTTGGCGCGCCCCACCTCGCCGATCTCCACCAGCGCCGAAACCAGCCAGAACGAGCAGATGGTGAACGTGCCTTCCTCGCCGGACAGCCCGTCGTCGGTCTCCTCCACGCGGTAGCGCAGCACCAGGCCTTCTGAGGTGAGTTCGTCGGCGATGGCCAGCACGGTGTTGCGCACCCGCGGGTCGTCCGGCGGCAGGAAGCGGGTCAGCACCACCAGCAGCAGTGAGGCGTCCAGCGCGTCGCTGCCATAGCGCTGGGTGAACACGCCGCGCGAATCCACCCCGTGTTGCAGGATGTCGTCCTTGATCTCCTCGGCGATGCCCCGCCACTGCTGGGCGTAGCTCTTCTCGCCCTGCCGCTCGGCCAGCTTCGCGCCGCGGTCGAGCGCCACCCAGCACATCACCTTCGACGAGGTGAAGTGCTGCGGCTCGCCGCGGACCTCCCAGATGCCCCGGTCGGGCTCGCGCCAATGCTTGATCGCCTCTTCGACCTGCTTCTTGAGCACCGGCCACAGGCTCTCCGGGATCTGCTCGCGGGATTTGCAGTGCAGGTAGAACGAGTCGAGGATCGAGCCCCAGATGTCGTGCTGGACCTGGTCGTAGGCGCCGTTGCCGATGCGCACCGGCCGGGCGTGGTCGTAGCCGGACAGGTGATGCAGATCTTCCTCGACCAGGCTCCGTTCGCCGCCCACGCCGTACATCACCTGCAGCGGGTGGCGTTCGTTGCTGTTGGCGCCGGAGACGTCGGCGATGAACGCGAAGAAGTCGTCGGCCTCGCGGTCGAGCCCGAGTGTGTACAGGCCCCACAACGCGAACGTCGAATCACGCACCCACGCGTAGCGGTAGTCCCAATTGCGTTCGCCCTGCGGCGTTTCCGGCAGCGAGGTGGTGGCGGCCGCCAGCAGCGCGCCGGTGGGTGAGTACGTCAGCCCCTTCAACGTGAGCGCGCTGCGCTGCAGGTAGGCCCGCCACGGGTGGTCGGGGAAGTTGCCGATGTTGATCCATTGCCGCCAGCATTCGGTGGTCTGCCACATCTTGTCGGCGGCCTCTTCGTAGGTCTGCGGCGCCGGGTGCTTGGTCCAGCTCAGGGCGACGAACACGTCGTCGCCCTCTTTCATCCGGGTGCGGGCGCGCGCTTCGCGGCCCTCCAGCCCGATCCGCAGGTTGGTGGTGAGCCGCAGGGTCGGGTGGGCGTCGGGCTGCTTGGTCGCGCGCGCGATCGCCTCGCCGTACGCGTTGGCCGAGTACTCCCACGTGGCGCCGACGCGGTGGTAGTCGAAGGCGGGCTCGCAGCTCATCATCAGCTCGACCGTGCCGCTGACGCAGCGCACCGTGCGCAGCAGGATGTGCTCGGCGTCCCAGTCCATCGGCGTGCGACGGTGCGTCCGCGACCGGCGCTCGATGTCGTGCCACGGCCCCATCACCAGCGCGTCGCGCACGATCAGCCACCCGGTGTGGGTTTGCCACGTGGTCTCCATGATCAGGCTGCCGGGCAGGTACCGGCGGGCCGACGGCACCGAGACGCCATAGGGGCCGAGCCGGAAGTGGCCGGCGCTGCGGTCCAGGATGGCGCCGAACACGCTGGGGGAGTCCGGCCGCGGCACGCACAGCCATTCGACGGACCCGGCCGGGGAGATGAGGCACGTCGTCTCCCAGTCCGACAGGAAGGCGTAATCGGCGATCGGCGGAAACGGGTTCCGCAACGCCCCGCTGGAGCCGAGCGGGGCCGGCGAATTCCAATCGATCGCCGAGTCCACGGTCGGTTCGGGAGCCGTTACCAACGCTTCCTCGGGTTCGCCATTGGCGGACTGATCGGCCGGTTCGGCGTGCAAGACCATCCCGACATCATCGACTGTTAACCCGCTCCCGTCCATTTTTTCGCCGACGTGGCGTCACTCTTTCCTCACCCGGGGCGCCTGGCGAACCGCGGGGCGCGCTCGGGGAGCGGGCCGATCGCGACGAGGTAACCGACCAGCCGCCGCAACGCGATGGAACGGCTCACCAGCCGCACGCCCCGCGGCGCCCGGTGCTCGGTGCCGCCGACCGCGGCGGCAATCACGTTGGCATGGATCAGCCGTTGCGCGCCCTGCAGCAGCACCGTGGGAAGCCAGCGGCGCGCTTGTACCCGGGCCAGCCGCCACGTGGGCGCCCGTCCCGCGCGTAGGGCGCCGGCCAGGATGCGCGCGGCGGCCACCGCGTCGGCCACCGCGAGGTTGATGCCGACCCCGCCGACCGGCGACATCGCGTGCGCGGAGTCGCCGATCAACAAGACGCCGTCGGCATACCAGCGGCGAAGCCGATTCAGTTGCACGTCAAGCAATTTCACATCGTCGAACGACGTCAGTTCCTGCACGCGGTCGCCGAGCCAGGGCACCATGCCGACCAGCGCCCGATGCAGCGCTTCGATGCCCTCGGACCGTAGCCGGGCGTCGGTTCCCTTCGGAATGATGTAGGCGATCTGGTAGTAGTCGCCCCGATCGATCGAGATCACCGCGTGTCCGGCCCGCAGCACGCCGGCCAGCCCCCGGGGGTCTCCGGGGTGGCGGGGCAACCGGAACCACCACACGTCCATGGGCGCGCCGAAGCTGTGCGGTTGCAGGCCCAGCGCCGACCGCACCGTGGACGAGCGGCCGTCGCAGGCCACGGTCAAATCGGCGCGCATGGTCTTGACCTCCCCGGTCTGGTCGCGGTAGGTCACCCCGACGACGCGGGCCCCGTCCCGGAGCACGCCGGTCACCTCGGTGCTGCGCATCAGCCGGAAGCCCGGCTCGGCCTCGGCGGCGGTGGCCACCAGCTCCAGGAAGTCCCATTGCGGCACCAGGGCGATGTGCTTGTGCGCGCCCGGAAGGCGGGTCAGGTCGAGCCCGACCGGCTCGTTCTGTATCTCCATGTGGACGGTGTCGATGAGGCGATGCGGGATCTGCGCGAACCGCGGACCCAGACCCAGTTCGTCGAGCAGCCGCAGGGTGCTCGCGTGCACGGTGTCGCCGCGAAAGTCACGCAGGAAGTCCGCGTGCTTTTCCATCACCGTGACGTCAACACCGGCGCGGGCCAGCAGCAGCCCCAGCACCATTCCCGCCGGGCCGCCGCCGGCGATCAGGCAGGCCGTCGCCGCTGGCGTGGGGGGCTGGGTGGGCATGCGCCGATCTTGGCACATTGGTTTTCCGCCGCACGGCCGAATAGGGTGAGCCCGTGACCGCGTTCCTGAGTTGGTGGGACGGCAACGAGCTGTGGCTTTCCGGGCTCGCTTTCGTTCTCCAGGCGATGGTGGTGATGCCGGTCGTGCTGTTGGTGGCCGCCGTCACGGCGGGGCTCCTCGACGGCCTGCTCGGCAAGAGCATCGCCCTGATGCGCCGCGCCCGCCACGCCGGTGAGGCGCCCGGGTAACGCGCATGCCTCGGTCACACGTGACGCTGATTCTGGTCTCGCTCGTGGTGCTGGTGATCGTCGCGTGGTGCCTGACGCACTGAGCGAGCGGGTCGCCGTCCCCTCGCTCGCTGGCGGGCCTGCCGATTCCTGTTAGGCTTCCGGCCATGCATGAGACATCCGGCGTCGTGGAGCGCCATGTCTTCGTGCACTGTTGTCGCTGACTGCCAAACCCGTGTGCGGTCTGGTATGGGGTTGTGTGAGGTCTCCCCTCGTTCAAGGCGCCTTTCCGCAGGAAAACGGGACCAAAAACCGTAAGTCCCCGCTCTGGAAGGCCCGAATGCCCAACGACATCACCGGCGCGCCGCGCTGGCGGCCGGTGGTCACGCTCGCGCTGATCGTCGCCGTCGTCGCAGGGTGCGGCGGCGGTGCCAGCGACGTTGTCGGCGGGGGCGGGCCCGCCAACGCGCACACCAGCCTGACCCTGGTCGCCTACTCCGCCCCGGAACCCGGCTGGAGCAAGGTGATTCCCGCGTTCAACGCCGCCGACGAGGGCAAGGCCGTGCAGGTGGTCACCTCCTACGGCGCCTCCGGTGACCAGTCGCGCGGAGTCCTCGACGGCAAACCGGCCGACGTGGTCAACTTCTCGGTCGAACCGGACATCACCCGGCTGGTGAAGGCGGGCAAGGTTTCCAAAGAGTGGAACGCCGACGCCACCAAGGGCATCCCGTTCGGGTCGGTGGTCGCCCTGGTGGTGCGTAAGGGCAATCCCAAGAACATCAAGGACTGGGACGACCTCGTCCGCCCCGGCGTCGAGGTGATCACGCCCAGCCCGTTGAGTTCGGGCTCGGCCAAGTGGAATCTGCTCGCGCCGTACGCCGTTGAGAGCCGTGGCGGCCAGGACGGCCAGGCGGGAATCGATTTCGTCGGCAAGCTGGTGAGCGAACACGTCAAACTGCGCCCCGGGTCGGGCCGGGAAGCCACCGACGTGTTCGTCCAGGGCAGCGGGGACGTGTTGATCAGCTACGAGAACGAGGCGATCGCCACCGAGCGCGCGGGCAAACCGGTCGAACACGTCATCCCGCAACAGACCTTCAAGATCGAGAACCCGGTGGCGGTGGTGAGCACCAGCACGCACCTGGGCGCCGCGACCGCCTTCAAGAACTTCCAGTACACAGCCGCGGCGCAGAAGTTGTGGGCGCAGGCCGGTTTCCGTCCGGTCGATCCGGCCGTGGCGGCCGAATTCCGCGACCAGTATCCGGTACCGGCGAAACTGTGGACGGTCGCCGACCTGGGCGGCTGGAACGCGATCGACCCGCAGCTGTTCGACAAGAGCACCGGCAGCATCACCAAGATCTACATGCAGGCCACCGGATGACGGCGGCGACGACCGGGGGGCCGCGCCTGGCCGGGTCCGGATTCGACGACGCCGGCGGTGACGCGCCCCTCGGGGGCGGGCGGCGTGGCCGCGGGCCGGCCGGCGCGACGCTGCGCTTCGGGGTGGCCGTCGTCTGGCTGTCGGTGATCGTGTTGCTGCCGCTCGCCGCGATCGCCTGGCAGGCCGTCGGTGGCGGCTGGGAGGCGTTCTGGTCGGCGGTCACGTCGAACGCCGCGCTGGACTCGTTCCGGGTGACGCTGACAATTTCGGCCGCAGTGACCGTCGTCAATCTGGTGTTCGGCCTGCTGATCGCCTGGGTGCTGGTCCGCGACGACTTCGCCGGCAAGCGGCTGGTCGACGCGGTCATCGATCTTCCGTTCGCGCTGCCCACCATCGTCGCCAGCCTGGTGATGCTGGCCCTGTACGGCAACAACAGCCCGGTCGGTCTGCATCTGCAACACACCGCGTGGGGGGTGGCGGTGGCGTTGGCCTTCGTGACGCTGCCGTTCGTGGTGCGGGCGGTCCAGCCGGTGCTGCTGGAAATCGATCGCGAGACCGAGGAGGCGGCGGCCTCGCTGGGCGCCACCGCGCCGAAGATCTTCACGTCGGTCGTGCTGCCGTCGTTGACGCCGGCGCTGTTGTCCGGCGCGGGCCTGGCGTTCTCGCGCGCGATCGGCGAGTTCGGTTCGGTGGTGCTGATCGGCGGGGCGGTGCCGGGAAAGACCGAAGTGTCATCGCAGTGGATACGGACCTTGATCGAGAACGACGATCGCACCGGCGCCGCGGCGATCTCGATTGTGTTGCTGGTGATTTCGTTCCTGGTGCTGCTCGTGCTGCGCATCGTCGGCTCGCGCGCCGCCAAACGCGAGGAGATGGCCGCGTGACGTCGTCGGCCCGGGTGCGCTACCTGATCCGCTATGTCGCGCTGGCCTATGTCTTCGTGCTGGTCGTCGTCCCGGTCGCGCTGATCCTGTGGCGCACGTTCCGGCCCGGGTTCGGCCAGTTCTTCGACTGGGTCAGCACCCCCGCCGCGATCTCGGCGCTGGACCTGTCGCTTCTGGTGGTGGCCATCGTGGTGCCGCTGAACGTGCTGTTCGGCATCCCGACCGCACTGGTCCTGGCGCGCAACCGATTCCGTGGCAAAGGCGTCCTGCAGGCGATCATCGACCTGCCGTTCGCGGTGTCGCCGGTCATCGTGGGCGTCGCGCTGATCCTGCTGTGGGGATCGGCCGGCGCCTTCGGCTTCCTCGAGAAGGATCTTGGCTTCAAAATCATCTTCGGTCTGCCCGGCATCGTGCTCGCGAGCGTCTTCGTCACCCTGCCGTTCGTCGTGCGTGAGGTGGAACCGGTCCTGCACGAATTGGGCACCGATCAGGAGGAGGCGGCGGCGACGCTGGGTTCCGGTTGGTGGCAAACGTTTTGGCGGATCACGCTGCCGTCCATCCGGTGGGGGCTGACCTACGGCATCGTGCTGACCGTCGCCCGTACGCTCGGCGAATACGGCGCGGTGATCATGGTGTCGTCCAACCTGCCGGGAACATCGCAAACGCTGACGCTGCTTGTGTCGGATCGCTACAACCGGGGCGCCGAGTACGGGGCCTACGCGCTGTCGACGCTGCTGATGGCGGTCTCGGTGCTGGTGCTGATCTTCCAGGTGCTGCTCGACGTCCGCCGGACGCGAGCGGCCCGGGCCGACAAGGAGATGTGGGCATGACCGGCCCGGGGGCGGCCCGCACCGAACACGCGATCGTCGTGCGGGACGCGTGCAAGCGCTACGGCGATTTCGTGGCGCTGGACAACGTCAACTTCGTCGTGCCCGCCGGTTCCCTGACCGCGTTGTTGGGGCCCAGCGGTTCCGGCAAGTCGACCCTGTTGCGTGCCATCGCCGGCCTCGACCGGCCCGACAGCGGAACGGTCACGATCGACGGACTCGACGTGACCCGGGTGCCGCCGCAACGCCGCGGGATCGGCTTCGTGTTCCAGCATTATGCGGCGTTCAAGCATCTGACCGTCCGGGACAACGTGGCCTACGGGTTGAAGATCCGCAAGCGGCCCAAGGCGGAGGTCAAGGCCAAGGTCGACAACCTGCTGGAAGTGGTGGGGCTGAGCGGGTTTCAGAACCGCTATCCCAACCAGCTGTCCGGTGGCCAACGACAGCGGATGGCACTTGCGCGGGCCTTGGCGGTCGACCCCCAGGTGCTGTTGCTCGACGAGCCGTTCGGCGCGCTGGACGCCAAGGTGCGCGAGGACCTGCGGGCGTGGTTGCGCCGCCTGCACGACGAGGTGCACGTGACCACGGTGCTGGTCACCCACGACCAGTCCGAGGCGCTCGACGTCGCCGACCGGATCGCCGTGCTCAACCAGGGCCGCATCGAGCAGGTCGGAACCCCCACGGAGGTCTACGACGCCCCGGCGAACGCGTTCGTGATGTCCTTCCTGGGCGCGGTTTCCACGCTGAACGGCACGCTGGTGCGGCCGCACGACATCCGGGTCGGCCGCACCCCGGACATGGCGGTCGCCGCGGCCGACGGCACCGGGGAATCCACCGGCGTCCTGCGGGCGACCGTCGATCGCGTGGTGGTGCTGGGCTTCGAGGTGCGGGTGGAACTGACCAGCGCCGCCACCGGCGGCTCCTTCATCGCCCAGATCACCCGGGGCGACGCCGAGGCGCTGGCCCTGAACGAGGGCGACACCGTTTACGTGCGGGCGACTCGGGTGCCGCCGATCAGCGTCAACGCGTCGGCCAACGGTGGCGACGATCCCGGCGCCGGCCAGGATCAGACGACGCTGACGTCGGCCTGACCGGCGGGCGCCTCAGGAGGCGTGCAGCCCGCACTCGGTCTTCGACAACCCCTGCCAGCGCCCGCTGCGCGGGTCGGCGCCGGCGAGCGGCTTCGCCGTGCACGGAGCGCAGCCGATCGACGGATACCCGTCGTAGACAAGCGGATTGACCAACACCCCGTGCTCGTCGATGTAGTTCTGCATGTCCTCGTCGGTCCACGCCACCAGCGGGTTGATCTTCACCAGCTTGAAGCCCTCGTCGAAGGCGATCACCGGCGCGTTGGCGCGAGTCGCCGCCTCGCTGCGGCGTAATCCGGTCACCCAGGCGGAGTATCCGCTCAGTACCCGCCGCAGCGGCACCACCTTGCGCAACCGGCAGCACTCGCCCGGATCGCGGGTGAACAGGTTCTTCCCCAGCAACCGGTCCTGCTCGGCCACCGTCCGCTCGGGGGTGATGTCGAGCAGGTGGATGTCGTAGACCGACTCGACGGCGTCCCGGGTTCCGATGGTTTCGGCGAAGTGGTAGCCCGTGTCCAGGAAGACCACCGGCACGCCCGGCCGGACCCTGGCCGCCAGATCGATCAACACGGCCTCCTGCATGCTGGAGGTCAGCACGTAGTTGCAGGTCGCCCAGCCGCGGGGCCCGTTGACTCCGCCGAAGGTCTCATCGGTCCAACGCAACACCTCGGTGGCGCTGGCGCCCTCGAGCTCCGCGGCGCCACGCGCCGCGAGGTCCCGCAGTTCTGCTTCGGTCCGTTTCGTTGCCTGCCCACTCATCGAAGATCGTCCTCTTCCGCCCGAATCGCCCACTGCGCGAACCGTTCTCCCGCACTGCGGTGCTTGAGGAAGTTGCGCACCACCCGGTCGATGTAGTCGCCCAATTCGTCGCTGGTGACCTTGTGCTGGCGCAGCTTCCGCCCGAATCCGCTGTCCAGTCCGAGGCTGCCGCCCAGGTGCACCTGAAAGCCCTCGACGGAGCCGCCGTGACCGTCGTCGACCATTTGACCCTTGAAGCCGATGTCGGCCACCTGTATCCGGGCACACGAATTCGGGCAACCGTTGATGTTGACGGTGATCGGCACGTCGAGCGCCGCGTTGACGTCCTCGAGTCGGCGTTCCAGCTCGGGCACCAAAACCTGTGCCTTGCCCCGGGTTTCGGCGAACGACAGCTTGCAGTATTCGATCCCGGTGCAGGCCATCAGGTTTCGGCGCCACCGCGACGGTGTGGTTTGCAGTCCCAGCGCCTCCAGCCCGGCGAGCACATCGTCGAGCTTGTCGTCGGCGACGTCGAGGATGACCAGCTTCTGGTAGGGGGTGAACCGCACCCGGTCCGAGCCGGCGGCCTCCATCAGGTCGGCCACCGCCGAGAGGACGGTGCCCGAGACGCGTCCGGCGATCGGGGCCGCCCCGACGGCGTTGAGCCCGTTCTTGAGCCGCTGTACGCCGACGTGATCGATCGGATGCTTCAGCGGCTCGGGGGCCGGGCCGTCGATCAGGGGCCGCTTGAGGTACTCGGTTTCGAGGACTTCCCGGAACCTTTCGATGCCCCAGTCCTTGATCAAGAACTTCAACCGGGCCTTGGACCGCAGCCGCCGGTAGCCGTAATCGCGGAAAATCGACGTGACGGCCTCCCAGACCTCGGGCACCTCGTCCAGCGGCACCCAGGCGCCGACCCGCTGGGCCAGCATCGGGTTGGTGGACAGGCCGCCGCCGACCCACAGGTCCAGGCCGGGCCCGTGCTCGGGGTGGTGGACGCCGATGAAGGCGATGTCGTTGATCTCGTGCGCGACGTCCTGCAGACCCGAGATCGCGGTCTTGTATTTGCGGGGCAGGTCGGCGAACTCAGGCTTGCCGATGTAGCGGCGCACGATCTCGTCGATCGCCCAGGTCGGATCGAGCACCTCGTCGAGGGACTCGCCGGCCAGCGGCGAACCGAGGATGACGCGCGGGCAGTCGCCGCACGCCTCGGCGGTCTGCAGGCCCACGTCGGCGAGCCGCCGCCAGATCTCCGGGACGTTCTCGACCTCGATCCAGTGCATCTGCACGTTCTGGCGATCGGAGATGTCGGCGGTGTCGCGGCCGAAGTCGATCGAGATCTGGCCGACCGTACGCAGCGCGGCGGCCGACAGCGCGCCGCCGTCGCAGCGCACCCGCATCATGAAGTACTTGGCCTCCAGGAGATCGGCGTTCTCGTCGCCGGTGAAGGTGCCGTCGTAGCCCTGTTCGCGCTGGGTGTAGAGGCCCCACCAGCGGAAACGGCCACGCAGGTCGCTCTTGTCGATGCTGTCGAACCCGGCCTTGGCGTACACGTTCTCGATGCGTTCGCGCACGTCGAGCGGGGCGCCGGCGTGCTTCATCTCCTCGTTGGGGTTGAGCGGCTCCCGATCTCCCAGCGCCCACTGGCCCTCGTTGCGGGCCTTCTTGGGCGCCCCAGCGGGACGGGCTGTGGTCATCAAGAGGTCTCCTTTTCGACATCGCAGGCATAGAAGCACAGCTCACCGGTGGTATCGGCGGCGCAGATCCGATGCCAGCTGGACGTACAGGTGGGCGGGTCTACGACATCAAGGGAGACAGCAACAGCTGCAAACACGCTTGAGATCAATGTGCCGCCGCGCCACGAGCGCAATGCGCAGGCTGGGCGAAGCGACGGTCACGCCCCCATTGTGCCACGCCCACCGGGGGGTCACGCCACCAGGTGAAATATCCGTTCACGGTGAGCGGAATTCCACGGTCAAGCCGGCCACGCGGGTAAAGAAACCCAGGAATAGCGGCCGCGTGGCACGGTTCGGGCGGGCTCGGCGCCCGGTCGCGGGCGGCGCGCCGTGGGATGATTTGGCATGACACTTCGCGAGGAAGCGGTCGCGCTGCCCGAGTTGCGGCCCGTCCCCGGGCGGCCATTCGGGGTGTACGTCCACGTTCCCTTCTGCATAACCCGTTGCGGTTACTGCGATTTCAACACCTACACCCCGGCCGAGTTGGGGGGAGTGAATCCCGACGCCTGGCTGGCGGCGCTGCGGACCGAGCTGCAACTGGCCGCGGAGCGGCTCTCCGGGCCGACCGTGGACACCGTGTTCGTCGGGGGAGGGACGCCGTCCCTGCTGGGCGGCGCGCGCGTGGCGTCGTTGCTGGACATGGTGCGGGAGCATTTCGCGTTGGCGCCCGATGCCGAGATCACCACCGAGGCCAACCCCGAGTCGGCCTGGCCGGACTTCTTCGATGCCGCCCGCGCGGCCGGCTACACGCGGGTGTCGCTCGGCATGCAGTCGGTGTCGCCGACGGTGCTGGGGGTGCTGGACCGCATTCACACCCCGAACCGATCGGCGGCCGCGGCCCGCGAGGCGTTGGACGCGGGCTTCGAACACGTCAGCCTCGATCTCATCTATGGCACGCCGGGGGAGTCGGACGACGACCTGCTGCGTTCGGTCGACACGGCGGTCGAGACCGGCGTCGATCATGTGTCGGCGTACGCCCTGGTCGTCGAGGAGGGCACCGCACTCGCCCGCCGCGTTCGGCGGGGCGAGCTGGCGGCTCCCGACGACGACGTGCTCGCGCACCGCTACGAGCTGGTCGATGCCCGGCTGTCCGAGGCCGGGCTGACTTGGTACGAAGTGTCCAACTGGTCGCGGCCGGGCGGTGAATGCCGACACAATCTCGGCTACTGGGACGGTGGCCAGTGGTGGGGCGCCGGCCCGGGAGCGCACGGCCACGTCGGCGCCGTGCGGTGGTGGAACGTCAAGCACCCCAATGCCTATGCGGAGATGCTGGCCCGCGCCGCGCTCCCGGTGGGTGGCTTCGAGCTGCTGGACCCCGACGCCCTGCACACCGAGGACGTGCTGTTGAAAACCCGGCTGCGGCAAGGGCTTCCGCACGACGTGCTGGACCCGGCCGAACGGCGGCGCGCCGAGGGCGCGGTCGCCGACGGGTTGCTGGTGTCAGCCGACGACCGGTTCGTCCTCACGCCGCGCGGACGCCTGCTGGCCGACGCGGTGGTGCGCACCGTCCTGGGATAGTGCTCAGCTGGTCGGGAACCAGTGCGCGACCGCGCGATTGATCTCGATGTAGAGCGGAATCCCGACGGTGACGGTGTAGGAGAAGGTCAGCCCTAGCGCGGCCGCCAGCGGCAGCGTCGGGCTCGCTTCGGGGATGCCCAGCCGCTGCACGGCGGGCAGCGTGATGTACGACGCCGAACTGCACAGCACGGCGAACAGCACATAGGTACCCGGCTGGAAGTGGGTGTCCGTCAGGTTCGCGTAGGCGTAGGCGCCCACGATGCCCAGGGTCGCAAACAAATTGGGCGCGACCAGGCCGAATGCGATGAACCCGCCGCCGGCCAACCTGAGATCCCGCAACTTTCGGGAGGCCGTCATGCCCATCTCGAGCAGGAACAGGCACAGCACACCCTGGAACGCGGCGACGAAGAGCTCGTTCTGGTCGTGCACCACCTTCTGGCCCTGCAGCGCACCGATGAAGCCGATGGCGATGCCGCCGACGAGGAGGATGAGCCCGGGGTTGAAAAACACTTCCTGTGCTATCCCGCGCGACAGCAGCGGTGCCTTCGCGCGCTGCCGGCCGTCCCCGTACCACTCCGGGTGCTCCCGCTTTTCGAGCGAGAGCTCCAGCTCTTCCTCGATCCCGCGCTCCGCCCGGTCGTCGACGCCCTCGGGCCGCCCGTGCTGGGCGGCCGCGCCCGGCCCCACCGCGGCGGGCGTCGTGTAGCCGTCCTCGTCCGGCATGAACCCGGTCTCGTCCATCCCCCGATGCCTGAGCCGGGCCACCAGGTACAGCGCCACCAGGCACCCGGGGATCTCCATGAACGCCAGCAGGACCGGCATGTAGGCGTCGGAGGCGATCTTGACGCTGGCCAGGACGGCGACGCAGGTGGCGAACGTGCCCGCCGAATCCGACCCGTAGTAGCCCGCAACCGCCGCCCGGTCGACCCGCCGCAGCCGGGTCAGATACCTCAGCAGGACGTAGGTGAGCGCCCCGATCGCGAAGTTCAGCGCGAGACCCAGTGCCACGAACCCGGCGATGTTGTCGAGGTCGGCCGGTTTCACTTTGGCGAGTTCTTCGCCGCCCTGCCAGCCGATGGCCACCAGCAGATACATGGTCAGGCCCTGGTAGATCACGTACGGAAACTCGAACCGCACCTTGAGGATCGGGATGAGAAACCCGAAATAGAAGAACAGCAACAGCGGCTTGAACAGGTTGTGGATGAAGTTCTGCCACAACTCGTCAAGCATGTGGCCTCCCGGCGACGCGGTCCGGTGCTGCCGTAGCCCGGACCCGACTCGCGGCGCCCACGAACTTAGTGGAAACCCGCGGCCGTGGGCGACCCGGCTCCACCCTCTTTACGAACAATTAACAACCGGCTTGCCGCGCCTCGTCAAAAGGCATGTCGGCCACCATGTTCGGCAGGCCGCGCGACCGCCGGTTCGGCGAATCTAGAACCAGTGCGCGATCAGCCGGTTGACCTCGATGTAGAGCGGGATCCCGATGGTGACGTTGTAGGAGAACGTCAGGCCGAGCGACGCCGCCAACGGCAGGGTGGGGCTGGCTTCGGGGATCGCCAGCCGCTGGACCGCCGGGACGGCGATGTAGGACGCCGCACCGCACAGCACCGCGAACAACACGTACGTCCCCGGCTTGAAATCGGCGTGGGTGAGCGAGGCGTAGATGTGGGCGACCAGGATGCCAAGGGGTGCAAAGATATTCGGCGCGAGCAGGCCGAAGAAGATGAAACCGGGGCCGGCCGTCCGCAGGTCCTTCAACTTCCGTGAGGCCGTCATGCCCATTTCGAGCAGGAACAGGCAGAGCACGCCCTGGAACGCCAGGACGAAGAACCTGTCGTCGTCGGCGACCACCTTCTGACCCTGCAGGCCGCTGACCAGGCCGATGATGATGCCGCCCATGAGCAGGACGAGCCCCGGGTTCAGGAAGACCTCTTGGAACAGCTCCCGCGAGAAGATCGGCACCCTCTTGCCGGTCGTGTGCGGCGGGCTCTGGTCGGGCTCCCAGTCGGGGTGGTCGAGCTTCTCCAGGGAGAATTCGAGTTCCTGCTCTATGCCACGCTCGGTCTCGGCCTCGAGGCTGCCGCCGTGCGGCGGCTTGGCCGCCGTACCGGGGCCAACCGAAACCTTGACCGGTGCGATGTAGCCGGGCTCGTCGGCCATGTTGCCCGCCGCATCCATCCCGCGGTGGCGGAGGCGCGCCACGAAATAGAGCGCCACCAGGCAGCCGGGAATCTCCATCACGGCCAGCATGACGGGCATGTAGGCGTTGAACGCCATGCCGACGGCGGTCAGGACGGCGACGCAGGTGGCGAACGTTCCCGCCGAGTCAGATCCGTAGTACCCCGCGACGGTTGCGCGGTCGATTCGTCGAAGGGACGTCAGCCAATTCAGCAACAGGTAGGCGATGCCGCCGATCACGAAGTTGAGCACGAAGCCCAGCACCATGAAGCCGACGATCACCCCGACGCTGCCCGCGCTGATTTTCGCGAGTTCTTCGCCGCCGTGCCAGCCGATGGCCAGCAGCAGGTACATGGTCAAGCCCTGGTAAATAACGTAGGGAAATTCGAACCGCACCTTCAGGATCGGAATCAGGAATCCGAAGTAGAAGAAGAGCAGGAGCGGCTTGAACAGGTTGTGGGTGAAGTTTTGCCAAAACTCTTGCAGCATTCGATGCCTCCCTCGATGAGTGCGGTGATCAGGGAAAGCACCGTCCGCAAGCGGAGCCACCACGAACATCCCGACGACCGAGCAAAACTTATCCCCGCCGGTCTCAAATCGCCACTCGAATGCAAAGCAGGAAGTACGGGCGTGTCGGGCCGAGCCGGGCGGGCTGGCGCGGGGTAAAGTCGCTGGTCAGAAGGCTGTGACCGATGCCTCTCCGGGGGTGCGGCACCGGAACGGCGGGCGTGGGTTTGGTGTGAAAGTCCTGTGGATTTGCTGTGGGGTCAACGGGAAATTAGCGCGCCGAGGAAATGAGCGAGGGCCTGACGCCGGCGCCCTTCTTGCGGTGGGTCACCGACAGCCACGCCATTGGCGAGTAATGGGTGGTGATTTCCTCGAAACCGTCGACACGCGAGACCGTGAGGACACCCGTTTCCTGGTTGATTTCGAGCCCGTCATTGTCGGCGCCCTGGACCTCTTCGCCGTTCGCAAGCCGGATCACGAACATGGTGTTCCTCTCGATGGTTGGCGGTGGGTAACTATCGGGCGCGCAACCAACTACTCCGCCGGCGAGCGGGTTCGCACGGTTAGACGGTGATTTTATGAGCAATCCCGTCGCGGCGGCCGGTCGCTGTGCGGCCGGCTCGTAAACGATTGGCAAACGTTTGGTGTCCCGGTGTGCGTAGCTCGGTGCCGGCGTCCGGCGGAATCTGGCCCCGATCACGTCCCTTGCGCTGGTAAAACGGTGGGTCGACCGGGGCGCTGTCGGTTCGGCTGGTGGCGGGCCCGACGGGTGGCCGGCGGTTGAACTCCGGCGGAGTTCGGCCGGCTCGGCACGTCCCGGCGGGGAGCGGTTGCGCGCTCGTAGATAGGTTAGGCTACATTTACTAACCGTGACCGAGGTCAGCGTTCAGACGAGTTCCGCCGGATCTGCGTCCTCGCCGATTCCGCTTCCCCCTGATGTCGAGCCGGCCGACCTGGCCGCCGAGCTGGCCGCGGTGCTGCCCGAACAAACCGGCGAGGAATATCTGCTCTACGAGCGCGGTGGTCAATGGTTGCTGGCCAGTGGTGTGCGGGCGATGATCGAGCTGGACAGCGACGAGTTGCGTGTCGTGCGGGACGGGGTGACTCGGCGGCAGCAGTGGTCGGGCCGGCCCGGCCACGTTCTGGGCGAGGCCGTCGACCGGTTGTTGCTGGAAACCGACCAGCTCTTCGGCTGGATCGCCTTCGAGTTCGGCGTCTACCGCTATGGGCTGCAGCAGCGGCTGGCGCCGCGAACCCCGCTGGCCCGGGTGTTTTGGCCGCGCACTCGCATCGCGGTGAGCCAGGACTCGGTCCAGCTGTGGGGCGCGACGGCGGTTCACCGCGACGCGGTCCTGCGCTTGCTGGACGACGGCGTGCGCGAGGTGCGCAGGCCCCGCGGCGTCGACGTCATCGCCGACGCGTCGGGCTATCGCGATCGGGTGGCGGCGGCCGTGGGCGAGATCGCGGCGGGCCGCTACCACAAGGTGATCCTGTCCCGCTGTCTGGAAGTGCCCTTCCCGGTGGACTTCCCGTCCACCTATCGGCTGGGGCGTCGGCACAACACGCCGGTGCGCTCGTTCTTGTTGCGGCTGGGCGGGATTCGCGCTGTCGGCTACAGTCCGGAACTTGTCGCGGCCGTCCATGACGACGGCATCGTGGTGACCGAGCCGCTGGCGGGCACCCGCGCGCTGGGCCGAGGTGTGGCGCGTGACCGGCAGGCCCGGGACGAGCTGGAGTCGAACTCGAAAGAAATTGTCGAACACGCGATTTCGGTGCGAAGTTCGCTGCAGGAAATGAGCGAGATCGCCGAACCCGGCAGTGCGGTGGTCACCGATTTCATGACGGTGCGGGAGCGGGGGAGCGTGCAGCACCTCGGCTCCACGGTCAGCGGGCGGCTCGGGGCGTCTAACGACCGGATGGACGCGCTGGAAGCGCTGTTCCCGGCCGTCACCGCCTCGGGCATCCCGAAAGCGGGTGGCGTGGAAGCGATCCTGCGCCTCGACGAGAGCCCGCGCGGTCTGTATTCCGGCGCGGTCGTGATGTTTTCGGCCGACGGGGGACTGGATGCGGCGTTGACGTTGCGGGCGGCCTACCAACGCGACGGCAGGACGTGGTTGCGGGCCGGGGCCGGCATCATCGAAGCGTCCACGCCCGAGCGGGAATTCGAGGAGACCTGCGAAAAGCTCTCCACGCTGGCGCCCTATCTGGTCGCGCGCCAGTAATTCGCACCCGGCTCTGGGCGGTCCTGCGGGCGTAGGGACCTTTGGCCCTAGTTGGCCGCGTTTCGCGCGTGTCATCTTTATGTAACCGGATGACACAGATACATTGCGCGTAACTCAACGGCACACATAACTGGAGGGCTTTGTGTCCAAGGACCTGACTAACCTGCAGCTACTTCACGAGCTCGAGCCCGTGGTGGAGGGCCTGCTCAACCGCCACCTGTCGATGTTCAAGGAGTGGAACCCGCACGACTACGTCCCGTGGTCGGACGGCAGGAACTTCTACGCGCTCGACGGTCAGGATTGGGAGCCCGGGCAGGGCCGGCTCCCCGACGTCGCGCAGGTGGCCATGGTGCAGAACCTGCTGACGGAGGACAATCTCCCCTCGTATCACCGCGAGATCGCGATGAACTTCAGCATGGACGGGCCCTGGGGGCAGTGGGTCAACCGGTGGACCGCCGAGGAGGCCAGGCACAGCACGGCGCTGCGCGACTACCTGGTGGTCACCCGCTCCGTCGACCCGGTGGCGCTGGAGAAACTCCGCCTGGAGCAAATGACGCGGGGCTTCAGCCCGGGGCAGAACCAGCAGGGTGACATGTTTGCCGAGAGCCTATTCGACTCGGTCATGTACGTGTCGTTCCAGGAGCTGGCCACCCGGGTCTCCCATCGCAATACCGGCAAGGCCTCCCAAGACCCCATCGCGGAGCAACTGATGGCCAGGGTCTCGCACGACGAGAACCTGCACATGATCTTCTACCGGGACGTCAGCGCGGCGGGGCTGGACATCGCCCCGAATCAGGCGATGAAGTCGGTGCACCGAATCCTGCGCAACTTCAAGATGCCCGGATTCACGGTCCCCGAATTCCGGCGCAAGGCGGTGATCATCGCCGTCGGCGGCGTCTACGACCCGCGCATCCATCTCGACGAGGTGGTGATGCCGGTGCTCAGGAAGTGGCGCATCTTCGAACGCGAGGACTTCACCGGCGACGCCGCGCGGATGCGCGACGATCTCGCCGTGCTGGTCAAGGAGCTCGAGCAGGCTTCCGACAAATTCGAGGAGTCCAAGCAGCGTTATCTCGAGCGAGAAGCCCGCAAGACCGAAAGAATCACGGCCAGCAAAGTTTTGAGAACGGAAGGGACGCTCACCCTGAGCGGACACTGATCCGGTCGAGGACCAGCTGAAGGCGTGTCATCCGTCCGAGCGGAGCCGAAATCCGCGAGCCGGCCGGTACGTGCCAGCGAATATCGGCCATTCTCATGTTTTTTCGGAGGGCCGCGCTTAGCATTCGTCCCATCCTCGACGGATGGAGTGGTCAGTGTCCGGTGTCAAATCCAAAGTGGTCCTTGCGCTGATGCTCGCGCTCTCGTTGACCCCGATGTCGGCGTGCGTCACGCCGGTGACGGTGGACTGCACCCCGTACACGTGCACCGGCGCCTAGCGACGTCACGACCTGACTGAGCGAATACCGTTCAGGTCGAGGGGCTGGACTCGAGGTAGTCGGCCAGGACACGGCTGACGAGTGATTCGATGTTCGACTCGATCGAGGACGCGAGCGTGGCGGTCACCGTCGCCACGGCTTGCGTGCGGAAGCGCACCAGCATCGTGATCAGCTCGGCGATCTCGGCGTCCGCCGGCAGCGGCTCGCCCGGCTTGATGCGGTCCAGCACGTGCTCGGCTCCGGCGCGCACCAGCATGTCGCTGATCTTGTCGATTTCCGGCACGATCTGCTCGTGCAGGTCGACGAGCTTCTCCAATTTGACGCCGTAGCCGCGGATTTCGTTGAACGCCTCGATCAGCTTGGGGCGAGTGACGGTGACCCTCTCCCCATCGAGCCGGATGACCTGCAGCCGCACCAGCCGCTCGAAGGCGTCCGGGTCGTCGACGAGCCGCCGCGCGTCGGCCAGCGGCATGGTCTCCGGTTTTTCGGTCGTCCACGTGCCGACGATGGCCGTCTCGAGGCCCAGCACGTCGCCCAGGTTCTTGCCCTCCTCCCAGGCGCTGAGCATTTCGCGCACGTGCGCGATGTTGTATCCGCGGTCGAGCATCGAGGTGATCAGCCGCAGGCGGGTCAGATGGGTGTCGTTGAAGAGCGCGATGCGGCCGACGCGCAACGGCGGGGGTAGCAGGCCGCGGTCGCGGTAGACCCGGATATTGCGGGTGGTGGTGCCGGCCAGCCGGGCCAGATCCTCGATCCGGTACTCACCGGATGCGGGTACGCCCTGTGGGTGACGCACCGCCGCGTCGAAAAGCTGCGACACTGCGGTTTCGATGAAGTCTCGCGACTGGCGCCGCACGCGCTTGGGCGCGCGCCGCACGTTGTGCAGCACGCTAGCGATCGTGCCCGGTTCGGGTCGCGACGAGCGGTCGAGCGGGCGCTCGGGTGCCACCTGTCAGCCCGACGAGGCGGCATACGCCCGGGCGCCGCGCGCCACGGCTTGGTAATCCTGGTAGCGAAAATCCCTCATCTGGCGAAGATACTGCGTCGCGAAACCGGGGTACATCGACCCGTTGTACCCGTCCCTGGTGAGATACCAGCTGCGGCAGCCGGACATCCACGTCGTCCTGGTGAGCCGGCGCTGCAGGTCGGCGTTGTGCCGGCGCTGCGCCTCTTCGCGCACATCCAGGTAGCGCAGGTCGTCGTCGAGGATGGCTCGGATGCCGCGCACCGCGTACTCGAGCTGACCCTCGATGTAGACCAGCAGCGAGTTGTGGCCCGGTCCGGAGTTGGGTCCGGTCATGACGAACAGATTCGGATAGCCGTGCACGTTGATGCTCTTGTAAGCCTGTGCGCCGCCGGCCCATTCGTCGGCCAGCGACCGGCCGCCGAGCCCGGTGACCGCAAAGGGGGGTCCGGTCAGGTGCACGTCGTAGCCGGTGGCGAACACGATGCAGTCGAGGTGGTGCTCGATGCCGTCGCTGGTGCGGATGCCGGCCGGGCTGAGGGTGGCGATCGGCCAGTCGATGAGCTTGCAGTTCTCCCGCTGCAGCGCGGGGTAGTAGTCGCTGGAGACCAGCATGCGCTTGCATCCCGGCCGGAAGTCCGGCGTCAGCTGGCGCCGCAGCCACGGATCCTTGACCCGGGCGCGCAGGTGCGCCCGCCCCAACCGCGCCACCAGCGACGTCAACGGCGTGTCCCACACCAGGGCCGTGGCGCTGGCCTCGTGACCCCAGAACAGCGCCTGCCGCGCAAGGTGCTGGGCGGCAGGCACTTTGGTGAACAGGTTCTGCACGGCCGGCGGGGTGGCGGTGTCCAGGCGCGGCAACACCCAGCACGGGGTGCGCTGAAACACCTTGACGAATCCGGCCTGCTTCACCAGCTCGGGAACGATCTGGATCGCGCTGGCGCCGGTGCCGATGACCGCGACCCGCTTGCCCGCGAAATCGTAGTCGTGGTCCCAGCGGGCGCTGTGGACCTTGTGTCCGCGATAGCTGTCCAGGCCGCGAATGTCGGGGAAGCTGACGTCGGACAGCGGTCCGGAAGCCAGCACCACGGTGCGGGCGCGGAATCGGGTGCGACGATTGGTCGTTGCGGTCCACACCCCGTCGGCCTCATCGAAGGTCAGGCCGCTGACCTCGTGGCCGAAGCGGATGTGGCGACGGACGTCGAACCTGGTCGCCATGTCTTCGAGGTGGCGGCAGATCTCCGGGGCGGGGGAGTAGGTGCGCGACCAGGTGGGGTTTTTGACGAACGAGTACGAATACAGCAACGACGGCACATCGCAGCTGGCGCCGGGATACGTCGTGTCGCGCCAGGTTCCGCCCACCCGGTCGCCGCGTTCGGCGATCACGACGTCGTCGACTCCGGCGTCGGCCAATCGGATCGCCGCCCCCAGCCCGGTGAAGCCGGCTCCGATGATGAGCACCGCATGGGTGCGGTTGTCGGCCACGGTCAGGCCGCCGGCTCGTGGGTCAGTTCTCCAACCCAAGTCGGTATCGACGGAAGCAGGGGCCGCGGATATCGGTCGGAAAGCCATACCATCGAATTCGCGAGCAGGTGGTACGGGTGGCGTGGATTTGTGACCACTCCCGCGTAGCGCCTCAGGAATCGATAAGTCGGTACCCGCCTGGTACGTTCGCCGCGATCACCAAGCTCTTTGAATCTTTTCACAGCTCTGTAAAGCCGCTCAGGCTCCATACCCATGGCGGTGATCTCGTTGCGGATCCTGTTGATCAGCGGTGCGCCCATGATCGCACCGATGATCAGACCCGGAGTGGCATTGTGACCGACGAAGTCGATCAGTAACCGTCGGATCTTCGCGTGCCCGATCATGTCGAGGACCTCGAAATCGACGACCAGGTGGCGTGATTCGTCATTGTTGATCTTCTCGAAGACCTGGTGGCAGATGGGGTCGTGCACCTCGTCGAGCAGGAATTTCAACAGGGCGCCGTCCAGTGCGACCTCGAGCATCGGAATGACCGTGCCCAGCAGAGACAGCGGCATGTCGTCGGCCCAGCGGTCCAACCAGTCGATCGCCAGTCGGATGTTCACGTTCGGCTCGGGGATCTCACCGTCCTCGAGCATGCCCCAGCGCTTCATCAGCGCCAGTTCTGCGTTGGCGTGGCGTTGCTCCTCGGCGTGGAAGTAGCGGTAGATCTCGGCGATGGTCGGTGTGGGTGCCTTCTTCGCTAGCGCCGCGAAGCCCCTGGCGCCGATGTTCTCGATCCAGCACAGGTCGGCCATGAATGCCTTGAGCTGTGGCCGCTGTTCAGCGCTGATCATTTCGGCGCCGGGGGCGTCCCAGTCGATGTCGGCGAGCGCCCACTGGCGGTCCTTGATCTTGGCGAGCATGGCTTCCATGTCGATGGCCACCGGGAGCTCCTTTGCGTTGGGTGATCAGGGCAGGCTGACGCGCGACACCAGGCCGGCCGCACGCGTGTACGCCTGGGGGGCCAGGCGTTTGATGTTCCAGCCGATCTTGGCGTCGAGTTGCGGCATGCAGTAGAGCTCGCCGCGGTCGTGCGCGTCCAGGCAGATCCGCGCGACCTTGTCGGGCGAAAACCCGGTCCAGCGCATCAGCCGGTTGGCCAGCTCGCCGGATTGCGCGCTGATGCGCCCGGACTCGACGATGTTGGTCTTGACGAACGTCGGGCACAGCACGGTGACTTTGATGCCGGTACCGGCCAATTCGGCAGCCAGGGTCTCCGAAAGTGACAGCACGCCGGCCTTGCTGACGTTGTAGGGGGCCATGCCCGGGGCGGCACCGAACGCCGCCGCCGAGGCGACGTTGATGATGCCGCGGGGAGCGTGCGCGGGCCCGGCATTCCGCAGGATCGGGGTGAACACGTGGCAGCCGTGAATGGGGCCCCACAGGTTGATGCCCAGCGTCCACACCCAGTCGTCCAGGGACGCATCGCCGATGGCCGCGCCGCCGGCACCGACGCCGGCATTGTTGATCACCAGCGTGGGTGGGCCGGCGAACCAGGCCTGCGATTGCTCGGCAAGTGCCTGCACGTCCTCGAATTTCGAGACATCGCAACGGATTGCGGTGGCCTTGCCGCCGTGCTCGACGATGGCGTCGGCCGTCGCGCGGGCGGCCCTTTCGTCGATGTCGCTGCAGACGACCGCCCCGCCGCGACGGGCGAGCTCGATGGCGAAGGCCGCGCCGATGCCGCTGCCGGCGCCGGTCACGACCGCCGACGCGCCGCGGCTGGTCTTCGATCTGCCCAGCAGCCTGTCCAGCATCGCTCAGCGCACCCCCTGGGCCGTGGCGCGCGCGTCCTGCAACGCGTGGGCGACGAACCGGGCGACGTAGGCCACCGCCTTGGCGGCCTCGGGGGTCAGGCGGGGCAAGGCCTGGAAGACGTGCACCTGGTGCGGCCAGATCTGCAGTTCGCACCGGCCACCCGCGGTGTGGATGTCGGCGGCGAGCTGGCGCGCGTCGTCTCGGAGCATCTCCGCGCCGCCGACCTGGATCAGGGTGGGCGGAAGCGGCGGGCCCGCGGCCACGTCCAGCGTCAGCCGCTGGTGGGCGGGGTCGACGCCGGCGTGATACATGCCGACCAGGCGGGCCGCGTCGGCCGCCCGGATCGCGGGATCGCGGCGCATGCGTTCACGGGCGAGGCAGAGCTCGAAGGTGATGTCGTAGAGCGGGGAGAACAGCGCGAGCGCGGCGGGATGGTTGTCGGCGACGTCGGGTTGCAGCATCATGTCGACGGCCAAGTGGCCGCCGGCCGAATCTCCGGCAATCACCATTTGTTTCGGCGGTACACCGCATGTCTGCGTCAGCCAGTCCCAGCCCGTCCGCACGTCGTCGGCCGCGGCGGGGAAACGGTGGCGGGGGGCAAGCCGGTAATCGACGCAGAACACCGGCAAGCCGGTCGACGAGGACAGCCAGGACGTCAACCGCCGGTGCGTCTTTGCCGAACACACGGCGTAACCGCTGCCGTGCACGTAATAGATGGCTCCGGCGGCCGGCAGCGAGCGCGGCGCAGCGCTTGTCGGCGTTCGCGGTCCATGAACCCATTCGCCCTTGACGCGGCGGCCGTCGGGCAGCCTCGTGTCGACATGTTCGACGCGGGTGCCCGCCAGCGGGGGGCCGAACGTTCCCATGATCCGGGCGACGATCTGGCGAGATACCCACAAGCCCCATGCCCGTTCGGGCGGCAGCAGACCCGTGACCGGCCGCAGGGTGTAGGCACTCACCGCCGCCGCGCCGCGGGACCGCAACGACCCGCGGGCCGGAACGCCGTCCGTCATGCCACGCAGTCAACACCAAATGGTGACATTGGTCAATGGCAGGATTGCCGACGCGCCCGCGGGCCGAACTCGCGGAGCCGTGTCGCGCCGAGGTGTGTGAAGGCAAAAATTTCGTGTCGGTTTCAGTTGGGCAAAGGTCCTGCAGCTTGCCGGCGATGCGACGGCGATTTCGCCTGTGTGGCTTTAGTGTTGGCTGCTATGGCCCGACTGGACAACTACCTGCAGCGCTGGCGTGCGGCGCTGCGCGTAACCGTGTCCGCTCTGACCGTTGCCGCCCTCGGGCTCGCCACCGCCCCCGTCGCTCATGCGGCCGCGGCCGCGGCGACGTTGTCGGTGGAACATACGTGGCAGACCGGTTTCATCGCCCGCTTCGCCGTCACCAATGCGAGCGCGGCGCCGCTAAGCGATTGGAAGCTCGAATTCGACATGCCGCCGGGGCAATCCATCCTGCACACGTGGAACAGCACGGTCGCTCAATCGGGCACGCACTACGTTCTCACCCCCGCGAACTGGAATCGCGTCATTGCGCCCGGAGGGTCGGCCACGGGCGGTTTCCGGGGCCTGCTCACGGGCTCCTACTCGCCACCGTCGAATTGCGTGCTCAACGGGCAGTATCGGTGCACCTAGAGGCCGCCGGGCCGCGCAAGCGGCCGGTGGGCGCCAATAAGGTCGGCTAGCGCGCCTGACCGGCCGACAGCCTGCCGGCGATCGCCTTCTTGTCGACCTTGCCGATCGGCGTCGTCGGCAGCGCCGCCATCGGGACCAGCACGTCGGGCCGGGAATGCGCGGCGACGCCCTGCCGGTCGAGGTGGGCGTTCAGCTCCGCCAGCGTCATCGCTGGGCCGGTGAAAACCACCGCCGCGCAGATCTTTTCGCCGAGGTAGGGGTCGGGCAGCGGCACCGCCGCCGCCGAGAAGATCGACGGGTGGCGCAGCATCTGCTCCTCGAGGTCCGCCGCGGAGATGGTTTCACCGGCACGGCAGATCACGTCCTTGACCCGCCCGGTGACGGTCAGGTAGCCGTCGGGCCGTAGCCGCACCAGGTCGCCGCTGCGGAAGAAACCGTCGGGAGCGAAGCAGCGTTCGTTGTCGCGCTCGGCGCGGTAGTAGCCGTTGAGGGTGTACGGGCCGCGCACCAGCAGCTCACCTTCCTCACCCGCCGCCACCGGTTCACCGTCGGCATCGACGACGCGCAATTCGTCGGCCGCGCACAGCGG
Organism: Mycobacterium scrofulaceum; assembly: GCF_002086735.1. Classification (GTDB taxonomy): domain Bacteria; phylum Actinomycetota; class Actinomycetes; order Mycobacteriales; family Mycobacteriaceae; genus Mycobacterium; species Mycobacterium scrofulaceum. The sequence goes on along the minus strand of NZ_MVIJ01000001.1, from coordinate 68,075 downwards.
CCGCCCCTGGGTGTGGTCGACGAGCGCGGGGGAATCGCCCGGGCGGGTGTAGTTCAGCAGCCCCTCCGCCATCCCGAACACCTGTTGCAACCCGGGCGTCAACGCGGACCGGATGAGGCGCGCGTCGGCGGGCTCCAGCTTCGCCCCGCCAACTTGCAATAGCCGCAGGGACTTCGGTGTCACCGGCTCCCACTCGCAGGCTTGCGCCCAGAGCTTGGCCAGGGCCGGCACCAGGGCGGTGGCCGTGACGCCGTGGCGCTCGATGGCGGCGAAGGCGGCCTCGGGGCTGGGGTCGGTACCGAAGACGGTGGTGGCGCCCACGGTCATCGCGCCGAGCAGGCCGGGGCAGGCCAACGGGAAATTGTGTCCGGCCGAGAGCAGCACCAGGTACACGTCGTCGGCGGTGAGCCCACACACCCGCGCGCTCACGGTCGCATTGAACACGTAATCGTCGTGGGTGCGGGGGATGAGTTTGGGGGTGCCGGTGGTGCCACCCGAAACCAGCAGCAGAGCAGGCGATCCCGGATCCGGCGCCGGCACCCGCGGACGGCTGCCCGCCCGATCGCACAGCCGCGCCCACGACGTGAACGGACCGGGGTCCCCGTCGACGATCACGTGCTCGAGCGCCGGGTGGGCCTTGACGAGCTCCTCCGCCATGGCGCGGTAGTCGAAACCGCTTGCCGTATCGGCGATCACCAGCGCGCGGGCCTCGCTGACGGCGGCGAAGTGTCCCAGTTCGGCCGCCCGGTGGCCGGGCAGGCACATCACCGGGATGGCGCCCGCCCGCAGCAGCCCGAACAGCGCCACCGCGAACTGGCAACCGTTCGGCAGCTGCAACAGCACCCGGTCCCCCGGGGCGATGCCCAGGCGGTGCAGTCCCGCGGCGGCGCGGTCGGCGTGTTCGTCGAGCCGGGCATAACTCAGGCCGGCACCGCCCGCGGCGTCGAGCACGGCCGTGCGCTCCGGCCAGCGCCGCGCGGCCTCGCTCAGGATGGTGTCCAGGGTTCGTCCCGCCCAGTAGCCGGCCGCCCGGTAGGCGGCGGCCCGATCGGCGGGGAAGGGCACGAACCCGTCGAGGGCCCCGGCCCGGGGTTGCCGTGCGTTCGCGGTCATCGAGGTCCTCAGACAGGGGGGCGTGGTGGCGGCGATCCGTGAGTAAGGATAGGGTAACCCCCACAACTTAGGGCAGCCTGTGCTAATTCAGGGAGGGTTCGTGGTGCGTGCCTCGGCGCGCTCGGTAGACGTCCGGGCGGAGGTGGCCGAACTGCTCGGCGTGAGGGCCGACGACGTCCACCCCAGCACCAACCTGATCGGCCAGGGCCTGGACTCCCTCCGGATGATGACCCTGGCGGGCCGCTGGCGCCGGCGGGGCGTTCCCGTCGATTTCGCCACGCTGGCCGCCACCCCGACGATCGAGGCCTGGTCCGGCCTGGTCACCGCCGATGCCCCGCCCGAGGATACCGAGCGGCCGCCCGCCGGAGTGGCCGACGACGCCGCGGGCGAGCCCTTTGCCCTGGCCCCGATGCAGCACGCGATGTGGGTCGGTCGCCAGGACAACCAGCTTCTCGGCGGGGTGGCCGGGCACCTCTACGTCGAATTCGACGGCGGCGCGATCGACCCCGGGCGCCTGCGCGCGGCCGCCACGGAGCTGGCCCGACGCCACCCCATGCTGCGGGTGGAATTCCTGCCCGACGGGACGCAGCGGATCGCGGCAACCGGCGACGCATTCCCGGTCGCGGTCGAGGACCTGCGCCACCTGGGCGCCGTGGAGGTCGATCAGCGGCTGGCCGCCATCCGCGACGCCAAATCACAACAGCAGCTTGACGGGGCGGTGTTCGAGCTCGCTTTGACCCGGCTGCCCGGCGAACGTTCGCGCCTGCACGTCGACCTCGACATGCAGGCCGCCGACGCGATGAGCTACCGAACGCTGATGGCCGACCTCGCCACCCTCTACCGCGGTCACGACCTGCCCGCGCTGGACTACAGCTACCGCCAGTACCGCCGCGCGGTCGAGGCGGACGAGGCGCGCCCGCAACCGGCCCGCGACGCCGACCGGAACTGGTGGGCGCAACGCATCCCGCAGCTGCCCGACCCGCCGAGCCTGCCCACCGCCGGCGACCGCGGCTCGCGTCGCAGCGTCCGGCTGTGGCATTGGCTGGATCCCGAAACCCGCGACGCCCTGTTTTCCCGCGCCCGGGCCCGCGGGCTCACCCCGGCGATGACCCTGGCCGCGTCGTTCTCCCACGCCCTGGTCCGCTGGTCGACCAGCTCCCGCTTCCTGCTGAACGTGCCGCTGTTCGGTCGGCAGCCGCTGCACCCCGACGTCGACTCGCTCGTCGGCGACTTCACCTCCTCGCTGCTGCTCGACGTCGACCTCACCGGCTCGCCGACCGCGGCGGCGCGGGCGGCCGCCGTGCAGGACGCGATGCGGACCGCCGCCGCGCACGCCGCCTATCCCGGGCTGTCGGTGCTGCGCGACCTCAGCCGGCACCGCGGCACCCAGGTGCTGGCGCCGGTCGTCTTCACCAGCGCGCTGGGCCTCGGCCCACTGTTCGGCGACGAGGTCACCGCGCAATTCGGCGCACCCGCGTGGATCATCTCCCAGGGACCGCAGGTGCTGCTCGACGCCCAGGTCACCGAGCTCGACGGCGGCGTACTGGTGAATTGGGATGTGCGCGAAGGGGTTTTCGCCCCCGGCGTCGTCGAGGCCATGTTCGCCTACCACATCGACGAACTGCTCCGCCTCGCCTCGGCCGACGAGGACTGGGACGCGCCCGGGCCGTCGCCGCTGCCGGCGGCGCAGCGCGCGGTGCGGGACAGGGTCAACGGACGCATCGCCGAGCCCAGCGGGGAAGCGTTGCACGACGGGTTCTTTCGGCAGGCCGGGCTGCGGCCCGACGCGCCGGCCGTAGTCTCCAGTTCCGGTGAGCTCAGCTACGCGCAGCTGCGCGACCGGGCGCTGGCGGTGGCCGCCGCCCTGCGCGCCGCCGGGGTCGGCGTTGGCGACACGGTCGCGGTGGCGGGCCCGAAGACCGCCGAACAGATACCGGCGCTGCTGGGCATCCTGAGCATCGGCGCGGTCTACCTGCCGATCGGCATCGACCAGCCCCGCGACCGCGCGGAGCGCATCCTGCGGACCGGCGCGGTGCGCCTGGCCCTGGTGTGCGGGGGGCAGCTGCTGGCGCTGCCGGTGCCCGAGCTGATCCTTGCCGAGGTGCTGCGCGGGGCGCCCGCGGCCGCGGACCTTCCGCGCGTCGATCCCGCCCAGCTGGCCTACGTGCTGTTCACCTCCGGCTCGACCGGTGAGCCCAAGGGCGTCGAGGTGACCCACGACGCCGCGATGAACACCGTGGAATTCATCGCCCACCACTTCGAGATCGGCCCCGCGGATCGATGCCTGGCCCTGTCCACGCTGGAAGGTGACATCTCGGTGATGGACGTCTTCGTCACCTTGCGGACGGGCGGGTCGATCGTGGTGGTCGACGAGGCGCAGCGCCGCGACCCCGACGCCTGGGCCCGGCTCATCGACGCCCACCAGGTGACGGTCCTGCACTTCATGCCGGGCTGGCTGGAGATGCTGATCGAAGTCGGACACGGGCGGCTGTCCTCGGTGCGGGTGATTCCCACCGGCGGTGACTGGGTGCGCCCCGAGCTGGCGCGTCGCCTGCGGGCCGAGGCGCCTAACCTGCGGTTCGCCGGTCTGGGTGGCGCGACCGAAACCCCGGTCCACAACACCATTTTCGAGGTGGCCGACGCTGCCTCGCTGCCCGCGGACTGGACCGCCCTGCCCTACGGCGTGCCGCTGCCCAACAACGCCTGCCGCGTCGTCGACGACACGGGTGACGACTGCCCGGATTGGGTCGCCGGCGAGCTGTGGGTGTCCGGCCGCGGCATCGCGCGGGGCTATCGCGGCCGACCGGATCTCACCGCTGAGCGCTTCGTCGAGCGCGCGGGGCGCAGGTGGTACCGCACCGGTGACCTGGCCAGGTATTGGCCCGACGGCACGCTCGAGTTCGTCGGCCGCGCCGATCACCGGGTCAAGATCAGCGGATACCGCGTAGAACTCGGCGAGATCGAGACCGCGTTGCGGCGGCTGCCGGGGGTGGCGATCGCGGTCGCCGCCCTGCTTCCCGGCGCGGGTGGATCCGAGGCGCTCGCCGCGGCGGTCTGCCCGGAGAGCCCGGGTGCCGGGCTGACCGCCGAGCGGATGCGGGAGCTGATGGCCGAACTCGTTCCGGCGCACATGATTCCGCGTCACATCGCGTTGGTGCGGCGCATCCCGTTCACCGACGCCGGCAAGATCGACCGCCGCGCCGTCGCCCGGGACCTGGGCGCCGCCGTTTCGGCGTCCGAGCGGCCCGGCCACTCGGCCCCGGCGACGCCGCTGGAATCCGCTCTCGCCGCGCTCCTCGGGGAGCTGCTCGGCGTGGACACCGTCGGTCGCGACGACGACTTCTTTGCCCTCGGCGGCGATTCGGTGCTGGCCACCCAGGCCGTGGGTCGCATCCGCACGTGGCTGGACACGCCTCACGTCGTGGTCGCCGACGTCTTCGCCACCAGAACGGTGGCGGCGCTCGCCGCTTTGCTCATCGACCGGGAGGGCGGCGGCGCGCGGCTGGACCAGGTGGCCGAGCTGTACCTGGAGGTCAGCCAGATGGACGCCGACACGGTGCTCTCGGCTTCGCGGCCGGCCGGGAAGGCCGTGACGCCGCAATGACATCCGATCCGGTGCTGAGTGCGCCCTCCGAGTTCGCGCCATGGATCAAGCGGGTGCCCGGTAGGGGCGCGGGCCCGCGCGCCGGCGCGACCGTGGTGTTCCCGCACGCGGGGGCGGCCGCGGCAAGCTACCGCGCGCTGGCGGCCGCGCTGTCCGCGGGTGGGGACACCTACATCGTGCAGTACCCGCAGCGCGCGGACCGGCTCGGCCACCCGGCCCCCGACACCGTGCACGACCTCGCCCGGGGCCTGTTCGACGCCGGACCGTGGCATCGCGTGGCGCCGCTGCGGCTGTTCGGCCACAGCATGGGTGCCGTCGTCGCGTTCGAGTTCGCCAGGATCGCCGAATCTCACGACGCCGCGGTGCAGCGCCTGTGGGTCTCGGCCGGACCGGCGCCGTCCGCGGTCGCCGCGATGCCCGAACTCCCCACCACCGATGACGGATTGCTCGCCGACATCGCCGATCTCGGTGGCACCGACCCCGAACTGCTCGCCGACGAAGAGTTCGCCGAGCTGCTGACCGCGGCCGTGCGGGCCGACTACCGAGCGGTCAACCGCTACGAGTGCGGCCCCGACGTCCGCATCCGCGCCGACATCCGCGTGCTCGGGGCGCGCGACGACCACCGCGTCGAGGAGTCCGCGTTGCGGCTCTGGGAAAGCCACACCGCCGGCGCCTTCGAGCTGTTCCTCTACGACGGCGGCCATTTCTACCTCAACGAGCACATCGACGCCGTGGCCGAGCGGGTGAACGGCGATGTCTGACGACGGGTTCGACCCCACGGACGACCCGGTCGCGATCGTCGGCATGGCCGTCGAGGCGCCCGGCGGCATCGACACCGCCGAGAAGTACTGGGAGCTGTTGGCGCACGGCGGTGAGGCGCTCGGTCCGTTCCCCGCCGACCGGGGTTGGCAGGTCCGCGAGCTGCTCGCCGGGTCGCGGCGCAGTGGGTTCAAGGAGATCCATGACCGCGGCGGATTCCTCTCGGGCGCAACGATGTTCGACCCCGAGTTCTTCGGCATCTCGCCGCGCGAGGCCGTCGCCATGGACCCCCAGCAACGCGTGGTGCTCCGGGTGTCCTGGCGTGCGCTGGAGAACAGCGGCATCAACCCCGACGACCTGGCCGGCCACGACGCCGGGTGTTTCGTCGGCGCCTCGGCCACCGGATACGGGCCGCAGATGGCCACGTTCTCCCCGCACAGCGGCCACCTGCTCGCCGGGACGGCGCTGAGCGTGATCTCCGGCCGGGTCGCCTACACGTTGGGGTTGGCGGGGCCGGCGCTGACGGTGGACTCGTCGTGCGCGTCGGCGCTGGCGGCGTTCCACGTGGCCGTCCGATCGGTGCAGAACGGCGACTGCGACCTGGCGCTGGCCGGCGGGGTCAACGTGCTGGGCTCGCCCGGGTTCTTCGTCGAGTTCTCCAAGCAGCATGCCCTCTCCGACGACGGCCATTGCCGCCCCTACAGCGCACAGGCCAGCGGAACGGTGTGGGCCGAGGGGGCCGCGATGTTTGTGCTGCAGCGCAAATCCGCCGCGCTGCGCGCCGGCCGGCGGGTGGTCGCCGAGGTCCGCGCCACGGCCGTCAACCAGGACGGCCGCAGCGCCGGGCTGAGCGCCCCCAGCGGCGAGGCGCAGGTCCGCCTGTTCCGCCGGGCCATGACACAAGCCGGGATCCGGCCGGAAGAGGTCGGAATGGTCGAGGGCCACGGGACCGGCACCCGGCTCGGCGACCGCACCGAACTGCGGTCGCTGGCGCAGACCTACGGCGACACGGCGCCCGGCGCCGGTGCGCTGCTGGGCTCGGTGAAATCGAACGTGGGGCACGCGCTGGCAGCCAGCGGGGCGCTCGGGCTGGCCAAGGTGATGGTGGCCGCCGAGCACGGCGCCATCCCGCCGACCCTGCACGCGGCGGACCCGAGCCCCGAAATCGACTGGGAAAAGCAAGGATTGCGCCTGGCGAAGACCCTGACCCCGTGGCCCGCGGCCGGCGGGCAGCGGATCGCCGCGGCGTCGGCGTTCGGCATCGCCGGCACCAACGCGCACGTCATCGTCTCCCTCCCCGAGGTCGCCTGATGCTGACCTCCCCGCTGCCCGACGGCCGGTTGCCGGTGCTGCTGTCCGCCCACGACGAACAGCTGATCAGTCAGGACGCCGGGGCCGTAATGGCCTTCCTGGGCGGGGCCGGCGCGGGCGCCGATATTGCGGCGATCGCGTCCACCCCGCTGCGTCTGCGGCGGGTGCGCCGGCACCGCGCGGTGGTCCGGGCGGCCGACCGGGCCGAACTGGCCGCGGGGCTGTCCGCCCTCACCCGCGGCGAGGAGCACCCGCTGGTCCACCGGTCCTCCCTCCCCACCGCGCCGTGCATCGCCTTCGTGTTTCCCGGCCAGGGCAACCAATGGCAGGCGATGGGCGCCCAGGCCTATCACCAGTTGCCGGCGTACCGGGCCGAGGCCGACCGATGCGCCCAGGCATACCGCGCCGCGGGGTTGCCCTCCCCGTTGCCCTACCTGACCGGGGAGCGCGACCGCGACTGGTCGCGCACCGAGATCCAGGGGGCGCAATTCACCCACGCGGTCAGCCTCGCCCACGAATGGCGATGCCACGGCGTGCTCCCCGCGATGACCGTCGGACACAGCCTCGGCGAGGTCGCGGCGGCGTACGTGGCGGGAACCGTATCGTTGCCCGACGCGGTCAGGCTCGTCGGCGCCCGCGCCGCGATCATCGACCAACTGTCGGGTCGCTACGCCATGGCGGTATTCGGCGCCGGCATGGGGGAGGCCGAGTCCCTGATCGCGGAAACGGCGGGCTGGCTGGAAGTTTCGGCGGTCAACGGCCCGTCGTCGACCGTGGTGTCCGGTGACCATGAGGCCGTGGCGGCCGCGGTGCGACTGGCCCGGCAGCGCGGCATGTTCACCCACCAGCTCTCCGTGGACTACCCGGGGCACACCAGCGTCCTGCGGCGGTTGCGCGCCAAGCTCGTCGAGCTGATTCCGGAGTCCGCATTCCGGGACAGCCCGGTGCGATTCGTCGGGTCGACCTTCGGCGCGCAGGTCGACCCGGACGCGGACTTCACCGACTACTGGTATGAAAACCTCTGCAGCACAGTACGTTTCGATCGCGCGGTGGAGTCGGCCCGGAGGCTCGGGGCCACCGCCTTCGTGGAGATGTCCGCGCATCCCTCGCTGCTGTACCCGTTGGCGGACCTCGTCGACGAGCGGACGACCGTCGTCGTCGGCTCGGGGCACCGGGACGGCGCGATCACCGACGTGCTGGCGGCCAACATCGCCGCCGTGGCGGCCGCCGATCCCGGCTGCCGATGGGCCAACGCCATCCCCGGTGGCGCCCGCCCGCCGCTACGCGGGTTCCCGAACGCGCCCATGCGGGCGGTGCATCTTTGGGCCGCGCCAGAACCGCTGATCGACACGCCGCCGGGCCCGGCGCTCACCGCCGCCGTCGAACATTGGCGGCAAGCGACGCCGCCGGCGGCGGCGGGGGCGGACATCGGCGTCGTCGCCGCCGACCCCGCCGACGGCGCCTTACCGCAACGGCTGACGGAAGCCATTGAGGCGCGCCGTGATTGCCGACTGGTGTCGCCGCACGACGCGGAGATCCTCGCCATCGTCGCGCCCGCCCTCGACGCGGCGGACGCCACCGCCGCGATCGACCAGCTCGCCGCCCGGCCGGACGCGGGCCTGCCCGACTACGCCGCCCTGATCGGCCCGCGCTGCCGGGCGGTGTGGTTGCTCACCGCGTGCGCCGAGACCGTCGATGCCGGTGACGCCGACGCCCGGCCGGCGCAGGCGGCGCTGGCCGCGATGCATCGCAGCGTCGGCTTCGAATTCGCCGACCAGGCCTTCGGGCATGTCGACCTGGGTGGCCGCGACGCCGACCCCCGGACGGCGAGCGCCGTCGTCGACGCGCTGCTGGGCGAACCCGGTGAGGTGGCGCTGCGCGACGGCGGGTCACCGCGGGCCTACGTCCGGACCTTCCGGAACTGCCGCGACACGGCGACCGGGCGGCCGCTGGACGCCGCCGCGCTCGAGCACGTGGTGATCACCGGCGGCAGCGGGGCCATCGGCCTGCAATATGCGCGGTACTGCATCGAGCGTGGCGCGCGCACGGTCACCCTGTTGAGCCGCAACGGCATCGGCCGCGACGCCCTGCGCCGGCTCACCGAAAACCACGACGCCGACGTGCACGCACCGCGCTGCGACATCACGGATGCGGCCGCCGTGCGTGCCGTCGCCGCGCGGCACGCCGGCACCGGCGCGTCGCTGCTGATTCATACCGCCGGCATCGCCGAGGCCCACTCCCGGTCCGACCTAAGCGGCGAAGGTGTCGCCGCGGTGTGTGCGGCAAAGGTGCGCGGCCTCGCCCTGCTGGCCGGGTCCTGGCCGCTGCGACCGGATTGCCGAATCCTGGCCTGCTCCTCGGTGTTCGGGGTGTGGGGCGGCTACGGCCACGCGGCCTACGCCGCCTCCAACCGGATGCTCGACGTGCTGGCCGCCCGGCTGCGCGGCACGGGACGCGACTGCACGGCGATCCGGTGGGGACTGTGGCAGGCCGCCGGGGTCGTGGCGGCCGACGAGATCGCCCGCACAGAACGCTCCGGTCTGATCGCGATGGTTCCGGACCGGGCGATCGAGGCCGGCCTGTACCGCTACGACGGCGATCCGTTGATCTTCGACGCGGACCCCGACCGGCTCGGGGTGTTCTTCGAGAGTCAGGGCATGGCCGTGCCGTTCGACGCGTCTCGAGACGACGACGGGGGAGTGGACGGCCGACTCGCCAAGCCGCTCGCCGAGGTGGTGCGCGACCAGCTCGCCGCGACGCTGCACCTGGGCGACTCGGTGTCGATCGACCCGGCCGCGCCGCTGATCGACCTCGGGGTGGACTCGTTGCTCGCGCTCGATCTGCGTAAGCGGCTGCGCCGCACGGTCGGACGGTCGGTCCCGGTCGCCCGCATGCTCGGCGGGATCACCCTCGACGAATTGATCGACGCATTGCGCGCCGGCTCAACGGGCGGGCCTGGATCGGACGCAACATTCGACGCTCGCGAAGCTGGAAAGGTTGGACTCTCAGCGTGACGGACACCACCGGGATCGGCAACCGGCTCGAGGACGAGCGCCTGGAACTGCTGCGCCGCAAGATCGCCGAACGGGGCCTGGCCAGACCGGCCGTCGAGGCCCCCGCGGCGACCGGCGAAGAGCCGCGCATGTCCGTCGGCCAGCACCGGATGTGGTTCGTGCAGTCGGTGGACCCGGCTAGCGCGCTGCTCAACGTCTGTGTGTCCTACCGCGTCACCGGCAGCGTCGACACCGGGCGCTTGCGGCGCGCGGTCGACGCGGTGGCGGCGCGGCACCCCGTGCTGCACACCACGTACGGCACGGGCGCGGACGGCGACCCGCATCCCGTCGTCCGCGCGGAGCTGCGGCCCCAGTGGGCCGAACACGACCTCTCGGGGCTCACCGACCAGGCCCGGCGGTTGCGGCTGGACGTGCTGGCGCAGCGGGACTTTCGGCGGCCCTTCGACCTGTCCACGGATTCGCCGCTGCGGGTGACCGTGGCCCGTCTGTCCGCCGACGAGCTGATGCTGCTGATCACCGCCCACCACATCGCCTGGGACGACGCGTCGTGGACACCATTCTTCGCCGACCTGACCCGCGCGTACACCGATCCCGACGGCTTCGGCGGCGAACCGGCAGCCGCGGCGCCCGCGCCGGACGACGCCACGGATCCCGCCGGCGACTTCGACTACTGGCGGCCCCTGATGGCGAATCTTCCCGAGCCGCTTGAACTTCCGGGCCCCCACGGGTCGGTGGTGCCGGGCACCTGGCGTGCGCAGCGCGCTACCCGCCGGTTGTCCGCGGACACCGTCGACCGGGCGGCGGCGCTGGCGCGGGAGACCGGCGCCACCCCGTACATGGTGCTGATGGCCGCCTTCGCCGCGCTGGTGCACCGCTACACGCAGTCGACGGACTTCCTGATCGCCGCCCCGGTGCTCAACCGCGGCGCCGGCACCGAATCGGCCATCGGTTACTACGGCAACACCGTGGTCGTCCGGCTGCGTCCCGGGCCGCACCAGACGTTCCGCGAGCTGCTGGCCCAGACCAGGGACAGCGCCGTGGGCGCATTCGCCCATTCCCGGGCCGACCTGGATTGGCTGGTGCGCGAGTCCAATCCCGACCGCCGCCACGGCGCCGACCGGATGACCCGGGTGAGCTTCGGGCAGCGAGAGCCCGACGGCGCCGGCTTCTGCCCGCCGGGGGTGCGGTGCGAGCGCGGGGACTTGCGGGGCCATTTCAACCAGCTGCCGCTGAGTTTCATGATCGAGCTGGATCGCGCGAACGGTGGGCTGGTGGAAGCCGAGTACCTGGTCGAGGTGCTGGATCAGCAGCTGGTGGATCAGCTGTTGCGGCACTACACCGTGATGTTGGACGACGCGCTGAGCAACCCCGACGCGGCCCTTTCCGCGTACGCGCTGATGGACACCGAGGACGCCGAATGGTTGCGCCGGGCCTCGACCGGCGCGCCGTTCGACACCCCCGCCGCCACCCTGCCCGCCCTGGTCACCCGGCGGGCGGCGCTGTCGCCCGACGCCGTCGCCGTCGTCTACGAGCGCCGCGAGTACACCTACCGCGAGATCGACGAGGAGTCGAACCGCCTGGCACACTGGCTGATCGAACAAGGCGTCGGCACCGAGGACCGCGTCGCGGTGTTGCTGGACAAGTCCCCCGAACTGGTCGTCACCGCGCTCGGCGTGTTGAAGGCGGGCGCGGTCTACCTGCCGGTGGATCCCACCTATCCCGCGGACCGCCTGGCCTTCATTCTGGGCGATGCCGACGCCAAACTGGTTCTGCGCGAGCCGGTTACGGGACTTGACCGGTATCCGGCGACCGAGCCCGCCGAATTGATCCGGCCGCTGAGCCCGCACAACACCGCCTACCTGATCTACACCTCGGGCTCCACCGGGCTACCCAAGGGCGTCCCGGTGTCGCACGCGCCGATCGCCGAGTATTTCGTCTGGTTCGGCGACGAGTACCACGTCGACGAAACCGACCGGCTCTTGCAGGTGGCGTCGCCCAGCTTCGACGTGTCCATGGGCGAGATCTTCGGCACGCTGATCATGGGCGCCCGCCTGGTGATTCCGCGCCCCGACGGGCTGCGCGACATCGGCTACCTTACCGAACTGCTGAGCCGCGAAGGCATCACCTCGATGCATTTCGTGCCGTCGCTGCTCGGCCTGTTCCTGTCGCTGCCCGGGGTCGGCCAGTGGCGCACCCTGCGGCGCGTGCCCATCGGCGGGGAGGCCCTGCCGGGCGAGATCGCCGACAAGTTCCACGCCACCTTCGATGCGCTGCTCTACAACTTCTACGGACCCACCGAGACCGTGGTCAACTGCACCAGCTACCCGGTGGAAGGGGCGCAGGGCACCCGGGTGGTGCCCATCGGCCGGCCCAAGATCAACACCCAGGTGCACCTGCTCGACAACGCGCTGCGGCCGGTCCCGGTGGGCGTGATCGGCGAAATCTACATCGGCGGAACCCATGTCGCACACGGCTATCACCGCAGGCCCGCGCTGACGGCCGAGCGTTTCGTCGCGGACCCGTTCACGCCGGGTGGCCGGTTGTACCGGTCGGGAGACCTGGCCCGCCGGAACGCCGACGGGGACATCGAGTTCGTCGGCCGCGCCGACGAGCAGGTGAAGATCCGCGGCTTCCGCATCGAGCTGGGCGAGATCGCCGCCGCGATCTCGGTCGACCCCAGCGTCGGGCAAGCGGTCGTGCTGGCCATGGATTTGCCCCGGCTGGGCAAGAGCCTGGTGGGATACGTGACACCGGCCGAGGGAGGCGGCCCCGAAACCGTTGAGGTCGAGCGCATCCGCGCCCGGGTGGCCGCCGCGCTGCCGGACTACATGACCCCCGCCGCCTATGTGACGCTGGACGAAATCCCGATCACGGCGCACGGCAAGATCGACCGCACCGCGCTGCCCCAACCGCAGATCGCCGCGGCCGCCGCCTACCGCGACCCGACGACCCCCACCGAACGCCGCGTCGCCGCGCTGTTTTCCAGCCTGCTCGGCCACGACCGGGTGGGGGTCGACGACTCGTTCTTCGACTTGGGCGGCCACTCGCTGGTGGCCACCAAACTGGTCACCGCCATCCGCTCCGAGTGCGGGGTGGAGCTCGGCATCCGCGATGTCTTCGAGCTCGCGACGGTGGGCCTGCTGGCCGGGCGGGTCGACCAGCTCAGCTCCGGCGAGCCCACCCGGGCGCGGCCCAAGCTGATCGCCACCGCCCACGACGAGCCCATGCCGTTGTCGGCGTCGCAGCTGCGCAGTTGGTTCGCCTACCGCGTCGACGGGCCCAGCTGGGTCAACAACATTCCGTTCGCCGCGAAGCTGAGCGGGCCCTGGGACGTCGACGCCCTGATCGCCGCCGTCGGCGACGTCGTCGGCCGCCACGAGATCCTGCGCACGTCCTATGTGGAGCTCGACGGCGTGCCCTACCAGGTGGTCGGGCCGGCGGGAGAGGTCGCCGTGCGCCGCGCGACCGGGCCGGACGAAGCCTGGCTGCGGCGGGAGCTGGACGTCGAGCGCCGGCACTGCTTCGAGCTGGACCGCGAGCTCCCGCTTCGGGTGGCGGTGTTGCACACCACCGACAACCCCGCCGAGCACGTGCTGTCGCTGGTGGTCCACCACATCGCCTCCGACCACTGGTCGGCGGGTGTGCTGTTCGCCGACGTGATGACCGCCTACCGCGCCCGGCGCGCCGGCGAGGCTCCCGCCTGGGCGCCGCTGCGTGTGCAGTATGCCGACTACGCGGCGTGGCAGGGCGCGTTCCTGGGGGATGCGACCGGGCAGGAGTCCGCGGTCGCCGCCGGGCAGCGCGAATACTGGAACCGGCAGCTGGCCGGGCTGCCGGAGGACACCGGTCTGCGGCCCGACTTCTCGCGCCAGCCGGTGCCCAGCGGGGAGGGCGAATCGGTCGACTTCCGCATCGACGCGGCGACCCGGGCCAAGCTCGCCGAGTTGTCCCGCGAGCTGGGCATCACCGAATTCATGCTGCTGCAGACGGCCGTCGCCGTCGTGCTGCACAAGGCCGGTGGCGGCGCGGACATCCCGCTGGGCACACCGGTGGCCGGGCGCACCGAGGCCGAATTGGACCAACTGATCGGCTTTTTCGTCAACATCCTGGTGCTGCGCAACGACCTGACCGGCAACCCGACGCTGCGCGAGCTGCTGACCCGCGCCCGGGAGACGGCGCTGGCGGCCTACGCCCACCAGGACCTGCCGTTCGATCGCGTCGTCGACAGCGTCAGCCCGGTGCGGTCACTGTCCCGCAATCCGCTGTTCCAGGTCGTCGTGCACGTCCGTGACCAGCTGCCCGCCACGCGGGTGATCGAGCAGGCGCCCGCGGGCGGGGCGGACACGGTATGCACCGCGCTCGACCCCGTCTTCGACATGGCGCACGCCGACCTCAGCGTCAACTTCTTCGGCACCGACGGTTCGGCAGGCGTCGGGTACGACTGCAACCTCATCTTCCGCACCGAGCTGTACGCCAGGGCCACGATCGAACGGCTGGCCGGCTGGCTGATCCGGGTGGTCACCGAGTTTGCCGACAACGTCGACCAGACTTTGCGGGATGTGCAGCTGACCGACGCCGCGGAGCGGCGCCGCATGGAGCACTGGAGCCGGGGCCCCCAGCCGCCGCGCGACCGGCCGCGCACCATTCCGGAATTGCTGCGGCCGAGCCGAAGCTGGGGACCCGACCGGATCGCGGTGCGCTGCGGCGCCGAGCAGATCGATTACCCTGCGCTGCACCGCCGTTCGGACAACCTGGCCACTCTGATCGCCGCGCGGGGCGTCGGCCCCGGGTCGTTGGTGGGGCTGTCGACGCGGCGGAGCATCGACCTGGTGGTGGCGCTGGTGGCCATCATGAAGGCCGGCGGCGGCTACTTCCCGATCGATCCGGGCTACCCGCGGGCCCGCAAGCAGTTCATGCTCGACGACGTGCAACCGCCCGTCGTGCTTGCCACTGCCGACGCGGCGGACACCATGCCCGAAGTTCCCGGTGTGACCGTGATCTCGCTGGACGACCCGCACGTGCGAGCGGCGATCGAGAACCTTGACGGGGATCGGCCCGAACCGCCCACGCCGCACCCCGACGACCCGATGTATCTGGTCTTCACGTCCGGCTCCACGGGCACGCCGAAGGGCGCGCTGGGCACCCATCGATCCATGGCTGCCCGGTTGGACTGGCAGCTGCGGCACTACCCGCCGCGAGCGGACGACGTTCGGCTGGCGCAGGCGTCGATCACCTTCCTGGAGGGCGGCATGGAGATGCTCGCCGGCCTCGCGGCGGGGGCCACCATGATCCTCGCCGACGACGCCGAGCACCGCGACCCGGAAGCCCTCGGGGACTTGATGACCCGGCATGCGGTGGCCCAGGTGACCGCGGTTCCCAGCCTGGTTTCCGCCTTGGTCGACAGCAGGCCCGAGGCGGTGCGGGCGCTGTCGCGGCTGGTTTGCGGCGGAGAACCGGTGGGCGCCCCGCTGCTGCGGCGCCTGGTGTCGGTGTGCGCCGGCGCGGACATCGAGCTGTTGAACAACATCGGTTCCACCGAGACATCGGGTGCGGTGTCACGCGGCCTGCTGGAGCCGCCGAATCCGCTGGTGGGCAAGCCGGTTCCGGGATCGGACGCCTACCTGCTCGACGACGGACTGCGGCCGGTCCCGGTCGGCGTGGTGGGCGAGCTGTACTACGCCGGCGACCAGCTGGCGCGTGGCTACTGGAAGCGGCCCGCGCTGACCGCCGCCCGGTTCGTAGCCAATCCCTATGCCCTGCAACCCGGTTCGCGCCTGTACCGCAGTGGCGACCTCGCCCGCTGGACCGAGGACGGCCGCCTGGAATTCGTCGGGCGTTCCGACCATCAAGTGCAGGTGCGTGGATTTCGAGTCGAGCTGGCCGAGGTCGAGGCCGCGCTGGCCGGGGTCGACGGGGTCACCGCCGCGGCGGCGCGCACCTGGGAGGTGCACGGCGGCACCTCGCTGGCCGGCTATGTGGTGCCATACCGGCCGATCGCCGAGGACACCGAGAAGGCGGCGTTCGCATCGCGGGTGCGCGCCGCGATCGGGGCGACGCTGCCCGCCTACATGATGCCCTCGTCGCTGACCGTGCTCGACGCGCTGCCCAAGACCGAGTCGGGCAAGCTGAACCGACCCGGGCTGCCGCCGCCGGCGGTCAGCACCCGCGGCAACGTCGAGCCGTCGCGCACCGACACCGAACGGGCGCTGGCCCGGGTGTTCGCCGAGTTGCTCTCGACGCCCGAGGTCGGCCGCTTCGACGATTTCTTCGCTCTGGGCGGTGACAGCATCCTGTCGGTGCAGCTGGCCTCGCGGGCGCGCGCCGCGGGCCTGGCCGTCAGCCCGCGGATGATCTTCGAAAACCCGACGGTGCAGCAGCTGGCGGCGGCTCTGGACGCGTTGGGGCACAACGACACCGAGCGGTCCGACGAGCCCACCGACGCCCGGTTCGAGCCGATGAGCGCTTCCGGGCTGTCGGCCGACGACCTGGCCGCGGTGACCCGGCTTTGGGCGTCGTCGCGCGACGGGACGTCATGACGGCCACCGAGGCCGGGGTCGCGCCCGACGTCGAGGACGTGATGGCGCTGAGCCCCCTGCAGGAGGGCCTGTACTCGCTGACCACGCTCGCCGAGTTCGCCGACGGCGAGGCCGACGACCCCTACGTGATCGGGATGGCCGCCGACATCTCCGGTGCGCTCGACGTCGCGCTGTTGCGTGATTGCGCGACAAAGATGTTGGTGCGGCACCCGAACCTGCGGGCCAGCTTCTTCAGCCGCGGCATCGCCCGCCCGGTGCAAATCGTCCCGTCCAGGGTCGAATTGCCCTGGCGCACCGCTACCGCCGCGCCCGAGGGCGTGCCTGCCCTGGAGGTCACCGAACGCCGGCGCCCGTTCGATCTGGAACGCGGACCCGCCATCCGCTTCCTGCTCATCGAAATGCCCGGGGAGCGATGGCGTTTGGTGCTCACCGCCCACCACATCGTCATCGACGGCTGGTCGTTGCCGGTCTTCGTCAACGAGATGATGGTCCTGTACCGGGCCGGGGGCGACCCGTCGGCGCTGCCCGTCACCCCGCGGCCGTACCGCGACTACATCGGCTGGCTGGCGAGTCGCGACCTCGAAGCGGGGCGACGGATCTGGCGCCGGCATCTCGAGGGCCTCCCGGGCCCCACCCTCCTGGCGGCGGCACTCGGGTCGGCCGAAAGCCGGCCGGGCGGGCTGCCCCGCACCACCGAGATGCGCATGCCGGCCCGGGCGACGGCACGAATGGTCGACGAGGCGCGATCGCGCGGCATCACCATCAACACGCTGATGCAAATGGCGTGGGCGCTGGTGTTGTCCCGGCTGACCGACACCCACGACGTCACGTTCGGCGTCACCGTCTCCGGCAGGCCGCCCGAACTCACGGGCGTGGAGACCATGATCGGTCTGTTCATCAACACCGTCCCCATGCGGGTGCGGCTCGACCCGGCGGCGAGCGTCGGGGAGCAATGCCGCGCGGCGCAGCGCGACGCCGCGCTGCTGCGCGAGCACGGCTACCTCGGGCACGCCGACCTGCGGGCGCTCGGCGGGGTCGGGGAGATGTTCGACACCCTGCTGGTCTACGAGAACTTCCCCTTGGACGGGCTGACCGCCGGCACCGAATTGACCGCCGCCGGTGCGACATTCCGGCCCTCTGCCCTGCAAACGCTGTCCCATTTCCCGATCACGATCGCGGCCCACATGGCGGGCGGCGAATTGGTGGTGCTCGTCGAGGTGATCGACGGCGCACTGGGAGCCATCGGCGCCGACGCCCTCGGCCGGCGGGTGCTCACCACCGCCGAGCGGCTGTTGCGGGACTGGGAGCGCCCGCTGCGCGAGGTCAGCGTCCTCTTCGACGACGAGGCGGTCCGGCCGCCCGCCGCGGACGCGCCCACCCCGGCGGCGGTCGGCATCCATGCGCGCTTCGCCGAGGTGGCCGGCGACACCCCGGACAACGTCGCCGTCAGCTGGGCGGGCGGCACGCTGAGCTACCGCGATCTGGACGCTCTCGCCAACGGCCTGGCCGCGCGGCTCGCCGACCGCGGGGTCGGGCCCGAAACCCCGGTAGCCATCCGACTTCCCCGGGGACCCCACTACATCGTCGCGATGCTCGCGGTGCTCAAGGCCGGCGGCATGTGCGTGCCGATGGAGCCGGGGACGCCCCCGCAGCGGGTGGAGTCGATCCTGCGCCAAACGGCCGCCTCGATCGTGATCGATGAGGAGATGCCGGCGGCCGGCTCGGATCCCCGCACCGACTTCCGGTGCGCCGAGGTGTTGCCCGGGCAGGCCGCGTACGTCGTCTTCACCTCTGGCACGACGGGAGAACCCAAGGGCGTCATCGGAACTCACGCGGCGGTGGCCACCTACGCCGATGACCACCTGGAGAACGTGTTGCGGCCGGCTGCCGCCCATCTGGGCCGGCCGCTGCGCATCGCGCACGCGTGGTCGTTCGCGTTCGACGCCGCCTGGCAGCCGTTGGTCGCGCTGCTGGGTGGCCACGGTGTGCACGTCGTGGACGAAGAGACGCAGGCCGACGCCGAGGCGCTGGTCGCCGCGATCGCCGAGCACGGCATCGACATGATCGACACCACCCCGTCGATGTTTGCCCAACTCGCCGCGTGCGGTTTGCTCGCCACGGTCCCGTTGGCGGTGCTGGCGCTGGGCGGGGAAGCGCTGGGCAAACCCGCCTGGGACGTCATCCGCGCCGAGTGCGCCCGCACCGGGATGCGGGCCTACAACTGCTACGGCCCCACCGAGACCACCGTCGAGGCCGTGGTGGCCGGCGTCGCCGAGCACGACGAACCGTCGATCGGACGACCGACCCTGCACACCCGCGGCTACGTGCTCGACTCGGCGCTGCGCCCGGTGCCGTGCGGGGCCACCGGCGAGCTCTACCTGGGCGGCGGCCAGCTGGCCCGCGGGTACCTGGGCCGCGCGGCGGAGACCGGCCGGCGCTTCGTCGCCGATCCGTTCGCGATCGGCGAACGCATGTACCGCACCGGCGATTTGGTGCGCCGGGCCGCGGACGGCTCGCTGCGGTTCGTGGGCCGCGCCGACGCGCAGGTGAAGATCCGTGGCTACCGCGTCGAGCCCGGCGAGATCGCGGCCGCGCTCGAATCGCATCCCGCCGTCAGGCACGCGGGCGTCCTGGTGCGCCGGCACGGCGGGGTCGCCCGGCTGACGGCCTACGTCGTCGTTTCCGCCGCGGCGCCGCGGCCACCGTCGGCGGCCGAGCTGCGCGGCGCGCTCGGCTCGCGGTTGCCGCGCTACATGATTCCGCAGCGCATCGTCATGGTGGACGACATCCCGCTGACGGTCAACGGCAAGCTGGACGAGGCCGCGCTGAGCGCCCTCGACGCCCCCGAGGCGGCCGCGGCGGAATCGCAACCCGAAACGCCCACCGAGGCCGCGCTGGCCGAGGTGCTCGCGGAACTGCTTCATCAGCCGCGGGTCGACGTCGCCGCGGACTTCCTGCAGCTGGGCCTGGACAGCATCGCGGCCCTCTCGGTGGTCCAGGCGGCACGCGAGCGGGGAATTGCGCTGCGCGCCAGGCTCATCCTGGAGTGCGCCAACCTCCGCGAGCTGGCGGCGGCCGTCGACGCGGAAAACGCACCGCCCGCAGCCGATGTCGAGCGCGACACCGCGCCCATGCCGGTGCTGCCCAACGGCCGCTGGCTCTACGAGTACGGCGAGCCGCGCCGGCTGGCGCAGACCGAGGCCATCCGATTGCCCGAGGGCGTCACCGGCGAACAATTACGCGCCGCGCTGGCCGGCATCGTGGCCGGACACGAGGTGCTGCGCGCCCGCCTGGACCGCGCCGCCATGACGCTGATCCCGTCGGAGAACACCGGCATCGACCTCCTCGAAGCGGAGGTGGAAGACGACCCGCGAACCGCGGTCCCCGAACACGTCGCGCGGGCCGTCGGCCGCCTCGACCCGGAACGGGGGGCGCTGGTTGCCGCGGTGTGGCTTCGCCCCCCGGCCGGCCGAAGTGTCCTGCTGATCGCCGCTCACGTGCTGGCGATGGACCCGGCGTCCTGGCGCGTGGTTCTCGGCGAATTGCACGCCGCCCTCAAGGCTTTGCGTACGGGCCACGCACCCGCACCGATCCGCGAGCACACCAGCTACCGGCGCTGGGCCGGTGCGCTCGTCGAGCGGGCACGCCGGCTCGACACGGTGCAATTCTGGGCCGCCCAGCTCGACGGCGACGACCCGGAGCTCGGCACCCGGCGGGTCGACCCGGGCCGCGACCGCGCCGGCGATCTCATCGTCCGCCTGACCGCCACCGATGCCGAAACCACGCGGCGGCTGACGGATTCGGGCCTGCCCTTGCCGAGTCTGTTGGTTGCCGCCACCGCGGCGACGGTGACGCGGTGGCGGCGGTCGCGCAACCAGGCGACCCCACCGCCCCTGCTGGCGCTCGAAACGCACGGTCGCGCCGACGGTCTCGTCGACGCGCCGGGCGCGCACACCGTCGACACCGGCGACACCGTAGGGCTGCTGAGTTCCATCTACCCGCTGCGGGTGGAGTCGACCGACCCGCGGGACGTGGGGGAGCAGCTGGCGGCCATCCCCGGCGACGGGCTGGACTACGGGCTCCTGCGTTACCTGCGCGCCGACACCGCCGAACGCCTCGCCCCGTTGCCCGGACCGCAACTGCTGCTGAACTACCTCGGTGCCGCCCACTCCGGCGGCGGCACCGGACTGACCCTGGAGCGCGAGCTCCTCGCCGGGGTGTCGCCGCAGCCGGAACCGGAGCTGGCGGTCCGCCACGAACTCACGATCGTGGCCGCGATGCTGGCCTTCGACGGGCAGCGCGTGCTGGCCGCGCAGTGGCGCGCCCTGCCCGACATCCTCGCCGAAGCCGATATCGCTGAGCTGCAACACCTTTGGGTTGAATCGCTGCGGGAGATGGTGACATGAGCACACTTGCGATCCTGGGCGCGGGAGCCAAGGCGGTCGCCGTTGCGGCCAAGGCGTCCGTGCTGCGAGACATGGGCGTCGATGCCCCCGAGGTGATCGCGGTCGAACGCATCGGCGTAGCGGCCAACTGGCAGGCCAGCGGCGGATGGACCGACGGCGCGCAGCGGCTGGGCACCAGCCCGGAAAAGGACGTCGGCTTTCCCTACCGCTCCGCGCTGGTGCCGCGCCGCAACGCCGAACTCGACGAGAGGATGACCCGCTACAGCTGGCAGTCCTATCTGATCGCCACGGCGTCGTTCGCCGAATGGATCGACCGCGGCCGCCCGGCGCCGACGCACCGCAAATGGAGCCAGTACCTGGGTTGGGTCGCCGAGCAGGTCGGCCTCGAGGTGGTGCACGGCGAGGTGGAACGGCTGGCCGTCGACGGCGACCAGTGGGCGCTGCACACCCACGAAACCACCGTGCGCGCCGACGCCCTGATGATCACCGGCCCCGGCCAGGCCGAGAAGTCGCTGCTGCCCGGCAACCCGCGCACGCTGTCGATCGCCCAGTTCTGGGACCGCGCGGCGGGCCACGACCGGATCAGCGCCGAGCGCGTGGCGGTGATCGGCGGCGGCGAGACCGCGGCGTCGATGCTCAACGAGCTTTTCCGGCACCGGGTTTCGACCATCACCGTCATCTCGCCCCAGGTGACGCTGTTCACCCGGGGGGAGAGCTTCTTCGAGAACTCGTTGTTCTCCGACCCGACCGACTGGACCGCCCTGACGCTGGCCGAACGCCGCGACGCGCTGGCCCGCACGGACCGCGGGGTGTTCTCGGCGAACGTGCAGGAGGCCTTGCTGGCCGACGACCGCATCCGCCACCTGCGCGGCCGGGTGGCCCACGCGGTGGGCCGGGACGGGCAGATCCGGTTGACGCTGTCCACCAACCGCGGCGCCGAGAACCTCGAGACGGTGCACGGTTTCGACCTGGTCATCGACGGCTCCGGCGCCGACGCGCTGTGGTTCACGTCGTTGTTCGGCCAGGACGTACTGGACCTGCTGGAGCTCGGTCTGGGCGGGCCGCTGACCGCCGAGCGCCTGCAGGAAGCGATCGGCCACGACCTCGCCGTCGCCGACGTCACCCCGAAGTTGTTCCTGCCCAACCTGTCCGGGCTGACGCAGGGGCCCGGATTTCCGAACCTCAGCTGCCTGGGATTGTTGTCTGACCGGGTGTTGGGATCCACGGGGGGCTTAGTGAGCCCGCCCACGCACACGACAAGGAGACGGGATGAGCATCAACCCCTTCGATGACGACGACGGCACGTTCTTCGTGCTCGTCAACGACGAGGACCAGCACAGCCTGTGGCCCGGCTTCGCCGACAAGCCGGCGGGCTGGCGCGTCGTGTACGGCGAAGCGTCACGCGCGGAGTGCCTGGACTATGTCGAGAAGAACTGGACCGACATCCGACCCAAGAGTCTGCAGGAATCGATCGAACGACGCTGACCTGACGCCGCGGCGGTGCGCGCCGCCGTAGCGTCGCCGTAACGTGACCGGCCCGAGACACAAACGCCCGCGCCAGCAGGCACACTTACAGCCATCATCCGAACGGGTAACCGTGTTGGGTACTGGATCGAACCGATCCGGCCACGGTTCACGCGTATCGAAGGGGGAACCGTGAAGACCAGGAAAACTCTTGCCACCGGCGTGGCGGCGTTCGCCGTCGTAGGGGGAGCCGCCGGTGGCGCTTTCGTCGCGACACCGACGGACCAGGTGCAGCTGGCCGCGATCGGCGCGCCGTTACCGCAGGACCCGCCACCGCCGCCGCCGGCGCCGGGCACCCTGCCGACCGCGGAGCAGCTGTCGACCCTGTGCGACCAGGCCACCAATCCGGGCGTCTCGTACACCACCAAGAACAACCTGGTGGAAAACGGCATCAGCCCCGACGAGGGGCATATGGCCGACCACGAGCTGCGAAAGGCCTACCGCAACGGCAACTTCCCGGAGACGTTCGCCGTGACGAACATCGCGCCGGCCGGCCCGAACATGGCCCAGGCCGACGTCGCCATCTCGGGGCCGAAGTTCGCCGGGCCGGTGCAAAAGCACCTGGTTTTCGTCAACCAGGGCGGGAACTGGATCCTGCAGCACGACGCCGCGATCGCGTTGATCCAGGCGGCGACGGCGACCAACTAGGCGGATACAATTCTGGGCGGCCACACAGCCGGCGCACAGGTTGTGCATGTTGTCTTCATATGGCGTGGTCGTAACGTAGCCGTGCCAAGTCGCGAAACAACAGGAGTAGCAGGCGCGCCGACTCCACGCCAGATGTGTGGATCCGTCCAGATCGTGCCCGTCGAAGGGGGAACCATGAAAACCGTCAAGTTGCTCGCCACCAGCGTGGCAGCGTTCGCCGTCATCGGGGGTGCGGCCGCGGGCCTGGCCTCCGTCGCGGCGCCGGTGGACCAGGTGCAGCTGGCCGCGGTCGGCGCGCCGCTTCCGATGGACCCGGCCCTGGCCGCCGACGTCCCGACCGCCGACCAGCTGACCGGCGTGCTCAACAGCCTGGCTGACCCGAGTGTCTCCTTCTCCAGCAAGAGCAACCTGGTGCAAGGCGGCATCAGCGGGATCGAGGCGCACGTCGCCGACAAGAAGCTGCAGAAGGCCGCCAAGAACGGCGACCTGCCGCTGTCGTTCGACGTCACGAACATCCAGCCGGCCGCGCCGGGTGCGGCCACGGCCGACGTCGCGGTCTCCGGCCCGAAGCTCGCCGCGCCGGTCACCGAGAACGTCACGTTCATCAACCAGGGCGGCTGGGTGCTGTCGCGGGCGTCGGCGATGCAGTTGCTGCAGGCCGCCAGTCAGTAGACCCGCGCGGACCGCGCGATCTGGCCACGCGGGCGGGGTCGGCCAGCACGTCGATCGAGACGACCAGGCCGTCGCGCACCACGAAACCCATGATCGCCGTCGCGTGCCCGCCGGCGAAGACGACGGCGCCGGCGGCGCCATTGACGGTCGCGGCGCGCACCTCGCGGTCCGGACCCGCATAGCCGCGGGCCAGCTTCGCCACGGCGGACGCGCCTTCCGTGCGGAAACCCGCGGTGCCGCGGCCGAAGTCGCCGCGCAACACCACCTCGGGGTGCAGCACGGCCACCAGGCCGTCGAAGTCGCCGCTGCGGCCCGCCGCGAAGAAGGCGTCGACGGCAGCCCGTTGGGCGAGCATGTCACCGTGGGGCACCGGATCGGCCTCCCGGAGGCGTCGCCGCGCCCGGCTGGCCAGCTTGCGGGTGGCCTCCGGCGTCCGGCCGACGAGGGGCGCGATCTGGTCGAACGGCACGGCGAAGGCGTCGTGCAGCACGAAGGCCAGACGCTGCTCCGGCGGCAGCGTATCCAGCACCACGAACAGGGCCAGCCCGACCGCGTCCGCCAGCATCGCGCGGTGTTCGGGGTCGAATTCGCCGTCGGCTTCCACGATCGGATCCGGCAGGACGACGGCCGGCTCCTCCCGGCCCCTGCCGTGGCGGTCGCGCAGCATGTTCAAACAGATGCGCGCGACCACGGTGGTCAGCCAGGCGTCCAGGTTCGCGATGCCGTCGCCGTCGGTGCGGCTCAGGCGCAGCCACGCCTCCTGCACGGCGTCCTGGGCGTCGTCGATCGAGCCGAGCATCCGGTAGGCGACGGCCGACAGCCGCGGTCGCGCCGCCTCGAACCGCGCCGTCACCGACGCGTCCGCGGTCATGCGCCGCCGCGCGCCTCGGGCAGCGCGCAGACCCGATCGCCCGAGAAGCCCGACGAGCCGATCCCGAGCGCGAGGTTGAACCGGGCGCGCAGGTTGCCCAGCGTGATGACGTGGGTGAGCCCGACCAGCTGGGCGGTGTCGAAATGCGCGCGCAGCGCCTCGAAGAGCTCGTCGCCGACCTCGACGGGGGTGCGGCTGATCGCGGTGGCGTACTCGAGGACGAGCTTGTCGACGGCGGAGAAGCACTCGGCGTCGCGATAGGCGGCGAGGGCGAGCAGTTCCTCGTCGGTGATGCCCCACTGACGGGCGATCTGCGAGCCGAGGTCGATGCAGTACTCGCAGCGCACCGTCGTCGCCGCCTTGAGCTCGGCGAGCGCGCGGTGGCGCGGGCTCAGGATGTCCAGCTTCGACTCGGCCTGCTCGAGCCTGCCGTAGGCGTTGAGCAGGCGGGGGATGTGTGCGTACATCCGCAGCGGCTCCAGCATCCCGGCCGTTCGCAGCCCGGTCATTTGGGCCAGCTTGCGCCGGGTGAAGAAGAAGGCGATCTTGGCGCTCAGGCCGGCGTCGCGATCGGAGACCCCTGGCAACCGGGACATGGCGATCCTCCTAGCGGGTTGCGGTGTGAACCAACGTCCTCACCACGTCGACACCCGGCGCGCAGCGAACGTGACCGGCCTACCTCGGACGGCCGGGCGCCATGTCCATGTCGAACACGCGTGCGTGCAGCACGGTGCGGTTTCGCAGTGCCGCACGAACCGCCCGGTGCAGGCCGTCTTCGAGGTAGACGACGCCCTTCCACCGCACGGCGTGCGGGAAGAGGTCGCCGTAGAAGGTGGAGTCCTCCGAGAGCAGGCGGTCCAGCGCCAGGACCGTTGTCGTGGTGACCAATTCGTCGAGCCGGATCTGTTGCGGCGGGATCTGGGCCCAATCCCGGTAGGACAGCCCGTGCTCGGGATACGGCTTGCCTTCGCGCACGCCCTTGAAGATCATCGCCCGATCTTCCCCGACGCGTTGCCATGACCCGACCGATTCATGCTGGACAGGCTAGCCGGAAGAAGCGGCGCCAGGGCCGAAGCCGCCGCAATCCCCCACGGCCGCCGCCACGCCCGCCGCCGCCAGCCCCGGCGAACGGTTGGCACGGCTCGAGACCCGTAAAATGAACCGGTCAGCGCGGTACAGGGAGGTGACAGGCAGTGGGAAGTGCCGACGATCGTCGCTTCGAGGTGCTGCGCGCCATCGTCGCCGATTTCGTCGCCACCAAGGAGCCCATCGGTTCCAAGACTTTGGTGGAGCGGCACAACTTGGGGGTCTCGTCCGCGACCGTCCGCAACGACATGGCGGTGCTGGAGGCCGAGGGCTACATCACCCAGCCGCACACCAGCTCGGGGCGGGTGCCCACGGAGAAGGGCTACCGCGAGTTCGTCGACCGGCTGCACGACGTCAAGCCGCTGTCGTCCGCCGAGCGGAGCGCGATCCTGAGCTTTTTGGAGTCCGGCGTCGACCTGGATGACGTGCTGCGCCGGGCGGTGCGGCTGCTGGCCCAGCTGACCCGGCAGGTCGCCGTCGTGCAGTACCCGACGCTGACGTCGTCGACCGTGCGGCACCTCGAGGTGATCGCGCTGACCCCCGCCCGGCTGCTGATGGTCGTCATCACCGACACCGGCCGCGTCGACCAGCGCATCGTCGAACTCGGCGACGTCATCGACGACCATCAGCTGTCCCAGCTGCGCGAGCTGCTGGGCCAGGCGCTGGTCGGCAAGAAGCTCTCCGCGGCGTCGATCGCGGTGGCCGACCTGGCCGGCCAGCTGCGCGCCCCGGACGGCCTGGGCGACGCCGTCGGCCGCTCGGCGACGGTGTTGCTGGAGTCGCTGGTGGAACACACCGAGGAACGCCTGCTGATGGGCGGCACCGCGAACCTGACCCGCAACGCCGCCGACTTCGGCGGCTCGCTGCGCTCCATCCTGGAGGCGCTCGAGGAGCAGGTGGTGGTGCTGCGGCTGCTGGCGGCCCAGCAGGAAGCCGGTAAGGTGACGGTGCGCATCGGCCATGAGACGGCCGCCGAGCAAATGGCGGGCACCTCGATGGTGACCACCGCCTACGGCACCTCCGACACCGTGTTCGGCGGAATGGGTGTGCTGGGGCCCACCCGGATGGACTATCCGGGAACTATCGCCAGCGTCGCCGCGGTTGCCCTTTATATCGGCGAAGTTCTGGGTGCTCGATGAGCGCGCACCCGCAGGATGCGCAGGCGCGGGTTAAGGACCAGGTTTAGGAGAGTCAGGCGTGGCACGCGACTATTACGGGCTGCTCGGGGTGAGCAGAAACGCCAGCGACGCGGAGATCAAGCGCGCGTACCGCAAGTTGGCGCGCGAACTGCATCCCGACGTCAACCCGGACGAGGGCGCGCAGGCGAAATTCAAGGAGATCAGCGTCGCCTACGAGGTGCTGAGCGACCCCGAGAAGCGACGCATCGTCGACCTCGGGGGCGATCCGATGGAGAGCGCTGCCGCGGCGGGCGCCGGTTTCGGCGGCGGCTTCGGCGGCCTGGGCGACGTGTTCGAGGCCTTCTTCGGCGGCGGCTTCAGCGGCGGCGCGACGTCGCGCGGTCCGGTCGGGCGGGTGCGGCCGGGCTCGGACTCGCTGCTGCGGATGCGGCTCGACCTCGAAGAGTGCGCGACCGGGGTGACCAAGCAGGTGACCGTCGACACCGCGGTGCTCTGTGACCGCTGCCAGGGCAAGGGCACCAACGGCGATTCCGTGCCGGTCCCGTGCGACACCTGCGGCGGCCGCGGCGAGGTGCAGACGGTGCAGCGGTCGCTGCTGGGTCAGGTGATGACGTCGCGGCCGTGTCCCACGTGCCGCGGCGTCGGGACCGTCATCCCCGACCCCTGCCACCAGTGCATGGGCGACGGCCGGGTGCGGGCGCGCCGCGAGATCAGCGTCAAGATCCCCGCCGGTGTCGGCGACGGCATGCGGGTGCGGCTCGCCGCCCAGGGTGAGGTCGGGCCGGGGGGAGGCCCGGCCGGCGACCTGTACGTCGAGGTGCACGAGCAACCCCACGACGTCTTCGTGCGCGAGGGCGACGACCTGCACTGCACGGTGTCGGTCCCGATGGTCGACGCGGCGCTGGGCGCCACGGTCACCGTCGACGCCATCCTGGACGGCATCAGCGAGGTCACCATTCCGCCTGGCACCCAACCGAATTCGGTCATCACGCTGCGTGGCCACGGGATGCCGCACCTGCGGTCGGGTACCCGGGGCGACCTGCACATCCACGTCGAGGTGGTGGTGCCCAGCCGGCTGGACCACCACGACACCGAACTGCTGCGCGAGCTGAAGAACCGGCGCAGCCGCGACGTGCCCGAGGTCCGCTCGACGCACGCCGGCGGCGGGCTGTTCAGCCGGCTGCGCGAAACCTTCACCGGCCGCTAGTCCGCGGCCTTCGGCTCGTCGAGCGTGGGGTCTATGGACGATGTGAGGCCAGATTTGCTACCTGGCACCCACCCTCGGCGACCTGCTCGGTCGGCGGCGTAGGAAACCACATGGTCGCGACCCTCTTCTACGTCGACACGCTGCCCGACATCGGGGCGCTGGCCGCCGTCGAGGGCGACGAGGGGTTTCACGCCGCGACCGTGCGGCGGATCCGCCCCGGCGAGCAACTGGTCCTCGGCGACGGCGCCGGCGGCCTCGCGCACTGCGAGGTCGAGCACGCCGGCCGCGACGGGTTGCGGGCCCGGGTGCTCGAGCGCTGGAACGTCGCGCCCGCGCGGCCGCCGGTCACGGTGGTGCAGGCGCTGCCCAAGTCCGAGCGTTCGGAGCTCGCCGTCGAGTTGGCCACCGAAGCGGGCGCCGACGCGTTTGTGGCCTGGCAGTCGGCCCGGTGCGTGGCCAGCTGGCAGGGCGCCCGGGTGGACAAGGGTCTGCGCCGCTGGCGGGCCGTCGCCCGGTCGGCGGCGCGGCAATCCCGCCGGGCGCACATCCCGGCCGTCGACGGCGTGCTGTCGACCGCGGGGCTGGCCGAGCGGATCCGCGACGAGGTGGCCGGGGGAGCGGTGGCGCTGGCGTTGCACGAGTCGGCCACCGGCCCGCTGACGGACGTCGACGTCGCCCGCGCGAGTTCGGTGCTGCTCGTGGTGGGTCCCGAAGGCGGCATCGCGCCCGAGGAGATCGACGCGTTGACCGAGGCGGGGGCGAAGCCGGTGCGGCTGGGCCCCCAGGTGTTGCGCACGTCGACCGCCGCGGCCGTGGCGCTGGGGGCGCTCGGCGTCCTCACCGCGCGGTGGGACCACGCCTCCACGCTGTAGCGCGCCACCGGCCCGGCCGCGTAGCCGCTGGTCCTGGGCCCATTGATGCGGCAGCCCCCGGGGTGCGGCAGGAATCGGGCTCCCGCCAATCCACGGCGGAAGGCTGACCATCCGGGGGCCCGGGCGTAGACTTGGGCAGCTGAGCAAACCACCGACAAGCCGAGAAAGCAGGCATCGAGAGCCACGTGACGCCCCGCGAGACCAGCGCTGTTGACGCAGCCGGAGGCCTCCAGGCCAACGCCCAAGTACGCAGCAGCATCGATGTTCCGCCCGATGTCGTCGTCGGCTTGTTGGGCTCGGCAGACGAAAACCTCCGCGCGTTGGAACGCAGCCTCAGCGCCGACCTGCACGTGCGTGGCAACGCCGTGACCGTCTCCGGTGAGCCGGCCGAGGTCGCGCTCGCCGAGCGGGCGATCTCGGAGCTGGTCGCAATCGTGGGCAACGGTCAGCCGTTGACGCCGGAGGTGGTCCGCCACAGCGTCGCGATGCTGACCGGCGCCGACAACGAGTCGCCGGCGGAAGTCCTCACCCTGGACATCCTGTCGCGGCGCGGCAAGACGATCCGGCCCAAGACGCTCAACCAGAAGCGCTACGTCGATGCGATCGACGCCAACACCATCGTTTTCGGGGTGGGCCCGGCCGGCACCGGGAAGACCTATCTCGCGATGGCCAAGGCCGTCAGCGCCCTGCAAACCAAACAGGTGAACCGCATCATCCTGACCCGCCCGGCGGTGGAAGCCGGTGAGCGCCTTGGTTTTTTGCCGGGCACCCTGAGCGAGAAGATCGACCCCTATCTCCGGCCGCTGTATGACGCGCTCTACGACATGATGGATCCGGAGCTGATCCCCAAGCTGATGTCCGCCGGGGTCATCGAGGTGGCGCCGCTGGCGTATATGCGTGGCCGCACCCTCAATTCGGCCTTCATCGTCCTCGACGAGGCGCAGAACACCACGGCCGAACAGATGAAGATGTTCCTCACCCGGCTCGGCTTCGGGTCGAAGATGGTCATCACCGGCGACATCACCCAGGTGGACCTTCCCGGTGGTGCCAGGTCGGGCCTGCGGTCGGCGATCGAAATCCTGGACAGCGTCGAGGACATCCATATCGCGGAGCTGACCAGCGTCGACGTGGTGCGCCACCGGTTGGTCTCCGAGATCGTCGACGCCTACGCCAAGTTCGAGGAGCCGGGCTTGACCATGAACCGTGCGGCCCGGCGCGCGTCGGGCTCCCGCGGACGCCGGTGACGGGCATCCGATGAGCATCGAGGTATCCAACGAGTCGGGCATTGACGTCTCGGAAACCGAACTGATCAGCGTCGCCCGGTTCGTCATCGCCAAGATGGACGTCAACCCGGCGGCCGAACTATCGATGGTCCTGCTGGACACCGCGGCGATGGCCGACCTGCACATGCGCTGGATGGACCTGCCCGGGCCGACGGACGTGATGAGCTTTCCGATGGACGAGCTCGAGCCCGGCGGCCGGCCCGACGCCCCGGAGCCGGGACCGTCGATGCTGGGCGACATTGTGCTGTGCCCGGAGTTCGCGGCCGGGCAGGCCGACGCGGCCGGGCACAGCCTGGGGCATGAGTTGGCACTGTTGACCATCCACGGCGTGCTCCACCTGCTGGGCTACGACCACGGTGAACCGGACGAGGAAAAAGAGATGTTCGCCCTTCAGGACCGGCTGCTCGAAGAGTGGGTCGCCGAGCAGGTCGAGGCCTACCACCAGGACCGCCAGCAGGAGCGGGACCGCCGATTGCTGGACAAGTCAAGGTATTTCGACAATTGAGCCTTCGTAAAATTCTCGGGATCGCGGCCGCAGCCGCGTTCGCCCTCGCGCCGGTCTCGTTGGTCGCCACCACGATCGGGGTGGCCGAGGCGGCCCCGTGCGCCGGCGCGGGGTCCAACCCCACCAGGTGCCAGTGGTGTCAGTACCTGGTGGCGCAGTATCACACCTCCAACGTGTGCTCCCAGGACGCGCCGCCTCGCCGCGCTCAGCCGCCTTCGACCCAGGTGCAGATTCCGGCGCTCCCGCCGTACGAACCGCCGAACCCCGTGCCGGTGCAGGCCACACCCGCCAAGCCGTCAAACCTGCCGCCCGCCAATACGGCCCCGACGATCAACCCGGCGGGCCCCGATGCGCCGAGAAACGTTCCCGTGGTGGCACCGCCGAGGGGGCTCGACGTCGCGCCCCAGGCGGTGGCCGCGGCAAAGTCCGCGTCGGCGACGCGGGTCAACCCCGCCGACCCGCCCAAGCCGCCCAAGCAGATCGACTTCGACCAGCGGGTGCAGAACGTGGTCAGCACCCACCGGGAGAACGTCGACGTCCTGAAGGTCGACAATCAGCGGTTGGTCCGGCCCCGGCACTGGGACTACGTCGACTACGACGACGCGTATCGCCGCCCGGCCCTGTTCAACCCGCTGAACCAGGCGATGACGTTCCGCTACTTCTACAACGGCGCCGATCGGGAGGCGTACCTGCCCGCCGGTGCCCGAATGGTGCTCGACGCCGCGACCGTCGGCGTCGTCCCCTTCACCGCGGTCGGTGACGGCTGGGTGGCGGCGGGCAGCTTCTACGGCGGCGGTTCGGTACCGCCGGACGGTTTCAACGGCCCCCCGCCGCCGGACTACAAGCCGCCCCAGCCCTCGAAGGTGTACCAGACCGTCCTCGTCTCCGTTCCGGCCGCCAACCAGACGCTGGAGGTCGGTCAGGTCGCCGTGGTGCGCCGGGACGACAGCCAGCCGGGGGGCAGCCAGGTCGTGTTCCTGCTCGACGACTCCACGATGGCCTGGGGCGAGATCAACGACTCCAGCAGCAGCAACGCGCAGATCAGGGTGACCAAGACCCAGTCGCTGCCTTCGGCGGGCCCGACCGACGACGGCGACTTCTTGGTGGTGCTGGCCGTCCGCCCGCACGAGGAGCCCGCCCAGCCACCCCAGCCGTGGTGGCCCTCGGCGCTGGGTTACGGGGCCCTGGGCGTGGTCGTGGGCCTGACCGCGTGGGCCCTGAATCGGAAACGGAGTGACGACGACGTAGGGGAGCCCGTCACCACGTCAAGGTCTTCCGGCAATTGACCGGCCTGTCCTGGCTGCTCGGCGCGATGGCGCTGATCGCCATCGGCGGGCTGTTCGCGGCGACCGACGCCGCCATCAGTACGGTGTCGCTGGCCCGGGTCCAGGAACTGGTCCGCGAGGAGCGGCCCGGCGCCGTGTCACTGGCCGAGGTGATGGCCGAGCGGCCGCGCTACATCAATCTCGTCGTGCTGCTGCGGATCACCTGCGAGATCACGGCGACGGTGCTGCTGGTGCTGTTCCTGTACGACAACCTGGGTTTGAACTGGGCATTGTTCGGCGCCGCGGCCACCATGGTGGTGACGAGTTTCGTGGTCATCGGGGTCGGTCCGCGCACCCTCGGGCGGCAGCACGCCTACACCATCTCGTTGACGATGGCCGTTCCGCTGCGGATCATCTCGTGGTTGTTGATGCCGCTGAGCCGGTTGCTGGTGGTCCTGGGTAACGCGCTGACGCCGGGGCGTGGCTTGCGCAACGGACCGTTCGCATCCGAGATCGAGTTGCGCGAGGTCGTCGACCTGGCCCAGCAGCGCGGTGTGGTCGCCGCCGACGAACGCCGGATGATCGAGTCCGTGTTCGAGCTCGGTGACACCCCCGCGCGCGAGGTGATGGTGCCGCGCACCGAGATGATCTGGATCGAAAGCGACAAGCTTGCCAGCCAGGCGCTGACCCTGGCGGTGCGCAGCGGCCATTCCCGCATCCCGGTGATCGGCGAGAACGTCGACGACATCGTCGGTGTGGTGTATTTGAAAGACCTTGTGCAGCAGGCGTTTCTGTCGGGCGACGGCGGTCGGGGCATCACCGTGGCCCAGGTGATGCGCCCGGCGGTGTTCGTGCCGGACTCCAAGCCGCTGGACACGCTGCTGCGCGAAATGCAGCGCGACCGCAACCACATGGCGTTGCTCGTCGATGAGTACGGCGCGATAGCCGGGCTGGTCAGCATCGAGGACGTGCTGGAGGAAATCGTCGGCGAGATCGCCGACGAGTACGACCAGGCGGAGACGGCGCCGGTGGAAGAGCTGGGCGACAAACGTTTCCGCGTTTCGGCGCGGTTGCCGATCGAAGACCTCGGCGAACTGTACGGCGTCGAATTCGACGACGACCTCGACGTCGACACCGTCGGCGGCCTGCTTGCGCTGGAACTGGGCCGGGTTCCGCTGCCCGGGGCCGAGGTGGTCTCGCACGGGCTGCGGCTGCAGGCCGAGGGGGGCACCGACCACCGGGGGCGCGTGCGGATCGGCACCGTCCTGCTGAGCCCGGCCCAGCCCGAGACCAACGGCTCCGACGAGGGGAACCCGCTGTGACACCGAGTGCACGCTCGACGATATGAGCGAATTCCGTTCCGGGTTCGTGTGTTTGGTCGGCCGGCCGAACACCGGCAAATCGACGCTCACCAACGCGCTGGTCGGCACCAAGGTGGCCATCACCTCGACGCGCCCGCAGACCACGCGGCACACCATTCGCGGCATCGTGCACCGGGAAAACTTCCAGATCATCCTGGTCGACACGCCCGGCCTGCACCGGCCGCGCACCCTGCTGGGCAAGCGGCTCAACGACTTGGTGCGCGACACCTACGGCGAAGTCGACGTGATCGGGTTGTGCATCCCGGCCGACGAGGCGATCGGTCCCGGGGACCGGTGGATCGTCGACCAGATCCGTTCCACCGCACCGAAGACGACGCTGGTGGCCATCGTCACCAAGATCGACAAGGTGCCCAGAGATCGGGTGGCCGCGCAGCTGGTCGCGGTGAGCGAGCTGGTCGGCGACTCGGCCGAGATCGTCCCGGTCTCCGCGGCCACCGGGGAGCAGGTGGACGTGCTGATCGACGTGCTGGCCGCGGCGCTGCCCGCCGGCCCGGCGTACTACCCCGACGGCGAGCTGACCGACGAGCCCGAGGAAGTCCTGATGGCCGAGTTGATCCGCGAGGCCGCGCTGGAGGGGGTGCGCGACGAGCTGCCGCACTCGCTGGCGGTGGTGATCGACGAGGTCAACCCCCGCGAGGACCGCGACGACCTGATCGACGTGCACGCGCTGCTGTTCGTCGAGCGCGACAGCCAGAAGGGCATCATCATCGGCAAGGGTGGCGCCCGGCTGAGGCAGGTGGGTACGGCGGCGCGCGGCCAGATCGAAAAGCTGCTCGGCACCAAGGTCTACCTGGACCTGCGCGTCAAGGTCGCCAAGAACTGGCAGAGCGATCCCAAACAGCTTGGCCGGCTTGGCTTCTGACGCGCCACCTGCCCCGATCTGGCGCCGAAGCGCTTGATCGTCGGAGGCAAGCAGGATCGGGCCGGTCGCCGGCCACGCCCGTGTGCCACCTACAACGCAGCTCCGACGAGATTAAAAGCCCTGCGCGGGCTCAGATGCCGCGGGAAACCAGTTGCGGTTCAGCCGGACTCACCGCCCCCTCCATCGACTGCTTAGCGACGGCGTGCCCATCCCCGCCGTGCAACGCGCTACCTCGGGCATGAAAACCCCGAGATGACCCTGCGCTGTGCCGCCACGCTGGCCGCGACCGCCGAAGCCGAGTTCCGAATGTGTGCTTGCCCACATACGATGCGTTTTGATTGCGGGTCGACCCTTGCGCGTGGGTAGAGTCGGCGTAGCCGAGTCGCGCCTGGATCCCCGTTGGTCCGGGCGAGCGTTGTGGACGCAGTGATGCAAAGATGTTCGGCGACAACGCTTCTCGTGCAGTGCAGCGATTCTGCTGGCAATTGACTTAACCAACTTGCGCCCTGCGGCGCATCCGTCCGAAACGGAGCTTTCAGATGACAACCGTGGCAACACCGGCCACACCCGTCGACGAACAGTCGGTCCTGGCCGCGCTGCGCTCACCACGCCGCTTACGCCGGGAAGTGCTGGCGGGTCTGGTGGTCGCGTTGGCGTTGATCCCGGAAGCGATCGCGTTTTCCATCATCGCCGGTGTCGATCCCAGGGTTGGGTTGTTCGCGGCCTTCACGATGGCTGTCACGATCGCCATCGTCGGGGGCCGGCCGGCGATGATCTCGGCCGCCACCGGTGCGGTGGCCCTGGTGGTCGCTCCGCTGACCCGGCAGTACGGGGTGAACTATTTGGTCGCCGCGGTCATCCTGGCCGGCGTGTTCCAGCTCGCCCTGGGCGGTCTCGGGGTGGCCAAGTTGATGCGGTTCGTGCCGCGCAGCGTGATGGTGGGCTTCGTCAACGCGTTGGCGATTTTGATCTTCCTGTCACAGATGCCGCACCTGCGTGGGGTGCCGTGGCTGGTGTATCCGATGGTTGCTGCGGGTTTGGCGATGATTGCGCTGCTGCCCAGAATCACGACCGTCGTCCCGGCGCCGTTGGTAGCGATCGTGGTCCTGACCGCGGCGGCCGTCGCGCTGAAGTGGTCGGTGCCCACCGTCGGCGACGAGGGACAGTTGCCGACCAGCTTGCCGCGACTGTTGGTCCCGGACGTGCCGATGACGGGGCACACCCTGGGGGTCATCGCCCCCTACGCTCTGGCGATGGCGCTGGTCGGGCTGCTGGAATCGCTGATGACGGCCAAACTGGTCGACGACATCACCGATACCCACTCCAACAAGTCCCGCGAGGCCATCGGCCAAGGTGTGGCCAACTTCGTGACGGGTTTCTTCGGCGGCATGGGTGGCTGCGCGATGATCGGCCAGACCATGATCAACGTCAAGATCAGCGGCGCGCGCACCCGCATCTCCACCTTTCTGGCGGGCTCGTTTCTCCTCGCGCTGGTTGTGGGGCTGGGTGATCTGGTCGCCAAGATTCCGATGGCGGCTCTGGTCGCGGTCATGATTATGGTTTCCGCGGCCACCATGGATTGGCACAGCGTGAACCCAAAGACGTTGCGCCGCATGCCGAAGAGTGAGACGGCGGTGATGCTGTCGACGGTGGTCGGCACCGTGGCCACCGACAACCTGGCTTTCGGTGTCGCGGCAGGGACGCTGACCGCGATGGTGCTGTTCGCGAATCGGGTCGCGCACGTTACCGACGTCATCGACGTCGATCATCCCGACGAGGACACCCGGGTGTATGCGGTCCAGGGCGAATTGTTCTTCGCCTCCAGTAACGACCTGATCTATCAGTTCGACTACGCCAGCGACCCCACCAACATCGTCATCGACATGAGTGGTGCGCACATCTGGGATGCATCCAGCGTTGCCACGCTGGATGCGATCACGAACAAGTACCAGTCCAAGGGGAAAAACGTCACTCTGGTCGGGATGAACGAGACCAGCGCGCGGCGCCACGCCCTACTGAGCCCACTTTTGGCCGGCGCTCACTGATACCGATACTCGGCGACTAAAGGACGAGATAGCGACGCCGCCCGTCGTCGACACTGCTCAGGGGTGGGCGCCAACTCGAGCGAAGTCCACGTCCGGCACTGCGCCGCTTGACGTTTCACCTTCGCGGCGGCGGGGCGCCCGCGACCGGGGGTGTGCCCGTCTCGGCGTTCCACCACATCGTCGGTTGCCTGGTCGACCACCCGCACACGGCCTCCAGTTCGGCGGCCAGCGAGATCAGCATGCCCTCGCTGTTGGCGGGCCCCATCAACTGCACGCCGATCGGCAGCCCGTCGGAGGTGAACCCGGCCGGCACGTTGATCGACGGCCAGCCCAACACGTTCCACGGGAAGGTCAGCGGGCAGGCGGCGATCATCGCGCGGTCGGTGGCGAAGCCGCTCAACCGGTCGAAGGAGCGCGCCAGCGGTGGCGGCTGGGCGGTGGTCGGGGCCAGCACGACATCGACGATGTCGAAGACCGAGCCCACCCGGCGCTGGGCCGCGGCTTCGTGTTGGCGCGCGGTGCGCAGGATCGCCTGACCCAACACGTGACCCAGGCGCAGGTTGGACACCGTGCGGGGGTCGAGGATCACGCCGTCGCCCAGCCGCTCCTCCCAGTCGCGCAGGCCGGCGGTGGACCGGGCGAGGAAATCCCACGACAGCCGCAGGCCGTAGTCCGGGTTGCCGGGCACCACGGTGTGGCCGAGCAGCTCGAGCTGGTCGGCCACGGCGCGCGTCGCAGCCAGGATCTCGGGATGCAGCTTGGGGCGAAAACCGGTGTAGGGGAACCGGGTCGACAGCGCGATGTTCAGCGGACCGGGCGCGATGCCGACGTAGTCGGACGCCGTGATGGGGGGCGGCTTGTGCCGGTCGCCCTCGACGTTGCCCGACGCCGCGTCGAGCACCAGCGCCGCGTCGGCCACCGTGCGGGCCAGCACGCCGTTGACCGTGATTCCGTTGAACGCCTCGGGCAGCGGCCAGGTGGAGATGCGGCCGCGCTGCGGCTTGATGCCGACCAGGTGCGTCCAGGCGGCGGGGATGCGGACGCTGCCGGCGCCGTCGGAGCCGATCGCGGCGGTGACCAGCCCCGCGGCCACCGCGGCCGCGCTGCCGCCGGACGAGCCGCCCGGGCTGTGCCGCCGCGACCAGGGGTTGCGGGTGTGCCCGAAGCCGGGCCCGCTGGTGAAGGGCCACTGGCCGAGCTCGCAGGTGTTGGTCTTGCCGACGATCACCGCGCCCGCCGCCTTCAAGCGGCGAACCACCTCGGCGTCGTGGGTTGCGGGCGGGACGTATCCCTCGGTGCCGTAGGCCGTCGGCACTCCAGCAACGTCGACATCGTCTTTGACCGCGATCGGGATGCCCAGCAACGGCGCCGTGTCTCCGGCCGCCCGCCGCCGATCGGCCGCGGCCGCGTCGGCCAGCGCGGACTCGGTCAGCACGACGCGGAAGGCGTTCAGCGTCGGCTGGCTCGCATGGATGGCGTGCAGGGACCGGCGCACCAGTGTGACGGATGTCACGGAGCGGCTGGCCAGCTGATACAGCAGGTCAGTCAGCGTGGGCAGGCGCTGGCCACCGGATCCGAAAACGGACCCAGGACCTGAGTTGGAAGCGCCAATCACGGGGTACGAGACTAACCGGCGCGGATACCAGCATTGTCGCGGCGGGGTGCAAAACTATGGTGATGCGGCTGTATCGAGACCGGGCGGTGGTGTTGCGTCAGCACAAGCTCGGCGAGGCCGACCGGATCGTCACCCTGCTAACCCGCGATCACGGGTTGGTTCGGGCGGTGGCGAAGGGGGTTCGCCGCACCCGCAGCAAATTCGGCGCGCGGCTGGAGCCGTTCGCGCACATCGACGCGCAACTGCATCCCGGCCGCAATCTCGACATCGTCACCCAGGTCGTCTCGATCGACGCGTTCGCCACCGACATCGTGAGCGACTACGGCCGCTACACCTGCGGGTGCGCGATGCTGGAAACCGCCGAGCGCCTCGCCGGTGAGGAGCGGGCCCCCGCCCCGGCCCTGCACCGGCTCACGGTCAGCGCCCTGCGGGCGGTGGCCGACGGCCGCCGGTCCCGGGACCTGCTGCTGGACGCCTACCTGCTGCGCGCCATGGGCATCGCCGGGTGGGCGCCGGCGCTGACCGAGTGCGCCCGGTGCGCCACCCCCGGGCCGCATCGGGCGTTTCACGTCGGCGCCGGGGGCAGCGTTTGCACCCACTGCCGTCCGGCCGGTTCGACGACACCGCCGCCGGGCGTGCTGGATCTGATGTCCGCGCTGCACGACGGCGAGTGGGAGTTCGCCGAACAGGCCCCGCAATCGCACCGCAGCTACGCCAGCGGCCTGGTGGCCGCGCACCTGCAATGGCATCTGGAACGGCAGCTGAAAACGTTGCCGCTGGTGGAACGGACGTATCACGTCGACCGCACCCTCGCGCAGCGGCGCGCGGCGCTGGTCGAGCGGGACCTGGACTGTGGCTAGGGTCCGCGCCGGTGGCCCCGGCCGGAAGGCCGAGCGCCCCCCGAAGCCGACCGATTTCCCCCAGCTGCCCCCCGCGCCCGACGACTACCCGGTCTTTCCCGACCGGTCGACCTGGCCGGTCGTCTTTCCCGAACTGCCGCCGTCCGTGGACGGCGGCCCCTGCCGGCCGCCGCAACACATCTCGAAGGCCGCGGCGCCGCGCATTCCGGCGGATCGACTGCCCAATCATGTGGCCATCGTGATGGACGGCAACGGCCGCTGGGCCACCGAACAGGGCCTGACCCGAACCGACGGCCACCGGGCGGGGGAGGCGGTGGTCATCGACGTCGTCTGCGGTGCGATCGAAATCGGCATCAAGTGGCTCAGCCTCTACGCGTTCTCCACCGAAAACTGGAAGCGGTCCCCCGAGGAGGTCCGCTTCCTGATGGGCTTCAACCGCGACGTGGTCCGCATGCGCCGCGTGAACCTGAAGACCATAGGGGTCAAGATCCGGTGGGTGGGTTCACGGCCCCGGCTGTGGCGCAGCGTGATCAACGAGTTGGCGATCGCGGAGGACATGACGAAGGACAACGACGTCATCACCGTCAACTACTGCGTGAACTACGGTGGCCGTGCCGAAATTGCCGACGCCGCAAGGGAAATCGCACGCCTGGCGGCTGCGGGCAGGCTGAACCCGGAGCGCGTCACCGAATCGACGGTGGCCCATCACCTGCAACGGCCCGACATCCCCGACGTGGACCTCTTCCTGCGGACGTCGGGGGAGCAGCGATCCAGCAATTTCATGCTGTGGCAGGCGGCTTACGCCGAGTACATCTTTCAGGACAAGCTGTGGCCCGACTACGACCGCCGCGACTTGTGGGCGGCCTGCGAGGAATACGCTTCGCGGAACAGAAGATTCGGGAGCGCCTAGTGGGGACCGGAAGCGCGGCGGAGCCGGGCGCAACGGGTCCTCACGAGGATGATTTAGTGGGGACCGGAAGCGCGGCGGAGCCGGGCGCAACGGGTCCTCACGAGGATGATTTAGTGGGGACCGGAAGCGCGGCGGAGCCGGGCGCAACGGGTCCTCACGGAGAGGATCCGATGCCACCACTGCAGGAACGTCTGGCCTCGGTGCTCGGCGAGGTCCTCTCGGTCGAGGAGGAGCCCGACGGGGCGCTGACGGTGCGCCATGCCGGGACCATCGCGTCCTTGCGAGTGGTGAACATCGCCGACGACCTCGACCTCGTGTCGCTCACCCAGGTCGTGGCATGGGACCTGCCGCTGACCAAGAAGGTCAGCGATCAGGTCGCCAAGCAGGCGCGCGACTGCAACTTCGGCAGCATCACGCTCGCCGAGAAGGTCGATCAGAAAGCCGCGCAACGCAACTCGGGCAAGGGCGCGGCCAAAACCGGCGACGTGATGCTGCGCTACAACTTTCCCGGCGCGGGCCTGACCGACGACGCCCTGCGCACCCTGATCCTGTTGGTGCTCGACACCGGCGCCGGGATCCGGAGCTCGCTGACGTCGTGACGCTTCCGCCCAGCGGAAAGCCAGTCCGACGTCCGGGGAGCTAGCGACAGTCCTTGCAGGTGCCGAAGATCTCGATGGTGTGGCTGACGTCGGAATAGCCGTGCTTGGCGGCGATTTGCGCCGCCCACTCCTCCACCTCGTGGTCGCCGACCTCGATGGTGGAACCACAGCTGCGACAGACCAGATGGTGATGGTGGTGCTCGGAACACCGGCGGTAGACCGACTCGCCGGTGTCGGTCCGCAGCGTATCGACCATTCCCGCCGCTGCCATGGACTGCAACGTCCGGTAGACGGTGGTCAACCCGATGTTCTCGCCGCGGCGGCGCAGCTCGTCGTGCAACTCCTG
This sequence comes from Mycobacterium scrofulaceum, assembly GCF_002086735.1. GTDB lineage: Bacteria > Actinomycetota > Actinomycetes > Mycobacteriales > Mycobacteriaceae > Mycobacterium > Mycobacterium scrofulaceum. Next base: position 27,641 of record NZ_MVIJ01000001.1, on the reverse strand, counting down.
CGCCGAGCGGAAGTCGTCGAGGGTGTCCATCAGCGTCGAAATCGCCGCCCGCTGCCGGGTCGACCGCACACTGGCGCCCGTCAAGGCGTGTCCTCGCTCGCGTGGGCCACGGCGTCCACCACGATGTGCGCCAGGTGATGATCGGCAAGCCGGTACAGTACCTCGCGGCCCGAGCGCTCCCCGGCGACGACGCCGGCGGCCTTGAGAATCCTCAGGTGCTGGCTGACCAGTGGCTGTGGCACGCCGAGCGCGTCGACCAGCTCGTGCACGCAGCGGTGGGACTCGCGCAGCTGCAGCACGATGGCGATCCGCACGGGCGCGGCCAGCGCGCGCAGTAGCTCGCCGGCCGCGTCGAGGATCTCCCGCGGCGGCGGCACGGGGTAATCGGCCAGGGCGCGGGAGCCGGTTCCTTCGTGCTCGTGCGCCACCACGCCCAGCTCGCCGGCGGCGGGCGGCATCGAAGAAGCCGGGGAGGGGGACATCGCCATGGAGAGAGTCATCACCTCGAGAAGTGCCAGGTAGTGGGGAGGACACGCCGTGAGGCGGTCGACTTCCACTGTCACATGCATGATGACGCATGTCAAAGACCGCGGCGCCGATCGCTACCATGACGAATGCTCTGTGCACCGCGGTCGACCCCCGCGCGTGCCCGTCCAAACCCGGAAAGGGAGTGCACCACGCCGTGGCGTCCGTCATCGACACCGTAGTGAACCTGGCCAAACGGCGCGGCTTCGTCTTTCCCTCGGGCGAGATCTACGGCGGCACCCGGTCGGCGTGGGACTACGGCCCGCTGGGGGTGGAACTCAAGGAGAACATCAAACGGCAGTGGTGGCGCTCGGTCGTCACCGGCCGCGACGACGTCGTGGGCATCGACTCGTCGATCATCCTGCCGCGGCAGGTCTGGGTGGCCTCCGGTCACGTCGAGGTCTTCCACGACCCGCTCGTCGAGTGCCTGAACTGCCACCACCGGCATCGGCAGGACCACATGCAGGAGGCGTACGCCGCCAAGAAGGGGATCGACGACCCCGACTCCGTGCCGATGACCGAGATCGTCTGCCCGGACTGCGGCACCAAGGGGCAGTGGACGGAACCGCGCGAGTTCAACATGATGCTCAAGACCTACCTCGGGCCGATCGAGACCGAGGAAGGCCTGCACTACCTGCGGCCGGAGACCGCGCAGGGCATCTTCGTCAACTTCGCCAACATCGTGACCACCGCGCGCAAGAAGCCGCCGTTCGGTATCGGCCAGATCGGCAAGAGTTTCCGCAACGAAATCACGCCGGGCAACTTCATTTTCCGGACCCGCGAGTTCGAGCAAATGGAAATGGAGTTCTTTGTCGAGCCGTCGACCGCAAAGGAATGGCACCAGTATTGGATCGATACCCGCCACCAATGGTATGTCGACCTGGGTATCAATCCGGAGAATCTGCGGTTGTTCGAGCACCCGGCCGAAAAGCTCTCGCACTACTCCGACCGCACCGTCGACATCGAGTACAAGTTCGGCTTCGCGGGCAACCCCTGGGGTGAACTGGAAGGCGTCGCCAACCGAACCGATTTCGACTTGTCCACGCACGCAAAGCATTCCGGTGCCGACCTGTCGTACTACGACCAGGTCACCGACACCCGCTACACCCCGTACGTCATCGAACCGGCCGCCGGGCTGACGCGGTCGTTCATGGCGTTCCTCATCGACGCGTACACCGAGGACCAGGCCCCCAACGCCAAGGGCGTGATGGAGAAGCGCACGCTGCTCCGGCTGGACCCGCGGTTGGCGCCGGTCAAGGCCGCGGTGCTGCCGCTGTCCCGGCACGCCGACCTGAGTCCCAAGGCCCGGGACCTGGCGGCCGAGCTGCGCACCTGCTGGAACATCGATTTCGACGACGCCGGCGCGATCGGGCGCCGCTATCGGCGCCAGGACGAGGTGGGGACTCCGTTCTGCGTGACGGTCGATTTCGATTCGCTCGAAGACAACGCCGTCACGGTGCGCCGCCGCGACGACATGACGCAGGAACGGGTCGCGATGAACGCCGTGGGCGACTATCTGGCCGCGCGGCTCAAGGGCTGCTGACCGGCGCCGGCCGAGCCCGCCGCGGGGCCTTCGGACTGCCCGGTTGACCGGCGCGGACACCCCGCCGCCACGTACTTAAACGTTTCGTAAAAAACCGCTGTTGGGTAACCGTTTGGCCTAGGCTCTTAAAACGGATGTTGCTCATGTGTCTAGTGGCCGGGGGTGGGTGTCGGTTCGTGTGAATGTAGGTGCCGTTGACGCGGTCGGTGGGTCGGGGATGTGATGATTCCAGCTTTTATGTTCTTCCCCCCCGAGATCAACTCTGCGCTGATGTATGGCGGCGCCGGCCCCGGCCCACTGTTGACGGCGGCATCGGCCTGGCAGGCACTCGCGGCGGATCTGGCGGAGGCGGCGGCATCGTTCGAGTCGGTAGTGACGGGAGTGGCCTCCGGTCCCTGGACGGGCCCGTCGTCGGCGGCGATGGTGGCGGCGGCGACCCCCTACCTGCAGTGGTTGATCTCCGCCGCCGGACAAGCCGAGATCGCGGCCGGCCAGGCGACGGCCGCGGCGACGGCGTACGAGGCGGCGTTCATGGCGACGGTGCCCACTCCGGCGGTGCTCGCGAACCGCATCCGGTTGCTCGCCCTGATCGCGACGAACTTCTTCGGCCAGAACACGCCGGCGATCGCGATGACCGAGATCGAGTACATGGAGATGTGGGCCCAGGACGTGGCCGCGATGGTCGGCTACCACGTCGGGGCCCAGACGGTGGCGGCGACGCTGCCGGCGTTCAGCGCCCCGCCGGTCGGCCTGGCTGGACTGTCGGGGCTCGTCACGGCGCCGCTGAACTTCGCCTCCCAGGCTCTCGGGGCGTTCGGGTCGCTGGGGGCCGGCTTCGTTTCGGACCTCCAGTCGGTGCTGGGGGCGTTCTTCCCCGGCCTCTCGTCGGTGACGTCGCTGCTGTCGTCGATGCCGGTGACCACGATGACCGCCCTGGCCCCGATGGGGATGTATCCGGCCAGCGCGCTGATGTCCCCGATGATGGTGCTGGCCCACAACGTGGGGCCGGCGGCGGCGCCCGCGATGACCGGTGTCACCACCGTGGCCGCGCAGGCCCCGCAAGCCGCCGGCAGCGGCCTCCAAGGGCTGCAGTCGGTCGGCGGGCTGGGCGTCGCCACGGCCGGGCTGGGCACCGCGCGGTTCGTGGGGGCGATCACCGTGCCGCCGACCTGGCAGGGTTCGATGCCGGTGCCCGCGGTCCTGACGAGCCTCGCGGTGCCGGCGTTGGGCACCCAACTCCCCACGCCGATCGCGGCCGGGGGATCGTCCTCCCCGTCGTCGGCACCGGCCGGTTCGACGCCGGCCATGGCCATGGCGATGGACAACCGCAACGCCGACGACGACAAGACGGACGCGCGGGGCCGCCGCGGCGGGGAGAACCCACACGTGGTGCAGTCCCGGCCCAAGGTGGTGCCGCGAACCAAAGGCGGGTAGGGAGCCGACCCCACCTCGTGACGCTGGGCCGGGCGTGCGCTGCGTGGAAGCAAATCCACGTTTTTCGGGTATTTCCCCGTAGTTTGGCTTACGATGTGGCTGCTTGGTGTTATTGGTTCGGCCACAGCGTCCGAAAATCGGCTGTGGAAGGGGGCAACATGCTTTTGCCTCTTGGTCCGCCGCTACCAGATGAGTCGGTGTCGGCGGTTCGGGGTGAGTCGGGGATGCTCGGCGGCCTGTCGGTTCCGCTCAAGTGGGGCGTGGCCGTGCCGCCCGATGACTACGACCACTGGGCCCCGAAGACCGAAGTGAGCGCCGACGCCGCCGATCCGGTGACCGACACCCCGGCCCCCGCCGCGGTTGCCGACGCCAACCAGTGGAACGAATGGAAACGGTGGGAAGGCGAAGCCGAACCCCACTTCGAAATGCCGCGCAGCGGAGGCGTGATACCGCATTCCCCGGCCGCCGGCTGAGCGCCGGACGACGAGGGTGAGCCGTTCAGAACCGGCCGCCGCCCCCCATGAAGCCGCCGCCGGAAGAGCCGCCGAATGACGTCGGGCTCCAGCCGCCGAACCCACCCCGCATGCCCCCACCGAGCACGTTGCCGATGATGATCCCGCCCAGCATCGCGCCCATGTCGCCGCCGCCTCCGCGGGCGTAGGCGCGCTGCGCCGACTGCACGTCGGCGTTGGCCAACGACTGCGCCTGGGCGGCCAGCGTCGACGCGGCGTTCGCGTGCGAAATCGCCTCGGCCGGGTTCCCCGCCCGCTGGTCCCGCGCGGCCTGCAGGTGCCGTTTGGCTTCGGCGAGCCGGGTGCGAGCCTCCGGGCCGACGCTGCCCCGGCGCGTGTCGACGTAGTCGGACACCGCCCGCACCCGGGACTCGGCGGTGAACACCGCCTGCTCGAAGGCCCGGTTGAGCTGTTCGGCGGTGGCCTGCTCGCGGGCCAGGGTGACCAGGAGGCCGTTGAGGTCGGCATCCGCCTTGGCGAGTTGGGCGAACGCCCCCAACGGGTCGGTGGCGGCCCCGGCGCGCGCGCCGTCGACGGCCCGGGCGGCCGCATCCCGCGCCGCGACCAGGTCGCCGGTGTGAGCGGATTTGGTGGCCCGCGCTTTCTGCAGGAGCTCGTCCGCGCGCTTGATGTCCGCCTGGATGTCGGTCACGGCCGCCGGCAGCCGGTCGATGGCGTGCTGAATGTCGGTGGCCGCGTTGTCCACCGAGTCGAGAAGCGCGCGGGCCTGCCCGAGCGCGGACTCGGCGGCGCGGACGGCATCCACCAGACCGGCCTGCCTGCCGCTGACCGCTTCGCCGGCCAAACCCCGGGCCGTGCTGATGTTGCGGTCGGCGAACGCCAGCCGCTCCTCGGCGGCCGCGACGTTGCCGGACACCGAACTCAATGCGGCGGCGTCGAATTGGCCGTGCAGCTCCGCCAGCCGCCGTTCCGACGGGGCGATGCGGGTGGTGAGCTCGACGTACTGCCGGGTCAGCGCGTCGAGCCGCGACGGGGCGTTGATCACCAGATCGCGCAGGTTTTCGAACGCCTCGGTCTGCGATTCCAGTTCCCGGTCGGCGCGCGCCGCCGACACGACCACCCGGGTGAGCAGCTCACGGCGCTGGTCGGGCGTCTCGGGCGTGTTGTCGTCGAGTTGCTGCCGCACCGTAAATGATTGGGAGAGAGCGGCTTTGGCGGTGTCGACGGCCTCGGTGAACGGCCGGGTGCGTTCTTCGCCGAACTCGGCGATCGCCAGGTCGAGCTCGTTGGAGCTGGTCCGCACGGCGTTGTCGACATCCACCACCAACTCGCGAGACAGGTCGTCGAGGGCCTGCAGCGGCACCCCCGCCAGCGCGCTGGCGTCGGTGGGGTCGACCCGGCGCGCCGCGGCCAGGTCGGCCGCGCGCCGGCGCCTGCGCCGGTAGCGCATGACCAGCAGCAGGACCGCCAGCGCGGCGAGGATGATCGCGAGCGTGGCCAACAGGGCGACGCGGCCCGAGGAACCGGGCGACGTGTTGAGCCCGTTGGCCGCCGCGACCGCGGCGCCGCTCCAGTCGCCGTTGTGCAGCGCGGGCTCGATCTTGTTGTGCCGCAGGTCATCGACCTGGCGTGCGGTGACGCTCTTGACGGCGGTCGGCACCAGGAAGGCGTACGCACGGCCGGCGGTGGCGACCGCCAGCAGCGCGTCGTAGTCGCCCAGGTCGCTGGCCCGCGCCGTGCGCTCCGCCCAGTTCACCGCGCCCTGGCCGGAGAAGTCGTCGACGTAGACCACCCACAGCCGGATGTGGCGGTCCGTGTACAGCCTGTCCACCGCCGACGTGACGGTCGCGCGGCCGGAGTCCGACAGGACACCCGCGTTGTCGGTGACGTAACCCGCCAGCCGGAACGGGGGCTGCGCGCCGGCCGCGGGCGCCACGAGCAGGCCGCCGCCGAAACCGATCGTGAGGATCGCCCCGATCACGCTGAGCAGGCGGGCAGTGCGCATGCGCATTACGCCAATTTAGCCCCGCGGCGGCGCGGGCCGGCGGCCGCGCGGCGGGGCGGTCCGTGGCCGGCAGTTCCCTGGCAGACTGTGCTGCGGTGACCACGAATCGGCAAGACCCTTACGACGACTTCGACCGTCAGCGGCGGGTGCACGAAGCGCCGAAGACTGCGGGTTTGCCGGGTACGGAAGGTCAGCACCGCACCGATTTCGCCCGGGACCGGGCGCGGGTCTTGCACAGCGCCGCGCTGCGCCGCCTGGCGGACAAGACCCAGGTGGTCGGGCCCCGCGAGGGTGACACGCCGCGCACCCGGCTGACGCACTCGCTGGAGGTCGCCCAGATCGGGCGGGGGATGGCCGTCGGCCTGGGTTGCGACCTCGACCTGGTCGAGTTGGCGGGCCTGGCCCACGACATCGGCCACCCGCCCTACGGGCACAACGGTGAGCGCGCCCTCGACGAGGTGGCCGCCGGCGCGGGCGGCTTCGAAGGGAACGCGCAGAACTTCCGCATCCTGACCAGCCTTGAGCCCAAAGTGCTTGACGAGCAAGGCGATAGCGCGGGGCTCAACCTCACCCGCGCATCGCTGGACGCGGTCACCAAATACCCGTGGTTCCGCAGCGAAGGTCGACGCAAGTTCGGCTTCTACGACGAGGACCGCGAGCCGGCGGCCTGGGTTCGCGCCCGCGCGCCGGAGGGTCGGATGTGCCTGGAGGCGCAGGTGATGGACTGGGCGGATGACATCGCCTATTCGGTGCACGACGTCGAGGACGGCGTCGTCTCCCAGCGCATCGACCTGCGGGTGCTCGCCGACGGCGACGAGGCGGCGGCCCTGGCCAAATTGGGGGAGAGCGAATTCTCCCGGGTCAGCGCCGACGACTTCATGGCGGCCGCGGGGCGGCTCTCGGGGTTGCCGGTGGTCGCCGCGGTCGGCAAGTACGACGCCACCCTGGCGGCGTCGGTGGCGCTCAAGCGGCTGACCAGCGAGTTGGTCGGCCGGTTTGCGTCGGCCGCGATCGCCACCACCCGCGCGGCGGCCGGTCCCGGGCCGCTGGTGCGCTACCGGGCCGACTTGCTGGTCCCCGACGTGGTGCGCGCCGAGGTTTCCCTGCTCAAGATCCTGGCGCTGCAGTTCATCATGTCCGACCCGCGACATCTGGGCACCCAGGCGCTGCAGCGCGAACGGATCCACCGGGTGGCGCAGTGGCTGTATTCCGGGGCCCCGCACACGCTCGATCCGGTCTTCGCCGCGGCGTTCAGCGCCGCGGCCGACGACCGTGCACGGCTACGCGTCGTCCTCGATCAGATCGCCTCGTACACCGAGGGCCGGCTGGAGCGCGTCGACGCGCGCCAGTCGGCCGGTTAGCGGCGGGTCATCCCTCGGGGGCGCCGTCGCCGTCGCGGGCTAGGCTGCCCGACATGACCAAATTCAGCGGTATCGCCACCCTCGCGGTGGGGCTTCCCGTCGTCGCCATGACCGCCTGCAGCTCACCCCAGCATGCGAGCAGCCAGCCCGGCACCACCCCTCCGGTGAAGAGCGCCCCACCCGCGTCGTCGGGCGAGACGACGACGCCCGCGCCCAGCGGCGAATCGCTGAGCGCGCAACTGAAGACGCCGGACGGGCGATCCGTCGCCACGGCGACGTTCGACTTCACCGGCGGGTATGTGACCGTCACCGTCAAGACGGTGGCCGGCGGCATTCTGACCCCCGGATTCCACGGCATGCACGTCCACGAGTTCGGCAAGTGCGAGCCCAATTCCGTCGCCCCGACCGGCGGTCCGCCCGGAAACTTCCTGTCCGCCGGCGGTCATTACAACGCGCCCGGCCACACCGGGAAACCCGAAAGCGGTGACCTGACGTCGCTCGAGGTGCGTTCGGACGGCTCGGCCTACCTGGTCACCACCACCGATGCGTTCACCAGGGACGTGCTCGTGGGCGGCGAGGGCAAAGCGTTGATGCTGCACGGCGCCCAATACAGCGACAACGCGATGGACCGGGTGGCATGCGGCGTCATCGGAACCGGATAACCGGCCGGCTCGGCCCTCTAGACTGAGCCGATGTCCAGCCCGGCAGGTTCACGCGCGGACGGCGACGCCCGGGCCCGGGGCCGGGGCCGGATCCCCGATCGCGACATCGCCGCCATCCGCGAGCGGGTCCGCATCGACGAAGTCGTCGGCGATTACGTCCAATTGCGCCGCGCCGGAGCCGATTCCCTCAAGGGCCTGTGCCCGTTTCACGACGAGAAGTCGCCGTCGTTCCACGTCCGGCCCAACCACGGCCACTTCCACTGCTTCGGCTGCGGGGAGGGCGGCGACGTCTACGCGTTCATCCAGAAGATCGAACACGTCACCTTCGTCGAGGCCGTCGAGCTGCTCGCCGACCGGATCGGCCACACCATCAGCTACACCGGCCCGGCGACCAGCGTGCAGCGCGATCGCGGCAGTCGCAGCCGGCTCGTCGCGGCCAACGCGGCCGCGGCGGAGTTCTACGCGGCCGCGCTGGAATCCGACGAGGCCGCGCCGGCGCGCCAGTACCTGACCGAACGCAATTTCGACGGTGAGTCCGCCCGTCGCTTCGGCTGCGGGTTCGCGCCGTCGGGGTGGGACTCACTGACGAAGCACTTGGTGCGCAAGGGTTTCGAGTTCAAGGAGCTGGAAGCGGCCGGCCTGTCGCGCCAGGGCCGCCGCGGCCCGATCGACCGCTTCCACCGGCGGCTGTTGTGGCCCATCCGCTCCGCGGCCGGCGAGGTGATCGGGTTCGGCGCCCGCCGGCTGTTCGACGACGACCCGATGGAAGCCAAGTACATCAACACCCCGGAGACGCTGCTGTACAAGAAGTCGTCGGTGATGTTCGGCATCGACTTGGCCAAGCGTGACATCGCCAAGGGGCACCAGGCCGTCGTCGTGGAGGGCTACACCGACGTGATGGCGATGCATCTGGCCGGGGTCACCACCGCCGTGGCGTCGTGCGGCACCGCGTTCGGTGACGAGCACCTGGCGATGCTGCGCCGGCTGATGATGGACGACAGCTTCTTCCGCGGCGAGCTGATCTACGTGTTCGACGGCGACGCGGCCGGCCGGGCGGCCGCGCTCAAGGCCTTCGGGGGCGAGCAGAACCTGGCCGGGCAGTCCTTCGTCGCGGTGGCCCCGGACGGCATGGATCCCTGCGACCTGCGCCTGAAGTCCGGCGACGGCGCCCTGCGCGACCTGGTGGCGCGGCGCACGCCGTTGTTCGAGTTCGCGATCCGCACGGCGCTGGCCGAGATGGACCTGGACAGCGCCGAGGGTAGGGTCGCGGCGCTGCGCCGCTGCGTGCCGATGGTGGGCCAGATCAAGGACCCCACGCTGCGCGACGAGTACGCCCGCCAGCTCGCCGGCTGGGTCGGCTGGGACGACGTGGCGCAGGTCATTGGGCGGGTGCGTGACGAGGCCAAGAAGCCGCGCGTGTCTGCCGACCTCCGTGGGCGCGGGCAGGTGGGCACCGAAAAGGTCCGGTCCCAGCCCGCCGCCACCCGCCCGGACCCGCGCGACCCGACGTTGTGGCCGCAGCGCGAGGCGCTCAAGTCGGCCCTGCAGTACCCGGCGCTGGCCGGGCCGGTCTTCGACACGCTGACCGTCGAGAGCTTCACCCATCCCGGCTACGCGGCCGTCCGCGGGGCGATCGAGGCCGCCGGCGGCACGTCGAGCGGCGTCACCGGTGGGCAGTGGATCGACGCCGTGCGGCAGCGGGCCGGCTCGGACCTGACCGCGGGCCTGGTCAGCGAGCTCGGCGTGGAGGCCGTCCAGGTCGACGACGAGAAACTGCCGCGCTACATCGCCGGCGTGCTGGCCCGGCTGCAGGAGGTCTGGATGGGCCGGCAGATCGCCGAGGTGAAGTCCAAGTTGCAGCGGATGTCGCCGATCGAGCAGGGCGACGAGTACCACGCGCTGTTCGGCGACCTGGTCGCGATGGAGGCCTACCGGCGCAGCCTGCTGGAGCAGGCTAGCGGCGACGATCTGACGATGTGAGGGCCTCCTCGGCGTCGCGCTCCATGATCGCCGTCTGGTCGTCGATCTCGGCGACGGTCACGAAGCCGGTGTCGGGGGAGATCCGATTCGCGACCTTGCGACGCCCTCCTTCGATCATCGACTTGGCGACGGGACTGCTGGTCAGCGCGCGATAGGTCCCGACGATCTGCTCGTACCGGCGACGGCCGGCCTTCGAGCCCAGCACGTAACCCAGTCCGAGCACCACGACATACCGGATCAAAGCGTTCCTCCCGACTATCGACCATCCCATCCTGCCTCACCCGGCCCGGTGCGTGCGCGCCCGATCCGGTGCGGGGCCGGTCCTGTCCAGTTGGGTGCGGTTATGCCAGTACGCTAGAGTCGTCCCGCGATCGTGTTGATCCCCTGTAGCTCAATTGGCAGAGCGTTCGGCTGTTAACCGATAGGTTCCTGGTTCGAGTCCAGGCGGGGGAGCAAGGTTCAGACACTAGTCGTACGCCGGTGTCCAGATGGTGCCGAGGACGGCCCGGTGTGGGTCGGCGTGAGTCCGGGTGGCGACCCCGTCGGCGACCGCGGCGCGATACACGGCCTCGGCGACCGCCGTCGAGATGACGCGCAACTCCTTGACATCGGGTAGCAGCGAATCCCCGAAGCCCGACGGGCTCGCCTGGTGCACAACGGCTTCCGCCGCCGCCTGCAGCATTCCCTTGGTCAGCAGCCGGGTCCCGGCGACGATGATGCCCAGCCCGATTCCCGGAAACACCAGCACGTTGTTGGCCTGGCCGATGGTGTGGGTGGTGCCCTCGTAGTCGATCGGGGCGACGGGGGTGCCGGTGGTGATCAGCGCTTTGCCGGCGGACCACTGCAGCACGTCGGCCGGCATGGCCTCCATCCGCGACGTCGGGTTGGACAGCGGGAAGATCATCGGGCGCTCGCAGGCCGCGGTCATGGCCTGCACCACCTTCTCGGTGAAGGCGCCGAACACGGCCGAGGAGCCCAGCAGGATCGTCGGGGAGGCCAGCTTGATGGCGTCCACCAGCCCCACCCGGTCCGCGGGACCCACGCCCAGCCGGGCGCGGTCTTTGGCGTAGGGCATCTGGAAGTCGCGCAGGTCGTCCATGTCGTCGAACAGCAGGCCCTGCTTGTCGATGGGCCAGATCTGCGCCGTGGCCTGCTCGAGGGTCGCGCCATCGGCCACCATCGCGTCGCGAATCTGGTCGGCCACCCCGATCCCGGCGGTCCCGGCCCCGAAGACGACCACCCGCTGGTCGCGCATCGGCACCCCGGTGACATGGCAGCCGCCGTACACGGCGGCGACGACCACGGCGCCGGTGCCCTGGATGTCGTCGTTGAACACGCAGTACTTCTGGCCGTACTCGTGCAGGATCCGCCGCGCGTTCAGGGGGCCGAAGTCCTCGAAATGCAGGATCGCCTTGGGGAACAGCCGGTGGGCGGTTTCGACGTAGTGATTGACGAAGTCGTCGTATTCCTGGCCGCGGCGCCGCGCGTGCCGGTTGCCCAGGTAGAACGGGTCCTGCAGCAGCTGTTCGTTGTTGGTGCCGACGTCGAGGGAGACCGCGATGCAGCGGCGCGGGTCGATGCCGGCGCCGGCGGTGTAGAGAGACAACTTGCCCACCGCGATCTGGATGCCGCCCACGCCCCAGTCGCCGATGCCCAGGATGGCTTCGGCGTCGGTGCACACGATCAGGTCGACGTCGTCCGGCTCCAGCCCGAAAGTTTCGAACGCCGGCTCGATTTCGTCGGGTTCGTCGATGCTCAGGAAAAGCCCACGCTGTCCGCGGTATTCGTCGGAGAACCGTTGAATGGCCTCGCCGACGGTGGGCGTGTAGACCACCGGCATCAGTTCGGGCAGGTGATCCTCCAGCACCTTGTAATAGAGCAGTTCGTGGCGGTAATGCAGCTGCTCCAACAGCAGATTACGACCCAGATCGGTTGCCAGGCTTTGCAGTTGATGCCACACCCGGTCGGCCTGTTCATCGAGGGTGAGCACCGCGGACGGCAGCCGACCGGTCAACCCCAGCCGGCGCCGCTGCTCGTGGGTGAAGCCGACTCCCCGGTTCAGGCTCGGCGCCGCCAGTGCCGGCGGTATCCGCGGCGCGTGCGCGTCGCCCATCGCAAACTCCGTCCGTCCGTGGCCCGTCACGCCAACCGTAGCGTCGATCGCCGCGACCGCATCTCGAACAGCGTTGGCAGCGCCAACGGGGCGCTCACGCCAACAGGGGTTGCAGCGCCTGCCGCAGGTCAGCGGCTTTGGGGACGCCCGCGGTGCGGTAGCGCTGCCGGCCGTCGGCGTCGAAGATGAACGTCGTCGGCAGGGACAACACCGAAAGCTGCTTGGCGGCCGCCGGATTGGCGTCGATGTCGATCTCGAGGTGCGCCACGTCGGGCAGGGCGCTGCACACTTGTTCGACGACGCGCCGCACCGACACGCATGGGCCGCACCACTGAGCGGTGAAATGGACGACGGTCGGGCGCTTTTCGGGCAAACCGAGGATCGCCGCGTCTGGCTGCGCCCCGGCGTCCGTTTCGCGCAGCACCCCGGACCGTCGATTGACCAGCACGCCCGCGGCGGTGGCCGCGCCCAGCGCCGTGATCAGGGCCGCCCCCGCGATGACAAGAGTGCTCAACTGGGCCTCAGATGGAGAAGTCTTCGCCGTGCCACACCCCGGCTTCCGGCGGCCGGATGACACGACCGGATTGTTGCCCGTCGTTGGCGGCCTCCAGCTTGGCCACCCGGGTGAGCAGGGATTGGAGGCTGACACCGACGAGGTCGGGCATCATCGAGTCGTCCGGGCTGTTGCGACCGTGGCGGCTGATGACCTGTCCGGGGACCCCGATGACCACCGCGCTCGACGGGACCTCTTTGACCACGACGGCGTTGGCGCCGATCCGGCTGTCGTCGCCGATCTTGATCGCGCCGAGCACCTTGGCGCCGGCGCCGATGGTCACCCGGTCGCCGATGGTCGGGTGGCGTTTGCCGGTGTCCCGTCCGCTGCCCCCGAGGGTGACGCCGTGGTAGATCGTCACGTCCTCGCCGACCTCCGCGGTCTCGCCGATCACCACCCCGGTGGCGTGGTCGATGAACAACCCGGAGCCGAGCACGGCACCCGGGTGGATGTCGACCCCGGTCAGGATGCGGGTGACCTCGTTGAGGATCCGCGCGGCCAGGCGGGCGCCGCGGTTCCACAACCAGTGGCTGATCCGGTGGCCCCAGATGGCATGCACGCCGGGGTAGGCGAAGATCACCTGCAGCGTGGTCGGGGCGGCGGGATCACGCTCCCTGGCTGCCCGGATGTCACGGCGGATCGTGGTGAACATGGCTAATCCGCCAGGTCGGCAAAGAGCGGCGTGCTCAGGTACCGCTCGCCGAAACTGGGCAGCACCACCACGACGAGCTTGCCGGCGTTCCCCGGGCGGCGGGCCACCTGAAGCGCGGCGACAACGGCCGCGCCCGAGGAGATGCCCACCAGCAGCCCTTCCTCCCGCGCCAGTCGCCGGGCCATCTCCAGGGACTCTTCGTTGCCGACCGTGACGACTTCGTCGACCAGATCCATGTCGAGCACCGGCGGGACGAACCCGGCGCCGATCCCCTGGATGGGGTGTGGACCCTTCTGGCCTCCGGACAGAACAGCGGACGCGGCGGGTTCGACGGCCACAACCTGCACCGACGGCTTGCGTTCCTTGATGACCTGAGCCACACCGGTTATCGTGCCGCCGGTGCCGACCCCGGCGACGAAGAAATCGACCTTGCCGTCGGTGTCTCGCCACACCTCCTCCCCGGTCGTCTTGCGGTGGATCGCCGGATTGGCGGGGTTTTCGAACTGCTGGGGGATGAAATACCGCTGGTCGTTCTTGGCCAACTCCTCGGCTTTGGCGATCGCGCCCGCCATGCCGTCAGCGCCCGGTGTCAGGACGATTTGGGCCCCGAAGGCGCGCAACAACATTCGGCGTTCGGTGCTCATGGTGTCCGGCATGGTCAGCACGCACCGGTAGCCGCGTGCCGCGCAGACCATCGCCAGCGCGATGCCGGTGTTCCCGCTCGTGGGTTCCAGGACGATGGTGTCGGGCTTGATCAGGCCTGCCTGCTCGGCGGCGTCGAGCATCGCCACCCCGATCCGGTCCTTGACACTGTTCGCCGGGTTGAAGAATTCCAGCTTGGCTACGACGTCGGCGGCCGCGCCTTCGGTTACCCGGTTCAGCCGGACCAGCGGCGTGTTCCCGATCAGTTGCGTGACGTTCTCTGCGATGGTCATCTGTCTTCCTCAGCGATGTCAATATCAGCCTCGTCGGCCCGCCGGGTGGTGTCGAATTCAATGGCGGCGCGGCGGCGGATGGACAACGTGGTCATCGGTGGATTGGCTTCCTGGGGATTGACTGACGCGTGTGCGCGGCCACGGGACTTTGCCTGTGCTGGCGCCCGCAAACCGGGTAGCGCGAGGATTTCTGCGGCGTCAGAAAATCAACAACAGTGACAACAACAGTGCGCGGCGGGGCGGCACGTAAGGACACGGCACGGCTGTGTGGCCTGTTGCATAAGGCCCACTATAGGACATCCCCGAATTTCGCCGGTGAGCTGGTCTTTTGCCCGCTCTTACCGGCTGTCTCACGCGCGGCGAAAGCCGTCCCCGCGCGGCACGGTCAGGTCGGCAGGCCGTACTTCTCGGCGTCGGCCCGGTAGCGGTCCACCCACTCGTCGGAGCGCTGGTCGGCCTGCCGTTCCAGCACCGGGTCGGGCGCCAACCCGGGATCCAGCCCCAACGCCGAGAGGATGCCGGCCACCGCCTCAGTCAGGTTGCGCCACAACACGGGATAGGGAATGTCCATCGGGGTGACGTTCTCTTCGGCGAACCAGTTCCGCCAGCCTTCGTCCTGCTCACGCAGCATGGTGACGACGTGGGCGATCGCGCCGGGGTGATAGGTGGCGCGCGCGTCGCGGAGCGGATCGGGCCTGCCCCGCCAGACCCGGGTCTGCACCGCCCGCCAGAACGACACCGCCTGCGACACCACATCGGGCCGGTGGACATAGATCAGCAGCGGTTGCTCGCCCACCACGTCGCGGATCGCCGCCAACAGGCCGTCGCCGCTTCGGTTCGGCAGATTCTTCGCGCGTTTGAGCAGGAGCGGCGCCTGGTTCCACATCAGCTTGCCGCCCCACACACCGTTCGGTGTCCGGCCGACCGTTCGGATGTAGTCGCGCCAGATCTCGGCCGGCGCGAGGTCGGGCGTCCCGGGGTCCAGCGGGTCGAGCAGGCGAAGGATGGACTCGTCCTCCACGCCGGCGAACCACTCCCGGGGCTGCGGAGCCTGGCTGGTGGCGGGCAGATACTGGAAGAACTCCTGCGGTTCACCGGCCACGCCGGTCGCGCGTAACGATTCGACCAGCAGCGTGCTGCCACTGCGTTGCGATGCCAGCACCAGGTACGACGACGGGTTATCAGCCACACACCCAGCGTATCGGGCCGCAATTGCTTTCGCAGGTAATGCTTTTAGGCTTTCGCTGATTCAGGCGGGATCGAGTGGCCGTCCGGCTGGGGCCGTCCGTCGTCGTTGGATTGCTCGCAGACGCAGCGCGGGGAGCCGGCGGGCAACCAACTCCGAAGTTGCGTGCCGCGCTTGCGCATCAGGTGCTGCGTGTAGACCTTGTCACGCTGCTGCGGCGAGAACGCCAGGTCCAAGTTGATCGGCAACCCGGCCCAGTCGACCCGCTCTTCGAACTGGTCGTCGCCTGCGGCGCCGCGCCGCAGCCGGCACTGCAACGGGCAGACGGCCCGGGCGGTGTCTTCGAGGGGCCCGTCGAAATCCAGAGCCATGCCCACGTCCCTCCTCGACGCAACCAATGACTGAATGGTGCAGCGAGGTTGTTTCCGCGACAGTCGCGCGACGTTTCCGTCGTATTACGAGTCGGGACGCGACCGGTGGCCTAGTAGACGTCGCGGTGATAGCGCTTGTCGGCGCTCAGCGAGCGGACGTACTCCTTCGCGCCGTCGGCGTCGAGGCTGCCGTGTTCGGCAGCGATCTCGCAGAGCGCGCGGTCGACGTCCTTGGCCATCGGATCAGCGGTGCCGCATACGTACAGTTGGGCGCCGTCCTGCAGCCAGCGCCACAGCTCGGCCCCGCGGTTGCGCATCAGGTGCTGCACGTAGACCTTCTCGCGCTGGTCCCTGGAGAACGCCAGGTCGAGTTCGGTGAGCACCCCGTCGGCCTGCATCTGCTCGATCTCGTCACGGTAGTAGTAGTCGGTTTCGGCGTGCTGTTCGCCGAAGAACAGCCAGTTGGGGCCGCGGTGGCCGAGCGCGCGACGCTCTTGCAGGAAGCCGCGGAAGGGTGCGATCCCGGTGCCCGGACCGATCATGATCATCGGCGTGTCCGGGTCGCTGGGCGGCCGGAAGTTGCTCGACGGCTGCAGGTAGATCGCCACGCGGTCGCCGGGGGAGCGGTCGGCGAGGTAGGTCGAGCACACCCCGTGGCGTGGGACGCCCTGAAAGTTGTAGCGCACCGGCGAGACCGTCAGGTGAACCTCGGCGGGGTTTTCCTTGGGGCTCGACGAGATCGAGTACAGGCGCGGCTGAAGCCGCTTGAGGACCCGGAGCCACTCGTGCGCCGAGGCGGAAACCGGGTGCTGCGCCAGCAGGTCGATCGATTGGCGCCCCCACGCCCAATTGCTCAGCGCGGCCTTGTTCTCCGGCTTCAGCAGGTCGGCCAGTTCCGGGTCGCCGGTCCGTTCCTGCACGAACCGCACCAGGTCGCGGCTGATGTGCGCGATCTCGATCCGTTCGGTGAGCGCGGAGCGCAGCGACATCAGACCGTGCTCGCCGACCTCGACGGGAGTCTGCCCGTCCAGACCGGTGACCGACAGCCACTCGTCGACCAGCCGGTCGCTGTTGCGCGGCCACACCCCGAGCGCGTCGCCGGCCTCGTAGCTGATCGTGTCCTCCGGCAGACTAAATACCAACTGCCGCACGTCCTTTGTGGATTGCGGCCGGCCCAGCTTGATGTTCTGGGCCATGTCGGTGATCAGCGGACGCTTCTTGGTGTAGCCGGGCACCGCGGGGGCGGAGGCCGTCCGCGGCGACGCGGTCACCGAGGAGGTGGGCACCGCGGTCGCGCCTCCGTCCCGCCCCACCGGGGCGGGCGTGCGGGACAGGGCTTGCAGGACGTCGCTCAGCCAGCTGGCCGCGGCGTCCTCATAGTCGGGTTCGCAGTCGACCCGGTCGACGAGGCGGGTCGCGCCGAGTTCAGCGAGACGCTCGTCGAGCTTGCGTCCGTGACCGCAGAAGTCGTCGTAGTTCGAGTCGCCCAACGCCAGAACGGCGAAGCGGGTGTCGGTGAATCGCGATGCGCCCTCGGAAGTCAACGCCCGCCACAGCCCGGTGCCGTTGTCGGGCGGCTCGCCGTCGCCCGTGGTGCTGGTGACCAGCAGCAGTTCCCGCGTCGTCGCCAGCTCCGCCACCGGGAAGTCGTCCATGGCGTGCAACGTGACGGGCAACCCCTTCTCGCCCAGTCGCGTCGCGATGCCGGCGGCGAGCTCCTCGGCGTTGCCGGTTTGCGACGCCCACAACACCACGACGGGCGCTCGCCGGGCCGTTCCGGCCACCGGCGGCTCGATCGTGGGTCGCTTGGCCGCCGGCTCGGGCGTCGGCGTCGGTGCGGACCCGTCCCGCCGCGAGAACACGCCCGCGAGGAGGCCGTCGACCCACAGCCGCGTGCCGGAGTCGAAGGGCGCGCTTGGCGGCAGGGTCGGCACGCCTGCCACCCGTCGCCCGGCTTCGGACCGCAACGCCGTCATCATCCCGGCAAGGTAGGAGCGGCCGAGCTCGTCGAATTCGGGCACGGGCTTTGTCGCCACACCGAGCAGATCGGCGAGGGCATCAACCTGTGACGCGCTGATTTCCGGTACCTCCGTGGGTGCGGATTCTGCTTCGGTGTCCACCGCCGACCGGGGATCGGTATCCGACTTCGCCGCGGCGACGGCGACTTTCGCCAACGTGACGGCGCACGCCTTGAATTCCGGTTGGCTGGAGATCGGATCCACCGCATCGTTGGTGACGGCGTTGATCGCCAGGTATTCGCCGAAAACGTCGTTCCAGTGGAACGGGGCGAAGCAGTTGCCCGGCCGCACCCGATCGCTGATCGCGGCGGGCAGCACGGCACGACCGCGGCGCGAGGCGATTTCGACCGAATCACCGTCGGCGACGCTCAGCCGCGCGGCGTCGTCGGGGTGGATCTCGACGAACGGCCCGGGATTGAGCTTGTTGAGCTTGGCGACCTTGCCCGTCTTGGTCATCGTGTGCCACTGGTGGGGCAGGCGGCCGGTATTCAACAGGAACGGGTAGTCGTTGTCCGGCATTTCCTCGGGCGGCAGGTGTGGGCGGGCGAAGAACACCGCGCGACCGTTCGCGGTGGGGAAGGCCAACCGCGGCGCGCTGCCGTCGTCGCGAACCAGCCGGTCCTGACTGACACCGTCGTTGAGGTAGCGGACCGGATTACGGTCCTCGTTCTCCGGCGCGCACGGCCACTGCAGCGGTCCGCGGCGGAGCCGCTCGTAGCTGACGCCCCGAAGGTCGTAGCCGGTCTTCGGGTTCGAGAATCGTTTGATCTCCTCGAAGACTTCCTCGGCGGAGCCGTAGCTGAAGGCGTCGGAAAAGCCCATCGCGCAAGCGATCCTGGCGATGATCTGCCAGTCTGGAATCGCGTCGCCCGGCGGGGTCACCGCAGGCCGGAACAGCGTCATGTTGCGCTCGGAATTGACCATCACGCCCTCGGCCTCCGACCACAGCGCCGCCGGCAGCAGCACGTCGGCGTACTCGTTGGTCTCCGTCTCGAGGAACGCGTCCTGGGTGATCACCAATTCCGCGCGTTCCAGGCCCGCGAGCACCGTCTTCCGATTGGCCACGGATGCAACGGGATTGGTGCAGATGATCCAGCAGGCTTTGATGTCGCCGTCGGCCATCCGGGAGAACATGTCGATCGTGCCGGTGCCGACCTCGGTGCGCAGCGTGCCCGGGGGAATGCCCCAAAGCTCTTCGGTGAAGGCGCGGTCGTCCGCGGAGGCGACCGAGCGCTGGCCCGGCAATCCCGGACCCATGTAGCCCATTTCGCGGCCGCCCATCGCGTTGGGCTGACCGGTGAGGGAGAAGGGACCGCTGCCCGGCTTGCAGATCTTGCCGGTGGCCAGGTGCAGATTGCAGATGGCGTTGGTGTTCCAGGTGCCGTGCGTGCTCTGGTTGAGGCCCATGGTCCAGCAGCTCATGAAGTTGTCGGCTTCGCCGATCATGCGGGCCGCCGCACGGATGTCCGCCTCGGGGATCCCGGTGATGTCGCTGACGGCGTCCGGGGTGTACTGCCGCAGGAAGCCGGGCATCTCCTCCCACCCCTGGGTGAACTCGGCAATGAATTCGGGGTCGGTGTGCCCGTTTTCGACGATCAGGTGCAGCAGCCCGTTGAGCAGCGCGAGATCGGAACCGGGGGCGATCTGGAGGAACAGGTCGGCCTTGTCCGCGGTCGCGGTGCGGCGCGGATCGACGACGATCAGTTTTGCCCCGGCCTTGACGCGGTCCATCATCCGCAGGAACAGGATGGGGTGGCAGTCGGCCATGTTGGCGCCGATGACGAAGAAGACGTCGGCGTGTTCGAAGTCCTGGTATGAGCCGGGCGGCCCGTCGGCGCCCAGGGACAGCTTGTAGCCGGAACCGGCGCTGGCCATGCACAGCCGCGAGTTCGACTCGATCTGGTTGGTCCCGATGAAGCCCTTGGTCAGCTTGTTCGCCAGGTACTGCGCCTCGATGGACATCTGGCCCGACACATACATGGCGAACGAATCCGGGCCGTGCGCATCGACGATCGCCCGTAACCGGTTCGCGCACTGGGCGATCGCCCGATCGATGTCGACGGGCTCGGGGGGCTCGCCACGATCGGTGCGGATTTGTGCGGATTCCATCCTGCCGGGGGCGGTGAGCAGGTCGGACGTGGTGGCGCCCTTGGTGCACAACCGGCCGAAGTTGGCCGGATGTTGTTTGTCGCCAACAGACTTCGCGATGTGACGCCGGCCGCTCTCGGAATCGGTTGTGACCTGCAACACCATTCCGCAGCCGACGCCGCAGTATGCGCACGCGGTGTTCACGACATCGTTGAGTGACGTCATGGACTCCCTGGCCACGCACTTCCTCCTTCGAGCGCAACGGGCTTACGTTGAATGGTCCGACGAGGATGTTTCGGCACCGGGTATCGGGAGTTTCTCCCGTTTTACGGCTTCCTCTCACGGGCCAGAGAGCGTCCGTGAAGTCTCGGAAAAGCCGCGAACCCCCAGGTCAGCATGGGTCATCGTCGACCCGCCGACTCCGTTCAAGGCTACCGGTGCGGCCGGACGGGTTCCCTATCAGAACGGGGTCTGGAACCAAATAAACGGGACATTCACAGCCTTCGCTAAGCTCACCGAGTGCGTCGGCTGATGGTGATCTTGCTGATCCTGCTGGTCTGCGGCTGCGGCGGGAAGCACGCCGGTGCGCCGACGGCGGCACCGGACAAGTGCAAGGATTCCGACGGGCCGACACCCGAGACGGTGCAGCGGGCCATCGCGTCGGTTCCGATCACGGTCCCGGGCACGACGTGGGTGGAAATCGCTCGCGGACATGCCAAGAAGTGCCGGTTGTACTGGGTGCAGATCATCCCGACCATCGCCAGCGAATCCACCGGCCAGCAGCTGTTGTTCTTCGATCACAACCAACCGCTGGGCACACCCACCCCGAATCCGAAGCCGTACATCACCGTGCTCGCGCCCTCCGACGACGCCGTTGCGGTGCAGTATCAGTGGTTGAAGGGCGGCGATCAACCGTGCTGTCCCACCGGCATCGGCACGGTGAAGTTCGAGATCGGCTCGGACGGCAAGCTGAAGGCGCTCGGCAAGATCCCGAATCAATGACCTTGTGTAACAGGCGGATAACGCGAACCGGGTGTGGACCGCAGCCCGGATCGGCACGCCCGGCGGGATGACTTTCGCGGCGCGGTCTGCGTGTTAATTATCCTGTACCGATTGTAAATATCAGTTCTCGGACGCTGCCTTGCGGCCGGCGCGGCCCGTTTCACAGGCATTATTCAGCAGACTCTTACGCCGGACTGCGCGATAATTAGGCAAGCCCTGTCATTGTTGACAACCAGCGCCTGGCAACGGGATCAGCGCGGAAGGCAGGTCTGATGGCAGGGTCGCGACGCCTCTTTCACTGGGACCCAGAAGATCTCGTGGCGTGGGAAGCCGGAAACAACGTGATCGCCCGTCGGAACCTGATCTGGTCGATCGCGACCATGCACGTCGCGTTCTCCATCTGGTACCTCTGGTCGGTGATGGTGCTGTTCATGCCGCAGTCCGTCTACGGTTTCTCCACCGGTGACAAGCTGTTGATGGGGGCCACCGCGGCCCTCGTCGGGGCGCTGGTACGCATCCCGTACACGATGGCCACCGCCCGGTTCGGCGGGCGCAACTGGGCGGTGTTGTCGTCGTTGGTGCTGCTTGTTCCGACCGTGGGAGCCATCGTGCTGCTGGCCCACCCCGGTCTGCCGTTATGGCCCTATCTGGTGTGCGCGGCGCTGACCGGGCTGGGCGGCGGCAACTATGCGGCGTCGCTGGCCAATGTCGAATCCTTCTTCCCCCAGCGACGCAAGGGCATGGCGCTGGGGCTCACCGGTGGGATCGGCAACCTGGGCGCCGCGGCCATCCAGGCGGTAGGTCTGGTGGTGCTGGCCACCGCCGGCCACACGGCACCGTACTGGGTGTGCGCCTTCTACTTGGTGCTGCTGGCCGTCGTCGGTGTCGGGGCGGCGCTGTTCATGGACAACCTCGACCACTACATCGAGGTTGCCCATGTGCGGTCCATTCTCTCGATCCCCGATACCTGGGCGATCTCGTTTCTCTATATGTGCGCCTCGGGCTCGTTCATCGGTTTCGCGTTTGCCTTCGGCCAAGTGCTCCAGCACAACCTGGCGGCGGCCGGGCAAAGCCACGGGCAAGCCGCGCTGCACGCCGCCGAGATTGCCTTCGCCGGGCCGCTGTTGGGATCCCTCGCGCGGGTTGTCGGCGGCAGGTTGGGCGACCGTTTCGATGGTGGCCGCGTCACCCTGACCGTCCTGGTCGCCATGATCGTCTCGGGTGGTTTCTTGGTCGCCGTCAGCACACACGACGACCTCACGCGCGGTGCCGGCGATCCGGTGGGATCGTTCACCACGATCGGCTACATCGTCGGATTCCTTGCGCTCTTTGTCTTTTGCGGCCTCGGCAAGGGCTCGGTGTTCAAGCTGATCCCCTCGGTCGTCGCTGAGCGGAGCCGCGCCCTGGGTATCGGCGAGGCCGAACGGCGGCGCTGGGAGCGGGTTCGGTCGGGAGCGCTGATCGGATTCGCCGGCTCGTTCGGCGCGCTCGGCGGGGTGATCATCAACTTGGCCTTGCGGCAGTCCTATGCCAGCGCCGGGACCGAGACGCCGGCGTTCTCGGTGTTCTTGGTCTGTTATGTCGGCGCCGCGATCCTGACCTGGGCCAGATATGTTCGACCGCAGCAAGATAGGGCACAGCGCCGGTGGGAGATGCTCGCCGAGCAACCCGTCAGCTCGTGACCGCGTCCGCCAGGTTCTCCGGGTGCAGCATCTCGGCGTAGCGCAGCTGCTCGGGGATCCCGAAACCGTCGACGAGGGTTTCCGCGTGCGGGCGCAGCGCGCGGCATCGGTCGTTGATACCCCGGGTGACGGCCTTGGCCCGATCGGTGGACAGGTAGCGGTGCTCGATGTACCACGCCTTGTCGTCCTCGATCACCGACAGCGCGTACAGGTCGCACAGAATGCCCAGCAGCTCGCGGGTTTCCTCGTGCGGGCAGGCGTCGATGCCGGCGACGAACGCCTCGAGTATCACCCGGTCGATGTGCGCCCCCGCGGCGTGCAGCACGTGGTCCTGCACGGCGTTGAACGCGTCGAACTCCGACATCTCCTTCGACTTGGCCTGCAATCGACGGGCCACGGACGCGATCAGATATTCCTCCCGGTCCTCGAACATCTTGATCTGCGTGCCGCGGTTGAACAGGCTGCCCTCTTCCTCGCTGTCCTGCCGGGCGTCGACGATGGTTTGGATGATCGTCTCTGCCGCAGTGCGTTTCACGACGCGTTCGCCGACGGTGTTGGCGGCGAAACGCACCCATTCGACGGGGCTCATGCTGCGGATGTCGTCGGCGTAAGCGGTCAGCAGCTCCTTGGCCACCAGCTGCGTCAGCACGTGGTTGTCACCCTCGAAGGTGGTGAACACGTCGGTGTCACCGCGCAGTGCGATCAACCGGTTCTCGGCCATGTAGCCCGCGCCACCGCACGCCTCCCGCGCCTCCTGAATCGCCCGGGACGCGTGCCAGGTGTTGGCCGCCTTCAGCCCGGCCGCGCGTGCCTCCAGTTCGCGTTGCTCGTCGGCGTCGACCGCGTCCGCGGTCTGGATGTCGTGGCACTTGCCGACCAGCTCGTTCTGGGCGAACTGCAGGGCGTACGACTTCGCGATCAACGGGAACAGCCGCCGCTGGTGCACCAGGTAGTCCATGATCAGCACCTCGGATTCGTCGTCCGGTGCGCTGAATTGCTTGCGCTGCAACGCGTATCGCGTGGCGATGTCCAGCGCGACGCGGCCGGCGGCGCCCGCGCTGCCACCCACCGTGATGCGCCCGCGAACCAAGGTGCCCAGCATGGTGAAGAACCGGCGGTTGGTGTTCTCGATCGGCGAGGTGTAGGTGCCGTCGGGCGCCACGTCGCCGTACTTGTTGAGCAGATTCACCCGGGGGACGCGGACGTGGTCGAACACGATGCGGCCGTTGTCGACCCCGGGCAGGCCGCCCTTGTATTCGCAGTCCGAGGTCGTCACCCCGGGCAGGTCGTTGCCGTCGGCGTCGCGGATCGGCACCAGCAGGCAGTGCACGCCGTGGTTGACCGGCTTGCCGTCCTCGGTGGTGATCAGCTGGGCGAATACGGCTGCCATGGTGGCGGTTTCGGCCGCCCCGCCGATGTAGTCCTTGCGGGCCGTCGGAGTGGGGGAGTCGATGACGAACTCCTCCGTCTCGGGGTCGTAGGTCGCGGTGGTCTCCAGCGACTGGACGTCGCTGCCGTGTCCGGTCTCGGTCATGGCGAAGCAGCCCCGCAACTCGAGGCTGATGATCTTCTTCACGTACGCCTCGTGGTGGCGTTCGGTGCCCAGGTTTTCCACCGCGCCGCCGAACAGCCCCCACTGGACGCCGGCCTTCACCATCAGCGACAGGTCGGACATCGCGAGCATCTCGATCATCGTGATCGCCGCGCCGATGTCGCCGGTGCCACCGTGTTCCTTGCGGAAGTTGTCGGCGGCGGCGCCGAACGCGGCCATGATCCGCATCTGTTCGGCCACCTTGGTGCGCGCGATCACCGTGTTGGGCGTGTAGTGCGGCCGGAACAGCTCCTCGCTCATGGTGGACCGCAACTGGTTCCTGGTGTCGCGCCACCGCCCGTCGAGGGCGTTGCGCAGCTGATCGGCAATGGTGGTGGTGTCTGGCGCCATAATCCGACCGTATCCTGCGGTTCGCGCCGCGTAAAACAACAACGCGATTTTCTCCGAGCGTGCGTTCAACGCGAAGTTCAGGCCGGATTTTCGCGGTGGGCGCGCGCTCGGCGCTACCTTCTCGGTTATGAGGCGGTGGGCGGCGGCGTGCGCGTGTGTCGTGCTGGCTTTGGCGGGGTGTGCGTCCGGGCGTCCGCCCGGACCGCACGCCATGCTGACGTATCTGGGCCAGCAGCAGGTGCCCTACGGCGCCACCTTCGACGGCACCGTCATCGGAGGGTTGTCGGCGCTGAGCTACGACGCGGGCCGTCAGCTGTACTACGTCATCAGCGACGACCGCTCCGAGAAGAACCCGGCCCGGTTCTACACCGTCCAGCTGGCCCTCTCGGACAGGGGAATCACCCACGTCGCGTTCACCGCTACGCACCCGTTCCTGGACCCGTCCGGCCGGCCGTTCCCCCCGCTCGGCGTGGATGCCACACCGCCCGTCGTGCCGCCCGACCCCGAGGGCATCGCGTTCGACCCGGGCCGGCAGCGGCTGTACTGGTCGTCCGAGGGCGAGCGGCGCACCGCGGGCCCGGTATTGCTCGACCCCTGGGTCCGGACCGCCGCGCTCGACGGTGCCTACCTCGGCCAGTTCGTCTTGCCGGCCAATCTGGCGATGTCCGCGCAGCGCACGGGTCCCCGCCGGAACAAGACGCTGGAGGGGCTGACGCTGACACCCGGCGGCCAATCCCTTTTCGCCGCAATGGAGGATCCCGGCTACAACGACGGCCCGCTGCGCGACGGCGGGCATCGCGTCCTCACCAGGATCACGAAGTTCGACGTCGCCTCGGGCGCGCCCACCGCCCAGTACGCCTACCCGATGGAGCCGCCCCCGCCACCCGCCGACGTCAACGGGGTCTCGGACCTGGTCGCGTTGTCGGACACGACGTTTCTGGTGATCGAACGGTCCTCGGCGCCGCAGCCGACCGTGCGGATCTACCGCGCCGAGATCGGCGGGGCGACCGACGTTTTGACCTCCCCGTGGTTGCAGAACGGGCCCGTGACCCCGATGAGCAAAACCCTCGCGGTCGACCTGTCCGCCACGCCGGGCCTGTCCCCGCTGGACAACGTCGAGGGCATCACGCTGGGACCGAAACTGCCCGACGGTCGCCAGTCGGTGGTGCTGGTCAGCGACAACAACTTCTCACCGAGCCAGGTCACCCAGTTCCTACTGTTCGCGATGTGACCGCCCGGCGGGGCGGGGCCGCAGCCGGTAGAGGGCGAAGCCGGCGGCCGCGACCCCGAAGAGCACCAGCATCGTCATGTCGAACACCCACCAACCGCTGTAGTGAGTCCACACCTCGGAGTCGGCGGCCAGCGCGTCGACCCTGCGCAGGTTGACCGTGGACGCCGACGCCGCGTAGCCCCACTGGGCGGGGACGAACCAGGAGATCTGCTGGAAGCCCCACTCGCTCACCAGCTGAACGAGGCTCCCGTTGAACAGCGCGGACGCCAAGATCACCGGCACGGGCAGCGGCAGCACTTCCCGCGGCGACGAGCCCAGCGTCGACAAGGCGAGCCCGATCACCGCGGACACGACGGCCGTCATGGCCACGCTCACGTAGAGCTCCACCGTGGCGTCGTGCAGCAAGGCCGCGTCACGCACGGGTCCGCCCTTGTCGGCGACGACGATGGCGAACACGATGGCCGTCGAGATGGCCGCGGCCAGGCCGAACACCAGGATCTTGGCGGCCAGGTAGGCCACGGTCGAAAGCCCCAGCGCCTGCTCCCGGCGGAAGATGCGACGCTCGCGGACCACCGCGCGGATCGTCAGGGCGGTCCCGATGATGACCGCGGCGACGTTGAGCGCGGCAAGGATCTCGATGGCTTCGTGCGGGTGGGCGCTGCCCGCGGCGGGCCGGCCGAATCCGGAATCCCCCGGGATCAGGAGGGTCAGACCGGCCAGCGCGAACGGCAGGACGAGTAGGAACGCGGAGTAGAGCCGGTCGGCGAGGATCAGCCGAAGGTCGCGCCGGGCCAGCAGCCGGAGCTGCCGCGCCTTGGGGATTTCGGGGGCGGGCGGGGACGGCGCGGCGACCTCCGGTGGCGCCGGTGCTGCTTGTCGGGCGCTGAATGCGCGGTGCGCGCCGTCGGGGTCGGCGCTCACCCGCGCGAGCACCGTCGACCAGTCCGCGGTGCCCATCGCGGACTCGACCTGCAGGGGTGGCCCCAGGAAGGCCGGCGTACCGGCCGAGGTCAGGACCAGGATCTGATCGCACAGGTTGACGTTGGTCAAGGACGCCTCCGACGACACGGCCGCCACGACCGCGCAGCCGATGTCGGCCTGGCGCCGCAGCATCGCCATCACGTGGCATTGTTGCTCGCCGTCCAGACCGGCGGTCGGCTCGTCGACGACGAGCAGCGTCGGCCGGGTGAGGAGTTCGACCGCCAGAGCGGCGCACCGCCGCACCTCGGGCGCCAGCTTGCCGATCCGGGTGCCCCGGTGCTCGGTCAGATCGAGCTCCTCGAGCACCTGGCCCACCACGCGGTCGCGTTGCTCCGGCGAGATGTCTTGCGGCAAGCGCATTTCGGCCGCGTACCCCAAAGCCTGTCCGACCGTCAGCTGCCGGTGCAACCGGTCGTCGCGCGCCACGGCGCCGACACGGGCCCGCATCGAGTCCGGCTCGGCGTGCACGTCGTGGCCGTCGACGGTGACACGCCCGGAGCTGAGTCCCCTGGCGCCGGCGAGGAGCCCGAGCAGCGCGGAGTTGCGGGCCGGCGACGGCCCGGCGATTGCGGTGAAGACTCCCGGACGGGCGGAGAACGAGATCCCCGAGAGCATCTCGCGCCCGTCGACGGTGAGTCCGACCTGATATGCGGTCACTCCGACGGTGCGCGCGTCGGCTTTGAGCGGCAACCGGTAGGTGGCGCTGGGCTGCGCGGTGCGGAAAGAAGGGCGCGCGGCGCGCAGTTTCGAGGTGACCATCCGCTCGATGAGGCCGGGTGCGCCCTCCCCCGGGGGGGGGGGCCCCCCGGGGGGGGGGGGGGGCCCCCCGGGGGGGGGGGGGGGGGGGGCCCCGGGGGGGGGGGGGGGGGGGGCGCGCGGTTGGGGGTGGGGGCCGGCGCCGGGG
>NZ_MVIJ01000019.1 GCF_002086735.1 Mycobacterium scrofulaceum | reverse complement strand
GGCTGGGGCAGGCGTTGCTGTTGCGGGGCGGCCTGCCGGTGGGCGGGGTTCATACTCGGTGCTCGTGTTCGACCCGGTCGTCAACCTGGTCGCCTGCCGCCGCGGACCGGGCATCGGGCGGGTCGGGCCGGTCCAGGTCGGCGCGGTCGGGCTGGCCGCGGAAGCGGTGCCACAGCCGCCGCCCGGCCAGCAGCACCAGCACGGCCGCGGCGGTCATCGTGATCGCGAACAGGACCTTGCCGTAGGCGTTGGAGTGCACCGACAGACGCACCGGTTCGCCGAGGCGCATGCCGTCCGGGGTCCGCAGCGACACGTCGATGGCGACCCGCTGGGTGAAGTTCACTTCGATCGGCACCCGCAGCGGCAGGTATCCGGGCGGCAACTCGATCTGGCCCACGTCGGTGACGGTCATCCCCGGCGGGGCGTCGACCTGCAGTCGCACCCGGATGGGAACGGCCAGGCCGTTGTGCAGCGCCAGCGGCAGCGGGCTGTGCTCGGTGGCCAGCGTGTACGAGCCGCCCGGGTTGACGATGGTGACCGCGCCGAACAGATCGTTGATGGTCTTGCCGACGACGGCCAGGCGCTGCTGGGCCAGACCGTTGCGGGTGTCGGGCGGCTCCGATTGGCTCAGCGCGCGCAACATGTCTTCGCGCAGGGGGGCGGTGTATGCGATGCCGGTCAGCCCGGTGCGTTCGTCGGTGCTGAGCGCGGAGGTCAGGCCCCACAGCCGGCCGACCTGACCGGCGACCGCGGCGGTGACGTCGTCGCCGAATCGGCCGCGCGCGGAGGTGTAGGCGCCCGCCGGCTGGGACGGCTCGGTGCGGGCGGCGGCCTCGGCGACCACTGCCGGCAACGGTCGTGGCACGGCCAGGCCGGAACGGACGCTGGTGGTCAGCGCGGTCAGGATGACGTGGGCGTCGTCGGCCTGCAGGTTCCACGTCCCCGGCGGGACCAGGATCTGGGTGCGGGGAGCGTCGTCGCGCCGCAAGGCGTGCCAGAACATGGAACCCAGGGCGTCCTGGCGGCGCGCGGTCACCGAGTCGTGCGCGAGCCGGACCGTCAGCGAGGAGTCCAGGTAGGTCGGCACGGCGGGGGAGCTGCCCGCCCCGGCCAGGGCGGCGCCCACCGCCGGGTCGAACGGCGCTTCCACCACCTGCGGGGACAGCCGCCGCGGGGCGGTGTCGACGGTGGTTTCGGTGGATCCCTGCGCATCGGGGGCGGACAGGTCGGCGGCGGCGATGGCGACGGTGCTTTCGTTGGCGCCCAGCAGGGACACCGCGCGGTTGGTCAGCGGGCCGTCGGGCAGCAGCGTGGCGCCGCGGACGGAGGCCACGTCGAGGATGCGGTCGACGATGCTGTTCACGCTGGTGGTGGCGGCGGCGCTGAGCCCTCGGTCGTTGACGCGCTGTAGGGCGTCCAGGTCGGCTTGCGCATAGGGCAGCGGCACGACACAGGTGCGGTGTGCCAGGGCGCGGAGCCGGTTGAGCCACTCGACCGCCGCGGCCTGCCCGGCGCCCGGATGCGTCGGGGTGCCCGGGAGTTGCGCGGGCCCCTCCGGGGAATCGGAGACCACGTAGCCGGCGGTCATCGCGTTGACGGTGACGAGTAGGTCGGGGTCGACGGCAAGACACAGGGCGCGGCCGACGGCGCCGTCGGGGTCGACGTCGTGGCTGGTGGCGACCTCGGCGGCCGACAGCAGGATGTCCAGCCGGCCGCCGCCGGCCAGGGAGGTGGCGAGGTCGTCGTCGACCAGCCGCACGGGGATGGTGCCGCCGGGGACGCCCGGGGCCAGCCGGGGCCGGTCGGCCAGCGGCCACAGCATGGTGATCCACACCGGTTTGGAGGTGTCGGGCGCGACGGCTGAACTCAGATCGCCGCTCTGGTCGGGGGGGACGCCGACCACGGGCAGCAGGAACCGCGCGTTGTCGAGGCGGGCGGGGGCGCCGTAGTCGGGTGTGCCGTTCACGTTGACCAGGACCGGATAGATGCCCGGCTTCTCGACGCCCAGCGACTGCTTGGTCAACGAGCGCAGCGGCGCGGACAGGGTGAAGCCGGCCTCTTGCCCGCGCTGCAGTTCGGGAGCCACCGTGAGGAAGTCGGCGGCCGGTTGGTACTGGTCGGTGTCGCCGTCCAGGCTGGTCCGCAGGCCCGTCGACGCGGTGACCGCACCGGCGTGTTCGAGCCGGACCATCACGTCGCGGACGGGACGGTCGCCGATGTTGGTCACCATGCCGCTGACGGTGACGACGGGCTGGCTGGACGTGGTGACCACGTCCGGAGTGACTTGGTCGACGCGGACCCGGACGAAGGGCGTGACACCGGGTTCGCCCGCGGCCGCGCGCGGAATGACCGGCCCGGTGAGCATTGCAATCCCGGCCACGATGCCGATCACTGCCGCGAGGCGCAATAAGCAGAGTCGGGACGCCGTCACGGCCCTGGCCTGTGGCCGTTCTTCCGGCTGGTGGCCGGCTTGTCGGCGTGCCGGGTGCGCGAGTGCGTCTGCGGGCGGCGCCGGGGAGAAGTGGCGGGCAACGGCGGCAAGGCGGCGGGGCCGTCGCTCTGCAGCTTGTCGATGAGCTCGTCGGCCACGCGGGCCAGTCGACGTTCGTCGGCGTAGGCCAGCTTCGACGGCAGTTCGTGGATAGGCACCCAGGCGACCTCGGCGACCTCGAGGTCGTCGTCGGACAGCTCGCCGCCGGAGAAGCGCATTAGATAGTGATGCACGGTCTTGTGCACCCGGCGGCCGTCGGTGACGAACCAGTAGTCGATGCGTCCCAGTGCGGCCAGCACGCTGCCGCGGATGCCGGTCTCTTCGGCGACCTCCCTTATGGCGGTCTGCTCCGCGGTCTCACCTTGTTCGATGTGCCCCTTGGGCAGCGACCACAGCATCCGCCCCCGCCGATCCGTGCGGCCGATCAGCGCGGCGACCTGCGAGTCGCGCGGACCGTCGAGGCCGTCGATCACCAGACCGCCGGCGGATGTTTCGTGCACGGTGCGCAACCGGTCCGGTCCGCGGCGAGACGAACGGGATCGGCGCGATTGCGTCGCCGTCGAGTCGGTGGGCGCTTGGCCGTTCGTCTGGTTCTCGGTCGGACCCGCAGCGTGGTTCTCGGTCGGACCCGCAGCGCCACGACCGCGGCGCCGCCCCCGGCGCCGACGTGGCTTGCTCTGTTCGCCGTCCGACACCCAAGCGATAGTAGCTGGCACGGCATCGTCTCCCAGGACATACTCGCCGCTGGGGGGCGTGCGATGAAGTTACCGAACGCGTCTGCTCAGATCGGGCCGATCGCGTTGGCGAGGACAAACGCGGGAATGAAGATCAGGAGTGAGAGGGGCCCGGACAGGCTGCCAATCATCATTCCGCGGCCGATCTGGCCCCATCGGCCCGATGCCCTTGCTATCACTGCGCCGATACCGATGTACGACAGCGTCACGGGGAGAACGACAATTACCAAGGGCCACATCGGCAGAACAAACAGCCAGGTGACGAGATCGACCAGCAAGACGTGCACTATGGCGACCGCGAAACTCAAGGGCCCGTAGCGATTCTCGGCGGTGGTGGCCAGGGGCGTATCTGTCATCGAGGGCCTTTCAGCGCAGGACTAAATAGGCGAAGATCGTTCCGCCCGCGAGCACGACCGCCGAGCAGCTGACGACGCTGATGCCAAGGCCGCGATTACGCGGCGATCCGGACTTCAGGAGTGCGGCGCCGACAACCAGCGACACCACCGCCGTAATCACGGTCGCGGTCAGCATCCATGCGCGCTCACCGGCGTACGCACTGTGCGTGTCGAACGGCCACTTACCCAGCAGCCACATCGCGACAAGCAACACTCCCACGATCAGTTGAACGACAAAGGGCGCCGACCATGTCGCCGTGCGCCAGGAGCGGGTGTCGAAGAAATCCGCTCGGGTAGAAGTCGACATGGTGTTGCTCTCTGTCACCTGATGCTCGTGCTGGCCGGCTGAATCGCAGTGTGCCCCGTAGCGCGAACGCTACTACCGCACGTCGACCGGTCAATTCACCGTCGGCGCGGGCCGGCGGTTGGCACGCGCGGGTGCGAGGCTCCTCACACGGGTTCTTCGGCCCCGGCCGACTACGCTGATCGAACGTGTCCGAAGCCGATGTCGAGCTGCTCGCCGCCGCCGCGGTTGCGCTGAACCAGCACGCGCCCATGCTGCGCGAGTTGGGGTCGGCGTTCGACGCGGCGGGCCACGAGTTGTACCTCGTCGGCGGTTCCGTGCGAGACGCCGTCCTGGGCCGGCTGAGTCCCGACTTGGACTTCACCACCGACGCGCGACCCGAACAGGTGCAAGAGATCCTGCGCCGCTGGGCCGACAACTTGTGGGACACCGGCATCGAGTTCGGCACGGTCGGCGTCGGCAAGGGCGGCCATCGCTTGGAGATCACCACCTTCCGCGCCGATGCCTACGACCGGGTTTCGCGCAAGCCCGAGGTGCAGTTCGGCGAGCGGCTCGAGGACGATCTGGTGCGCCGCGACTTCACGGCCAACGCGATGGCCGTGCGCATCACCCCCGAGGGTCCGGGTGAATTCCTCGATCCCCTGGGCGGTTTGGCCGCGCTGCGGGAGCGGGTGCTCGACACGCCGGCGGCTCCGTCGGTGTCCTTCGGCGACGACCCGCTGCGGATGCTGCGCGCGGCGCGGTTCGTCGCGCAGCTCGGCTTCGCGGTCGCCCCGCGGGTGCGCGAGGCGATTGAGGAGATGGCTGGCGAGTTGGCGCGGATCAGCGCCGAGCGGGTGGCCGCCGAGCTGGACAAGCTGCTCCTCGGCGACGACCCGGTGTCCGGCATCGACCTGCTGGTGCAGACCGGCATGGGCGAGGTCGTGCTGCCCGAGGTCGGCGGCATGCAGATGGCCATCGACGAACATCACCAGCACAAGGACGTCTACCAGCATTCGCTGACCGTGCTGCGGCAGGCAATCGCGCTGGAGGACGACGGCCCGGATCTGGTGTTGCGCTGGGCCGCGCTGCTGCACGACATCGGCAAGCCCGCCACCCGGCGGCACGAGGCCAATGGCGGCGTGAGTTTCCACCACCACGAGGTGGTCGGCGCCAAGATGGCGCGAAAGCGGTTGCGCGCGTTGAAGTATTCCAAGCAGATGGTCGACGACGTGTCGCAGCTGGTGTATCTGCACCTGCGGTTCCACGGCTACGGCGAGGGCAAGTGGACCGATTCCGCCGTGCGCCGCTATGTGACCGACGCGGGGCCGTTGTTGCCGCGGCTGCACAAGCTGGTGCGGGCCGACTGCACCACCCGCAACAAGCGCCGGGCCGCGCGGCTGCAGGCCAGCTACGACCGGCTGGAGGCGCGGATCGTCGAGCTGGCCGCCCAGGAGGATTTGGCGCGCGTGCGTCCCGACCTGGACGGCAACGCGATCATGAAGCTGCTGGACATCCCGGCCGGCCCGCAAGTCGGGGAGGCGTGGCGGTTCCTCAAAGAGCTGCGGTTGGAACGGGGGCCGTTGACGACCGAGGAGGCGACCGCGGAACTGCTGCAGTGGTGGCGGTCGCGGGGGAACCGGTAGCGGCGGTTGACCGTCCGACCTTGTGTGGACCTTTGTATGAGCGGTGACGACGGCAGCGCGGAGATCTGGCACCGGGATCTCGACCTCGATCTGGACGGCGATGGTCGGCTCGATGCCTTCGGGCTGGACTTCGATGGTGACGGCCTGCACGACGACGCATTCGTGGATCTCGATGGCGACGGCGTCGCCGATCATGTGGTGCTCGACCTCGACAACGACGGAACGCCTGAGGCCTACTTCACCGACGACGGGTCCGGGACGTGGGGGGTGGCCACCGACCAGGGGCGGCAGCTGCGCTGGTTCGGGCTCGACGGCGCCGAGCACACCGGCGGCCCGTTGGTCGATTTCGACAGCCACGGCGGCGCCGACGATCGGCTGTTCGATAGCGACGGGGACGGGGTGGCCGATCGGGTGCTGTGCGCCGGCGACAAGGGTGTCACCGGATACGTCGACACTGACGGCGACGGCAAGTGGAATGTCCGGCTGACCGATTCGGACGGCGATGGTCATGCCGACGGGGCCAGTGCGTTGTGAGGTGGACAAACTGTGCAAGGAGTCGAGGCGGTGCAGCGCCCTGCCGTAGGCGGAGATTGGTAGCCCGGACACCGCGACAGAGGTGTCGGGCAGTTAACCCGGAATCTGATTAAGGCAGTAGTTGGTGACATCGAGCGCAGCTTGCTGGCCCCTGTCGGTGTTTATCAGTTCGACACCGACGTCGATCAGCACGTTGTTTTTGGCAGCTATTGCGCGGTCAAGGCGCGATCGAAGCAAAGGTCCTTGCGCCGTCACCACCATGGTGGTGATCCCGTTCTCGCCGATGTCGGGGACGCCAATAGCCGTCTTAACGGGCTTCAAACCTGGAGACCCGTGCAGTGTCATGGTGGAACCCCCGCACTGGCGCCAGATCGACAATGAGTTCGCGAGCTGTTCTTGGGCTGCTGCGGGGTCGCGAAAGGTCAGAACTGCTTCGCCCACCATCTGGTAGGCGGGTCCATCGCGCGGTTCGAGGCTGACCAATGCGTAATAACCAGTGACCGCCTGCATGTCGTACGAATTGTGAGCACCGCCCCCTAGAACCGGGCGGCACTCCTCGGGGTCGAGATCTCCAGAAGTTTTGCTGGGCTGGAAGGTTGGCGGTTGGGCTACAAGGTTCTGGATACCGACGAAGTTTTTTACATCGTTCAGAGGTGGTAACAGCCGGGGTAGCTCCGCTGGCCTCACCATGGGCGGTGGCGCCGGTGAGGGCACAGTCGTTGGGGAAGCGAGGGTTGGATCAAGGATAGACTTGGCAGGTGGCGCCTTGTGTGGAGTCATGATTGCCGCGGTGATTGCGCCGCCGATCGCCAATATCACGGCCGCGACTGTCACTAGTATTCGTCGGCGGTACTTTCGTCCGGCTGGCGCGTAGTTTGCCTGGCCGTAAAAGGGAGTTGAGCCGACTGCGGTCGGCAGGCCGCCTGGATCCTGCTGCCACCATCGCGAATCAGGCGGGTTGCGAGAGGAAACATTTTGTGACCCGAAGTGCGGCGGAGTTCCCCCTGCGGCGCCACGTCCGTGCAAGGCCGAAGAGGCAGCATGGGCCAGCTCCCGCGCTGAAGTAAACCGGTGTGCGGGATCCTTTGCCATGGCGGTGGCGATCACCTCGTCCATCGCCGTCGACAGCCCAGGCAGCTTATCGGAGATCGTTGGGGGCGGCCTGTGCAGATGCGCTGCGATTACCGCTACAGCGCCACCCCCGGCCGAATACGGAACCTCGCCTGTGAGAAGTCGAAACAGCGCGCATCCCAAGGAGTAAAGATCGGCGCGCCCGTCGAAATGCTGTCCAGCGAGGACCTCAGGCGCCGCATAGGAGAGGGTGGCCAGGACTGAACCGGTTGCAGTCAGACCGGCATCGTCAAGTGCTCGGGCGATTCCGAAATCTCCTAGGAGCACCCGCTGATCGGCTCCAACCGGCCCCGACATCAGAAAGTTCGCAGGCTTGATATCGCGGTGCACCACGCCGCGTTGGTGTGCATAATCGACTGCTTTCGCGATCTCGCCGATTACGTATACGGCCTGTGCTGCGGGCATGGGCGCGGCCCGCATGGCGTCTTCAGCGTTAACACCGTCGACGTACTGCATCGCGATCCAAAGCTGGCCCTCGAACTGACCACGTTGATGAATCGAAACGATGTTGGGATGATCCAGCGCTGCGGCAACGTCGGCCTCCCGGATGAAACGGGTTCTGAAATCCGGGTCGCGCGACAGCTCCGCAGCGAGTACTTTCAAGGCTTCATTTCGCGGCAAGTCCGGGTTACGGGCCAGGTAAACGGTGCCCATCCCGCCGGCACCCAGCACCCGTTCGATTCGGTATCCGGCAAAGACAGACCCCACGCTCAGCATGACGGCGACCGGCCGTTCAAAATCAGCCGCGTCACCACACCCCACCCGCATGGCGCAAGCGCAATGACCCCAACCTCCTTAGGGCATACAACTACCAAATCACGATAAACAGCCTGAGCCG
Organism: Mycobacterium scrofulaceum; assembly: GCF_002086735.1. Taxonomy (GTDB): domain Bacteria; phylum Actinomycetota; class Actinomycetes; order Mycobacteriales; family Mycobacteriaceae; genus Mycobacterium; species Mycobacterium scrofulaceum. Next base: position 92,107 of record NZ_MVIJ01000019.1, on the reverse strand, counting down.
CGGGCGGCGCGATCTCCAGTCAGAGGACCGGATAAGTCTTTTCAGCACGCCGGACGCACCGTCAAGACCCTTCTTGCCTGTCGACGTGGGGCAGGTCATCCCGACCGCGGGGGACTGACAACTGGCCTGAGCGCCGGCAACGACGTTTTTGGCGGATGACCGAAGCATCCTCGGCGCTGTCGACGTACATGCTTCGCGGTTGAGGACGAAGCCACGGGCGGCAGCAGTGGGACGTGAGCGGTGGAGCGATTCGGACGGTGCGTTCAGGCAACAGGGTCAACGCGCTGGCATGGTGACAGCGGCAAACCACTTGAATTGACCGCTGCCGCTCGTCTATTTAGCCTGGTCAGTACTGGCGGGACTTGCGGTTCGATGGCTTCGTTCGTTGGCGCAGCCGATCGGGAGGGTGGCAAATGTTTGTTGATACAGCGTTATTGCACTCCGGGGGTAATGATTCGCACCGCGCCGGCGGGCATGCGCAAGAAGGAGCAGATCAGTTGGCCCGTGGGCCGTTGGCTTCGGGAATGTTCGGCGACTTCGCCGAAGCCGATTTATTCCACGAAGCGGTGAGCGCTGCGCACACGCGACACGTTGAGAACCTGCAAGGCCACACGCAGACATTGACCGATGTCGGTTCGAAGGCGCATTACGCGGCTCGAGGTTTCACCAGCATGGACCAGCACAACGCCGGCGAGATGGAGGCTGCGCGGCCGGGGCCTGGTCCTTCGACGTTGCGGGTGTGAGAGGCGGGTCGGGTAGGCACGAGTTCTGCGGAAGTGCCGTTTTTAGCCTGACCGAGAGCACGTCCCGGCGCTGACCTGCCGCATGCATTTTCAACGGCGGGTGCGCCCAACCTGTGGAAACACTCGAATAAGACCTGCAAGAACTGCGCCCTTGCCGTAGCTGCTCGCGAGAGGCGGACGTGCCGCACGACTGCGAGGTCGACTCGAAGCCGCAGAATGGGGCCCCTGCGGGTGGTTTCACTGGACAGTCAAAGCTGCTGAGCTGGCAGCTTCGTGGCGTTCAGTGATAGTTCGGCACAGTGATTTGATGGCATCCCGTTCGTTCCTTCACTATTGAAGGCGAAGGGCAATCATCCAGCGGGGATCTATCCGTCAGGGGCGGACAAGGAGGGCACATGGCGGGGGACCTACCTCCTAATCGTGGTGAAGGTTCGGCGGGTTGGCCAGCTTTTCCCGGGCCACCGAACCCGACCTATTCAACTGAGCGAGCCATATCCCGGAGTTCCTGGCTAACGATTGTGCTAGCCGCGATTGCCGTGTTACTAAGCGGTGCTGCACTGATCCTCACACTGATGAAGCCGTCGGCGCCGGGCCAGCCTTCAGCAACCACAGCGCCCACCTACACCGCCGCAGATATTACGGCCGCACACCAGAAATTGTGCGATGCGTACCGCCTGGCAGCTCATGCCGTGCAGATAGAAACAAACGGCACTAGCCCCGAGCGCGCAGGCATCGCCGAAGTGAATAGTGCGATGATCTTGGAAAGTGCGGTGAACGCATCTCCAGCGTTAGGGTCCAGCGACCGGGGCGCCGCAGTTGCCTTGGCCCGGGCGTATAACAACCTGGCAGCGGTCGCAAGCCTCAATGACAATTTACTTTGGCAGCCAGCACTCAACGACGCCAATGCTAAAGACACCGCAATGAGAAAGGTCTGCGGTGAGCCTTGATCTTCCGCCGGGCAAGTTCACGTGGTCGCTGATCGGGCCGTGGTGGCCCGCGCCACCCGCTGTTCTCCGGGAGGCTGCGCGATATTGGAATCAAGCCTGTCAACAACAGCAGCAGTTTGCACAAGATTTGCGCAATCAGCGGACCATGGTGACGGCTCATAATCGGGGTCGGACAGCTGAAGACTTAAGTGCTCGTTACTACAACGGTGAGCAATTTCATTTAGACCTTGCTGAAAAATACCGGGACAAGGCCTCTGCGCTAAACGCCTGCGGCGACCAGATCGATGCTTTGCGTTCCAAGCTGGCGGCTATCGCAGCTGAGGGAAACCAAGAGATTGATCGAATACTTGCATCTAAGGAACCGGAACTAGCGAAACTAGCGGAAATACAAGCCGCTCAAGCTCTATGCAATTCTCGGGCAGAAGTCGCCTCCGACGCTGCCCTGAGCAATATGTTTGCCGCCACCCAACCGATGCTCGCTAACGAGGGCATCCACGGTGATGCCAAATCGTGGGCGCGTGAGAGCGGCTTCGATACCGGTCATGTTCCAAGACCTCAGCCGATCAGCCAGGAAGACCTGAACTCACCGCAACCTTCGCCTGCAACGAAGGGGCTTGGTGGTGCGCAGGCTCCGAGTGATCCATTGCCCCACGGCACAACACCGACAACTTCGCCTGCGGCCGGCGGCGTTCAGGCGCCCGGCGGCTTGCCGCCTGGTGGGAGTACACCAGCGCCCTTGCCAGGAGGAGCAGGCATTGGAAATGCCCAACGGCCCGGGGTTCAGCTACCAGGCACTCATATGGCGCCAACGCCGGCCGGTACTTCTCCGGTTAGCGCTGGCGGGTCAGTTCCGAGCGCGCCGTCGATGAATGCGCCCGTACCGACGACCGGCGTGGGACAGGGTATGTCCGGGGGATTGGGCCAGTCATTCGCGAGCGGACTTGCGACGGGACAAACGGCGGGTGCGGGCCCGCAGTCGCTGTCGACGGGTGCGATGAACGCACTGGAAGGGGGGTCGCCCCCGGCTGCGCAGACGGGCAACCCGGTTCCTCCGCCAGTAACACCGAGCGTTCCGGCAGGGGGAGCATTTATCGCGCCAGGCCCTGCGGCCGACCCGTCTCCGACCACGACCGCTCCACCGGCACCCGCCTCTAGCAGTGGGCTCACTTCCGTCGCGGCACCTGTGGTGACCGGAGGCCGGTGGTCGGTGCCGGCGGCACCTGTCGCCGGCAGCCCTGCCGGTCCGTTGCCCGCGTACGGTTCGGACCTCCGTCCACCGGTGGTGGCACCCCCCACGATGCCAGCGGCCCCTTCGGGACCGGTATCCGGCGCCGCGGTCGCCCCCTCGCCGGGTTCATCACCCTCGGCCGGTGGTCCTTTGGTTTCCCCGGTAGAGCGGGCGGCGCAGGGAGCTGCGGCCGGGCAGGCAGGCACAGGCTCGTCCACGATGGCCGGCGCGTCGGCGCTCTCCGCGGCGTCCGGCGCGACAGCCGGCGCCGCGTCAAACAAAGCGGCGGAACAGCAACGGCTGCAACGGATTGTCGATTCGGTAGCCCGCCAGGAGCCGCGGCTGTCCTGGGCGGCTGGATTACGCGACGATGGCACCACGACCCTGCTGGTCACCGACCTAGCGGGTGGCTGGATTCCTCCACACGTCCGACTGCCCGCCCACGTCACTTTGCTTGAGCCATCAGCACGACACCGCGATGCCAACGTGGTTGATCTGCTGGGCCGCATTGTCGTCGCGGCCGCCCACCATGCCAAAACTTATGTGGGTGAGCCCGGCAACGACGAACCGCTGTTAACAGGCGATCGGCTCGCGCGGTCCGCCACGCCTCAGGTGGAAGAGCTCGGGCCGACCCTCGTAGAGGCTGTGCGCCGGCGCGATGGTCTACCACGTATCGCCCAGGCTGTTGCGGCGCCGGCGGCACGGAAGACAGGTGTCCTTGAAAACGAGGACCAGCTGCTGCGCGAATGTATTGCAGATATTCAGCATTCTGTGCTGACCACCTACCCACATCACGACCTAGCGGTGGTAGGGGATTGGATGCTTCTGGCAGCGATCGAAGCGTTGATCGACGAGCATCAGTACTTGGCGAATTATCACCTAGCCTGGTTTGCCGTCATTAACGAGCAAGGCAACGCATGAAGCATGCATCTCTGCTTGTCATTGACGATCTCGGTGGCCGCCAAGTGTCAAGGTGACTACCGCCCACAACGATTTGTGAGAAAATGGGGGTTCCCGCCGCCACCGCGCGGCGTGGTCGGCATCGGAAGCGGGGTGGAGTTGTGACTGTTCAAGCGGATTCACCCGGCTATCAGTGGGCTGCCAATGGTCCTTCGTTCCCGCCGCCGCTCGCGCCGTTCCCGCCTCCTCCGCCGGATTCGTCGCCGGCGGGTGGCCCCGCCACTCAAGCAGCAATAGCTGCTGCCAACGCCGGCGTGCCCAAAGATGCCGCGGACGCCGCCGCCGCCGACGCGGACCGCCGAGCTCACGCCGCCGACGCGGCCGCGAAATTTCCTGAAAACGAAGCTCAGTCGGCACAGCAGATGCAAAACGTCGGTCAGCAGGCCCCGCAGATGATGCAGCAGATGCTGCAGAGCATCACCGGCGCGCTCGGGGGAGCGGTCGGCGGCGTGATGCAGCCACTGACGCAGCTGCCGCAGCAGGCGATGCAGGCCGGCCAGAGCGCCATCCAGCCTTTGATGAGCGCGGTCCAGGGCGCCCACGGCGCGGGCCTCGTCAACGACGCGCATCTGGTCGACAGCGTCAAACCAGACGCGGGACTGGGCGGCGGCGCGGGTTCGGGCGGGGGCGGTGCCGGCCTTGGCGGTGGCACCACGCCCGCCAGCTCTCTTGGCCCGCCACCGGTGCCGACCTCGTCCCCGCCGACGACTCCCGCCGGCGCGGCCAAGGCGGGCATGCCGCCGCCGGTGAGCGGCGCGCCGACCACCGCGGGACCGACCAGCATGGGTGGCATGGGGATGATGCCCCCCGGCGCCATGGGCGGCCACGGTGAAGGCGGCAACAAAGAGAAGCCCCCGGAGAAGCGCATCTCGGCCCCGGGCGTGCCCAACGGCCAGCCGGTCAAGGGCCGCCTGACGATGCCGCCGAGCCCGCCGGCGCCCAAGCCCGGCGAGGACAAACCCACCGTGGTGACCAACCGGCCGAATCGGCGAATCGTGATCATGCCGACCGAGGACGAGGCCAAGGAATAGCCCACCCCGCGGCGCCATTTCTAAGACTCCGAAGGTGAGTGGTCGCAAGCCGGTCCCGGCAGTAGGGTCGCTACGTAATCGCTCGTTATTGACAGCGGAACAGCCGATTCGTGCATGCTATTGCTACGGATTTTTGCGGCCAGAGGGTGTGGGAGTAGCAGCTCGAGTGTCCAGGACGGATGGGCGCAATAGGGGACCAGGGTGGGGCAGTCATTGACTGATCCGCTGACGATGCACGCGGTGGCGGTCTTGGCCCGCGGCCACGGTCTGTTCGCCGGTGAGGTAACCGCCGCCCGGGTCGGCAACGCTCAGGGCCATCCCGAGCCCCGAACCGAGGGCCTCCCCGACGCGGCAGCGAGAAGGTCGACCAAAACCCTGAACGACCTCCGCCGGTCGAGCGCCACCGACCGCACGCTGGCACGAATCATGGCGATGGCGCACCAGGATCACGCGCAGGCGAGGGCCGCGACCCGGGCGATCCTGGACGACGCCACGACCGACCTGTCCACGGCCGATACCCCGATGGCACGGCGCGAGGCGATGGCCCGGATGGCGGGCAGGCTGCGGGCCCAGCGCCGGCACATCCTCAACTCGCGCCGGCGGGCACGGCTACTGGCGCTGCGGCTGCGCCGGCTGCGCTATCGACAGAGGCGGAAAATGCGTGGCGACCAGGGCAGCGGACGGCCGGCCGTCGTAGCGGCGATCCGTAAAGCGTTGGATATCAAGGGCCTTCACGATCCGGCCGCGCGTGCTCGCTGGGAGCGCGGCATGGATTTGGTCGCTCGTCGCGAGTCCAACTACAACGCCAACGCGGTCAACGACTGGGACTCCAACGCGGCGCGGGGCACGCCGAGCAAGGGCGCCTGGCAGTTCATCGCGCCCACGTTCGCGGCCTATCACCAACCGGGAACCTCGCGCGACATCCACGATCTGGTGGCGCAGGCGTGCGCGTTCATCAACTATGCGATGGGCCGCTACGGTGTCGCCCCGGACGCGTCGAATCTGGCCGATCTGATTCAGCAGGCCGATCCTCGCCGATCACCTAAGGGGTATTGAGCATGCCGCTGAGTTTGTCGAACCGCGACCAGAATTCCGGTCACCTGTTCTACAACCGGCGACTGCGCGCGGCGACCACCCGGTTCTCGGTGCGGATGAAACACGACGACCGCAAGCAGACCGCCGCGCTGGTGTTGTCCATCTTGCTGGTGGCCATCGCCGCCGGGTGGATGATGCTGCTCAACGTGCTGAAACCCACTGGCGCAGTAGGGGAGTCGGCGATTATCGGCGACCGGGACTCCGGCGCGATCTACGCCCGCATCGACGGGCGGCTCTATCCGGCGCTGAACCTGACGTCCGCCAGGCTGGCCACCGGAACGGCGAACGAACCGACCTGGGTGAAGCGCGGCGAGATCGCGAAGTACCCGACCGGGCCGCTGATCGGCATTCCCGGTGCGCCCGCGGCGATGCCGGTGAATCGGGGCGCGATTTCGGCGTGGGCCGTGTGCGACACGGCCGGGCGCCCGCGCAGCGGTGAGAAGCCGGTCGTCACCTCGATCGCGGGCACGCTCAACGGAGGTGGCCGCGCGGCACCGCTGGCCGACGATGCCGGCGTGCTGGTTACGTTCGAGGGCAACACCTACGTCATCTGGGGCGGTAAGCGTTCGCAGGTCGACCCGGCCAGCCGAGCCATCACCCTGAGCCTGGGGCTGGACCCGGGAGTGACGTCGCCGGTGGAGATTTCGCGCGCGCTGTTCGACGGACTGCCCGCCACCGAGCCGTTGCGCGTCCCGGACGTTCCCCAGGCGGGCGCGCCGTCGACCTGGGTGTCGGGATCGCAGGTGGGCGCGGTGCTGCAGGCCCAAACCGCCGGCGGCGGTAAGCAGTTCTACGTTCTCCTGCCCGACGGAGTCCAGAAGATCACCAGCTTCGTCGCCGATCTGCTCCGCAGCGCCAACTCCTACGGGTCGACGGCGCCCCGGGTGGTCACCCCCGACGTGCTGGTCAACATCCCCCAGGTGAACTCGCTGGCCGTCGACTACTACCCCACGAAGCGGCTGAATTTCATTGACACCGCGGCCAACCCGACCACCTGCGTCGGGTGGGAGAAGGGCTCGACGGACCCGCAGGCCCGCGTCGTCATCTACAACGGGCGCGGCCTTCCGGTGTATTCGTACCTGGACGACCGGATCGTGCACCTGGTGCGCGACGACCGCGACGCCGCGTCCGTGGTCGCCGACCAGGTTCTGGTGCTGCCGGGGGCGGCCAACTTCGTCACCTCGACCAGCGGGGTCATCACCTCGGATTCGCGCGAATCACTGTTCTGGGTGTCCGACAACGGGGTGCGGTTCGGCATCGCCGCCAACGACGACACCCTGCGGGCCCTCGGGCTCGACCCGGCCTCGGCGGTGCAGGCCCCGTGGCCGCTACTGCGCACTTTCGCTGCGGGCCCGGCCTTGTCGCGGGAGGCGGCGCTCGTGGCGCGCGACACCGTGCCGGCCCTGGGCAAGGCGGCCGTGGTGACGACATCAGCGAACGCGGGAGGCTAGGGGATGTCCAAGAAAGCGTTTCCCATCAACCGGGTCAAGATCGAGCCGCCGAAACCCGTTCGGGTGGCGCCGAATGCGCCGATCGCCCTGCCGGAGCGCGAACCGCGCAACATCTGGGTGATGATCGGGGTGCCGGCGCTGATCGTGGCCCTCATCGGCACCATCGTCATGCTCTACGTGTCCGGGGTGCGCAGTCTGTCCACCGGGTTCTTCCCTCTCATGGGCATCGGCGCGTTCAGCATGCTGGCGTTCTCCGGACGCTTCGGGCGGGCGCGCAAGATCACCTGGGGCGAGATGGAGAAGGGCCGCCGCCGCTACCTCCGCGACCTCGACTCCAACCGCGACGAGATCCAGACGGCGGTGTGCGCGCAGCGGGAATGGCAGCACGCGCTGCATTCGGATCCGCGTGGGCTGGGCGCGATCATCGGTGGTCCGCGAATGTGGGAACGTGGCCGCGGCGACGCGGATTTCCTGGAGGTACGGCTGGGCACCGGCGTGCAGCACGCGCCCGACTCGGTGTTGTCGGTGACATGGCCCGACATTCCCTCCGATGAGGAGCTCGAACCCGTCACCGGCCAGGCGCTGCGCGATTTCATCCTGGAACAGCGCAAGATTCGCGACATCGCCAAGGTGGTCAACCTGCGCTCCGCGCCCGGCTTCAGCTTCGTCGGCGAGGACCAGGACCGCCTGCGCTCGCTGATGCGGTCGGTGTTGTGCTCGCTGGCGGTGTTCCACAACCCGCGCGACCTGAAGTTGATGGTGGTCACCCGCAACCCCGAGGTGTGGTCATGGATGGTGTGGCTGCCGCACAACCTGCACGACGAGCTCTTCGACGCGTGCGGGTTTCGGCGCCTGGTGTTCGCCACGCCGGAGGAGCTGGAGGAGACCCTGGCCACCGAGCTGCACATGAAGGGGAAGCGCGGCGCGTGGACGCCGTTGGCGGCGGCCAGCCCGACCGCGATGGGGTCCGCACTCGAAACCGGCGCCGACGCGGTGGATCTGGGGCCGCACCTGGTGATCGTCGACGACAACACCGGCAGCCCCGACGCGTGGGAGAGCGTGGTCGGCCAGGTCGGCAAGGCGGGAATCACGTTGCTGCGCATCGCGTCCCGCGTGGGCACCGGGGTGGGCTTCGCGCAGGACCAGGTCTTCGAGATGGGGGAGCGGCACAAGCTACCGGTCAACGGAGAAGTCACGTTCGGCCAGAACGGCTTCGACGCCGACGGCGAGGACGGCCGGCCCGGGCCCCTGCTGCGTCTGCGCGGCAAGTTCTTCGCCCACGCCGACCAGCTGTCCATCCACCGTGCCTACCGTTATGCGCGGGCCATGGCGCGGTGGTCACCGACCAGCCGTAGCGAGATCGCCGATTCGACCGGCGGCGCCGCCGAGTTGCTCCGCGCGCTGGGCATCGCCGATCCGCGCGAACTGGACGTCGACCGGTTGTGGGCCGAGCGGCGCGGCCGCGGCGACGAGCGGTGGTGCGAAATCCCGGTCGGCGCAAAACCCACCGGCGAGCTGCAGAACATCATCATCCGCGCAAAGGACTTCGGCGGCTTCGGGTTTCACTCGGTGGTCATCGGCACCAGTGGTTCGGGCAAGTCGGAGTTCTTCCTGTCGCTGGTCTACGGCATCGCGCTGACGCACTCGCCCGAGGCGTTCAACGTCATCTTCGTCGACATGAAGTTCGAGTCGGCCGCCCAGGACATCCTGGGCATCCCGCACGTCGTGGCCGCCCTCTCCAACCTGGGCAAGGACGAACGGCACCTGGCGGAGCGGATGCGGCGGGTGATCGACGGCGAGATCAAGCAACGCTACGAGCTGTTCACGTCGGTGGGAGCGCGTGACGCCAACGACTACGAGGAGATCCGGCTCGCCGGGCGCGACCTGCCGCCGGTGCCCGTCCTGCTCGTCATCGTCGACGAGTATCTGGAACTCTTCGCCAACCACGAGAAGTGGATCAACCTGATCATCCACATCGGTCAGGAAGGCCGCGGCGCGAACGTCTTCTTCATGCTGGGCGGGCAGCGGCTCGACCTGTCGTCGCTGCAAAAGGTCAAGTCCAACATCGCGTTTCGGATCGCGCTGCGCGCCGAGTCCGGCGACGACAGCCGCGAGGTGATCGGTTCGGACGCGGCCTACCACCTGCCGTCCAAAGAGAACGGCTTCGCCCTGCTGAAGGTGGGTCCGCGCGACCTCGAACCGTTCCGCTGCTTCTACCTCTCGGCGCCCTTCGTGGTGCCCAAGGTCAAGGAGGTGGCGACCACCGTCGACATGACGTTGACCAAGCCGCGGCTCTACAACTGGCAGTTCCAGCCGCTCGAGGCGTCCGACGCCGCGGCGCTGGAGGCGGCCGCCGCCGTCGACACCGAACCCGACGAATTCCTCTACCACGACGACGGTTTCAAGCGGAAGAAGATCGTCGACGTGTTGCGGGAATCGTTGCACCAGGTTCCGCACCGCGCGCCACGCCGGCCGTGGCTGGAGCCGCTGGAGGATCCCGAGCCGGTCGACACCTTGGTGGGGGCCTACCGGGGCAAGCCGTGGCATGTGGACTACGGCCAGAACCCGGGGCTGATGTTCCCGGTGGGCGTCATGGACATCCCCGAGGAGTCCAAGCAGGTGGTGCACGCGATCGACGCGCTGCGCAGCAACGTCATCGTGGTGGGGGCCAAGCAGCGCGGCAAGACGACCACCCTGATGACGCTGATGTGTTCGGCGGCAACGATGTACACCCCGTCGCGGGTGACGTTCTTCTGCATCGGCGGTGCGACCCTGGCCCAGGTGGCGTCGCTGCCGCACGTCACCGACATCGTGTCCCCGAAGGACGCCGAGGGCATCGAGCGCATCTTGAGCAGCATGGACGCCCTGATCGACGCGCGCGAGGACTCGTTCCGCCGGCTGAAGATCGACCTCGATGGCTTCCGCGAGCGCCGGTTCGCTCCGGGCAGTGACGGGCTGGGCGGCACGGACCCGAACGACCCCTTCGGCGACGTGTTCGTGGTGGTCGACGACTACGACGACGTGTACTCGAAAGACACCGTCCTGGGGGACCGCATCATCTCGTTGAGCAGCCGGGGCCCCGAGTATGGGGTGCACGCGATGTGCAGCGCCGGCGGATGGATCCACGGGCAGCGGCAGAGCCTGCTGCAAAACGCCACCGCCCGAATCCAATTGCGGCTGGCCGACCCGAGCGAGAGTCAGATGGGCCACTCGTCGCTGGAATCGCGCGACGCCGCGCGGCGGACGCTGAACCGCCCGGGCTTCGGCCTGACGGACAGCCTGCACGAGCTGCGGGTCGGCGTCCCGGCGCTGGCCGATCCCGCCACCGGCGCGCTGGTGAGCATCGTCGACGTCGGAGCGCAGATCGCCGATGTTGCCGGTGTGACGAAACACGCGACGCTGCAGCGGCTTCCGCAGCGGGTGGAGCTGCGGGCGATCCTGGAGTACCACGCCGCGCATCCGAGCGGTGACGACCTGTCCATCGCGTTCGCCATCGGCGAGCGCCATGAACTGGGGCCGGTGCCGCTGCGGCTTCGGGAGAGCCCGGGCCTGATGATCCTTGGCCGGCAGGGCTGCGGCAAGACCCTGTCGCTGGTGTCCATCGGTGAGGCGATCATGAGTCGCTTCGCCCCCGAGGAGGCGCAGTTGACGCTCATCGACCCGAAGACCGCGCCGCACGGTCTGCGGGATCTGAGCGGGCCGGGCTATGTGCGCGCGTACGCCTACGACCAGGACGAGATCGACGAGGTGATCACGGAACTCGCGCAACAGGTCCTGTTGCCGCGGCTGCCCCCGAAGGGCCTGAGCCAGGAGGAGCTCCGCGCGCTCAAACCCTGGGAGGGCGCGCGGCACTTCGTGCTGATCGACGACGTGCAGGACCTGCGTCCCGACCAGAGCTATCCGCCCAAACCCCCGGTCGGCGCGGCGTTGTGGAAGCTGATGGAACGCGCCCGGCAGATCGGCCTGCACGTCTTCACCACCCGCAACAGCGCGAACTGGGCGACGCTGCAGATGGATCCGTGGATGCGGTTCCAGAATTCGGCGAAGGTGGCTCAGCTGTACATGGACAACGACCCGCAGAACCGGATCAACCGCTCGGTTCGTGCGCAAGCGCTGCCACCCGGGCGCGGCCTGATGGTGAGCGTCGACGGGGACGTCGAGGGGGTGCTGGTCGGGATGCCGTCCACCGCGGTTATCCCGCAGCAGTAGCGAACGGACGGCCTCCCACGGCGACGGCAGCGCCGTCCCGCGCTGGATGTTAGAGCGGCGCGCCCTGCTCGGCCAGGTTCAGCAAAAGGTAAGCCATGCACATCAGGAAGTTGAGCACCACCAGGACCAGCCCGGCGAACATCATCGAGCGGGTGCCCTGCCGCTTCAGCCGCTTGTACCGCGCAGCGCGCGTCTCACGGTCGAGCCGCAGCGCGATCAGCGCGAAATGGACGTCCACGACTTCATGAGCCGCAAGGGGCGCCCCCGCCAGCATCTCCCGCACGCGGTCGGGCGCCGTCCGGACGCCGACGCGCTCGAAGTTCTGGCACATTCTGCGCGCGCGTCTTCGCGCGAGTGGTTGATATCGCATCTGTAGCTGATGCGCGAGTTGCCCTCGGTCGTCCCCCCACGGGTTTGACGGGGTCATCACGAAAGGGATTCTAAATCGCATCGGACTGATTACGGCGTGTCTACACGGAATTATGTTGGAGGCGGTTCGACCGGCGCCCCGCTCATCCGCTCGGACTGGGGTAGCTCCAGGTAACGCTCCAAATTGCGGTGCGTGTTGATCACGCGCCGTTCTTCGCCGGACAGCACGAGATGGGTGAAGCCGGGTTGATGCATCCCGCGCTGCAGGCCGGCGAGCACCCGGATGTCCTGGCTGAGCACCACGCCGGGCTCGGCCTCGCCGGCGGTTACCCGGACATCGGTCGGCTTGGCGCGAGGGGCACCCGGCGGCATCCGCGTCATCAAGAACATGACCAGCTCGCCGTGGTCGGGGTCCGGGCCGGGCCGCGAGCACATCACGGTCAGGTGGTCCGCGTTGGCCAGCAGCGTCATGTTCGGGAAGACGTTGTACTGGTGCAGTCGGGTGATTCGGTCCGTGTCCGCCCACTCGAGGTCCACCCCGCGGGTGGCCGCAAACGCCCGGGTGTGGGCGGCGATCAGATCCTGGACCGTCTGTCCCGGCCGGCGTTCGTCACCCGGAAAGGGGGTGCCTTCGGGAGCGCCCATGAGCGCGCCCTGTGTGTAAACGTAAGCGTCCCAGACTTCCTCGTCGCTCAACGCACCGTCGAAGCGGGGGCTCTGCACGCCGTAGGGCTGGTCCGACTTGCCAGTGTGACCCCAGATGCGTTGTGGCGCATGGATGTCGTCGACGCAGCGCAGCAACTCCGGGTGCAGCGTCTGGATGTGGTAGGTCTCGCTGTAGCCGTCGGCGATCGTCTTCCAGTTCGCCTCGACATCGACCGTGAGCGTCGCATAACAGCGGAAGTCCCGCAGGCGGCACCAGGCGACATCGTCGGGCACGGCCTCCAGGTATTCCAGCAGCGGCATCGCGCCGGGGTCGAGATTGACGAAGACGAGCCCTTCCCAGGAGTCCACCCGGACCGGCACCAGCGGGAAGTCGGACAGCTGGAGTGATCCGAAGCCCTTGCGGTTCGGGACCCGTTTGAGCGTGCCGGCCAGGTCCCAGGTCCACCCGTGGTAGCCGCACTTGAGTTCGCGCAGTCCCGAACCCGAGCCCACGCACACCGAGTTGCCGCGGTGGCGGCAGGCGTTCTGGAAGGCACGCAGCACCCCGTCGTCACCGCGCACGATCAGCACCCCGTACGGCCCGCAGCGGTACTCGAAGTAGTCGCCCGGCTCGGCGACGTGGTCGACCATGCACGCGAGCTGCCACACCTTCGGCCACATCCGCTGAACCTCGAGCGCGGCGAACGCCGGGGAGTAGTAGCGCTCGGCGGGCACCAGGGTCGGGCTTTCCGGCGGCGTGCCGATCGCGTCCTCTTGGACGTGCGAGCGGGTGCGGGCCGGGTTGCCGGCGGACGCGTGCATGCCGGAAGCCCTTAACGCGCTCCGCGCACCAACCGGCCGGGGCGGGCCCCGGTGTCGACGTCATTGCGCCGGGTCACGGTCCCGCTGACGATCGTGGCCGCGTAACCGCTGGCCCCCTGCAGGATGCGGTTGCCGCCGGCGGGCAGGTCGAAGGCCATCGCCGCGGGATGCAGCGTCAGGGCGTCCATGTCGATCACGTTGATGTCGGCCTTCTTGCCCGGCTCGATGGTGCCGCGATCGGTGAGACCGAAGAGGTGGGCGGTGTCGCGGGACTGTTTGCGGATCACGTATTCCAGCGACAGCTTCTCGCCCCGACGGCGGTCCCGGGCCCAGTGCGTCAGCAGGAACGTCGGATACGAAGCGTCACAGATCATCCCGCAGTGGGCGCCCCCGTCGGACAGCCCGAGCACGCCGGCGGGATGCAGCAGCATCTCGCGGATCGCGTCGCAGTTGCCCTCGGCGTAGTTGAACAGGGGCAGCATCAGCATCGCGGTCGCGTCGGCCTCGAGCATGAGGTCGTAGAGGGTGGACAGCGGGTCCTCGCCGCGGGCCTTGGCGATGGCCGCGACCGTGCGGTCCGGGGTGGGCTCGTAGTCGGGCGGGTTGCCGAGCGCGTACAGCCGGTGCAGCGAGTGCTGCACCAGGGCGAACATCCCGTCGAACAACAGGGTGGGGTCGGCGGGCAGGTCGTCCTCGGCCAGGATCGCGGCCTTGACCGCGGGATCGGCCAGGCGCTGCGCGAGTTCCTCGCGGCCGCATTCGGCGGCCAGCCGGCGGTAGGTGGGCCGGTGGCTGAAGCCGTGGTGGCCCTGGAATCCGATCATCATGCCGAAGGGTCGCGCGGCGATCTGCGGATACAACCGGGCGCCCGCGGCATGCGCGTCCGCGGAGAGGTCCAGCATCTCGCGCCACAGGTTCGGGTCGGCGTCGACCTGGATCAGGGCGAACGACACCGGCCGGTCGATCTCGGCCCCCAGGCGCCGCATCCATTCCAATTCCTTCTTCGGCGCGACGATGTCCTCGCCGGCGGCGCCCTGCGGGGCGAGCTCGAACACGGCCTGCCCGCCGGCCGCCATGGCGCGGCCGAGGCCGAACAGTTCGTCTTCGGCCGCGTACGTGCCGGGCACCGGTTCGCCGTCCATCGCGCGGTGGCCCATCGTGCGTGACGTCGAGAAGCCGAGCGCGCCGGCCTCGATCGCCTCCCGAACCAGCCTGCCCATGGCCTCGATGTCCTCGGGCGTGGCCGGCTCGTTGCGGGCGCCGCGCTCGCCCATCGCGTAGGCGCGGATGGCGCCGTGGGCCACCTGGCTGCCCACGTCGACGGCGAATTTCTGCCTGCCGATGGCGTCGAGGTATTCGGGATAGGTCTCCCATCCCCAGGTGATGCCCTCGGTGAGCGCGGTGCCCGGGATGTCCTCCACGCCCTCCATCAACTCGATGAGCCACTGCTCCGTGCCGGGACGGACGGGGGCGAAGCCCACACCGCAGTTGCCGGTGACCACCGTGGTGACCCCGTGACCGCTCGACGGTTCCAGCAGGCTGTCCCAGCTCACCTGGCCGTCGTAGTGGGTGTGGATGTCGACGAAGCCGGGGGCCACCACCCGCCCGGTGGCGTCGATGGTTTCGGCGGCCTCCCCGCCCAGTGCGGGGTCGTCGGCGCCGCGCCGGACGACGTCGACGATCGTGCCGTCCTTGATGCCGATGTCGGCGCGATAGCGCTCGGCGCCGGTGCCGTCGACGACGGTGCCGCCGATGATCTTCAGGTCGAGCATGAGACTCTCCTCGCCGCCACGGGCCGAAGGCACACAAGATCCGCAGCATTACGCTACGCGAAGTAGCGTAACTCGCGCGGGCCCATCGCGATAGGTTCGGTCCCAAGTTGTTTGGCTCAGAGCGACGCCTGCAGCGCGGCGACCGTCTCCAGGTCGTCGAGCGCCGCGACGCCGCGCCGCAGCCCCTCGATGGCGATGTCCTCGACCTGCATGCCGCCCATCCCTGCGGTGATCAGGGGCGCCACGTAGGCGTACAGCGCGCCCTGGCGGAACCGCAGCCACAGGTCGTCGCGGTCCAGTTCGGGTCCACCGGCCGCCGCGAGCGCCCGGCGGTAGTCATCGAGCAGCTCGCGCTGGGTCGCCTGGCGATCCTCGGGCGTGAGGCTGGTGATCAGCGTGTAGGCCAGTTCGCGTGACGGGTGCCCGCGCCGCACCGCCTGCCAGTCCAGCAGCCCGGCCTTGCCGCCGTGGAAGTACATGTTGCCCGGGTGCGCGTCGCCGTGCATGACGGTGTGCGGGGGAGTGTCGATGAGGGCGGCGACGGCGCGGTAGTTGTCGGCGATGAAGCGGCCCCGGTCGACGGGAAGTTCCGTGCGTTCGGCGAGGCGCTTGATCGAAGCGTTCATCAGCGAGCCGGTCAGCAGGGACGTGGCGTCGCCGGACGGCGTGTAGAGCCAGCCCAGCGGCCCGCGCCCGGCCGGGGAAAGGCGGGTCCAGAACGCGGCGTGCAGGTCGGCGAGTAGCTCGACGATCAGGCTGGCCTGATCGGGCGACAGCGGGTGCAAGGTGTCGGGGAACTCGCACGACTCGGCGGGCAGATCTTCCAGAACCAGAAGGTAGCGCCCGGTCCACGGATCGAATGCCGCACCGTAGGCGTACGGCGCGCCAACGACTTGCGAGGCGAGCTGGCGGTAGAAGCGCACCTCCGTGTGCCCGAGCCGGCCCAACTCTCCCATCAAACGGGTGGCCGCCGTCTTCGCCGCGAGCTTGACGAACACCGAGTCCGGCACGTTCCTTCCGGTGAGCACCAGCCGGGCCCGCGACGACGTCCCCGCGTCGCTGCTCAGGGCGCGGACCGACCTGACGGCCGCGCCCATCACTTTGGAGAGCACCGCCGCGTCGATGTCCTGCACCCGGCGGGGTAATCCCCATCGGCCGCCGACCACTGCGTCGGTGGCCACCCGACCCACGCCGCGGCCCAGGTGGGCGGCCAGACTGACGGCCGAAACGGCGTGCGGCGCGGGGTTTTTCATAGGATTCGTTTCTCGGTGCGGACGTGTCACCCGCACCGCGAGCCGGTCGGGCGTCGCGGCACGGGGTCAGACAAAAATACCTGAACGTCTGGACATCAGACAATACGACGTTATTGTCTGATCTGTGGTACCAGGGCACGCACCACGAACTGCTCGACGAACTTGCGCTTGTCGGCCGTCGAGCGGTACCGCCACGAGGGTGCGAGCAGAAACAGCGTGGTCGCGTGCAGCCACTGCACCACCGACCGCGGATCGAGGTCGGCGTGCAGGCGGCCCGACGAGGTCCACCGATCCAGCAACGGTTGGTAGTGGCGCAACAGCGTCTCGACGATGGGTTCCGAACCCTTCTCGAGAGCCGTTCCGAGGGCGGTGCTCTCGGCGGCGAACAGCGCCTCGTTCAGCGGATCGCCGTCCACCGACTCGACTCGGGCCAGCACCATCTCGGGCAGCGACCGCACGGGATCGTCCGGCGCGGCCAGCGAGCGCACCAATTCACCGAGCGCGTCGTCGACGCGGGCGAGGATCAGGCCCAGCAGCACCTCGTCGCGGCCGGGGAAATACCGGTACACCGTGGACCGCGACACCCCCGCCTCGTCGGCGACCTCACCCATCCGGAATTGAGTGTTGCCGCGGTGCACGATGCAGCGGCCGGCGGCGTCCAGGATGCGCCTGCGCGCCTCCTCGTCGTCGAGGATCGCGCGGTCGTCACCCCACCAACGGCTCGGTTCCATGGCGCAGATGTTACGGGATCGACCGCGCCGAACAACGAATTCCATTGCGAATCAAGCACATCGCCAGGGAGGGCAGCCATGGTCTACTCCGCCGCCGATGAGTCGTTCACCCACCAGTTGCCGACGACGTTCGACGCGGTGCACGACACCGACCCGACGTGGTCGGATCGGTGCTACTTCTTCGCGGCCGCGCCGGACGGCACCATGCTGCTGGCCAGCGGCTACGGCAACAACCCGAACACCGCGAGCGGGCTGGGCTACGTCAAGGTCAGCCTCGCCGACGGCCGGCATTGGGACCTGCTGTCCGGTCGGCCGGTGACCGGCGGCGACCGCGCCGCGTTGAGCGCCGGGCCGATGCGCTGGACCTGCGTTGAGCCGCTGAGGAAGTGGCGGCTCGACGTGGAACCCAACGGGTCCGGAATCGAGTGGGAGCTCTATTACGAGCCCACCGCGCCGATGTGGGAACTGCTGCCCATGAGGGTGGTCGGCAACGACGGCAGGCTGCTCGCCGACATGTATCACATGAAGGAACCCGGACGCTGGAGCGGATGGGTGCGGATCGACGGCGAACGCATCAGTGTCGACGGATTCCACGGCGGCCGCGATCGAACCTTCGGCGTGCGAGTGTCCGACAAGATCGACTTCTGGCTATGGCTCGACGCCGGCTTCGAAGACCACGCGATAGAGGCCTGGATCATCGAATCATCGGACGGCACAGTGCAATACGTGGACGGCGGCATCACCTATGCGAACGGCGCCTTATCCAAGCGGTTCGTCAGGATCGAGCACGACGTCGAGTTCGACGGCAAGCTGAAACGGCCCGCCCGCGCGGTGCTGGTCTTCACCGACGAAGACGGCGGGACGCATCGGGTCACCGCCGACGCGCCGCACCAACACGTCAACGCCTACTACGGGCTGCCGATGTCGCACTGCCAATACGAGGACCTGGGCGCCGGCGCATACTTCATCCATTTCCGTTGGGACAGCGCCGATTCGGAGCAACTGGCTGAGACGGAAGGCAAGTCGATGGCGCTCGACCAGCTGATGCGCTTCCAGCGCGAAGGCCACACCGGATGGGGCGTCTTCGAGTTGCTGCTCGGCGGTGACGGCTACCGCCGGTACCCGAACTGGACGGCGATGGACATGTCCGCGTTCACCCAGGACAAGACCCCCGTCGAGCGGCTGCCGGCCGATAGCGACGCCGAAGGGGCACCGCAGTGACCCTCGACGCGGCCTTCGAGGAGCGCCTGACCGCCTGGCTCCGCGCCCGCCTGCCCGGCTCCGAGGACGTCCGCGTCGAGGGCCTGGACCGGATGAGCTTCGGGCATTCGGCGGAGATGCTGATGCTCACCGTCGTCACCCGCGGCGGCGACCGGCAGCCGCGGCGGGACGTGGTGCTGCGGCTGCGCCCCAGGCCGCCCGCGCTGCTGGAGCCCTACGACCTCGCGCGCCAATTCCGCATCATGCGTGCGCTGCGCGACACCCCGGTGCGGGTGCCGAGGGCACTTTGGCTGGAGGAGACCGGCGAGGTGCTGGGCCGGCCGTTCTTCGTGATGGAACGCGCGGCCGGCGACGTCTACGAGATGCAGGCGCCCGACGGCGTTCGCGACGACACCGTGGTGCGGATGTGTCAGAGCCTGGTCGAGCAGCTCGCCGCCATCCATTCCGTCGACCTCACCCAGACCGGGCTCGGCGCGCTCGATGACGGCAGGACGCACCTCGACCGGGAACTCGACCACTGGACCGCGGAGATGGACCGGGTCAAACGAGGCCCGCTGCCCGCCCTCGAGCGGCTGCACCGGGCGCTGCGCGACGGTCGGCCCGCGCCATGCCCGACGGTCACCCTGGTGCACGGCGACGCCAAACCGGGCAACTTCGCGTTCACCGGCGGGGAGGTGAGCTCGGTGTTCGACTGGGAGATGACCACGGTCGGCGATCCCCTGACCGACATCGGCTGGCTGGAGATGCTGTGGGCGCAGCCCGTCGGCATCAACAGCCATCCCGCCGCCCCGCCGATCGACACCCTGGTCGCCCACTACGAGCAGGCGAGCGGCATCAGGGTGCAGAACCGCGCGTGGTACCGCGCCCTCAACGCGTACAAGATGGCCGTCATCTGCCTCATCGGGGCGATGCTCATCGAGGACGGGCACAGCGACGATCAAAAGCTGGTCCTGGCCGCCTACGGAACCTCGCTGCTGACAAAAGCGGGCCTCGCCGAACTCGGCATCGACGGACCCCTCGACGACGGTCCGGTCCTGCCGCGCGAGGAGCGCATCCAGCAGGTCCTCGCCCACGCCACGTAGGGCGGTTCAGTCAGACCGTTGTGTGAGGTCGGCCCAGGTCAACGTCACGCGGGTGCCGCGCGGGGTGCGATCGATGGCGACGTCGTCGGCGAGGGCCTCCATCAGGGGGATGCCGCGTCCACGCAACTGCTGCCGGTACTGCGCCGGAACCTGCCGGCGCCAGCGACCGTGGTCGTCGACGGTGACGGCCAGGCAATCCGACCGGCGGTCGTAGGCGGCGCTCACGTCCAGCGTCCCGCGCTGCGGGGCCTCGCAGTAGGCGAATTCCGCCGCGTTCGCGATGGCTTCGTTCACCGCCAGCAGGACGTCGCTGAACCGGTCGGCGCCGAGGGTGAAATGCGTTTCGAGCCAGGCCCCGAAGTCGGCTCGCAACCGAGCGGCGCTGCGGGGATCGGCGGCGACGCGATTCCGCGCGAACCGGAACCGGCCATCGAGATTTGACGCGCTATGCGGTTGATGATCAAAGCGCCCCATCGTTCCCCGCTGTGCCCCCATCTCGGGGTTCACCCACCAGCGATGCCGCTCAGCGCGTCGTCGAGCGAGCTGTAGAGCGCGAGCACGCTGTCGATTCCCATCAGTTTGATCGGCCTGCTCGTCGCCGACCCGTTGGCGACGACCGCGAATTGGGTGGGCGCCTCGGTGTCCGCCTGCGCGGTGACCAGGACCGTCATCCCGGCCGACGCCAAGAAGTCCACTTTCGACAGGTCGACGATCAGCGCGGCCGGTTTGGTCGCCAGCGCCGTCTGAATCGCCTCAGCCAGGTGCGGCGAGCTGAGCATGTCCACTTCACCCGAGACGGTGAGTACGACCGCCTGTTCGACCTGCTGTTTTCCTACGGAGAAAGCGGCCGGGTCGATTGGATCGCCAGTAAGTTCGCCCATGGTCTATCACCCACATTCGGTCCCGCTGGGACGCTGTTAGCTATCAAAATAGCCGCTGCCAAGCCCGGGGGCTGCTTGTTCAACCCCGCGAAAGCGCGTGCCCTTCGGAGGAGACACACTCCGTCGATTCACGCTGCTAGCCACAGATGCAGCCGCAAGTTCTCCAGTCGATGGTATGTCACGCGGCAAACCACACTCAAAACGAGTGAACGAATCGGGGCGCGGCCACGTCCTGTGAGTGTGTGCGACGGACCCGCAGAAGTTGCGCACGGCGGTGGGCCATGCGTGAATTGCTTCCACCGGATTCGTGTCCACTGCGGGCTGTTTGGCCTGCGCAAACGCGGGAGGACGGTGGCCGTGGAGCCCGGTGAAGGCGATGGCGGGCCGGACGGTCCGCCCGGTGACGTCAAACCCGTGCGACCCCTCGTCGACGCCCTGACGAGACGGCGCGCATTGCTGGGCATGGGCGCCGTGGCCGGCGTCGCCGCGGTCGACGTCGGTGGTTTCGCGTACGCCGGCGGCTGGCTGCGGCCCGGCGCGCTGACGCCGCCCCGCTTCGCCGACCGCTTCGAGCACGTCTACGGCCGCCACGACGGTTTTCGCCGCAACCACGCCAAGGGGTTGAGCGCCGTCGGGACGTTCTCCAGCACCGGGGCGGGGGCGGAGGTGTGCCGGGCCGCGGTGTTCCGGGCGGGGAGCGTGCCGCTGCTCGGACGCTTTTCCCTGTCAGGCGGTCTCCCGGATCAGCCGGACGCGCCGGCCACGGTCCGCGGGCTCGGCCTGCTTTTCCAGGGCCCGGACGGCCAGCAATGGCGCACCGCGATGATCAATATCCCCGTGTTCCCGGACAGCACGCCCCAGGGTTTTTACGACCGGCTGCTCGCGTCCAAGCCCGTGCCCGGGACCGGCAAGCCCGACCCCGCAGGGATGGCCGCCTTCCTCGACCGCCATCCCGAGACGGTCGCGGCGATGAAGGTCATCAAGCAGGCCCCGCCGAGCGCGGGGTTCGCCGACAGCACGTTCTACGGGTTGAATGCGTTCCGGTTCACCAACGCGGCCGGGGTGACCGTTCCGGTGCGCTGGGCCGTCATCCCGCAGGAAGCGGTGGGCGCGGTGGCGTCGCCGGTCGGCCAGGACTACCTCTTCGACGAGCTCATCCGCGCCCTGGCCCGGGGACCGTTGAGCTGGCGGCTGATGCTCACCATCGGCGAACCGGGCGACCCGACCCACGACGCCACCCAGCCGTGGCCGCGGCAGCGGCACACCGTCGACGCCGGCACCGTCACCGTGACGGCCGCACAGACGGAGGCGCCCGGCAACGCGCGCGATATCAACTTCGACCCGCTGGTCCTCCCCGACGGCATCGCCGCTTCCGACGACCCGCTGCTGGCCGCGCGATCGGCGGTCTACGCCCGCTCGTTCACCCGCCGCGCCGAGGAACCCAAGACGGCCAGCGCGGTCGATGTCTCCCGGGCGCTTCGGTGAGGGAAAGCAGCGCAGCGCCCCGGTTCGCGCTGCCATCCCGGCTGCTGCACTGGCTGATGGCGCCCATGGTCATCGCGCAACTATTCATCGGCGTCGCCATGGTCGCGGCCCTGAGCTATTACCCGCTGCTACTGGCCATCCATCGGCCGCTGGGCGTGCTCATCCTGGTGCTCGCCGTGGTGCGGCTGGCGAACCGGCTGCGGCACCGGCCCCCGCCGTTCCTGTCCACGATGAGTGGCGCCGAACGGCGCATCGCGACGTGGTCGGAATACCTGCTCTACGCGCTGTTGCTGGTGCAGCCCCTGACAGGGTGGGCGATGCTGTCGGCGGCGCGGTTGCCGGTCACGTTGGCCGGCCCGCTGCGATTGCCCGGCATCGCGCCGCACGACATCGACGTGTTCGCGGTGCTCCGCGAATGCCACGGGGCCTTCGCGTTCCTGCTGTTCGCGGCGTTTACCGCCCACATGTGCGCGGTAGGATTCCACACGCTCGTCCTGCGCGATCGGCTCCTAGACCGCATGGCACTGTGGCGGGTCAGGGCCGCCAGCCCGCAGCCAGGCACGCCGGAGCTCTGACGACCTGCCTCCCGGGGCTCTGATCGGCCGAATATGATCGGCACGATCATCGCAAGGGTGCCCAGCGCCGGAGGCGCCGCGTCCACACGGGACCACGAAGGAGTGGAGAACTTCCATGCCGAACCAGCAGCAAGCGGAGCGGATGACGTCGGGGAAGGGATTCATCGCGGCGCTCGACCAGAGCGGCGGCTCGACGCCCAAGGCGCTGCGCCTCTACGGCATCCAGGACGACGCGTACTCCTCCGAGGAGGAGATGTTCGACCTCATTCACCAGATGCGTTCCCGAATCATCACCTCCCCGGCGTTCACCGGCGATCGCGTGCTGGCCGCGATCCTGTTCGAGCAGACCATGGACCGCCAGATCGCGGGCAAGCCGTCGACCACCTACCTGTGGGAGACCAAGGGTGTGGTGCCCTTCCTCAAGATCGACAAGGGCTTGGCGGAGGCGTCCGACGACGTGCAGCTGATGAAGCCGATCCCCGGCCTGGACGAACTGTTGGAGCGGGCTGTCGGTCTCGGTGTGTTCGGCACCAAGGAGCGATCGGTGATCGGCGGCGCCAACGCCAAGGGCGTTGCCGCCGTGGTCGCCCAGCAGTTCGAGCTCGCGCACCAGGTGCTCTCGCACGGGCTGGTGCCCATCATCGAGCCCGAGGTCACCATCTCGATCTCGGACAAGGCCGAGGCCGAGGCGATGCTGCGCGACGAGATCACCAAGCAACTCGAGGACGTGCCCGACGGGCAGCGGGTAATGCTGAAGCTGAGCCTGCCCAGCGAGGTCAACTACTACCGCCCCCTGATCGAGCACCCGAAGGTGATGCGGGTGGTCGCCCTCTCCGGCGGCTACTCCCGCGAGGAAGCCAACGAACTGCTGGCGAAGAACACCGGGCTGATCGCCAGCTTCAGCCGCGCGCTGACCGAGGGGCTCACCGCCGACCAGTCCGACGAGCAGTTCAACGCCACGCTGGACAAGGCGATCCAGTCGATCTACGACGCCTCGGTCGCCGGCTGACCTACCTAGTAGCGGTGGTGGGCCATGCGCGGCGGGCCCTCGTCGGTGTCGTCCTCGTCCGACACCACCGCGGGCACCATCTCGCTCGTCACCAGCCCCTCCTCGCGGGTCAATTCGTCGATCACATCGAAGGATTCGGCGGTGTGGGCCGGGGTGTCGATGACTGTGGTCAGCACGGGGACGCGGCGACGTAGCGAGAAGAACTTGTCACCGTGCGGTCGATGATCGCCGTGATATCCCCAGATGCCGCGCACCACCGTCGCGCCGTCGGGTGATTCGCGCTGGCGGAGTCGCTGCACGATCGCGCGATGAATCGGTACCCCGTCGTGCAGGGCGGACTCCGAGGTGTAGACGGTCAACTTCTGCCACAGCGGCAGACCGCGTTCGTCAACCCCCGGCAACACGTGCGGCCGTTCCAGGAGTGCGCCGTCGCGTTTGCACACGCGGACCCGCTCGAGCGTGACCAAGGGTTGGTGGAGCAGCTCCGCCAGCTCCGGCAGCACCGCGCCGATGCGCTCGGCGAAACCGACGGCGACGATCATCATCGGCACATCGGCGTTGCGGCCGAAGAAGCGCGCCCGGTGCCGTTGCCCGTCGGTGACGCCGTCGACCCCCAGTAGTACCGATGCGCCGGCTATCCGGCGCCGGTGCAGCAGATCGCAGACGGCGACGTAGGCGGGGGAGCCGTTGACACGTTCCTTGCGGCCGACGTACACGGTCAGCTTGACGGCTTCCCGCAACTCCTCGGGGAGTGGCAGCGGCGCGATGCCGTCGCGCAGCAGCCGCGCCCGCTCCAAGGTGACCAGGCCGCGCTGCTTGATGGCGAGCACCGGTTCGAGCAAGGCTTCCATCTTCGTCCTCGTGTCGACGGCGATGATCGCGACGGGCGGATCTTCGGACAACGACAACGATTCGTCGGTTCTCAGGTGACGTCCGCTGCCGAAGCCGCCGATGCCGCGCAGCACCACGCCGCAGGCGACGCGATGTCGCGCGTAGAGGTCGAGCAGCACATCGGAAAGGAAGCCCTGCTCGGTGCGCCGGCGCTCGGCCAGATACGTGGTGAGCTTCAAACAGTCTTCGTCCATGGCCGCTCCTAACGCGTTGCGGTGCAGGAGTCTTCGCGCGTCGGTGGCAGCAGGCAACCCTCCGCCGACGTTGTCCCGGCGCCTTTGCGGTGATCTTACGCGTTGTGCCGGCGGCCGATGGCTGCGCCGGCTTGTCGCCCGGTGGGGCAGCCTCTCACCGGGTGTTGGCGTATCTATCGGGAGGCCGCCTTCGGTCGCCATCAGCTCGGTAGCTGGGGACGAACCGTGTGCGGAGCGGCGATCGAACCGGGCTGCCAACCAGTGCCGCGCCGGAACGCTCGGCGGCGTGCTGCCGAAGCCCGAGTGCGAAATGCATTGCGGCTGTGGCCGACATGCCGAGCGGCAGTCGAGACCCCCTTCGCAGGCCGCTCCCACCCCGGGTGCCCGGCAGGCCCCTCGAGGACACCGACATAGCGAATGAGCCTCGGCCCGCTGAGGTTTCGCGACCGAAACGATCCTTCGCTTGGCGGCTGACAGCGAGTTTGCAGCTGAGACTCAGGACATGCCCACCCAGGCCGGAAGGGCGGCGCTACGCTTGAAGCATGCCGTGTCCAAACGGCGTGCCCACTGCTGGAGACTGCATCCAGCGACTGTTGGGATCTGGCGGAATGGACGAGGTCTGCCTCGCCCTACTTTCCGGGTTGCCCTGCCGCGAAGCGGTTCTGAGATTGGCCACTGATCGGTGCGTTGGCGTCCGCCGCCAGCGACTCGTCAGAGCGGCGATTCAGCGCTGTGGCATCCAAATGCTTTGCGCGTCAACGATTGAGGTGAGCCCATTGCTCACCGATTTCGCGCCGCGCCGGAGAGCTCGACCAGACAACCCACGCGCGCGGCGCAATTCATGATTCGAACCCCGTCAGTCGACGGCACTACCAGAAACGGAAACTCCCCATGTTCACCCGCATCACTGGCCACCTCAGCGCTGTCGTCGCCACCGTCGTGGTGCTCACCGGCGGCGCGGTTCTGCGCGGCGCCGCAGCAACGGCCGACCCAAACCAGGACGACCTCTTCAAGGCGCTGCTCAACCAGGAGGACATCCCCGCCCTCGAGGGCGTGCCAAGCCTGATCAGCACAGCCCACAAAATTTGTCTCGTGCTTGATCGCGGCATTCCGGCGCGCACCGTCGTGAGCACGATGGTGAACCATGCGTACGCCAAGGATCCGGCCGAGCGCAGCTACCCCCCGGCCCGCCTCGAATCCACCATGGTCCGGTTCATCACCGCGTCGGTCGAGGCCTATTGCCCAAACGATCAGAGCAAAATCACGTCCATCGTGGCGCATCCGGCGCCCGCTTCGTACGAGCCGACGCGAGCCACCGCCGGGTACGTGCCCGCCGCTGCATACGAACCGGGTCAACCGCCGACAAGCGTCGGTGTCGTGGGACGGCGTGCGACGGCGCCCGTTTCGCTGATCGGACCGCTTCCCTCCGGCGACATGACCCCGCCGAGCCCGCCGCCGATTCCGCCGCCGCCGCCGGCCGACCATCTGCGGACTCCGCCCAAGCTGATCGCGGCGCCGCGTGTACCCAAACGGCTGACCCCGCCACCGCAGCAGGCGCCATCCCCGCCGCAGCAGGTGAAGCCGCCCGCGGTTCGTCCCGTGCCGGGGGCGCCCGCCGGCGGCAACGGAGGTGGGAGCACCAGTGGTGGCGGTCCGGTCGCGCCGGCGCCGGCGCCCGCACCGCCCCCGCCGCCGGCTCCCCCCATGGGGCCCGGCTTCGTCAGGCTCGCACCCTAGCTCCCACAACCGGACGCGGGGTGCCGCCTCATCGCAGCGTTTCGGTCGGCACCCCGTAGCGCTCCTGATAGGCGCGCACCCGCTCCCGCACCTCGCCCTCTGGCAGGCCGGTGTCCGACCAGGTGTAGCGGCCGCGCCCGCCGTCACCGGGGTGGGCGGCGAGGAAGCCACGCATCTTCTGCTCGGCGTCGGGCCGCAGCTCGCGATCCAGCCGCTGGTAGATGTCCTTGATCGTGGTCCACGGGTCATTGACGAAGTCGCTGTACTGCACGTCGATCACCCGGTCCGCGGGCACCGCCCCGCTGTCCCGCAACGCCATCTCGCGCTCCAGGCCGACGGCGATCTCCTCGTAGGACTGGGCCGCGCACTCGGCGACGCTGGACTCGTCGCTGCACATCCGGCGCAGGTGGTGGGTCAGCGCGGCGATCGACGAGATGACGTTGAGCGGGTCGCGATGGGTCTGCACGATCAGCGCGTCGGGGTATTCGGCCAGCAGCGTGTCGAGCTGCCACAGGTGCGCGGGGGACTTGAGCAACCACTGGCCCGGGACTCCGGATTGCAAGTGCTGCAGAAAAATCCGGTGATAGCGGTAGGCGCCCGCGTGGTCCGCCTCGTAGAGCAGCCAGCGATAGTAGTTCGGCAGGCGGTACTGCACCGAAAAGATCATGCTGACGAACTCGCCGGCCGTGATGCGCACGCACTCCTGCCCGACGAGCGCGCCCATCGGATGAAACGCCAGGAACCCCGGCATGATCTGTTCGGACATGTCGATGCTTGCCTGTGTCTGCGCGATGCGCGGATCGTCGTGATAGGTCTCCGGCCGCGGCACCGGGCAGGGCTCGTCGACCTCCCACGTCAGCGGGGCGCGCAGCCCCGGATCCTGGGCAAGCAGGTCGTAGAGGATCGTCGTTCCGGTGCGCGGCTGGCCGACGATGAAGATCGGCGCCGCAACCGGTTCGGCGGCGATCTCGGGATGTTGCTTGCGCCAGGCGGTCACCCCGAGACGGTTCTTGAGTGCCCGCATGATGTCGAGGTGGGCGATCTCCACGCCGATGTCGGACAGCCGGGCGTCGTTGATCAGCCCGTCGGTGAGGCGGTGCAGGCCGGGCCGCCACCCCTCGGCGCCGAAGTCGTCGCTGCCGGCCTCCTCGCAGGCGGCGGCGATGAGCCGTTCGGGGGCGAAGCGGTCACGCAGGGTCATACCGGCTCCTCACATCGGCGCACCGACACCCTCACATCGGGTGGGCTGGGGTTGTCCAGCCAGCGCAGGACGACGAAGCCACGATGTCTGCCGCCGGTGTCGAGCCAGTGTCCCACGCCTAAATCCTTGGCGGAGATCGCGATTCGCACCCGCCCGTCCGCGTCGGGCAGCACGCCGCGATTCGTCACCGAGCTGTGCCGGACGCGCGGCTCCAGGCACTCGTGCCAGATGCTTTCCAGCGTGACGTTCCAGTACCGGGTGTCGGGGGGATCGATGTCGAGCACCAGGGCCTCATCGGGGTCGAGCCGGTAGGTCCCGAGCATGTACAGGTTGTCCGGCGTGGTATCGGCGGAGCCCAGGTTGGCGGCCTCGGCCGTCACCAATGAGTTTGGCGCGTCTAGCAATTCGGGCCGGATGGTGCGGTGCAGCGTCGCGAGCTTCATCAGCGACCAGGCCATCGCGGTGAACTGGTCGGCGAGCCCGCTGTCGGTCAGCGGCGTCAGCGGGCCGGGATCCAGCGCCTCGATCCGCAGCGCGGCCAGCTCCTCGCGCGCACGGTCGCCGATGTACTCGCGGACCACGACGGACGAAGCGTCGTCGGGAATCTTCACCCACTGCCCGCCGGCCAGATCGGATGGCTCGTCCGCCGCGAGCACGAGCGCGAATTCGCCGGCGCTCAGAGCCAGGTCGACGTCGCTGACGTAGGCCGCCATGCGGCGCGGCGTGAGGCCGGTGCCGGCCAGGATCTGTACCCCGAGGTAGGCGCTGGTGCCGCGGGACCCGGTGATCCGGTAGCTCCGGTCCCCGCGAATCATCGCCAGGTAGTAGTTGCCGTCGGGGTTGGGCCCGCCGACCATGCGGTTCTCCGAACACATATCGAAGAAGGTGGGCCGCTCGGCGTCGGACTCGACCGACATCTGCGCGCACAGCGAGGAAATTCGGGCGATCAGCCGCAGCCCCTCGAGCAATTCGCGCTCGGACTCGGCGTCCTCGGTCACGACCTTGGTGACGTCGGCAAGCATCTGCTGGAAGAACTGCCACGCGGCGCGCGCCGCTGGGCCGTGCTGATCGGACGAACCGGGATGCTGAGACATCGTCTCATGCTAAGACTATGTCTTACGATCTAGGCGTCGATTCGCGGGGAAAGGGGGGGGAATGGTTGCCACGACGTCGCTGGCCGAACGGAAGCGCACGGCGATGCGCCGGCGCATCGCCGCCGTCGCCGCCCAGCTGGTCGCCGATCGCGGCCTGGCGGGCACGACGATCGATCGCATCGCCGACCAGGCCGACATCGGGCGGGCCACCTTCTTCCGCTACTTCAACTCCAAGGAAGACGCCGTCGCCGAGGGCATGACCGTCCACTGGCTCAACCGCATCACCACCGCCCTGGCGGCCCAGCCCGATCACCTGAACGCCACCGACGCGGTCACCGGGGCCTTCGCGGAGCTCGCCGGCGGGTTCGCCGACATCGAAGACCAGATTCGTGAATTGGCCGTGCTGACAAGGTCTTCGGAGACACTGGACGCCTGGACGCTGCACATCTACGTGCGGTACGAACTGGCGATCGCCGAGCTCGTCGCGCCGCGGCTGCCGCGATTGGCGCCCCAGGACCCCAGGCCGCGGCTCATCGGTGCGCTGGCGATGGCGACGGTGCGCATTGCCCTCGATGACTGGCTCAGCCACGGGGGCTCCCTACCGGACCGCGTCGGTCAGGGGCTGGCGGCGATCACGGTCGGGTGATCGGCCGGTGTCAACCTTTGAGCGCGTCCACGATGAGCCGCGTCGTGCGCTCGGCGCGGCGCCGCGAGTAGGGCTGGGCGCCGGAAAGGATCGGATACACCACGCCGCCGACGATCGCGTCCGCGGCCGACTCGGCGGTGGCGGCGGCAATGCCCTCGGCGACCAGCCGCGCCCGCACGCTCTCGTGCAGCGGCGCGCTGAAGCCGGCCCGCAGCCGCACGGCGGTCTCCTCGTGTTCCATGCCGGCGACGGTCAGCGTCCGCAACATGGCGGAGCCGCGGGCCGTCGTCAGGCTGGTGACCAGCTTGCCCACCCAGCCCACCAGGTCGGTTGCCAGGTCGCCGGTGTGGGCTACCGACGCCAGCAGCTTGTCGGCGTCCTCGAGCATGACGTCGGCGACCAGCGCCGGGCGGCTGGGCCACCACCGATAGATGGTCTGCTTGCCCACTCTGGCCCGAGCGGCGACCGCCTCGATGGTCAGGCCGTCGAATCCGCGCTCGAGAAGCAGCTCGCGCGTGGCGGTGACGATCGCCGTGCGGGACTTCTCGCTGCGGCGCCTGGGCGGGCCCACCTGGGTGAGATCGCTTGGCATCTGGTGGTCCTCACTGCGCGGGGGCCCGCTTTACATCGCCCGACTACCGCCGGTAGTCTGCCACAAGACGAGACGGTCCGTCTTGTAAGTCGGAAGGATAGCAGTCGGTGCGGCCAACCTTAGTCACCTCTCGGCCGGCATCGTGACCCTCGGACTGAGCCCGGAGCAGCAGGAACTCAGCGTTGCCGTCGGGCAGTTCGCCGCCCGGCACGCGCCCATCGCCGCCACCCGCGACAGCTTCGACGCCCTCGCGGCGGGGCGCAGGCCGCCGTGGTGGGAGGCTCTGGTCGGCAACGGGTTTCATGCCGTGCACCTGCCCGAAAGCCTGGGCGGTCAGGGCGGCCGGCTGATCGACGCGGCCTGCGTCATCGAGGCTTCGGGCAAGGCGCTGTTGCCCGGGCCGCTGCTGCCGACCGTCGCGGCGGGAGCGGTCGCCTTGCTGGCCGATGCGACGCCGGCCGCCGAAGCGTTGCTGCGCGACCTGGCCGCCGGCGCCACCGCCGCCGTCGTGCTCCCCGGCGACGGCGACTTCAGCGCGCGTCCCGACGGCGGGGGATGGCTGGTCACCGGGGCGTCGGAGGTGACCGCGGGCGTGTGCGCGGCGCGGACGGTTCTCGTGGCCGCGCGCGATGAGGACGACGCGCTGGTCTGGGTGGTCGTCGACGCCGAAAAGCCGACCGCGAGAACCGAAGCCGTGAACAGTACCGACCTCGTCGCCGATGCCGGGGTGTTGCGGCTGGACGCCTACCGCGCGGCCGGCTCCGAGGTGCTCAGCGGCATCGATGCCGACCGCGCGCGGTGCGTCACGCTGGGCCTGCTGGCCAGCGCGATGGCCGGCATCGTGCAGTGGTCTGTCGAAGCGGTCACCGCACACCTGCGCATCCGGGAACAGTTCGGCAAGGTGATCGGGACCTTCCAGGCGTTGCAGC
Source organism: Mycobacterium scrofulaceum (assembly GCF_002086735.1). Classification (GTDB taxonomy): domain Bacteria; phylum Actinomycetota; class Actinomycetes; order Mycobacteriales; family Mycobacteriaceae; genus Mycobacterium; species Mycobacterium scrofulaceum. The sequence goes on along the minus strand of NZ_MVIJ01000019.1, from coordinate 61,314 downwards.
ACAACGCCGCGATGCTGTTGGTCAGCAGCGAGCTGACCACCGCCGCGGCCTGGGACGCCGTGCGCGCCGCCGACGAGCCGATCGACCAGCACCGCATGGCCTCCGCCGGTGCGGCGGTGATCGCGATCTCGCCGGTGCCCGACCTCGTCCTCGACGCGTTGACCATGTTCGGCGCCATCGGCTTCACCTGGGAGCACGACCTGCACCTGTACTGGCGGCGGGCGATCAGCCTCGCGGCATCGATCGGCCCGGCGAATCGCTGGGCCCGGCGCCTGGGGCAGCTGACCTGCACCCAGCAGCGCGACATGTCGGTCGACCTGGGCGACGCGGAATCGCACTTCCGGTCCTGGGTGGCCGAGACCCTCGACGCCGCAATGCAGTTGCGCAACGACCAACCGGCACCGCACGGCGACTACCCGGACCAGGCCTCCGGCCCTCAGCGGACGTTGCTGGCCGATGCCGGCCTGATCGCGCCGCACTGGCCGGCGCCGTGGGGCGTGGATGCGGGTCCCCTCAAGCAGCTCATCATCGACGAAGAGTTCGCCAAGCGACCCGGTCTGGTCCGGCCGTCGCTGAACATCGCCGAGTGGATCCTGCCCTCGGTGCTGGCCGCGGCACCGACAGACTTGCAAGAAAAGCTGATTCCGCCGACCCAGCGCGGCGAGATCCATTGGTGCCAGCTGTTCAGCGAGCCGGGCGCCGGCTCCGACCTCGCGTCGCTGGCAACCCGGGCGACCAAGGTCGACGGCGGTTGGCGGATCAACGGCCACAAGATCTGGACGTCGTTGGCGCAGTACGCCGACCTCGGCGCCCTGCTGGCGCGCACCGATCCCGAAGCCGCCAAACACCGTGGCATCGGTTACTTCATCCTGGATATGCGCTCGCCCGGCATCGAAATCCAGCCGATCAAAACCGCCACCGGGCAGGCTCACTTCAACGAGGTGTTCCTCGACGACGTCTTCGTCCCCGACGAGATGTTGCTGGGCGCCCCCAACGACGGCTGGAACCTGGCGATCGCCACCATGGCCGAAGAGCGTTCGGCCATCAGCGGTTACGTGAAGTTCGACCGGGCGTCCGCGCTGCGCCGGCTCGCGGCGCAACCGGGACCGGACCGCGACGACGCGCTGCGCTCGCTCGGCGAACTCGACGCCTACGCCAACGCCATCAAGGCGCTGGGTGTGCGGGAAACCATCCGGCTGCTCGACGGCCAGGCGTCGGGGCCGGCGTCCAGCATCGCCAAGGTGGCGATGAACGAGCTGCTGCGCAGAACCTTCGAGGCCACCCTACGGTTGACCGGGCGCACGGCCATGGTCGCCGATGCCGACCCCGACGTCGTGGAGCGCTACCTGCACCTGCCCGCCGAGCTGATCGGCGGCGGCACCCGGGAGATCCAGTTGAACATCATCGCCCAGATGATCCTCGGGCTACCCCGAAAGTAGGACTGTACATGGGATTACGCGGTGAGGCCGCGATCGTCGGCTATGTCGAGCTGCCGCCCGAGCGGCTCAACAAGGCGTCGCTCGCGCCGTTCGCGATCGAACAGTGGGCGGAATTGTCCGCGGCCGCACTCGAGAATGCCGGGCTGCCCGGTGACGTCGTCGACGGGATCGTGGCATCGCACCTGGCCGAGTCGGAAATCTTCGTGCCGTCGACCATCGCCGAATACCTCGGCGTAGGAGCGCGATTCGCCGAACACGTCGACCTCGGCGGGGCGAGCGCGGCAGCCATGGTCTGGCGCGCGGCCGCGGCGATCGAACTGGGCATCTGTGACGCGGTCTTGTGCGCGTTGCCGGCCCGCTACATCACGCCCTCATCGAAGAAGAAGCCCAGACCTATGGTCGACGCGATGTTCTTCGGGTCGTCGAGCAATCAATACGGCTCTCCCCAAGCCGAATTCGAGATTCCCTACGGCAACCTCGGCCAGAACGGCCCGTACGGGCAGGTCGCCCAGCGCTACGCGGCGGTCTACGGCTACGACGAGCGGGCGATGGCCAAGATCGTCGTCGACACGCGGTTCAACGCCAACCACACCGAGGGTGCCATCTGGAAGGACAAGCCGCTCACCGTCGACGACGTCCTGGCCAGCCCGGTGATCGCCGACCCCCTGCACATGCTGGAGATCGTCATGCCCTGTGTCGGGGGCGCCGCGGTCGTCGTCGCCAATGCCGACCTCGCCAGGCGCGCGCGCCATCGCCCGGTGTGGGTCAAGGGATTCGGCGAACACGTGCCGTTCAAGACCCCGACGTACGCCAAGGATCTGCTGTGCACCCCGATCGCGGAGGCCGCCGATACCGCGTTCGCCATGACTGAGCTGAGTCGCGCGCAGATGGACATGGTGTCGATCTACGACTGCTACACCATCACCGTGCTGCTGTCGCTGGAGGACGCGGGCTTCTGCGAGAAGGGCAAGGGCATGGAATTCGTCGCCGGCCATGACCTGACCTTCCGCGGCGACTTCCCGCTCAACACCGCGGGCGGGCAACTGGGTTTCGGCCAGGCCGGACTCGCCGGCGGCATGCACCACGTCTGCGACGCCACCCGCCAGATCATGGGTCGCGCGGGTGCGGCGCAGGTCGCCGACTGTCATCGCGCCTTCGTGTCCGGCAACGGCGGAATCCTGTCGGAACAGACGACGCTCATCCTCGAGGGGGATTGATCGGACATGGCCACCTTCGAGCGCCCGATGCCCGTCAAAACCCCCACCAGCGCCCCGTTTTGGGACGCGTTGGCGCAGCACCGCATCGTAATCCAGTACTCGCCCTCGCTGGGAAGCTACGTGTTCTACCCGCGGGTGCGCGCCCCGCGCACCCTGGCTGACGACCTGGAGTGGCGTGAGATCTCCGGGATGGGGACGTTGTATTCCTACACCGTGGCGCGGCGGCCGGTCAGCCCGCACTTCGCCGACGCGGTCCCCCAGCTGCTGGCCATCGTCGAATGGGACGAGGGGCCAAGGTTTTCCACCGAGATGGTCAACGTCGACCCCGCCGATCTGCGGATCGGGATGCGGGTGCGGCCGGTGTTCTTCGACTACCCGGCGGACGACGTCACAATGCTGCGCTACGAGCCCGCCGGCTGACATCCCGGTAGGCGACTATTAGTCGCCATTTCGCGGACCGCTGGCCGCCAACCCACGGTGTAGACCGGGCTGCCTCCAGCGTGACGTGGCATTGCGATGCAGCCGTTTAGCCGCGGATTTAGACCGACGCGCACCGTTGACACTGCGATCGGCGCCATTGTCTACTAGTCACTGTATCGGTGAGGAGCGCGGCATGCACAAGGACGACTTGATCCTGATCAGCGTGGACGACCACATTGCCGAGCCCGCCGACATGTTCGACGCGCACGTCCCCGCGAAATACCGGGACCGCGCACCCCGGGTGGTCACCGAACCCGACGGCGTCCAGCAGTGGTACTACGGCGAGGTCCGCGGTCGGAACATGGGTTTGAACGCGGTGGCGGGAAAGCCCCGGGAGATGTACAACATCGACGCCTCCCGCTACGACGAGATGCGGCCCGGCTGCTTCAACGTGGACGAGCGGATCCGCGACATGAACGCCGGCGGGCAGCTGGCCGGCCTGAACTTCCCGAACTTCACCGGCTTCTCCGGCCAGGTGCTCAACCAGGGCCCCGACCGCGACGTCAACCTGGTGATGATCAAGGCCTACAACGATTGGCACATCGACGAGTGGTGCGCGGCCTACCCGGGCCGGTTCATCCCCTGCGGCATCCTGCCGCTGTTCGACGTGACGGAGGCGGCCAAGGAGGTCAACCGCCTCGCCGGCAAGGGCTGCCACGCGGTGACTTTCTCGGAGAACCCGGAAGCGTTGCAGATGCCCAGCATTCACACCAGGTACTGGTACCCGTTGTTCGAGGCCGTGTGTGACAACAAGACGGTGCTGTGCACGCATGTGGGTTCTGCCTCGCGTTCCCCCCAGGTGTCGAGCGACGCGCCGCCCAGCGTGCAGATGACGGCGTCGTCGATGATGAGCATGTTCACCTTCACCGAGCTGATCTGGGCCGAGTTCTGGGCGGACTTCTCGCAGCTGAAGTTCTCCCTCACCGAGGGCGACGTCGGCTGGATCCCGTACTTCCTGTGGCGGGCCGAGCACGTCTACAACCGCCATTCGGGCTGGACGCTGGCGAAGTTCCCGCCCGGCTACAGCGGGCCCGCCGACGTCTTCAAACGCCACTTCTACACGTGCTTCATCAGCGACAAGGTCGGCGTGCGCAACATGGAGTGGTTCAACGAGGACATGCTGTGCTGGGAGTCCGACTTCCCCCATTCCGACAGCAACTGGCCGTTCGCACCCGAGGACGTCATCGAGACCATGGGGCACCTCGGCGACGCCGTCATCGACAAGATCACCCACGAAAACGCCATGGCCGCCTACTCGTTCGATCCGTTCCGGCACATCCCGAAGGAACGGGCCCGGGCCGGTTCCCTGCGCGCCCAGGCCACCGACGTCGACGTGGTGACACACGTGGGCCGCCGGGCGAGCCAGCGTGATCGCGACGCGTGGACCCGGATGACCCAGTTCGCCCTGCAGTCCCAGGTGACGGCGGAAGCCGGCGGGATCGCGGGGCGCGCCACCAGCCTGGGCAACTGAGGGTGGCAGCCCGGGCGCCGTTCGAGGACTGGCGCGTGCTGGAGCTGTCGAACGGGATCGCGGTGTCCTACTGCGGCAAGATGTTCGCCGACGCGGGCGCCGACGTGGTGAAAGTCGAATCAGCGCAGGGGGATTCGCTGCGGGGTCGATCCGCCGGTGGGCCGCCCGGCGCGCTGTTCGGCTACCTGGCCGCGAGCAAGAAGTCCGTGGCCAACATTGGCCGGCCGGAGGTCACCGACCTGCTGGCCGGCGCCGACGTCGTGCTGACCGACCTGACCGACGGCTGGACGCTCCACGACATCACGGCCCACACCGGCGCCGCGGCCGTGGTCGTCGCCGTGACGCCGTTCGGCACCACGGGCCCCTACGTCGACGATCGCGTGATCGCCAACGAGTTCATCCTGCAGGCGTTGTGCGGCTCGACGGCCGGCCGCGGCTGGCCGGAGGACGAGCCGGTGCAGGCCGGCGGCCAGCTCGGCGAGTGGCTGGCCGGCACCTTTGCGGCGGCGGTGGCCGCAGCGACCGCGCGGCATGCCGCGCGCAGCGGCCGCGGCGAGATCGTCGACGTCTCCACGTACGAGGCGATGGTGATCGCGATGGGCGGACTGTCCGCCATGTCGGCCAGCGTGCTGGGGGCGGATTCGCTTTTGGGGCAACGCAGTCTGGAGCTGCCGTCGATCGTCCCCACCGCCGACGGGATGGTCGGTTTCTGCACGATCACCGCCCAGCAGTTCCAGGACTTCCTGGTCCTGATCGATCGCGCTGACCTGCTCGACGACGCCGAACTCGCCTCGTTCGACGGCCGGGTCGCCCGCCGCGACGAGTTCCTCGACACGGTCACGCGATGGACCCGGGCCCGCACCACGCGGGAGGTCGTCGACCTCGCGGTCGGCTTCCGGATCCCGGTGGCCCCGATCGCGACGCCCGAAATGCTACCCGCGATCGACCATTTCGTGCAGCGCGGCGTGTTCGTTCAATCGGAGGCGGGGGTGTTGCAGCCGAGGGTGCCATATCGCAGCGGCGCGATGGCGACCCGGCCCCCCGGGCGGGCCCCCGGACTGGGCGCGGACAACGGTAAGGTCCACTGGCCGCCGCGATCCCGTCCGACCGCCGTCGCCGACGCCGACGCACTGCCGTTGGCCGACACCCGGATCACCGACTTCACCGCGTTCTGGGCGGGACCGGTCGCCACCCAACTGCTGGGCACCCTGGGCGCCGACGTGATCAAGGTCGAGGGGGTCCGCCGGCCCGACGGCATGCGCTTTTCCGCCGGCCGCCCGCCGACATGGGACCAGTGGTGGGAATGGGGCCCGGTCTTCCTGTGCAGCAACAACAACAAGCGTGGCGTCAGCATCGAACTGAGCACCGACGCGGGGCGGGCCACGGCGCTGGAGCTCATCGCCGCGAGCGATCTCGTCATCGAGAACTTCTCGCCCCGGGTGATGGCGAACTTCGGCCTGGACTGGGCTGCCGTGCGGGAGGCCAACCCCCGCGCCATCATGGTGCGGATGCCCGCCTTCGGCCTGGACGGTCCCTGGCGCGACCGCGTGGGCTTCGCCCAGACGATGGAGCAGGCGACCGGGATGGCGTGGATGACCGGACACGCCGACGGCCCCCCGGTGATCCCGCGCGGGGTCTGCGACCCGATCGCGGGGCTGCACGCCGCCTTCGCCGCCGTCGCCGCGCTGGCGATCCGCGACCGGGACGGGACCGGCATGCACGTCGAATCCACCATGGTGGAGGCGGCACTGAATGTGGCCGCCGAGATGCTGGTCGAATACTCCCGCAGCGGAGTGACGATGCGGCGCAACGGGAACCGCGGGCCGGACGCCGGCCCGCAAGGGGTCTACCGATGCCGGGGGGAGGACGACTGGGTCGCCCTGGCCGCGACGGACGATGCCGCCCGCACGGCGCTGGCCCGGCTGCTGGGGCGGCCGGACCTCCGCGCCGGTGACTGGCGAGAGCAGGCGGACGAAGCCGACAAGCTGATCTCCGCCTGGACGGCCCGGCGACCGGTGGCCGAGGCGGTCGAAGCGCTGCGCGCCGCCGGCGTGGCCGCGGCGCGGGTCACTCCGGCCCCCGAATTGCTGCGGGATCCGCACCTGCACGCGCGGGGCTTCTGGGAAACCGTCGACCACCCCGTCGCCGGGTCGTTCCTGTGTACGGGGATGCCGTTCGCGTTTCTCGGCAAGCCCCGGCGCTGGATCCGTCGGGTGCCGCCGCTGTACGGGCAGCACACCGGCGAGGTCCTGACCGGACTCCTGGGACGCGGCGACGACGAGTTGTCCGCGTTGGCGCGGTCGGGGACCATCAGCGACCGACCGGCGGGCCTGTGACATGGCGGTCACCCTGTGCGTGCCGCCGCGCCCCGGCGAATTATGCGCGCCCGTACGGTTTCTGGTCCGCGAGGACTCGGTGGTGATGGAGTTGACCGCCCGGCACCGCATCACCAGCGTCGAATGGGACGAGCACGAGCGGGCGGTGGCGATGGTCGTCGAGATCACCGACCCGCAGACCGCGCGGCCCGTGGACGTGCGCATCGACGTGGTGGACGGGGGCGCGGCGTCCACCGACGCACGAACCACGACGATCGGGACCATCACCCGCGACGGGCGACGCTACGACGTCGTCGGCACCTACCTCGGTGTCGTGGCGGACGAGAACTAGACGCGAAGGATCACCGAAGTGGCAGGCAGAAAACGCACCGCGGCGATCGTCGGGGTGCACAACACCCGGCAGGGCCGACGCCTGGACGGCGAGACGTCACGCAGCCTGGCGCTCAAGGCGATCCGCGGCGCCCTCGACGACGCGGGCCTGCGCCTCGAGGACGTCGACGGGATCAGCGCGGGGCCGCTGTCCACCGCGCTCATCTACGACCTGCGCCTCGGCCCGGCCTGGCAGGGGCTCGCGTTCGGCGTCGGCATGGTCACCGAAGCGGTCACCGCCATCGAACACGGCATGGCCGACGTGGTGGTGCTGGTGGCCGCCCAGGCCGGCGAGTACCGCGACCACGAGGCGACGGCGCCGTGGACGCGGCCCGAGAACGAGTTCGTCGCGCCGTGGGGCATGTTCACCACCGCGGAATTCGCGCTCATCGCGCGCCGGCACATGCACACCTACGGCACGACGCGCGAACAACTTTCGATCGTCGCCGCGACCATCCGCAACAACGGGTCGCGCAACCCCGAGGCCGTCTACTACCAGCGTGGGCCCTTCGCGCCCGACGACATCACCGGGTCCCGGCCCATCGCCGAGCCGTTCCACCTGCTCGACTGCGCCACCACGTCCGAAGGCGGGTGCGCGCTCGTGGTGGCCAACCTCGAAAAAGTGGATGGCGCAAGCCAGCCCGTCTACGTCTTGGGCAGCGGCGCCGACTTTCACGGCCCCTCCTACCAGCATCCGCCGGCGTGGGATTTGACCGGGCGGCGGGACCGGCACGTGAACGGTGTGGTCGGCCGGCGTGCGGCCGGGCGCGCGTTCGACCACGCCGGGCTGCGGCCCGACGACGTCGACGTGCTGGAGCTGTACGACCCGTTCTCCTTCGAGATCATCCGGCAGCTCGAGGCTTTCGGATTCTGCGGCGAGGGCGAGGGCGGGCCGTTCGTCGCGGACGGCCACATCGCCATCGACGGCAGCCACCCCATCACCACCGACGGAGGAACCATGTCGTTCAGCCACGCGGGCTCCAATCCCCAGATGATGCAACGGGCCATCCGAGCGGTCCAGCAGCTGCGCGGCCAGGCCGGCGAGCTTCAGGTCCCCGACGCGCATATCGCGTTGTGCAGCAACGGGGGAGCGGGGGCATTGTTCACCACGCTGCTGATCCTGGGGGACGAACCGCGGTGAGTTCCGATGCCCTGCGCCCACAGGCCGGACCGGTGCCCCACGCCAGTAGCCACCTCAGCCTCCCCTTCTGGGAGGGGTGCCGGTCGGGCGAATTGCGCTACCAGCGCTGCGAAGCCTGTGGGTTGGCGAACTTCCCGCCGACCGAGCATTGCCGCCAATGCCTTGCGGCGCAGCTGCGCTGGGAGCGCGGCGCGGGCCGCGGCGAGATCTACAGCTGGACGGTGGTGCACCGGCCGGTGACGGCGGAATTCGAACCGCCGTACGCGCCGGCGATCGTCACGCTGGACGAGGGCTACCAGATGCTGACCAACGTCGTCGGGGTGGCGCCGCGGGAGTTGCGGATCGGCATGCGCGTGCGGGTGCAGTTTCATGCCGTCGGCCCCGACGTGACGCTGCCGTACTTCACCGGACAGGAGTAGGCCGGCCGTGAGCCCCCGACACACCAGCGACGGCCTGCCGGTGACCGCCTACCTGGTGCTGGGCGTGCTGGCCGCCAACGACGAGCAACTCACCGCGGGTGAGATCAAGATGCGCGCCGAATTATCAGTGGGCCACTTCTACTGGTCCCCGTCGGTCAGCCACGTGCGGCGCGAGCTGAACCGCCTGCTGGCGCGCGGCATGGTCGGCGAGATCGGCGCCCGGTCCGGCAAGCGGGCCATCACGCTGTACGAGACCACCGACACAGGGCTCGACGCGCTGCGCCGTTGGGTGCAACACTTCCCGGGCCAGGACCAGGTGGTCGTCAAGCACCCCGTCATCCTCAAGACCTGGCTCGCCCGCGGCGAGGACCCGGAACTCATCGTGGACACGCTGGACCGGCACCTGGAGGCGACCCGGGCGCGGCTGGACGAGGCGTTGTGGTCACGGCAGCGGTCGCGCGACCTCGGCATCAGCGACGACCCGGATCAGCGGTTCTCGTTGGCCGTCCTGGACTATGCAATCCGCGGCCTGTACGCCGAGCTCGCCAACATCGCGCAGCTGCGCGACGAGATAGCCGCGGGCACAACGCGAGACCCCGTCAGACGGGTGAAGCGGTCGAAGGGGCAGATCCGCCGCCGAGTGCCCCAAGGTCCTGGCTAGACGCCGTGACCGCGTAGGCCGTGCCGCGCGACTCGCGCTCCCACAGCGCTTCCCCCGCACCGATGGCCGTGCCCTCGGCGATCAGTTGGCGTTTGAGCACCTTGTGGGTGGCGGTGCTGGGCAGGTCCGTGGCGATCCGGACGTAGCGCGGTCGGGCCTTCGGCGACAGGTCGGGCTGCGCGTCGAGGAACGCCTCGAACGCGTCGGGGTCGAGGGTGTGTCCCGCGTTGAGGACGATCGCGGCCATCACCTGATCGCCGACCCGCTCGTCCGGAACCGCGTACACCGCGACACGGTTGATTGCATTGTGCCGCAGCAGGATCCGTTCGATAGGCGCCGCGGCAAGGTTCTCGCCGTCCACCCGCATCCAGTCGGCGGTGCGACCGGCCAGATAGATCCAGCCCTCGGCGTCGCGGTAGGCGAGATCGCCGGACCAGTACATGCCGTGGCGCATGCGCTCGGCGTTGGCTTCGGGGTCGTTGTAGTAGCCGGTGAAGAAACCCGAACCGGCCGTGTTGACCAACTCGCCGATCGCTTCGTCGGCATTCGTCAGTGCGCCGTCGGCGTCGAACCGCGCGACCGCGCACTCGGTGACGGTGTCGCTGTTGTAGATCGCCACCCCGTCCACCCCTTTGCCGATCGAGCCCTTCGGCGTGCCGGGCTCGCGGATCACCATCACGGCGTTCTCGGTGGAGCCGAAGCCGTCCTCGACCTGGACACCGAAGCGGCGCGCGAACTCCTCGATGTCCTTGTCGTTGGCCTCGTTGCCGAAGGCGACGCGCAACGGGTTGTCGGCATCGTCGTCGCGTTCCGGGGTGGCCAGGATGTAGGCGAGCGGCTTGCCGACGTAGTTCATGTAGGTCGCGCCGTAGTGTCGGACATCATCGAGGAAGTTGCTCGCCGAGAACCTGGCCGGCACGATCGCGGCGCCGGAAACCACCGCGGGTGCCCACCCGGCGACGACCGCGTTGGAGTGGAACAGGGGCATGGACACGTAGCAGGTGTCCCGCTCGGTCAGGGCGAAGCGCTGCGCCAGGTTGAGGCCGGCGAAGGTGGCCATCAGGTGGGAAACCTGCACTGCCTTCGGGTTGCCGCTCGTGCCGGACGTGAAGATCATCATGAACGGGTCCATCGCGGTGACCTGCCGATGGGGCACGAGTTCGCCGGCCTCCTTGACGAACTCGGCCCACTCCGGCGCCGAGGTGTCGAGGATCCGGGTTTCCTGCAGGTCCAGGCCGTCGAGCAGGGGCAGGTGTTCGGCGTCGGTGACCAGGAACTGGCAGTGCGCGCGCCGGATGTCGGCGGCGAGCGCCTCGCCTCGCCGCGTGGTGTTCAGGCCGCACAGCACGTAGCCGCCGAGCCCGGCCGCCGCCATCTGGGCCAGCATCTCGGGGTTGTTTCCCAGCAGGGCGCCCACGTGCATCGGCCGGCCCGGGTCGGCAGCGGCGATCAGGGCCGCCGCCCGCGCCGCCGCCCCGGCCAGGTACCGACTCCAACTCCATTGCAGCCCAAGGTGTTTGACGGCGAGCCCGGGATCGGACAAGCGCTTGCGCAGCAGCGCCTGAATCGTGTCGTCAGTCATCGATCGGATTCACCTTCACTATGCATGGCCACTGCGAGACGAGACGGTCCGTCTTATGGTAGCGGCGGGCCGAAGGCCGTCACACCGCGGCAGTCGGTGGGCGCCGCCCACGCTCGCGACCCCAAGCCTTCGCGACCTCACGCGGTGCAACATTTCATCGCAATTTCTCCAAGGATTCCCGATCGAAGACTGCGTGTATAGCTTCTTGGTTCGCATCGAACGGCGAACATGGCCTCATGCTGTTTGAGTTGCACCGCTCGCTGATCCTGCTCAGGAACCGGGCGCGACATTTCCTCGCCGAGTCCTACACCCGGGGTCGGCGCGCCCACCTGGCCGGTGACGTCACGGTGGTCGGCCGGCGGCCGGGAAAGACCACGCCCAAGGCCAGAAGCCGGGACCGGATCAACCGCCCACCATCATCAGGCCGCCGTCGACGGCGAGCAGTTGCCCGGTGATGAATCCCGATCCGGGGCCGGCCAGGAAGACCAGCATCGGGCCGAGATCGCGCGCGGGGTCGCCCAACTTTCCGCCCATCGGAATCATCATTTGCATCTGTTGGTCGATGAACGCGCTCGCGTCGGGGCCGAGGAACTCGCGCAACCGGTCCGCGCCGGCCGTCTGCACCGCCGGCGCCAAAGCGTTGACGGTGATCTTGTCGGCCGCCCATGCCTTGGCGGCCGACCGCGTCCACGCCTGGACCGCACCCTTGGTGGCGGCGTAGACGGCCGAGATCGGGCTGCCCATCACGGCTTCCGACGAGCCGAAGTTGATGATCCTGCCGCCCTTGGGGTCCTGCTCCTTCATCACGGCGTAGGCCGCCTGATTGGTCAGGATGGTCGCCTTGACGTTCGTGTCCAGCAGGGAGGAGATCTCCTCGACGCCGATGTAGCCGGGAATTCCGGCCTGCCACAACCCCGCGGCGTGCACCAGCACGTCGAGTCCGCCCAGGCGGTCGGCGGCCGCCCGCACCATGCCGGAGACGGCGTCGGCGTCGCGTACGTCGCATTGCAACCAACTGGCCGCGAGGCCGTCCGGCGGCGGGGTGTTGTGATAGGTGGCGGCGACCTCGGCGCCCGCCTCGGTGAGGGCTCCCACGGCGGCCGCGCCGATTCCGGTTGCGCCGCCGGTGACCAGGATCCGCCGCCCTCGCAGCGATGACGTCGTAGCTGACATGGGCAAGACGCTACCGCCGCCGGCGTAGCTGGTTAAGTGCGCACCGCGATCGTCGACAACAGGTCGGCGAGCCGGTCCGGCTGGTCGATCATCGAGAAGGTCCTGGCGCCGTCGATGACCTCGAGGCGGGCGTTGGGGACGGTGGCCGCCAAGCGGGCACCGTCCTCCTGCTCGAAGAACACGTCGTCGGCCGACCAGGCGATCAGGGTGGGCTTGTCGAACTCCGGGAGCCGGGCCGCCACACCCGTCGTGACCTCCGTGCGCATCGACAGCGTGAACCGGCGCAGGTCTTCGGAGATGCGGTGATCGGAGAGCCCCGGCTGCACCCACGCCTCGGTGAGGTCGTCGATGTTGCGATGCGCGAGCCCGTCGAACGCGCGCTTGCGGGCCGCGGGCAGCCGCATGGCCTGGGCCACGGCCCGGAACGTCGCCTTCGACTTGGCGGCCAGGATCACCGGTTTGAGGATCGGCGGCGGAAAGTGTTCGAAGGCATCGCAACTCGTGAGCACCAGCGCCCCGAGCCGGTCGGGGTGGTGCACGGCCACCAGCTGGGTGACGACCCCGCCGGTGTCGTTACCGACCAGCACCACGTCATGGAGGTCGAGCGCGGTCAGCACCTCGGCGACCATGCCCGCGACGCCCGTGATGGTGCGATCGGCGCCGCGGCGCAACGGCTCGGGGTGCGCGCCCAGCGGCCAGGTCGGGGCGATGCAGCGCAGCCCGAGGCCGGCCAGCCGTTCACCGACCTGACGCCACAGCTCGCCGCCCATCATGTACCCGTGCACGAAGACCACCGGCCTGCCGCCTTCGGGTCCGGTTGCTTCGTAATGGATGGTTCCGGCGCTAATGTCGATCGTCGACATAGAGAACTCCTACCTCGGGATACACTTACAAACAGGCTGTCTGTTCGTAAGTTACCAACAGGCTGTATGGAAAGCAAGAGACGGACCCAGGAACAGCGCTCCGCGGCGACCCGCGACGCGCTGATCGCCGCTGCCCGCAAGCTGTGGGGGCTACGCGGTTACGCCGAGGTCGGCACGCCGGAGATCGCGACCGCGGCGGGTGTGACGCGCGGGGCAATGTACCACCAATTCGCGGACAAGGCGGCGCTGTTCCGCGAGGTCGTCGAGGCCGTGGAGCAGGACGTGATGGCCCGGATGGGCACCCTGGTGGCCGAGTCGGGATCGACGACGCCGGCGGGCGCGATCCGCGCCGCGGTCGAGGCGTGGCTGGACGTTTCCGGCGACCCGGAGGTGCGCCAGCTGATGCTGCTGGACGCGCCGAGCGTGCTGGGCTGGGCGGGTTTTCGCGACGTCGCCCAGCGGTACAGCCTGGGCATGACCGAGCAGTTGCTCACCGAGGCAATCCGGGCCGGCGAGTTGCCGAAGCAACCGGTACGGCCGCTGGCGCACGTGTTGATCGGTGCGCTCGACGAGGCGGCCATGCTGATCGCCACGGCCGAGGACCCGAAGCGCATGCGCCGGGAGACCCGGCAGGTGTTGCACCGGCTGATCGACGGGATGCTGGCGGGGTCATGAGGCGCCGGATCGATGCGGCCACCAGCTCCGCTCCCGTAAGAGGGTGGCGATGGCCGGAACGGTGAGCGTTCGCACCACGAACGTGTCCAGCAGCAGTCCGCATCCGATGACGAATCCGGCCTGGACCATCATGTCCAACGATCCGATCATCAGTCCGAACATGCTGGCGGCAAAGATCAGGCCCGCCGAGGTGATGACGGAGCCGGTACGGGTGACGGTGCGTAGGACACCGACGCGCATGTTGACGGAAGACTCTTCGCGCAGGCGCGAGATGACCAGCATGTTGTAGTCGGCGCCGACGGCGATCAGCAGGATGAACGCCAGGAGTGGGACGGGCCAGGCGATGGCGTGGCCGAAACCGTACTGGAAAACCAGCACTCCCAGGCCCAGGGCGGCGAAATAATTCAACACGACGGTGCCCAGCAGGTAGAGCGGGGCGACGACTGCGCGCAGCAGCAGCATCAAGACCACGCCGACGATCAGCAGGGTAGCGGCGGCCAGGCGGTTGAAGTCCGCGGACAGCAAGTGCTGAAGATCGGAATTGACCGCGGTAAAGCCGGCCATCGACATGGTGGTCCCATCCAGCGTGGTGTTGGGTCGGGCGGCGTTCGCCGTGTCGACGATCCGATGGTTCAGCGCCATCGCGTCAGCCGAGTAGGGATCGTACGACGATGTGATGGCGAATCGGGCGGTGCGCCCGTCGGCAGAGATGAAATGCTTTGCCAGGTCGTTGAATCGGCGGTTCTCGAATGTCGCGGCAGGTAGGTAGAAACCCGAGGCGGCATCTGATCCCGAGGTGGCGCGCGCGGCGTTTTGCAGCTGGGCGGCGATCTGGCCCATGCCGCTGAGCAACCGAAGGTTGCTGTCCGCGAGGGCATGCACACCGGTGGCGAGTGCCTGAGCGCCCGCGGCGAGCCGGCCGACACCGTCTTGCAGGCGGTGGATGTCGCCGATGAGGTCAGCGGGGTTGCCCGTCGCACCGAGCGTCTGCTGCATAGCGGCGGCTGCGGCTCGGATGTCGGTGAGTGTGCCTGCAAGAGTGGTGCTTTGGCGAAACGGGTCGCTCAGAGCGGCGACCCGCTCGAAGAACCCACCGTCGCGCAGCGTGACGAGCACCCGTGTTTCGTCGCGCAACTGCGCGCATTGCGGCGTGGTGGCACACCAGGTCGAGGTATCGAGGCCCGCGACAAGGGGTTCGATGGCGGCGATGGCGCCGGCGGCCTGCTGGGCCAGGGGTCGCAGCCCCGCGCCGGTGCGCATGGCTCGATCCACGGCGGGTGCGGTGGCGTTGAGCTGCTCCAGCAGGGGGCGCGCGTTCTGCAGTTGTTGGCCTCCCATTCCGGGCCGGCCCAAGAGGTCGGTCAGCGGCGTGAGCGCGCGACGCAAGGTGGTATCGAGTTGACCCAGGCCGGCCGCCAGTTGGTCGGCGCCGTTGGTGAGCTTGGCCAAATCGTCCCGGTGAGCTTGCCCGTCGGCGACGGCACCGGCCATCTTGTCACCGATTTGGCCGTTCTGCCAAGACAATTGCGCTTGATCGAGTCTGGCACCGGTAGGGCGGGTGACGCCGGAAACGCGCGTGACCCCGGGCAGCTGGGCAACCCGGGAGGCCAGCGAATCGAGGTCCGCGAGGCCTTTGGCGGTGCGCATGTCGGTGCCGGACTGCACCAGCAGAAATTCGTTGATCACGGTGTCTTTGGGAAAGTGGCGATCCAACAGCCGATAGCCATGGTTGCTGTCGGTGCCGGCGGGTTGTCCTTCGCGGTCGTCGTAACTGATCGTCATGGTGGCCACGACGCCGGCCAGGGCCAGCAACGCCACCAGGCTTGCGGCCAGCAATGGCGCCGGGCGTCGTACGACCATGACGGCGATCCGATTCCAATACCGGCGAGACAGGTCGGCGCGGGGCTCCGCGATGCCACGCGCGGCCGCCAACGCCAACAGCGGCGGCAGCAGTGTGACGGTGGCCAAAAATCCGATCAGCACGGCCACCGCACACGCGGGGCCAACGCCCTGGAACACGCTCAGGCGGGCGAACACCATGGACGCCAAGGCCAGTGCAACGGTGGCCGCCGAAGCCAGGATCACGCGTCCGATGCTGCCGCAGGCATGGACGATCGCCTGTTCCGCCGCGATGCCCTGCCGCCGTTGCTCGTGATAGCGGCTGATGAGGAACACGCTGTAGTCGGTGCCGGCGCCCAAGAGAACCGCCGTCATGAAGGCGATGGTGAATTGCGAAACCGGAACGCCCACTTCACCGAGTGCCGACAGCACGCCGCGGCCGACGGCGACGCTCGCGCCGATGACGAGCAGCGGCAGCACGGCGGTGGTCACTGACCGATATACCAGCAGCAAGATGAGCGCAATGAGGGCCGCGGTCGCGACCGAGATGAGCACCAGCTCGTGCTCGCCGGAGCCGATTTGATCACGGAACGTCGCGGCCGGACCGGTGACGTAAGCGACGGTCGAGGACCCGGTGAAGGCGGACGAGACGTGGGCACGCACGGCGTCGACCGAGTCGGCAGCCCTGGGGTCGCCGAGTGTGCCGGCGATCCCGATCGGCAGGAACCACGCCTTCCCGTCTTTGCTCACGGCGCTGGCTTTGGTAGCGGGATTCGCGAGAAGGTCCTGCACCAGTAGCACGTGCGCCCTGTCGGCGCGCAGCCTGGCGACGAGTGCGTCGTAGCGTCGACGCGCCGGCGGGGTGAGCCCCGCGGGATCCTCCATCGCGATGACGATCGAGGTCTTGGCGCCCCGCTCATCGAACGCGGCCGCCATCCGATCGAGCGCCTGGAACGACGCCACATTGCCGGGCAAAAGCTGGACCGACTGCTGGCGCACGACCGTCTCCAGCTGCGGGAAGGCGACGGCGAGGAACACCGCAACGCCGATCCATCCGCCGATCACCACCCCTTTGCGTCCGATGGCAAACCGGCCCAGTGCGGCCAGGCGGGCGCTGTATTCACCGGTGCGCCCAAGCGGCGTGCGGGCGCGGCGCGGGCGCCGGGCCGCGTCGACGGACGCCGTCATTCCGGTCCCCTACGCAACGGCAGCCCCCTGCACCAGCCGCCGGCTTGCCCGCGGCACGTTAGAACGCTCCCCGCAAAGATCCCCCGTCGCACGGCTCCCCCTACTACGATCGTTTGGTGAAACAGTTCACCAAACCAGCTTTGGTGAGATACTTCACCAAAGCTGGCGCGGGCGCAAGTCCGCCGGCCACACGACATCGGGAGTGACCCCTGAATGGCAGTGCACCGCGGGCTCACCGCCGATCAGCGGCGTGAACAGCGCCGCAGGCAGCTCATCGAGGCTGCCTTTGACACCATCGCCGAGCACGGGGTGGGCAACCTGCGGGTCCGGGCGGTCAGCGCGCGCGCGGGCCTCAACGACCGCTACTTCTACGAGAGTTTCCGCGACTGCCAGGAGCTGCTGGTCGCGACCTTTGACGACCAGTTCACCCGGGCACTGACGGGAATCATGGCGACGGTCGCGGACTCGCCTCCCGAACTTGCAGCCCGGGCCCGGTCGGTCATCGCGTTCGCGTTCGCCTTCATCGACGAGGATGCACGGCGGCCGCGGCTCCTGATCGAGCTACAGACGGCCGAAGCGCTCGCCGGCCGCCGGCACGAGGTGATCGACGTCCTCACTCAGGTCATGGTCGGGCAAGTGCGCGCGCTCCTCGGTGAGGCCGCGGGAACCGACGAGAACACTTCGCTGACTGCGCTGACGGTCGTCGGCGGCCTCCTCGAGCTGACCACCCAGTGGTACCGACACCAGATTCGGGTCGGTCAACCTCAGCTCATCGAGTTCATGACCGCACTCGTCGTGACGACCACAGACATCACCGGCGCGCTGGAACGCCAACTCGCACCCCGAAGCGCCGACGACGCACCGAGAATCTCTAGTCGCCGTGCACGCCGGCGACACCCGCGATGACGCCCCGGATGAGCCGGTCGAGGTGTTCGGCGCTGTCGACCGCCGGCTGCCCCGCGACGAACGTCAGCATGATCCCGTTGATGAAGGCCAGGGTGGCAATCGCCTGATCGTCGACCAGCGCCGGCTCGGCAGCGCTTTCCGCCGGATGCCACTGGGTGACGACGTCGCGCGCCAGCGCGTAGAGCCGCTCCGCCGACCCGGCGAGCGTCGCGGCAAGTTCGGCGTCCCGGCCGGCCAGCAACGCGAGCTCGTAGCGCGCCTTGGCGCGGGTCAGCCACGGTTCGCTGTTGACGTACATGACGATGCGGGCCAGCCCGGCGGTGCCGGTGAATTGGCTGGAATCGTCGGCGAGTTCGGCCATCCGGGAGAAGTCGGCCACATCCAGTTCGGCCAGCCGGGCCGCGATCGCGTGCAGCAGCGCCTTGCGGGTTCGGAAGTAGAACGACGCGGTGCCGGTGGGGACGCCGGCACGATCGTCGACCCTGGGGTGGCTGACGCCGTGGACCCCGTTGCTGCCCAACAGCTCGATCGCGGCGTCGGCGAGCTGGCGGCGCCGTTCGGGCGCATTGTGTTTTCTACGTGCGGCGATGCGTTCCAGCCTAAAACTGACCGCAGTTGGGCGCGGTGGGTTCTCCGTTGAAGCGGGCGGCGATCCACTGCATGGCCGGTTCGCCGTCGACGAGCATCGGCAGCGCATGGTTGATGACGAGCTTGTTGAGGAACGGCGGCTCCTCGTTGGTCCGGAACTCGACGTCGGCGCCCTGGGCGCACCAGTCGCGGCCGAGCTGGTTGGCTGCGGTCCACGGCACCAGCGGGTCGTAGCGGTTGCTGTTGATCAGCACCGGCGCGTTGGGTTTGTAGCGCCCGATCCGCTGGTCTTCGAACAAGGTGTTGAATGGCTCCTCGTTGACCAGTTGATTGATGTCCTCGGTGAAATACGGCTGGATATGACGAAACATGAAGTCCAGCAGGGTTTGTCCGACGCACTGGCGGGACACCGATTCGAGCATCGCCAGCCCGCGGGGAGTCATCTTGGACCGGATGGCGTCGGCGAACTCCGGGTAGGCGGCCATGACGCTGTTGAGCGCGTACCCGACGACGCCGACCAGGGCACTGCCGTCCGCGTACGGAAGGAGCTCCTTGAGGTTGGCCGGCGGCGCCCCGGCGTAGGTGCCCACGATGTGCAGATCCGGGGCGTAGGCCGACGCCAGCTCGGCCGCCGACGCGGTGGCGCCCCCGCCCTGCGAGTAGCCCCAAAACGCCACCGGCCCATGAGGATCCAGCGACGTTCCGGGCAGCCTCATCGCGGCGCGGGCGGCGTCGAGCACGGCCTGCCCCTCGGCGACCCGCCCCACGTAGGTGTGCATGGACGTGGTGCCGAGGCCTTCGTAGTCGGTCATCACGATGGCGTAACCGCGCGCGACCATCGTGGCGACGAAGAGTTCCTCGTAGTTGAACATGATGTCCCAGCCGCCCGAATAGTGGATGCCCTGGTTGAACATCCGGGACGGGGCGCACTGATTGCCCTGGCCTTGGGTGCCGGGTGCGTAACTGATCAAGGGGCGCGGCCCGCGTCCCGGCCAGTCGTTATAGGGCTCGAAGTAGGTGCCGGTGACCGCGATAGGGTTGCCACGGGTATCGGTGCTGCGGTACATGATTCGGGTGCCGGTGGCCATGATTGCGCCCAGCTGACCGGACGGCTCGAGCACCAGGCGCGAAGGCTCGGTGCGGATCAGGTCGCCCGGGTGCCCGGGCGGCAACGGGTCCGGCGGGGTGTAGAACTCCGCGTATTGCGGTTCGTCCCCGTCGGCGCGCGCGCTCCCGGCGGTCCCGAAACCGGCCACGGCGGAGGCGATGATCAGCACGACGGCGAAAACTCCCCCAACCCGGCGCATCACGGAACGGTAACAATCGGCGCCCACCGGCGGAAGGGAAATCTCTAAATTCTTAGAGAACCGGCGCGTCTTAGCCGCGATTCCGCGGCGCCGCGGCTGCGAGCGGCGTTTGCCGCGGCGGGGCTTGACGGGATCCGCCCGGCGCAAGCGGTCGCGCTAGTGCCGCTGGCGACCGGCGGGGTGCGCGCCTCGGATCTGGCCGATCGGCTCCAGGTGAGCCGGCAAGCGGTGGCCCAGGCGATCACCGGACTGGAGCGGCACGGCTACATCGCCCGGGTGCCGGCAAGCCCTGCGGGTAATGCGTTCGAAGGCAGTCGATTTGGGCAACGCTGGGAGCGGGTGCTGGGACGGCGGCGATTGGCGGAGCCGCGCGCGACCTTGGAGGCCCTGCTCGCCGAAGAGACCGATGCCGCGGGGGATTGAGGGGCCGCCGAAAAAGGCCATGTCCTTGCCGTCGTTGACGGCTTAGGCTCGACCCAACAGGGAACAGGAGTCCGCCGTGCCCATCTTCATGGTCGAGCGCAACTTTGCCGAGGAACTGGAGCCCGGCCTCGAGGTTGCCGACGGCATCAACCGGATCAACGACCAGGAGGGCGTTCGCTGGATGTACTCGTTCCTGTCGGCGGACAAGCGCAAGACCTATTGCCTGTACGAGGCGCCGTCCCCGGAGGCCATCAGGGCCGCGGCCGCGCGGGCCGGCCTGCCCGCCGACGCGGTCGTCGAGGTGAAGGAGCGCCTGATGCCGGACGGGGCCCTGTCCGACATCTGAGGGCGTTAGCCGAGCAGCTCGTGATCGGCGGCATACATCGCCGCCTGCGTGCGGTTCGCCGCGCCCGTCTTGATCAGAATGTTGCGCACGTGGTTGGCGGCGGTGTTGGTGCTGATGAAGAGGCGTTCGCCGATCGCGCGGTTGCTCAACCCCTCGGCAAGCAACCGCAGCACCTCGACCTCGCGCTCGGTCAGGCCGTCCGGGCCCACGGGACCCGGGGCGAGGAGCGGATCCACCAGGTCGACGACGCGGGTCTGGCCGATCGCCCCGGCGGCCGCGCGGGCCTCCACGGCCAGCGACCGGGCCTCTTCGGTATGACCAAGCGACGCGGCGAACAACGCGTGCCGGGCCAGCGTCTCGCTGATGTGCACCACCGAACCCATCCGGCGGTCCATCTCGATCGCGGCGGCGAAGTGCCGCTCGGCCGCGGCGCCGTCGCCGCAGAGCGCGGCCATCCGGGCCAGGTATCGGTCGGCGCTGCCGAACAGCGCGACGAACTGGCCCGCCACCAGGTTCTTGCCGGCGTAACGCGCGACGAACGGGCGCAGCGCGTGGACCGCTTCGCGACGTGAGAGCGCCAACGCCGCCTCGACCATGAACACCAGCTCCATCGGCCACTGCGCGTCCTCGATGCGATCGCCGAGATTGCGGTTGAGCAGCTGGTTGAGCGCGCGGTGCATGCCGCGTTCGCAGTCCAGCTCGGTGTAGAGGGCGAGCAGCCCGGGGACCCAGCGGCCGGCGAACGTCTCGCTGCCGTCGACGAACCCGCCGAACCTCTTCAGGTCGCCCGTCTCGCGGCGGATCATGAACATCTGCACCCCGTTGGAGCCCTCGGTGTCGTCGGCGCCGAACAAATCCCCTGTGCGCAAGGCGATGTCGGACCACCGCTCGGCGCCGGCGAAGTCGCCGCGCAGGTAGGTCAGCGCCTGTTCGATGCACGCGCCGACAAAGCCGAAGGCCGGTTGGCCGCAGGTCTGGGCCGCTCGCCGCATATCGGCAGTCGCGGCGGCGAGGCCGTCGGGCCGGCCGGCCAGGTAGCTGACCATCGCATGGAAATGCGATGCCGCGCCAAGGGATTCGTAGTCGCGGCGCGCCAGCGCCATGGTGGACACCTCGACCGCACGCTCGGCCTGGATCGCGGTCATCTCCGGCGTGAGGCCCTGCCACAGGCTGGTCTTCAAGGTGTGCAGGAGCACCGCCTCGTCGCCGATCGCCCGCGCCCGTTCGATCGCGTCGGTGCCGACCTCGCGGGCACGGGCCGCCTCGCCGGCGAAGGCCAGCGCCCGCCCGAAGCTGCCGAGCGCCTGTATGTAGCGGGGGTCCTCGGCGTCCAGGCCGCACGATTCCAGCGCCGACGCCAGCAGGTCGGCGGCCTTCGAATTCGAGTGGCCGGGGCGCCAATTGGCTTCCTCATAGCCGACGGCCGCCTCCAGGCGCATCAGTGGGTCGTCCATCGCGCCGATGCGTTCGTAGATCGCCCGCGCCCGCGCGAACGACCCGCCGCGCACGTGGTTGGCGGCCGCGTCGAGGTGCAGCCTGGCCCGCCCGGCGAGGCTGAGCTCGGGAAGCGACGCCGCCCGCTCGAACCACTTCGCGGCGTCCTCATAGGCCAGGCTCTGCTCGGCCATCCGCGCCGCCTGACGCGCGTACCGCAGCGCCCGCTCGTGATAGCCCAGCACGTGCGCGACCAGGAAGTGGTTGGCCAGGCGGGGGACGAGCGCGGGGTCGCCGCGTCCCTCGAGCGCCTCGGCGGCGCGCGCGTGCATGATCCGCAGCCGCGAGGCCGCCATCCCGGCCAGCACCGATTCCCGGGTCAGGGCGTGCACGAACGCGAATTCGCCGTCGGTGCCGTGCACCGCGCGGACCAGCCCGACCGCCTCGGCCGAATCGATCGCCGCCAGCGTCGCGCCGACCTCGGTCTCGCAGGTCGAGATGAGCGCCGGCAGGTCGAACGTCTGGCCCAGGACCGCCGCCTGTTCGATGACCGCCCGCACGCCGGACCCCAAGCCGGCAAGGCGGCGGGCGATCGCGTCGCCGATCGATGCCGGGACCGTGCGCTGGGTGCTCAACGTGGCGAGGCCGCCGCGGATTTCGAGGTCGTTGACGAGTTCGGTCAGGAAGAACGGATTGCCGCCGGTCCGTTCGCGCAGCAGTGCGGCGGCCGTGCGCGCCGAGGCCGGGGCCAGCTGCTGGGTGCGCGCCACGAACTCGGCGATGGCTTCGGTGTCCAGCCCGGCCAGGTCCAGGCGCCGGACGCCGTCGAACCGGTGCAACTCGGCCAGCCGGGTGGCCAGGTCGTCGGACCGGTCGGGCTCGGTCGTGCGGAACGTGACCACCACCAGCATGCGGACATCCGCACAGCCGACCAGCACGTGCTCGAGCAGGGCGAGCGTGGGGAGCTGCGCCCAGTGCAGGTCGTCGAGGATCAACGCGATCGGGCGGTCGACGGCCAGGCGCCGCAGCAACCCGGTCAACGCGTCGAAGAGCGCCTGCCGCGCCGACCCGACCTCCGGCGCCGGGGCGTCGTCGGGCAGATGCCGGCCCACCTGCGGCGACAGCCGCCGCAGCTGGACGCCCAGGTCGCCCAGCGCCTCGGCCATCGAACCCGGGGGACCGGCGATCAGCAGCCGGTCGAGCGCCTCGGCGAAGGGGGCGTAGGGCAGGTCCTCGTCGGCGGTCGAGCTGCCCACCAGCACCGCGACGCCGTGGTCGAACAGCGTCCCGGCCACCTCCGCGGCCAGGCGCGTCTTGCCGGCCCCCGGCTCACCACCGATGAAAACCGCCTGCCGGTTGCCCCGCTCGACCCGCTCCCAGGCCTGCTCGAACACCGCGAGTTCGGCGCCGCGACCCACGAGCGGGCCGCGGCGACGGGCGATCAGTTCGGCCGGGAGCGGGGGTGGCACCCACAGCGCCATGCAAACAAGGTAGCCGCGCCGATATCGGTCGGTCGATAGTCAGATGTGACTATCGTGGAAGCCCTCGGAAATGCTCGGTTGTGGTCATGACGCCCGGCTCGCCGGTCTCGTAGCGTCGCGGCATCGAGACCCGTGAGCAAACAAGGAGGTGTGGCCATGAGCCGCACAACCACAACCGACGAATTACGCGCCCGGCTCGGCTCGCAGGTGATCCTGCCGGGCGACCCCGGCTACGACGAGGCGCGGTCGGTCCACAACGCCATGATCGACAAGCGGCCGGCGGTGATAATGCGCTGCGAATCGGTGGCCGACGTCGCGGGCGCGCTCGAATTCGCCCGCGACCGCAAGCTGGTCGTCGCGGTGCGCGGGGGTGGTCACAACGGCCCCGGCTTCGGCACCGTCGACGGTGGGCTCGTCGTCGACCTCTCGCCGATGAACCGCATCGACGTGGACGCCGACCGGCGCACCGCGCGCGTCGGAGGCGGCGCGACCTGGGCCCAAGTCGACGGCGCGACGCACGCGCACGGCTTGGCGGCATCGTCCGGCATCATCTCCTCCACCGGGGTCGGTGGCCTCACCCTGGGCGGCGGCCACGGCTACCTGTCGCGCAAGCACGGCCTGACCATCGACAACCTGCTGGAGGCCGAGGTCGTGCTGGCCGACGGCCGCGTGGTGCGGGCGTCGGAATCCGAGCATCCCGACTTGTTCTGGGCGCTGCGCGGCGGCGGCGGAAACTTCGGCGTGGTCACGTCTTTCACGTTCCGGCTGCACCCGGTGCACACCGTGATCTGCGGTCCCACCGCCTGGCCCGCGTCGGCCACCGCGGACATTCTGAAGTGGTACCGGGAGTTCATCGTCGCTCAGGACGAGGACCTCTACGGGTTCTTCGCGGCCATGACGGTCCCGCCGGTGGCGCCGTTCCCCGAGGCGTTCCACCTGCAGAGGGCGTGCGCCGTGGTGTGGTGCTACACGGGCGATCCCGCGGGTGCCGAGGAGGCGTTCGCGCCGGTCCGTCAGATGGAACCCGCCTTCGACGGCCTGGGGCCCGCCCCCTTCCCCGCGTTGCAGTCCACCTTCGACGGGCTGTATCCCAAAGGGCTGCACTGGTATTGGCGCGGCGACTTCTTCCGGACCATCGCCGACGGCGCGGTGGCGGCGCACGCCCGCTTCGCCGGGGAACTGCCGACCATGCACTCCACGATGCACCTGTACCCGGTCGACGGCGCGGTGCACCGGGTGGGCCAGTCCGAGACGGCGTGGGCGTACCGGGACGTCAACTTCTCCCAAGTGATCGCGGGCGTCGACCCGGAGCCGGCGAACGCGGAACTGCTGAAGCGCTGGGCCGTCGACTACTGGGACGCCACGCACCCGTACTCGGCGGGCGGCGCCTACGTGAACTTCATGATGGACGAGGGCCAGGAGCGGGTCCGGGCGACCTACGGCCCGAATTACCGGCGGCTCGCCGAGGTCAAGGCGCACTACGATCCGGGCAACGTGTTTCGGATCAACCAGAACATCCTGCCCGCAGGGTGACGCGGCTTACCGCGTGCTCGGGGCGGCTACCGAAAGGCGGCTCGTGATCACTCGCGACGTTGAGCCGAGCGCGGTAGCCGACTTGGCCCTCTCTCCCCGGCGCACCACGTTGGCCGTGACCGTGGACGATGACGTCCGTGTGCTGCCGGTGAGCGTGAGGCTCGACAAGCCCGCCGATCCCGCACGCTCGCCGCGCATCATCCAGGCGCCCGTGGGCAGCCCAAACCTTGGCGATCGCAATGTCGTTGTGGTGGCCGACGACGGTCCGCAATGGTTCCGTCTGCGCTCGTTGACTATCAGAGGGACGGCCGAGACCATGGGCGATCGCACCTATCGGGTCATCCCGGAAAGGATCGTGGCTTGGGACTACGGTTCGCTTCGTGAGGCATCGGTGTCGCCGGCTGCCGCGACACGGAGACAGGGGCCAACCCCGGTCGCCGACGGGGGCGACGACCTTCAGCCTTGCCGATCGCCCAATATTCAAGCGGCAGTGGGTAACTCGTACGTCATGGTTCTGGCCAGCCGTTCACCAAGGGGCACGCCCTTTGCTGTGCCGTTGTGGTTTGTCGCGCACCGCGGCCGCTGGTACGCGACGACGTCGGCATCTTCCTGGTCAGTAAGAAACGTTGATGCTTCGCCGCGGGTTGCGGTGTTGCTCGGGGGTGAAGATGGGCAAAGCGCCAACCGACTTGTGGTGCGCGGACATGCCAGAGCCGTCCGGGGTATACCGCCGCTGGCCGCACTCGCCGAAATCACTTGGCGTTACTATCTGCAACCGCAGTTCGCAGCCGTCGAGCTGAGTCACATCCGGCTATGGGCGCGGCGGATGCGTTACTACGGCCAGTCGCGTCCGGCGTACATCGTCATCACGCCCCTGGCAGCGATCGAATGCGAGGCCCCGCAGTCGCCATGACGGGCCGAAAGCGCACCGATGTCAAGGCGTTTTCAGGAAGACGTCGTTGAGCGTGACGGTGCGCAGGTTGCGCTCGCGGATGGTGTCTACGAGTTGCGGGTAGACGTGCGTCACGGGCAGGTGATTGAGGTGCCCGATGACGATGGCCTGCGGTGTGAAGTACTGATCGGCCATCTGCACGATGTACTCCTCGGTGATCAACGTCGAATCCGACAGCGACCCCGACCACAACGTCGGCACGGTGTAACCCAGGTCGGCGGCGACGGCGTCGACGGTGGCGTTGCGCTTCGCGTACGGCGGACGCCAGTACGGTTTTGCGCCGATGCCGTAGGTCTTCTTCAGGAATTCGTCGTTGCGGGTCAGCTGCTCGGCGACCTTCTCCCTGGGCAGCGTCGTCAGGTCCGGGTGCGACCAGGTGTGGTTGCCGAGCTGGATCTGCCCGCTGTCGACCAGGGGCCGCAGCATGTCCTTGTTCTCGGTCCAGGAGTCGTACGTGCCGTTCACGAAGTAGGTCAGCCGCACGCCGGTGTCCTTGGCGAACTGCGTGTACGCGCGCACGACCTCGCTGTTGACGCCGTCGTCGACGGTGAGCGCGAGCAGATCACCCTCGCCGGGGATCTTCATCAGCGCGCCCCCGCCGGGTAGCGGGATGCGGGCGCTCAATGGCGGGGGCGGCAAGAGGGCCGCCGGTGCGGTGGGGCCCGACGTCGCCGCGGAGCCCGGCGGTACCTGGGCGAATGTTCGCGGTTGTGGGTCGACGATCACCCGGGCCGCGCCCACCCCGGCGACGACCGACGCGGCGAGCGAACCCAGAAATTGCCGGCGATTCATCGCGGGCAGACGAAAGCCCGGCGCAACGGAACCGGGCGGGACCCGGCGGTGGTTGCGCCGCGGCGCGCCGCGGGCCGGCCCGCCGAGGGGTCGCCCGTCGTGCATAAAATCGCCGGTCATCAGCAGCGAACGGTACCACTACCAGGGCCGATATCCCGGCCACGTTACGGGTGGGTCAGCTGTGAATTTTGGGATCAGTGTGATTCGCCACCGCGTTGCGGCAAGGGCACGGGCGGAACTTCGGGCGTTCCCAGCGCCGAGGCCAGCCAGGGCAGCGCCGCGGCGAACGCCCCGGCGGCAAACGGCCAGTCATGCCTGCCCGGCTGGCTGACCACGGCGCAGGCGACGCCGTTGGCGCTGGCGGCGGCGCACAGCGCGTTGGCGGCGGCGTCCTGGCCCTCGGGGTTGGCGGCTGGATCGGTGCTTGCCGCGCCGGCGCTGGCATTGGCTACCTCGGCGACGTTGTGCGGCTCCGGTGGTCCCGGCACGTCGAACCAGCCGGACAGTCCCGTGTAGCGGCCATGGCGCGCGATCACGGTGAGCGGGTCGAACGCGGCCCAGGCGGTGCGGTTGCCGCCGAACAGTTTGGCGATCGTCTGGTCGGTCGGGCCGACATTGGGGCTGCGGTCACCGGCGATGTCCACGAAGGCGCTGAACAGCTCCGGGTGCATGACGGCCAGGTCGACCGCGCAGGTGCCGCCCATCGACCAGCCGGCGACACCCCAATGGGCGCGGTCCGCGCTGACGCCGAAGTTCGACACCATGAACGGGACGACGTCCTTGGTGAGGTGGTCGGCGGCGTTGCCCCGGCTGCCGTTGACGCACTCGGTGTCGTTGTCGAACGAACCGGTGGGATCGACGAATACCAATACCGGGGAGAAGCCGCGGTGCGTCGCGGCGAAGGTGTCGACCGCGGTGAAGGCGCCACCGGGGCCGAGCCAGTCGGCCGGGGTGTTGAACGCCGAGCCGATCATCATGACGGCGGGCAGCCGAGGCGGGGGATTGCTGTTGAACCAGGCGGGCGGCAGGTAGACCAGTTCGCGGCGATGGCGAAAGTGGGAGGCGCCGTCGTCGATGTCCACCGGCACCACCACGCCCTTGGCCGGCCTGGTGCCGGCGACCTGCATCTCGGTGACCCGAAGCCGGTCAATCTGGTCGGGCAGCGGCACCGAGGTGAGCTGATTCCACGCGGCCAGCGCGGTGGGGAAGTAGCCCACCCACCCGTTGAGCGCCAGGCCCGCGCACAACACGCACAGAGGTATCGACAGCACCGCCACCCCGCGGCGCCACCAGCGCGCGCCCCGCCATCCCACCAGGAACACCGCGGCGGCCAGACCGGTCATCGCGATCCAGAGCCAAAGAGCGGTCGGCGCCGGGTCCCCCGCCACGCCGAGCGTCGTGATGTACCAATACGAGAGCGCGGTCACCGCGGCGGCCGCGATCAGGGCCACGGGCAGCACCCGTTTGAGCCAGGGCCGGGCACGCCACTGGATCGCGACGATCAGCAAGAAAAGGGTCAGTCCCTGCACGGTCGGGGGGAACCAGCCGTGCAGCAGGGACAGTCGTCCGAAGAATTGGTCCAACGGTCGTTGCCTTTGCTGAGTCGATCGCTGCGGACCCGTGGTGTCTTCGAAGGCGGTGGGTCGGAATAACTATCCCACACCGGTCCCGCTCGACCGGCCGCCTTCGCGGCGGGTGAGCGTGCCGGCCTAGGCGGTTGCGACGCTGGTGAACGAGCGCAGCCGCAGGCTGTTGGCGACGACGAACACGCTGGAAAAGGCCATCGCCGCACCCGCGAGCATCGGGTTGAGCATGCCCAGCCCGGCGAGCGGGATCGCCGCGATGTTGTAGCCGAAGGCCCAGAACAGGTTGGCCTTGATGATGGTCAGCGTCCGGCGGGACAGCCGGATCGCGTCGACGGCCGCGCGTAAGTCCCCGCGGGTGACGATGAGGTCGGCGGCCTCGATCGCGACGTCGGTGCCGGTGCCCATGGCCACCCCGAGGTCGGCTGTCGCCAGCGCGGCGGCGTCGTTGACGCCGTCGCCGACCATCGCGACGACCTTGCCTTGAGACTGCAACCGCTTGATGGCGGCGACCTTGTCGGCGGGCATCGTGTCGGCGATGACCTGCGCGATGCCGACCTCGTCGGCGATCCGCCGGGCGGCGGTCGCGTTGTCCCCGGTCAGCAGGATCGGCGTCAGGCCCAGCCGCTCGAACTGGCGGACCGCTTCGGCGCTGGTGGGTTTGACGGTGTCGGCGACCACCAGGACCCCGCGGGCGCGGCCGTCCCAGCCGACGGCGACGGCGGTCTTGCCGTCGCCCTCGGCGCGGGCCTTCCCGGCCGCCAGCGCGGCGTCCAGCGGCTGGCCCCGGTCGGCCAGCAGGCTGGCGCGGCCGACGACGACGGTGTGGCCGTCGACGACGCCCCGAACCCCGTTGCCTTCCAGGTTGGTGAAGAGTTCGGTTGCCGGGAGGGAGCGAAGCTCGGCCTTGGCGGCCCTGGCGATGGCCCGCGCGATGGGGTGCTCGGAGGCGTCCTCGAGCGCCCCGGCGTAGCGCAGCAGCGTTCGGCGGTCCGCGCCCGGACCGGTGATCACGTCGACGAGGGTCATTTCTCCGCTGGTGACGGTGCCGGTCTTGTCGAGCACGATCGTGTCGACGCCGCGGGTCGACTCCAGCACCTCGGGCCCTTTGATCAGCACCCCGAGCTGGGCCGCGCGGCCGGTGCCGACCAGCAGGGCGGTCGGGGTCGCCAGGCCGAGCGCACACGGGCAGGCGATGATCAGCACCGCGACGGCCGCGGTGAGGGCCGCGCTGAGCGGGAAGCCCAACGCGATCCACGCGCCGAGCGTCGCCAGGGCGACGCCGATGACCACGGGGACGAAGACGCCGGAGATGCGGTCGGCGAGCCGCTGCACCTCGGCCTTGCCCGATTGGGCCTCCTCGACCAGCTTGGCCATCTGCGCCAGCTGCGTGTCGTCCCCGACGCGGGTGGCGCGCACGACAAGGCGACCTCCGGCGTTGACCGTGCCGCCCGTGACGGCATCGCCCTCACCGACCTCGACGGGCACCGACTCGCCGGTCAGCATCGAGGCGTCCACGGCCGAGGATCCCGACACCACGACGCCGTCGGTGGCCACCTTCTCGCCGGGGCGCACGACGAACTGGTCACCGACTGCCAGGCGGTCCACCGGGACGCGGGTCTCGGCGCCGCCGGACAGCACCGCGACATCCTTGGCGCCGAGCTCGAGCAGGGCGCGCAACGCGGCGCCCGCCGTCCGCTTCGAGCGTTTCTCGAAGTACCGGCCGGCGAGCACGAACAGGGTCACGCCCGCGGCTACCTCGAGATAGATGTTCCCGGCACCGTCGGAGGGGCGGACGGTCAGCTCGAAGCGGTCGCGCATCCCCGGCTCTCCGGCGGTCCCGAAGAACAGCGCATACAGCGACCACAGGAACGCCGACAGCGTCCCGATCGAGACCAGGGTGTCCATGGTGGCGGCGCCGTGCCTCAGGTTGGCCCAGGCGGCGGAGTGGAAGGGCCGGCCGCCCCACACGACGACCGGCGCGGCCAGCACCAGCGACGCCCACTGCCAATAGCGGAACTGCCACGCGGGGACCATCGCCAGGGCGATCACCGGGGCGGCGAGCGCGGCCGAGGTGATCAGCCGGGCGCGAAGCGCGTTCAGCCCGCTGTCGTCGGCCGCTTCGGACGGCCGGGAAGCGGGCTCTTCCCGGCGTTGCGGCAGGGCCGCACTATAACCGGCCTGTTCGACGGCGGCGACCAGCAACCGCGGGTCGTAACCCGAGGGGACGGTGAGCGCCGCCTTTTCGGTGGCGTAGTTGACGGTGGCGGCGACGCCGTCGAGCCTGTTCAGCTTCTTCTCGATGCGGGCGGCGCACGACGCGCACGTCATGCCCGCGATCGTCAGCTCGATATGGCTCACCGGTGTCGCGCTCATGCCACCGGGGCGGCCTCGTAGCCGGCCTCGTCCACCGCGCCGAGGATGGCGGAGGTGTCGAGGGGACCGGAGCTCGTCACCACCATCGTGCCCGTGTCGGCACTGACGTCCACACGCTCCACGCCAGGCAGGCGGCCGACCTCGTCCTTGACCGCCGCCTCGCAGTGGCCGCAGCTCATCCCGTCCACCCGGAATTCGGTCGTGGTCATGGTCTCCCTTTCTAATACCCCTCGGGGGTATGTGCAGTCACAACCTGCGCGCCCCCCGAGGTATTCCCCGCCGGGCCCGTGTTATCCGGATGACGTCAGGCGGACGCGGCCAGGGCGACGAGGGGAGCCTCCATTCTGCCTGGTCGACGGCGGCGGGGCCGCGGGAGGGACCCTCCCCGCCGGGATCAGACGTAGCCCACGCCGATATCGACAGACACCTGGGTCGCCGTGACCAACCGGGACTGGTCGGAGGCGAGCCAGGCGACGGCGTCGGCGACGTCCTCGGGTTGGGCGATTCCCTCCGGCAGCAGCGGCTTGTGCAGGCCCCGCAGGTGCGGATAGCTGTCGGCGGCCGCCCGCAGCGCGTCGCGCATCCGTCCGGTGCCCATCGGCGTCGCGACCGCTCCGGGGTTGAGGCTGTTGACGCGGATGTTGTGCCGCCCCAGCTCGGCGGCGAACGCGCGCGCCATCCCGACGACGGCGTGCTTGCTCGCCGTGTAGTGGATCATGAACGACTGCATGTTGATGCCGGCGGCCGAACCGATCAGGATGATCGAGCCGCCGCGGCCGCCGTCGATGATGTGCTGAGCGCCGGCCATCACCGTGTTCCAGGTGCCGGTCACATTCGTGTCGATGGTGTCGCGAAACGCCTCGGCCGTGATCTGGTCCCACGGAGCGGGGCTGCAGATCCCCGCGTTGGCGACGATGATGTCGAGACGACCCAGTTCACCGACCGCCCGGTCGACGGCGCCTTTGAGCGCGTCGAGGTCGCGGATGTCGACCGTCGCGGTGATGACCCGTCTGCCGGTGGCCCGCACCAGCCGCGCCGTCTCCGCCAGATCCTCGGGTGTCGGCGAGTCATACGGCACGCTCGACGGCAAGGGACCGGCGATGTCGACCGCGATGATGTCGGCGCCCTCGGCGGCCAGCCGTACCGCGTGCGCCCGGCCCTGCCCTCGCGCGGCGCCGGTGATCAGAGCCGCCTTCCCCGAAATTGACTGGCTCATCGGTTCTCGAAGTCCTTTCTGACCAACCCGGCGAAGCGTAGCGTCGACTTCGCTGTGCCGGCTCACCGGAGGGAAGCATCGTGACCGTCAGCATTGTCGACGCGGGACCGCGGCAGGTCAGCCGGTCCGTCGAAGTGGCCGCGCCGGTCGCCGAGCTGTATGCGATGGCCGCCGACCCGCGCCGCCATCCCGAGCTCGACGGGTCGGGCACCGTTCGCGCCAACATCAAGATGCCGACGGAAATGGTTGTTGGATCCAAGTTTTCGACGAACATGAAGATGTTCGGCCTGCCGTACCGCATCACCAGCACCGTGACCGCCCTCGAACGAGACGAAGTGGTCGAATGGCGCCATCCGGTGGGCCACCGCTGGCGGTGGGAATTCGAATCGCTCTCACCCACCCTGACACGGGTCACCGAGACGTTCGATTACCGCGACGCCGGCGCGTTCAAGAACGCGCTGAACTACTACACCCTGATCGGCGCCACGAAAGCCAACGCGGCGGGTATCGAGTCGACCCTGACCAAGCTTCGCGATCGCTACGCCGCGCGGTAACCGCCTCTTCCCCGGCGTCACCGCATGCCGAGGCGCCTCAGGTGTTCGATCATGGTGTCCACCGCGGCCTCCAGTGGCGCGGTGTCGCGACGCACCTGGCTGAGCAGCAGGCCGCCCTGGATGCCGGCGAGCATGGCCAGGGCGACGCGCTCGATATCCGTGCCGACGGCCAGTTCGCCCCGCGCGGAGACTGCGACCAGGCTGTCGTGGATCATGTTCTCCCACTGGGCAAATGACCGCGCAAGCTGCGCGCGCGCGACGGGGTCGGACTCAGACAGCTCGTTGGCCATCGAGCCGATCGGACAGCCTCCCGCGCAGCCCAGGCTGCGCACCAGGTTCACCATGATGTCGCGCCAGCGGTACATGTCCTGGATGCTGTCGATGCGGTCGAGACCCAGGTGCTGAACGCCGAGCACGCGGTCGGTCTGGAAATCGATGACGGCGGCCACGAGATCGCTTTTGTCGGCGAAATAGTGGTACATCTGCGACGTGCTGACGGTCGCCGCCTGCTGGATGTCTTCAATGGTGGTGCGCGCGACACCACGCTGCAGCATCAATTCCGAAGCGGCGGCCACGATGCGCTCGCGGGTCGCGCGGCCCTTCGCGGTCAGCTTGTCGTAAGGGACCGGCGCCATGAAGACCCCTTCCTTGGAGCGGACCCCCACAACCTACCCGTTTTGGAGTTGACACTCCATTCTGGGTTCAGCATGCTGAACGCCATCGTCCACTGATCGGTGCCGGAAGCCGTTGTGCGGCAACCCGGCACGCACGCGAAGGGCAAGGAACTCATGACCAGCACCGCCGACACCAACCAGACGACCATCGCGGACCGGGTCGCGCAATTCCAGCAGGGGACGGCGAGCCAGCTGCCCGAGGATGTCGTCAGCACCTTCAGCGCCGAGCAGGCACAGCTGCGCGCCGCGGGCGTGCCGGCCGGCGCCGCCGCCCCCGGCGGCCCCATGCCCGACGCCGAACTCCTCGACGTGCGTGGCGAGCCCACCACCCTGGCGCAAAGCGCCGGCGGACGCAGCGCCGTGGTCGTCCTCTATCGCGGTGCGTGGTGCCCCTACTGCAACCTGACGCTGCGCGCCTACCAGGAGGAGCTGGTGCCGCAGCTGGCGGAGCGCGATGTCGCGCTGGTGGCGATCAGCCCGCAAAAGCCCGACGGCTCACTGTCGACGCGGGAGATCAACGAGTTGAGCTTCATCGTGCTGTCCGACCCGGGCAACCAGATCGCGGCCGGCCTGGGCGTGCTCACCGCACCCGGCGAGGCCGCCCAAGCGGCGCAACGCGACCTGGGTCTGGACCTGGCAGACGTCAACGCCGACGGCACGCACGGGCTGCCGATGCCGACCGTCGCCATCGTCGACCGCGCCGGGACCATCCGCTGGATCGACGTCCACCCCGACTACACCACCCGCACCGAGGTCGCCGACATCGTCGAGGCCCTCAGCGGCCTCGGGTGAACCCCGGGCACTGCCGGCCCGTGCTCAATACGTGAGTGAAAAGCACGTCGTAAGCGGTCCGGACCTTCTGCCGCAACGGCTTACCCGGTTGGGACAGTTCGTCAGCCGTTACGGATTGGCCGTCGTGCTCGCCTGGATCGGGTTCGGCAAATACGTGAAGATGGAATCCCGCGTGCTCATCGAGCACAGTCCGCTGATGAGCTGGATCTACGACGTCTTCAGCGTCGCAACGGTCGCCCGCGGGCTGGGGACCGTGGAAATCGTTGCGGCGGTGCTGATTGCGTTGAGGCCGAGGTGGCCGCGGGCGTCGGCGGCCGGCAGCGCGCTGGCGGTGGTGCTGTTCCTGGGCACGTTGAGCTTCCTCGTCACCACCCCCGGGGTGGTCGCATCCCGCGCCGGTGGCATCCCCGTGCTGTCGGCGCTGCCGGGCCAATTCCTGCTCAAAGATCTGGTGCTGATCGGCGTCGCGGTCTGGACACTGGGTGATGCGCTCTCGGCGAGCAGAGCACGCGTCGTGCAGCATGCGCTGATCGGGTAGGCCACCGATCAGCGGTTCATCACGAGTCCCCTTCTGCCACGGCGAACAACGTCCCGGCGATCAACAGCTTCGCCGAGGCCAGCGCGGCGGCGTAGGCGTCGGCGTCCAGGCTCGCCGCGCGCTCGGTGAGGCCCCGCGCCAGCGCATGAATGGCATCGGCCGCGGCGCCGGGTTCGGTGCCGGATGGTAGTGCGCCGGCCGCCCGGGCATCGTCGAGGACCGCAGCGATCGTGTCGCGCAACGCCTTCGGGCCGGGATACTTGGGCCGACCGCGCTCGGGGTGCTCGTTGCTTTCCGCGCGGACGGCCCGGTCGAACGCGGCCAGGTGCGGATGCTCGCGCATCAACCGGCCGGCCTCGTCCAACACGGAGCCGAGGCGATCGACCACCCCGTCGGCCCGCCCGGCGGCGGCGCGCAACCGGGGCCGTGCGATCCGCTCGACGTCCGCGGCGACGGCGTCCAGCAATTCGGACTTGTTCGGGAAGTAGTGGTACAGGCTGCCGCTCGTCATGTCGGCGGTGCGGGCGATTTCGCGAATAGTGCTGCGGGAGTAGCCCATTTCAGCCACGCATCGCATGGCCGCGGTAATGATGCGGGCGCGGGTCTGCTCACCGTCGGCGCCGACCGGACGTCCCAGCGGCGACCGCGTGACGCTCATGCGGCGCGGTACCCGCCGCGGAGCGGTCCCTCACGCACTGCGCACCTCCGCGCGGACACCCGGACTAATCGATCACTCGATTATATTCGACGTGCCGGCGGCGATGACCGGCGGACAGGACGCGACAGTGGGCAGAGCACGGTGACGCGGGCGCAGTTGGGCCGTCCGGTCGGCGCCAGCGGTGAGGACACCCGCCAGCGGATCATCGCCGCCACGATGCGCTGTGTGGCCAGGGCCGGGTACTCCCGTGCCACCATCCGCGAGATCGCCCGCGCCGCGAACGTCACCAGCGCCAGCCTGTACAACTACTTCCCGAACAAGGCCGAGCTGATGAAGGCGGCGATCGCGGCGCGCACCGACGTCGCATTGCCCCGACTGCGCGCGGCGGCGGCGCACCCCGGGACCGCCGTCGACCGCATCGAGGCGGTGCTCGACGAGTCGGGGCGGCTGATGCGGGAGTATCCCGACCTCGCCGCCTTCGAATGGGTGATCCGCGCCGAGGGTGCGGCCGGCCCCGATGCGCGGCTCGCGGGCGCCGCAGGATTTCAAGCGTTCCGCGAGATCATCGAGGGAATCGTCGACGACGCCTACCGCCGGGGCGACCTCACGCACCGGTTCGATCGGCAGGGCATCGTCGAGGCGGTCTACGCGCTCGTCTACGGGTTGGTGGAACTGGCGGCCACGGCCGCGCCGGGGGACTACCACGCCGCGCTGGAGTCGGCCAAGAGCATGATCAGGGGAACGCTGTTCGCTCGGGCCGACCCGAATATCCGCAGGCAGGGGACGGTCGGCCCATCTTGATATGATCAAGCGATTGATTATATAGTCGGCCCACGAGAGGAATCGGGCCGTGACTGAAACCGTTGGCGTGACGTTCGACATCGACGCGCTGCGGCGCAAATACGCCGAGGAGCGCGCGCGGCGATTGCGCCCGGACGGCATCGCGCAGTACGTGGAGACGGCGGGCGCCTTCGCCCACTTCGCCGATGACCCGTGGACGGACGGCGATGTCGAGCGCGAACCGCTGACCGACGAGGTCGACGTCGCGATCATCGGTGCCGGCTTCGGCGGGCTGCTGACGGGCGTGCGCCTGCGTGAGCTCGGCGTGGACGGCGTGCGGCTGATCGACCGGGCGGCGGACGTCGGTGGTACCTGGTACTGGAATCGGTATCCGGGAATCGCCTGT
Source organism: Mycobacterium scrofulaceum (assembly GCF_002086735.1). Taxonomy (GTDB): domain Bacteria; phylum Actinomycetota; class Actinomycetes; order Mycobacteriales; family Mycobacteriaceae; genus Mycobacterium; species Mycobacterium scrofulaceum. Next base: position 25,122 of record NZ_MVIJ01000019.1, on the reverse strand, counting down.
GACGTCGAGTCGTACGTGTACATGCCGCTGCTGGAGGAGCTCGGCTACGTCCCCAGCGAAAAGTACGCCAAGGGGCCGGAGATCTTCGCGCACTGCCAGCGCATCGCCCGGCACTACGACCTCTACCGCAACGCGTGCCTGCGCACCGAGGTGCGCGAGGTCCGCTGGCAGGCAGACGAATCGCGCTGGGTGATCCGCACCAATCGCGGCGATGAGATGCGGGCCCGGTTTGTGTCGATGGCCAACGGCTACCAGGCCAAACCCAAGCTGCCCGGCATCGAGGGCCTCGGCACGTTCCGAGGGCATGCGTTTCACACCAGCCGGTGGGACTACGCCTACACCGGGGACGGCCTGCAGAACCTGGCCGACAAGCGCGTCGGCATCATCGGTACCGGGGCCACGGCAATCCAGTGTGTCCCGCATCTGGCCCGCGCGGCGCAGCGGCTCTACGTTTTCCAGCGCACGCCGTCGTCGGTGGACGTGCGGGCCAACCGCGCGACGGACCCCCAGTGGGCCGGCGCGCTACGGCCGGGCTGGCAGCGCAGGCGCATCGAGAACTTCCAAATCCTCACCGCCGGTGGCCAAGCCGACGAGGACCTGGTGGCCGACGCCTGGACGAGTATCACGCGCAAGCTTCCGGTGATGCGCCACGACGGTGACGGTGTCGCGGATCCGGCGCAACGCAGCCGCGACATCGAGATCGCGGACTTCGCCAAGATGGAAGAGATCCGGGCGAGAGTCGACGGCATTGTCACCGACCCGGCGACCGCGGAGGCGCTCAAACCCTGGTATGGGTACTTCTGCAAGCGGCCCTGCTTCCACGACGAGTACCTGCAGACGTTCAACCGCGACAACGTCACGCTGGTCGACACCCGCGGGCGCGGAGTGCAGCGCATCACCGAGCGGGCGGTCGTGGTCGACGGCGTGCCCTACGAACTCGACTGCCTGATCTTCGCAACGGGTTTCGAGGTCGGCACCGATTACTGCCGGCGCACCGGGTTCGAGCTCATCGGCCGCGATGGGGTGTCGTTGACCGAGCACTGGCGCGACGGGGTGCGTACCTTCCAGGGCCTGTGCACGAGCAAGTTCCCCAACTGCTTCATCGAGAGCATCGCCCAAGCGGGTCTGACGGTCAACTTCCCCTACCTGCTCGACGTGCAGGCGACCCACGCGGCGTGGATCATCGCGCGGGCCCTCGAGCGCGGCGTCGTCGAGGTCGAGGCCACACCCGCGGCCGAATCCGCCTGGGTCGACACGGTCGTCACCCGCTCGGCCGCCGGCGCCGAGCGCGCCCAGACGTGCACCCCGGGCTACTACAACCGGGAGGGCAAGGCCGACAACAAGACCCGGCAGGGCAGCTTCTTCTTCGGCGCCCCCACCGAATACGCCGACATGTTGGGGGCGTGGCGGGCCAACGGCGACATGCGGGGCTATCGGATTCGCGGTGACGAGGCCGCGCCGTGACCAGCCGGCGCGCCCGCTGGCACTACGGTGTCGGCAGGCTGCGGGCGGCGACCCGGCGCCACCGCCCGCCGAAGGTGGCGATCATCGGTGCCGGCTTCGGCGGCCTGGGCGCGGCCGTCGCGCTGCGCCGGGCCGGTATCGACGATCTGGTGATCATCGAGGGCGACGACGGCGTCGGGGGCACCTGGCGGCGCAATACCTATCCCGGCGCCGCGTGCGACATCCAGAGCCACCTGTACTCGTTCTCGTTCGCGCCCAACAAATCCTGGAGCCGCACCTACGCCCGGCAGCCCGAGATCCTGGCCTACCTCGAGTCGGTGGCCGACGACTTCGACCTGCGCCGGCATCTCATGCTGGGAACCCGGGTCCGTTCGGTCCGCTGGAACGGCGTGTCCTGGGATTGCCGGCTGGACCGCTCCGGGGACGCGCTGACCCTGACTGCCGATGTCGTCGTGAGCGCCGTCGGATTGTTCGGTGCCCCAAGGCTTCCCGACCTCGCGGGCCTCACCGACTTCACCGGCACGCTGATGCACACCGCCGAGTGGGACCACCGGATCGAACTGGCGGGCAAGAAGGTGGCCGTCGTCGGCACGGGCGCGAGCGGGGTCCAGGCCGTTCCCGAGCTGGCCAAGGTCGCCGACCGGGTCAGCGTCTTTCAACGCACGCCGCCGTGGATGGTGCCCAAGGACGACCGTCCCTACAGCGCGGCGGAATTGGCGCGGTTCCGCCGCGATCCGCTGGCCGTGCGCCGCACCCGCTGGCAGATCTGGAAGTTTCAGCACGACAACACGGCGACCTTCGCCGACGACCCCGTCGTCACGGCGCGCACCCATGTCGCGACGTCGTTCCTCGAGCGCACCGTCGCCGACGAGCGGCTGCGCCGGGCGTTGACGCCCGAGTACCCGTTCCGCTGCAAGCGGGTGTTGCTCGGCGATGAGTTCTACCGGGCGCTGCAGCGGGACAACGTCGAGTTGATCACCGAGCCCATCGACCGGATCGGCCCGTCGTCGGTGCGCACCTCGGCGGGTCGGGCGGTCGACGTCGATGCGATCGTGTTGGCCACCGGGTTCGAGACGTCACGCTATCTGGCGGGCATCGACGTCATCGGGCGTGGGGGACGCCGGCTGCACGACCACTGGGGCGATGATCCGAGCGCCTACCTGGGCGTCGCGGTCAGCGGCTTTCCCAATTTCTTCATGCTCTATGGCCCGAACACCAACCAGGGCGGCAACTCGATCGTCTACATCCTCGAGGCCGGCGCACGACTGGTCGCGAGCGCGGTCAGCAGGTTGGCGCGCCGGGGCGGTTACGTCGACGTCCGGCCCGAGGCTGAGAAGCGTTACAACGCGGAGCTTTCCGCGGACCTGGAGCGCACCATCTGGACCCGGTGCGACAGCTACTTCCGTTCGCCCAGCGGCCGCATCGTCACCCAGTGGCCGTACACCGAACTGGAATACGCCCGCCGCACCTGGCGGCTGCGGCCGCGAGACTGGCTGCTAGGCAAGGCCGAAGTCGATGACACCGCGGATCAGCCAGCCGGCGGTCAGGTCGGCGTAGGCGTCGTTGATGTCGTCGAGCCGGTAGCGTCTGGTGATCATCTCGTCGAGGAGTAGCCGGCCCGACTCGTACAGGGTGGCCAGCAGGGCGATGTCGCTCTTGGGGTTGCACGAGCCGAACACCGTCCCGCACAACGTCTTGTTCATCAGGATGAAGTCCTGCAGCGCGACGGCGATCGAGTGGGTCGCCGGCGACGGCAGCCCGGTCAGCACGCAGGTGCCGCCCTTGCGGGTGAGCGTCAGCGCCGCGCCGACATCGGCCGCGCCGATCATGGCGGGCGAGACCACGACCGCATCCGCCATCACACCGCGGGTCAGGTCGCGGACCAGTTCGACCGCGTCCGCCGCCGTCGCGGCGGTGTGGGTGGCCCCGAATTGCACCGCGGAGGTCCGCTTGAAGTCGCTCACGTCGACCGCGACGATCCGGGCCGCGCCGCTGATGCGCGCGCCCTGAACGGCCGCGGTGCCGATGCCCCCGGTGCCGATCACCACCACCGTGTCACCACCCCGCACCCCGGCACGCCGTGCCGCCGAGCCGTACCCGGTGGGAACCGCGCAGGCCAGCAGCGCGGCAGGCACCAGCGGAAAATGCGGGTCGATCTTCACCAGCGAATTCGCCGCCACCACAGTGTGTTCGGCGAACGCGCCGATCTTCGACACGTGGCCGAGGTGGCGCCCGTCGATGGTGTGGTGGCGGAAGGTGCCGTCCGTCGGCATGCCCGGCGCCAGCGTCCCCGATCCGGTGTCGCACAGGTACTCCATCCCCGAGGCGCACCACCGGCACTGCCCGCAGACCGCGACGAAGGATGTCACCACGTGGTCGCCCGGCGCGAACCCGGCGACGCCCGCGCCGACGTCGACCACCACGCCCGAGCCCTCGTGGCCGCCGATCGTCGGTGACATGGCGGGTAATTCCAACGCGCGCAACGTTTCCGGTGGGGGAGCGAGCTTCCCCTGCCGGATGTGCTCGTCGGAGTGGCAGAGTCCCGTGGCGGCCAGCCGCACCAAAACCTCGCCCGCCTTGGGCGGATCCAGCTCGAATTCCTCGACGCACCATGGACGGCCGTACTCATAGAGGATGGCCGCGCGGCTTCGCATCGATTCGTGCCGCCTTTCTACCCGGGGCCAGGCACCGGCACGAATACTATCAATCGATTGATTACTCGGCGGGGGCCGCGGAACTCGCTACCGGGCGGGATCCGCGGCGACCTCGATGTCAGCGGCCGCCGCAGCGGCGCTCAATTGGTGGAGATCGTCGAGCGAATTGTCGGCGTAGGTGTAGCACCGACCAGGTCGGGCGGCTATGACCGCGGCCGACCCGCGGTAGAACGAGAACGGGTCGGTCAGGCGGGCCCGCGCCACCCGTTGCGGCATCCGCCCGGCATAGGTGGCGACACCGTGGCCGCGGCGCGGCTTTGGCCGCCCCGAACACAGGGCGCTGCGATCAACCGCTGGCGGCGGCCACCCTGGCACGCTCGGCCATCGAGGCGATCACGCCACCGTCGTTGAGGATGTCGGTTCCGGTCAGGTAACCCGCCTTGTCGCTGGCGCAGAAGGCGAGCAACTCGGCCATCTCCTCCGGCTTGCCCCACCGCGGCACCGCGGCTTCGGCAACCATCGCGCCCGCCCCGGCCTGCTCCTCGAGCCGCCCCATCTCCGTGTCGATGGATCCCGGCGAGACCGAGACGATGCGCAGTCCGCGCGCGTTGAACCTCTCCGCCTGCGCCTGGCTGTACCACTTCACGAAGCTCTTGCTGATGGCGTAGGCGAGGCCGGAGCGTCCCTCTTCGGGCACGATGTCACACGTCGTCATCATGGCGGCCATGAATGCTTCGGCGTCCTGCAGCGCGAGCGGAAACTTTTCTACCGGAACCATTTCCGCGGGCAAGATGTGGGCGGCCATCGATGCCACGTTGACGATCACCGAGCCCTCTCCGGCCACCGGGTAGAACGCCTCGTTGACGTTGACCGTGCCGAGCGCGTTGGTCCGCATGACGTAATCGGCGGGTCCCATGCTCGGGCTGACCCCGGCGGTGTGGATGACCGAGGCGACCGTTCCCAGATTCCTCGCGGTGTCGAACAGCCCCGCGACCGCCCGCCGGTCGGTGACGTCGCAGTCGACCAGCGCGGGGCTGATCCCGAGCCCCTCCAGGGTCGCCGCCGCGGTCCTCAGGCGGTCGTGCCTGACGTCGCAGAGGACCACGGTGTGGTCGCGGCCGACGACCTTGGCCGTCGCCAGCCCCATCCCACCCGCGCCCCCGGTGATCACCGACACTCGAGTCATATCTGGACCGTATACGGCCGGTGGTCCCCGGCGGTCAGGGGTCCGGCACCGGATGGTGGGGGTGACCGCTGTGCCGGACGGCGGTCCCGAGGAACGGCGCCCGCACGGTGGCCGGCAGGTTGCGGCGGTAACGGACCAGCGCGACGACCGCCACCGCGGTGTAGACGCCGCAAAGCAGCAGCCGGCCATGCGTGGTGGCGATCGGGAACTGCACGACGAACAAGGCCAGCAGCGCGCACGCGGCGCCGCGCTGGAAGCGCAGCGCCAACAGCAGCGCCACGCCCATCATGGTTTGGGTGGCCGTCAGCAGCACTTCTTCCACCTGACGCGGGTCGAGCTGCAGGGAGAACCCGCCGCCGCCGAGCAGGTGGGCGATCGGCAGCGACCCGATCAGCAGCGTCCACTGGTTCACCTTGGAGGAGATCAGGGTGGCGATGGCCGCGGTGCCCTTGCCCCGGGCGGCGAAGATGGTCGCGACGATGAACTCCGGGGCTTCCGACGCGAGCGGTGCGAGCCACTGGACCAGCAGGAACCGGTCGATGCCCAGTTCGGTGCCGGCGGCGACCAGGTTGTCGGCGAACGGCTTGGCGCACAGCAGGATCACCGCGCCGGACGCCAGGAAGAGGCTCACGACGACGATGCGCCGACGCCGATCGGGGAGCTCCCCGAGGGCGGCGGCGGTCCCGATCAGATCGGGCTCCTCCACGTCGCCGTGGCCGACCTTGTAGAGGTAGAACCCGAACCACGCCAGCAGCGCGAGCCCCAGCCCGAAATGGATCTGGCCGCTCGCCGGTATCGCGAACGCGATGATGCCGGCGATCAACAGGAATCCCAGTTCGACCCGGTTGCTTGGCTGCAGCGCCAAGCCGGTGGCCCGTTGGGAACCGGCCTTGCGCGCCACCACGATGCTGACCAACACCACGACGGGCCAGCCGAGTCCCATCAGCAGCCGGTTGGAGCCGGTCATGTTGGCGGCCGCGTATTGCGTGTAATCCGCGTTGTGGCCGGACACGTACGCGTAGTACAGGTCGACGGCGTACTCCGGCAGTACCGCGATCAGCGCCAGCACCGCCGTCGCCATCCCGCCGGAGACATCGATCTGGGCCGCCTCGGCGGCCCACGCCAGCAAGAAGCTGGCAGACACGACCGCGGCCCCGAAGATCAGCAGGGCGATGACCGGGTCGGGATGCAGCCCGAGTGTCCGTACCACCACCGCCGGGGCGATGAACGCCGCGGTGATGAATGCCGAGCGGGCCAGGGTCCGCCGCCGCGAGCGTTCGGCCGTCGAAACCGTGGCCGCGGGCCTGTCTGTGGCGAGCATCGTCATCCTTCGATACGGAGGGGTGGCGACTGTGGCGGTTACCCCGCCCGGGTTAACCGTGCCGAACGACTACCCAAGCTACCCGCGAAGCCCCCCGCCAGCAACGTGATCGATCGGAGAAGGCGCCCGGCGTCACAACTCATCTTTGCTGGCCAGATGCGGCGAGGCAGAAAAGTTAGGCTGCCCTGATCGCGAAGTTTGGCAAACCTTCTGTCCCCGGTTGCGTCCCCGTGCAGTACGACGCGGTGCCCAGGGCGGTGGTTCCCGCTATTCGTCGGGGCCCATGGCTGCGGCCGCGGCTTGGGCGAACAGCTCGACGGCCTGGTTGCGGGTTAGCGACGCCAGCATTTGTTCGGCCGCGCGCATCATGTCGCCGACCATCAAGGTCGGGCCGTTGCCCAGATTCTCGAACGCCTCCGCAATGACGTCCGCCACGGCGGCCGCGCCCGGCGGCACCTCGTCGAGGGAACCGATCTGGCCGCGGCTGTGCTCGAGTTGCCGCAGCGCGGGCGTATCGGTCTTGCCCAGGATGAGGCCCAGGACGTCGACGCCCTTGTCGTGCAGCTCGGCCCAGAGCGCCTCGGCGAACACCATGTCGAACGCCTTCGTCGCGCCGTAGGCGACCATGTTGGCGCCACCGGCCAGGCCGGCGCCGGACCCGAACAGCACGATGCCGCCGCGACCCCGCTCCACCATGGGGGCGGCGAAGTGGTGGCAGAGCTGCATCGGCACCATGCAGTTGCGTTGCACCATCGCTTCGGCCACTGCGATCGGATTGGCCAAGAACGGCTCGAAGTTCGGGTCGGCGCCCGCGCAATACACGAGAAGGCCGACCTCCAGGTCGGCCGTCGCGGCGGCGATTGCCGCCGCCGCGCCCGGTTCGGCGAGATCGATGGCGAGGGTGCGGGTGGACGCCGCCGTATCGTCGCGGATCTTCCCCGCGACCTCGTCGAGCACGGCCTGCCGGCGAGCGATCAGCACGACGTTGACGCCACGATCGGCCAGGCCGCGGGCGAACGCCGCGCCCAGCCCGTCCGAGGCGCCGGCCACCAGCGCCCACGGCCCGTACTTGGTTGCGAACGCCATCTAGGAACTCCCTACCGTCGTCAGGCGCACCTGGGTGTAGCGCCGGCGCGCGACGCGCCAACCCTCCGCGGTGCGCACGATCTCGTCGTCGTAGAAGCCGATAGCGTTGACCCCGGAGTCGTTGTCCGCGGCCATGATCAGCCCGTCGATGTAGGTCCGCGCCGTCGCGCGGTCGCCGTCGACCGTGACCGCCTGATTGGTCAGGCGGTGCAGCGTGTGCCCCGCCAGGGCGTGCACCCGCTCCATGAAGTCCGCGACCGCGTCGACGCCGGTCCACGCGCCGATCTCGCCGTAGTCGAGTTGGCAGTCGGCGGTGAACACGGTGCGAAACAGCGACCAGTCGCGCCGGTCGATCCCGGTGGCGTAGCGGACCAGCAGCTCGCAGATGTCCTGGCGGTCTTCGCGTTCGGTCATGTCGGGTCTCCGTTCGGGTGGACCACGATCCGCGGCGGGCCGTCCGACCGGCGGGCCAGCTCGAGCGCGTCGGGCACTTCCTCGAGGGTGATGATCTTGCCCACACTGGGCAGCGCGTCAAGCCTCCGCGCCGCGATGGCGTCGAGCGTGCCGTACCAGCCCTGCGGGTGCGGACCGCCGCCGAATTGGATGGTGACGCCCTGGCGGGTGGCGGCGGTGATGTCGAGCGTGTCACCGGTGTACCAGCCGCCCCCGCAGTACAGCCGGGTGCCCATCTCGGCGGATTCGACGATCCGCTGGATCAGTCCGGGGGCGCCGACGCACTCGAAAACGACTGCCGGGCCGGGCAATCCGCGCTGCGCGCGGACCTCGTTGAACGCGTCGGACGGAGATTTCTGGGCGGGGTCGACCACGAGGTGCGCGCCGAAGCGCTCGCGGGCCAGCTCGCGGCGGTCGGATTTGTAGTCCGACACGACGATCGGCTCGATGCCACGGCCGGCCGGGGCGGCGACGGCCGAGAGCCCGATGGCCCCGGCGCCGATCACCATGGCGACCTCACCCGGTTGCATCCGCGCCGACCGGACGTAGAACTCGCCGACCGCGAAGGCGTCGGTCAGCGCGACGGCGTCATTGGAAACATCGCCCGCGACCGCCTTGGCCGCGACCTCCGAAACCACCAGCAGCTCGGCGAAACTGCCCTGCGCCTCGGGATGCTGGCCGATGATCCGCATTCCGCCCGCCCCGCCGTCGACGAGGCGCAGCGTGCGCAACAACAACTCACCGGGCCCGGGCTGCGGGTCGGGCGTCTCGCGGACCCCTAGCCGGCCGTCCCTGAGCACCACAGCGCGCAACGCGTTCGCTGTCTCGAATAATCGATATAGAATCTCGAATGTTCGTCTAACTCTAAAACGTGCGGCAGAGGAGTCAAGCCATTCGCGGATCGACGTCTGCGCCGACCGCCCGGGTGCTCGACGTCGTCGAGCTGCTCGCGCGGTCCGGGAACGCGCGGTTGCGGTTCTCCGACATCGTGCGAGAGCTCGATCTCACGCAGGCGACGGCGCACGCGATTCTGAAGACGCTGTGCGACCGGGGCTGGGCGAGCCGCGATCCGGTCACCAAGACGTTCACCCTCGGGCCCGCCCTCGCCGTCGTGGCGGCACGCACGGACACCGCCCGGCCGCTCGCGCACGCGGCGCGCGCCGCCGCGCTGCGCGTGTCCCGCGAAGTCGGCTACGCCTGCTCCGTCGTCGAGCGATTCGGAGACTCGTTGGTGGTCACCGCGTTTGAGGGCGAGCCCGCCAGCCAGCCGTCCGGGATCCCGGGCGATCGCATCCCTTACACCCCGCCGTTCGGGGTCGCGCTGGCCGCATGGGACGACGAGGAGGAGCAGCGCGCGTGGATCCGCCGCGGCGCGGGCAACAATCCCGATCGCATCAGGCGGCTCGAACAGGTGCTGGAACATACGCGTGAGCGTGGCTTCGACGTCGACTGGACGACGCCCGCGCTGGCCCAGGCCGTGCAGGTGGTCGGCACGCTGGACAGCGACGAGATGCCCACCCCCGTGCGCCACATCCTGGATCAGTTGCTCGTCGAGTTCACCACCATCGGATTCCTCTCCGACGACAACCCGGGCCGGCGCAAACAGCCGGTGGTGACCATCGCCGCACCGGTATTCGATGAACGACGCGTGGCCCTGATGCTGGCCGTCCATCCGCTGTGCCCGCTTTCCGCAAGGCAGATCCGGGTGATCGGGAAGCATTTGACCGACGAGACCACAGCGATCAGCGTGTCCGCGCCGCGGCCGGGCGCGGTCGATCGCGCCGGCTAGGAGAAACGATGGAACTGCGGCAGCTGCGCTATTTCGTGGCCGTCGCAGAGGAGTTGCACTTCGGCCGCGCCGCGCAGCGCGTGCACATCTCGGGGCCGGCGCTGTCGCAACAGATCATCGCGCTCGAGCGCGAACTGGGGACGCAGCTGTTGGCGCGGGACCGGCGCAGCGTGCGGCTCACCGAAGCCGGGCGCACCTTCCTTCCGGACGCGCGCCGGATCGTGTCCCTGGCCGACGACGCCAAGCGCCGGCTCCAGCGGGCCGCCGCGCGCAGTACACCGGTGCGGCTTGGGTATGTGAGCTGGCTGCCCGAGGACATCATCGCGATGGTGGGAGGCGCGGCGGACCTGCGCCTCGACGAGTGGGTGCTGCCGTCGCACACGCAAGCGGACCGGGTGGCCGAGGGCACCCTCGACATCGCGCTGGCGTGGGTCACCGCCGGGCAGGTCGAGGAGCGGGGCCTGGCGGCGCACCTGCTGCGAACCGAGTCGCTGCACGCCGTCCTGCCCGGCGCCGGATCAACGGAACCGATTGCGGCTCAACAGGTCAGCGTCCTCGTCGATGCCGACGAGTCAGCGTGGTCATCCTGGAATCGATACGCCGGGGAATTCGCGGGACACACCGGGGCCCGCGTCATCCACATCGACGACGGCGGCATAGCCGGCGACGCGTTCTATGCGCACGTGCGCAGGATCGGCGGGGCCGTGCTCGCGTCACCCAAGCGCCACACCGCGGCGCTGCCACCCAGCCTGGGTCAGCGTCCCGTCGCCGAACCGGTTCCGCTGTGGACGTGGTCGCTGCTGCACCGCCGCGACGACGACCGCGCCAGCGTGCGGGGGGCCGTGCAAGCGCTGCTGGCGGTCGCTCGCGCCCGCGACTGGCCGGCCCGTCCCGTCGGCCCGTGGTGGGCCCCGGTCGACGACCCCCACCTGCGGTGAGAAGTCCCGTCGAGCACTGGTAAGAGAACGGACCTGGACGCCCGGCCGGCCCTGCGCTTCAGTGGAGCCAAGCATCAAGGGAGGGCGAAAAGGCATGGCGGAGAACTACGTTGTGGACGAGCTGGCCGGCTTCGTCGTCCGCGCACGGGCGGCCGACCTGACGGGACGGCCGCGCGCGCTGCTCAAGCGCAACGTGCTGGACAGCATCGCCTGCGCCATCGGATCCCTGGACGGCGAGCTCGTCGCGACGATCCGCGAACACACCGGCCAGTTCAGCGGGGCCCCCACCGCCACGCTGGTCGGCGGCGGCCGCGCATCGGTCGACCAGGCCGCGTTCTTCAACGCGGTGCTGGTGCGCTACCCGGACCTGCTCGACACCTACCTGACGGTCGGCGGGCTGTGCCACCCCGCCGACAACTTCGGACCGGTCCTGGCCGTCGCCGAACACGTGGGCGCCAGCGGCGCCGACTTCCTGCTGGCCCTCGCGGTCGCCTACGAGGTGCAATGCCGGTTCAGCGCGCAGGTGCCCGTCATGGCGCGCGGGCTCAATCACGCGTTGCAGCTGTCGATGTCGGTCGCGGCGGCCGCGGCGAAGCTGCTCGGCCTGAGCGTCGCCGAGACGGCCAACGCGATCGCGGCGGCCGCGACCGACAACGTGTCGCTGGCCACGGTGCACGCCGAACCGGTTTCCAACTGGAAGGGGGTTTCGCCGGCCATCACCGGCATGCGGGCGGTGTACGCGACGATGCTCGCCGCCCGCGGCGTGACCGGGCCCCGGTCCCTGTTCGAGGGCCCGCACGGGCTGGTGCAGCTCTTCGGCCAGCCCATCGATCTGGCCACCGCCGACCGGCGGCTCACCTGTGTCGAGCAGACCTACCTGAAGCAGTACTGCGCGCTCATCCACGGGCAGGTGGTGATCGACGCCATCTTGGGCCTGCGCGCCGAGCATGGGCTGCGCGCGGAGGACGTCACGCGGGTGACCCTCGCGGTCTTCCAGGGCGCCTACGACTTCGCGGGCGGCGGAGCGTACGGCGCGAAGGACGATCCACGCACCAAGGAGCAGGCCGACTACAACCTGAAATACCTCGCCGCGGTCGCGCTGCTCGACGGTGGCGTGGGTCCCGAACAGCTGGAAGCCGAGCGGGTTTCGCGCGCCGACGTGCGGGAGCTGTTGGCGCGGGTGGACGTCGAGCCCGCCGCCGACCTGACCGCCGACTACCCGCGACGCACGGCTGCCCGGGTGCGCCTGGTGACCCGGGACGGCCGGGAGTTGAGCCGCGAGCAGGCCGACTACGAGGGATCCCCGACCCGGCCCATGTCGTGGGAACGGGTCACGGACAAGTTCGGATGGCTGGCCGAACCCTTCTGCGACGGAGCGCTGCGCGCCGGCATCGTCGCGGCGGTCGAGCACCTCGAGGAGATTCCCGCCGCCGAACTCGCCGGCCTGCTGGGCGCGGCGAGCCCCACCGCCCAACGGCCGCGCACCGGGCCCCGGTTCTGACCCGCGCCCCCTTGCGTGGCCCGCCGCCCGCGGTCGATGATCGGCCATGCGCAAAGATCAGGGCAGCAATCGGTGGGAGTTGGTCACCTGCGCCGTCGCGGGGCACGCCACCTACGCGCCCGACGAAGAGGATCTCGCCGCCCGGTTGAGCGGCACCACCGGGCTCGGAGAGGTGTGGCGCTGTCTGCGCTGCGGTGAATTCACCGTCGGTGAGCCGCACGGGCGGGGCCGGCCCGAAGACGCGCCGATGATCATGCGCGGCAAGGCTTTACGTCAGGCCATCATCATCCGCGCGCTCGCGGTGGAGCGCCTGTTCCGGGCGGTGGCGATCGCGCTCGCGGCCTATGCGGTGTGGAAGTTCCGCGGAGCACGGGGAGCAATCCAGGCCACCCTCGACCGCGACCTGCCGATCTTCCGGGCCGCCGGGTTCAAGGTGGATCAGATGACCGCGGTTCACGAGCTGGAAAAGGCGTTGGCCGCCAAGCCATCCACGCTGGCCCTGCTGACCCTGATGCTGGCCGGCTACGCGCTGCTGGAGGTCGTCGAAGGCGTCGGCCTGTGGTTGCTGAAGCGCTGGGGCGAATACTTCGCGGTGATAGCCACCTCCGTGTTCTTGCCGTTGGAGATTCACGACCTCGCCAAGGGCATCACGATGACCCGGGTGGTCACCTTCACCATCAACGTGGCCGCCGTGCTCTACCTGCTGTTCTCGAAACGCCTGTTCGGGTTGCGGGGCGGCCGCGCGGCCTACGACGAGGAACGCCGCGGCGAGCAGCTGCTCGACGTCGAGAAGGCCGCCGCCCGGACCTGACGTCAGGCCGGCGCCTGCCTCGGGTGGATGAAGATGCCTTCCGCTTCGACCGTGACGCCGTCCGCATCGGCCAGGTAGCCCACCACGAACGCCTTGACGCCCTCGGTGCGCTCGATACGGGCCTGCGCGCGCAACGGCCGCTCCAGCGCGGTGCGGCGCCGGTAGCGCAGTGTGAGGGTGCCGGTGTAAGCCGGCCTTCCGGGCTGGTGCGCCGCCGCGCCGAGCACGTGGTCGAGCACCAGCGCACAGACACCGCCGTGAACGTGGCCCGGCGGCCCCTCGTAGGCGGCGCCCAGCGTGAATCCCGACCACACCAGGCCGTCGGCGTCGTGGTGGACCACCAGCGGCGGCGCCAGCGGGTTGCGCACACCGACGACCGCGTTGCCCCACGCGATGGTCTGACCGTCGGGCAGGTGGCGCACGCCCACCGGCCCCGGCTGCGCCGTCTCCGCCAATTCCGCTGCGGCCGCGTCGATCTTGGCCCGCGCCGCCGCCGCTGCGGCGGGCTCGGCCTCGGTGCGGATGCTGACGTCGATGAGCCGGCGGATCGACGCGGCGAGCGGCGCGTAAACCGACTCGAGCTGGCTGAGGTCGACGCAGGGCGTGTGGTCATGCATCCCGGCAACCTAACAGGACCCCGACTGGTAAGAACGGAGCGATGGGAACCTATGCGGTCACCGGGTCGGCGTCCGGGATGGGCCACGAGACCACGCAGCGGCTCAGGGCCGACGGGCACACCGTGATCGGCGTCGACATCAAAGACGCCGACATCGTCGCCGACCTGTCGACGCCGCACGGACGCGAGCTGGCCGCCGCCGGCGTGCTGGCGGCCTGCGGCGGCAAACTCGACGGCGCGGTGCTGGCCGCCGGGCTCGGGCCGGGCCCCGGGAGAGAGCGGCTCCGCCAGATCGGGCAGGTCAACTATTTCGGCGTCGTCGAGTCCCTGGTGGCCTGGCGACCGGCGCTGGCCGCGGCCGACCGCGCGAAAGTGGTGGTCGTGGCGAGCAATTCGACGACGACCGTTCCGCTCGTCCCGCGCCGCACGGTGAAGGCGTTGCTCGCGCACGACGCCGACAAGGCGCTGCGCTCGGTGCGGCCGTTCGGCCCGGGCGCCCCCACGATGATGTATGCGGCGTCGAAGATCGCCGTCAGCCGTTGGGTGCGGCGGCACGCGGTCCTGCCCGAATGGGCGGGGTCGGGAATCCGCCTCAATGCCCTGGCGCCGGGCGCGATCATGACGCCCCTGCTGCAGGAGCAGCTTGCGACGCCCCGGCAGGCCAAGGCCGTACGGTCGTTCCCGGTTCCGCTCGGTGGCTTCGGCCAGGCCGGGCACATGGCCGACTGGATGTGTTTCATGCTGTCCGAATCCGCCGAATTCCTCTGCGGCAGCGTGATCTTCGTCGACGGCGGGACAGACGCGTACTTCCGCCCCGACGATTGGCCCAAAGCGCTTCCGGCGCGCGGGTTGTTGGGCTACCTGCGGCGGTACCGGCGTTCGCGCAGTCTGTGACCGGAGGCCGGCGCTTGGGCGGTTTCCACCCATTGCCGGCCGCCGACTGTGGGGCTTAAGTACCTGAACCGCCGTGAATTCGTCCATAGCCCCCACACTCGATCGGTGTGACGGCCGGGCGGCGCTCCCGCCGGATGTGTGTCCCGCCACAAAGGGGCTTTTCGTGGCGTTTACCCCGGCGCGGCGCATCCGTAAAGCGGCTCGGGTGCAATTCAATGAGTCGGCGCCCAGGCCGAACTGACGAAGGATCGAAACCGTGGCAACACTGCCGTCGTGGATCAGCCGAAGACCCGCCAACGTCGATGTGGTGACCCCGATCAAGGCGCGCGCCTGTGACGCTTGGCAGGCGGTGCGCGGGAGCGGGCCGCGCCGGCCGCACCCGGGGGTCACGCTGATGCGGCGGGGGGCCGAGCGCTGCTGACGGCGCCAATCCGCCTCGCCCGCCAACGGCCGCACTGCCAACGCCGCCTACTGTGGCGGAACCGCTGAGCCCGCCCCGCGCTCGCGTTCGCGCCGGCGGGCCCGCGAGGCGCGCAGGTTGGCGGCGTTGCCGCACGTCTTGACGTCGTGCCACACCCCGCTGTTGTTCTTGGAGCGGTCGTAGAACGTCGACCCGCACCGGTGGTTGCGGCATTGCTTGACGCGTCGCCAGGTGTCGGCCTGCTGGCTGAGCAGAATCTCGGCCCATAGCGCCGAGGCCAGCCAGCGCCAGCCGCCGCCGCTGGGCTCCAGCCACACCTCGCCGTCGCCGGAGACCACGAGAGACGCGGGAACGGAGGTCGTTGCGCCCGGCGGCGAGTCGCCGGCCACCAGTGCGTCGAGCCTGTCCCGCAATGCCCGCAGCTTGGCCAGGTCGGCGTCTTCGAGCGTGGGCGCTGGCAGGTCCACGCCCCGGGCGGCCGTCCAGGCCCGCACCGCGCCCGCGACCCAGTCGCCGGCGCGCGCGGCGTCGGCGAGCAGGTCCGGGCCGTAGCCCTCGATTCCCCTGGTGTTGAGGAAGTCCTGAACCAAGCCGAGGCCCGCCGGCGCGGTGCTGACGCCGTATCGCTGTGACGCAGGCCATGAAATAGACATAACTAAAACATACTTGACTATGTCGACACCGGCAACTACGGTGACATAATCAAAATAGATTTACCTAAGTCAGGGAGTGTGGATCATGGTCAACATCAACGGATCGACGGTCGTGGTCACCGGCGGCCAGCGCGGACTCGGCAAGGCCATCGTGGACGAGTTGTTACAGCGCGGGGCGGCCAAGGTTTACGCCACGGCGCGCGCACCCCGGCCCAGCGCGGACCCCCGGGTGGTCAGTGTGGCGCTGGACGTCACAAAGCCCGAGTCGGTTGCGGCCCTGGCCGTCTCGGCTTCCGACGCGGGCATCGTCATCAACAACGCCGGCGTTCTCGGCGCCCCGAAGCTGCTCGACAGCGACATCGAGGAGGTTCGGGCCGTGTTCGAGACGAACTACTTCGGTGCGCTCCGGGTTGCCAAGGCGTTCGCGCCGATCCTGGCCGCCAACGGGGGTGGCGCCCTGGTCGACATCGCCTCGATCCTGTCCTGGATGCCCGGCTCCGGCGGGTACGGAGACTCCAAGGCGGCCCTGTGGTCGACGACGAACTCGCTACGGGTCGAACTCGAGAAGCAGGGCACCCTGGTCGTCGCCGCGCACCTCAGCTTCACCGACACCGACATGGCGTCCGGCTTCGACGCGCCCAAGAACGATCCGCGCCAGGTAGCGCGCGCGATCGCCGAGGGCATCGAGCGGGACGACACCGAGGTGCTCGCCGACGACGACACCCGCTACGTCAAGGCGGCGCTGTCCGGGCCGGCCGAGGCGCTGCCCCGGATGCCGTGAGCATGAAGGTCTGCCCGAAGGCAGGTCCCCGTCTTACGACGGTGGGTCAAGCAGGCCCTTGCGGATGGCCTCGCCCAAAAATGGGCTTGCTGCACTTCGGGCAGACCACCGGGTTGCCCCGGCATCCACCACGGTCGCACCCCGGAGGCCGGCGCATCGACGGCCGAAGGTCCCCGGCGGTTCGGCCGAAGGTCACATTCACACCGGGCGGTGCCGGCGGTCGACGTGTTTGGATGGCGATATGTCCGACACGGAAGCCGAACGCATCGTGAGCGCCACGCGGGTCATCGCGGCCAACGCCGCGCGGATCTTCGAACTGATCGCCGACCCCGCCCGTCAGCCGAGTTGGGACGGCAACGGCAACCTCGCCTCGTCCGCCCCGGGACAACGAGTCCGGGCGGTGGGCGACGTGTTCAAGACGACGTTGACCAACGGTGCAGTGCGGGAGAACCACGTGGTGGAATTCGTCGAGAACAGCACAATCGCCTGGTGTCCCGCCGAACCCAGGAAGCAGCCGCCCGGTCATTTGTGGCGCTGGGAACTCAGCCCGGTGAACGCCGAACTGACCACGGTGACCCACACCTACGACTGGACGGCGCTGAGCGACCCGACCCGTCTCGAGCGCGCCCGCGCGACGACGCCGGACATGCTGCGCGAGTCCATGGACCGGCTCGCCGTCGTCGCGCAATCCCCCGACGCGGGCTGAGGCGGGCGGCTCAGCCGTTCTTGGCGCGCACCCACTGCACGGTGCCGTAGTTCTTCACCCGCACGCTGACGAATCCGTGGTCTTCCAGGATGTCGCCGATCTCGTCGTCGTCGAAGACGTGTGCCCCGACGTTCGGCAGCCTCTGGAAGAGGCGGGCGGCCGGACCGACGGTGGGCACCATGACGGCCAGCCTGCCCCCCGGCCGCAGCACCCGTGCCATCTCGCCGAGCGCGGCCGCCGGACTCGGAACCAGCTGCAGCACGGCCGTCGAGACGACGGCGTCGACGGTGTCGTCGCGCAGCGGAAGTCGTTGCGCGTCGGCCTTGATGAAGCCGACCTGCGGCCCCGCCTCGTTGCGGACGGCGCGCTCGAGCATGGGCTCGGAGATGTCGATCCCCAGGGCCAGCCCCTCCGGGCCGGCCGCGCGTGCCAGCGATGCGGTGACGTTGCCCGGGCCCGAACCGACGTCCAGCGCGACGCCACCCGGCGGGATGTTCAGCCATTCGAGGGGCGTCTGCCACGCGCCGATCAGCCGCCGCGACAAGGCTTGGGCGTTGTCGTAGAGCATCGACCCGATCGGCGACGCCCAGGCCGCCTGGATCGGCCCGGTGTTCTTCGCGACGTCGCTCTTGCCGGAATCGCGGCCGAGCAGATCGAGGTAACCCCTGCTCACGTCGGGATCCGCCGGCGGGTCGGCGAGCAGATCCAACGCTCGCCGCAACGCGGGAGGCGGCGAGACGTGCACGTCGGTCATGCGTACTCCTTCACCAAACATCAAGCCGTGCGCCGGAACTCGGCCGGGAAGCCGGACGCATCGGTCCGGGCGCCCCCTGTTGGCAGCCTACGCCGCGGTGCGGTTGGTCACCGCCGGACGATGGCGTGGTCGCGCACCAGGGAGTACAACCGCCACTGGCCCGGCACGCCCTTGAGGGCGGTCTCGCCGCGGTCGCCGAAGCGGTGCCGCGATCCGGTGACGATGTCGCGCAGGGTGGAGGACACCAGCACTTCGCCGGGGCCGGCGAGCGCCGCCACCCGGGCGCCGATGTGCACGGCCATCCCGGCGACGTCCTTGCCGCGCACCTCCACCTCACCGGCGTGAATGCCCACCCGCACCTCGATGCCCAGCACCCGGACCGCGTCGACGATGGCGTCGGCGCAGGCGATCGCGGCGCTGGGGCTGCTGAACGTCGCGACGAAGCCGTCGCCGGCCGTGTTGACTTCGCGCCCGGCAAACCGGAGCAGCTCGTGGCGGACCAGGGTGTCGTGGTTGTCGAGCAGGTCGCGCCAGCGGTGATCGCCGAGCAGAGCGGCGCGCTCGGTGGAGCCGACGATGTCGGTGAACACGATCGTGGTGAGCAGGCGCTCGGCGTCGGAGGCGCCGCGCACGCCGGTGATGAATTCCTCGATCTCGTCGAGGACCGGGGCGGTGTCGCCGACCCAGTACAGGGCGTCCCCGCCCGGCAACTCGACGAGGCGCGACCCCGGGATGTGTTCGGCCAGATAGTGGGCGTGTGCCACGGGGCTGAAGTCGGGGTTGTCGCGATGCAGGATCAGCGTCGGCACGGCGACGCGGGGGAGCCGGTCGCGGACGTCGCCCTCCCGGATCTTGTTGATGAAGGCGCGGGCCATGCTGGGCGACGCGGCCCGGTTGCCGGCCATGTCCCACCACGAGCGGAACGCGGCGTCGCCCGCTACGGAGGGCGCGATGATGCCGAGCATGTCGAACCCCTGCTCGACGGCGTCGGGCTCCATCCCCACCGTCGTGAAGCGGTCGGCGTCGTCGAGGTCGCTGCCGATGGGGTAATCGGGACCCCGCAGTGTGCGCGCCGCACCATTGGCTATCACCAGGCTGTTCACCCGGTCGGAATGGTCGGACGCGAGGACGACTCCGGCCAGCGACGTGAAACCCGGGGCGAAGATCGTCGCGCGCTCGCATCCCGCCGCGTTCATGACAGCGATCGCGTCCTGGGCCCACGATTCCGGCCCGAGCATGTCCAGCGACGCCATCCGGGATGAGAGCCCGATCCCGCGCTGGTCGAACCGGATCACCCGGCAGAACGACGCCAGGCGGCGATGGAATCGGTACATCGACGGCTCGAGGTCGACGCAGTCGATCGGGATCAACGGGCCCGGCAGCATGAGCAGGTCGACCGGGCCATCGCCGAAGACCTGGTAGGCGATGTCGATCTCGCCGCAACTGGCATACCGGGTCCGCGGAGCCGCAGAACTCCCAGCCACAGATTCAGGCTAATGCAGGTCACCGACATGCCGGAACCGGTCAGCGGCCGATGATCGGGACCAGGTAGCGGGCGGCGTAGTCGCGGACGGCCGCGGGATCCGACGTGTCGAGGCGGTCGGTGGGGAAGACGATGATGCCCAGCGCGACGCGAAGCAGGATGTCGGCGATGTTGTCCAGGTCGGGCCCCGGATTCTCGGCCCCGCAGCGGCGCAGCGTGTGCGCGATGCCGTCGGCGAACTGGCGGATCGGGAGGACGTCCGAGCGGGAGAACATGCCGAGCAGCTCGGGTTCGCTGTCGGCGATCCGCGAGTACAGCGGCGAATCCTGGACCAGGCGCACCCCGAGCGCGAACGCCTCGATCACGGCGTGCCGCGGGTCGCAGCCGGCCGTGGCCCGGTCCAACGTGGTGAAGAACGATTCCGCCTCGCGGCGCACCACGTGTCCGAACAGGTCGTCCTTGGTGGGAAAGCGCCGGTACACGGTGCTGCGGCTGACACCGGCGCGGGCCGCGACGTCTTCTATGTTGGCTCGGCGCACGCCGTAGGTCTCGAACACGGCGCGGGCGGTGTCCAGGATGGTGCGGTCGAGGTCGGTGAGTTCGCCGAGATCGCCGCCAAGGCTGTGGTTCGGCATGGATCACGACCCCCACGGCAATCTCGGCATGCACTTGCTAGGCTTTGACACAAAGATACGGTTTTGTGTCTTTGACTCGCAAGGACGTACATCGCTCGGGGGGAGGGGAGCATGACGGCCCACGACGACGCGTCGACCGCCCGTCTCACGGCGGGCGCCCGCTTCGACACCGGTGTGCGGGAGGCCTTGCCGATGCCGGTCGACGGGCCGGCCGGCGGGACGGACGCCGTCGCGCGGCTGGGGCCGGGGTCGCTGATCTGGAAGTTCTACGGCGACAACCGCACCCAGTTCTTCGGGTTCCAGCGCACCGCCGGCGTCGAGAACTGCATCGAGCAGCTCGCACAGGGCGTGCTCGACCATTCGGTGGTCTTCAGCGACACTCTGGGCCGGGCCAAGCGGACCGCGCCGCCGCTGATGAAGACCGTCTACTCCGACGAACCCCGCGAGTGGGGCCGCAGGGTGCGCGATTTCCACAAGAGCATCAAAGGGACGATCAGTGACGGATCGCGGTATCACGCGCTGAACCCCGAACTGTTCTACTGGGCGCATGCCAGCTTCGTCGACCAGGTCATCTACAACACCGACACCTTCGTTCGCCGGTTGTCGCGTGCGGAGAAGGAGCAGATCTTCGACGAGGGCAGGGTGTGGTACGCCCTCTACGGTGTCAGCGACCGCGGCCAGCCGCAGACCTACGACGAGTTCCTGGCGTACTGGGACGAGATGCTCGAGCGATTCGTCCCCCACAAGACCGTCCTGTACGGCACCGGCTACATCAGGAAAGGGATTCCCGGCCCGCGCTGGATCCCGAAACCGGTGTGGAAGCTGGTTTTCGCGCCCCTCAACGCCTACACCCGCCTGGTTCTGGTCGGAACCATGCCACCCCAGATGCGCGAGGTTTGCCAGCTGGAGTGGAATGCGAAGAAGGAGAAGCGGTTTCAGCGGTTCGCCGCCGCCATGCGCGCGCTCAACCCGCTGATCAACCGGCTCCCCGTCGCGGCGATCTACACGCCCTGGGCGGCCAGGGCGTGGCGCCGGTCGGGCGTCGACCCGCGCCGGCTGCACAACCGCGCCGCTTAGCGCGACGCACCGTCAGCGGCGGCGTTCGGCGGCGGCGATCCCGCCTTTGAGGAGTTCGTCGATGACCTTCTTGAGCACCGGCAGCATCAGCCGGTCGACACCGGGAACTTTCAGCGTTGTCCGCAGATGCCAGCTGACCTCGGTCCCCATCTCTGTTTCGCGCAGCCGGATCGTGCCGATGTGGTTCCGGGTCGGTGCGCCGGAGAGCATCTTGTACGCGTAGCCGGTGGGTCGCTCGTACTCGATGATCTCCTCCACGAACGGCGGCCCGAACGCCGCCAGACGCCTGATCGCGCCGACACCGTTCGGTGCCGGGGTCCCCTCGCGGTCGAGCGTGCTGCGCCGGATTGCCCACATGTAGTCCGCGATCCCGCGGTGGTCGGTCATGGCGTCGAACACGGTCTCGATCGGCGCGGTGGAGGTCCGGGTCAGGGTGAACTCGATCATTCGCACTCCGTGCTGTCCGCCGCCATATGATTCGTCCCCTCTCGCTGCAGTGAACATAGCCCAGAGCGCGTTTCACCGGCGATTCCGCCGCGCCCGGCCCCGAAAGTGAACAGCGGGTACACGGCGCCGAAAATGCGTGCGAAGTAAGCCAATACGGCGGCGGGCGCTTGGCCAGCGGTTGCGGATGGGCGAGGATCTGTTGATATGGCCGGTATCGACTTCTCGTTGTTGGACGTCCCGCGATCGGACCCGGTCGAGGATCCCGGGGCCTACCTGCGCGCGGCGATCGCGTGGCACTTCGGCGCGGACACCGGATCCCCATTCTGGTTGCGGACCGCCGCGACGCTGGACTTCGATCCGTTGACCGTCGTGCACTCCTACGCCGATCTGCGGCGCTTCCCCAACCTCGTCAACGAATTGCGCGGGGTGCCGGTGGAGGACCTCATCCCGCGCGGCTACGGCGAACCGCGTCCGGTCCCCCAGGTATTCGAATCCGGCGGTACCACCGGCGCGCCGAAACGGACTGCGCAGCTGCCGGATTGGGTCGCGCAGGTGGTGCGCTGGCAGACCGAGGATTTCGCCGGCGGCGGGTTTCGCCGCGGCGAGGGCTTCCTGTGCCTGATGCCCAGCGGCCCGCACGGGGTGGGCTATTTCTCGCGGCTGGTCTCCGAGCGGCTCGGCGCGACGTTCCACGCCATCGACATCGATCCCCGCTGGGTGAAGAAGCTCGCCGCCCGCGGCGCCGCCACCGAGGTGGCCGCCTATGTAGACCATGTCGTCGAGCAGGCCGTGTTCGTCCTGCGTACCCAGAACGTCGCGAACCTGCACACCACCCCGCCGCTGCTGGAGGCCATGGCCCGGGACGACCGGGTGGTGGATCTGATGAACGACAAGATCCGCTACCTGTTGCTCAGCGGGGCGCACGTGGACGCCGACACCCTCGACCTGCTCCGCGACATCTTCCCGGCGACGACGATCACCGTGGCCTTCGGCAGCACCATGGTGCTCTCCCAGGCGGTCACCCGAACCGGTGATGACGACGCGTTCGTGTTCGACCCGCGGACGCCGTACGTGGTGTTCTGGGTGGTCGACCCGGACACCGGCGAACGGGTGCCCTACGGGCAGACCGGGCAGGTGGTGATGCACCACGTCAGCAAGGGCATGTTCATCCCGAACAACCTGGAGCGCGACCTGGCGGTCAGGGTGCCGGGACCGGCGGGCGAGCTCAGCGACTCGGTCAGTGCGGTCCGCCCGGTTCCGACCTTCGAGGGCGAGGCCGTCATCGAGGGCGTGTACTGATCGTGGTGGGCGAATGGGCCGGTGCCGCGGCCGATTTGGTGGCGATCGATGCGCTGGGCCTTGGCGAGCAGTACCGTACCCGCCGCCGCGAGGTCCTGCTCAGCACCGCCGGCGCCGCGGTCGCCGAGCTGAGCATCGTGCCGCCGCTGTACGTCTCGCGCACCCTGGCCGGGCAGCGCAAGGCGGCGCCACTGCCCGTCGGGCAGCGCGCGGCCGCGCTGTCGGCGGCCGCGGGCATCTTCATCGACGGCGTCGTCGCCGGGCTGGACTTCGAGGGCTACGTCGGGTTGGCCAGCCGGATTTCCGGGCTGCCCATCGCGGTCACCCGCGCCGGGGCGCGCGGCGTGGCGGACGCCGTCGGCGGCGCATTCGACGCGGTCCGGCCGGCCCGCCCGATGGGCGCCACGCTCGATTGGCGCGACGAACGCACCCGCCGGGGAGGCGCGGTATGGGCGCGGCGTGGGGAGGTGTTCGCCGTGCACGCGGCGGGAAACGGTCCGGGCGTGCACGGCCTGTGGCCGCAGGCCCTGGCGCTGGGCTACCGGGTTGCGGTGCGGCCGTCGCGCCGTGAGCCGCTGACCGCCCACCGGCTGGTGCACGCGCTGCGGCAGGGCGGCTTTCGCCCCGAGGACGCCGTCTACCTGCCGACCGACCATGCGGGCGCCGACGAGATCATCCGGTCGGCCGACCTCGCCATGGTGTACGGCGGGCAGCGCGTCGTCGACAAGTACGCCGCCGACCCGACGGTGATTGTCAACGGCCCCGGGCGCAGCAAGATCCTGATCACCGCCGACCAGGATTGGCGCGAGCACGTCGACCTCGTCGTCGACTCGATCGCCAACCTCGGTGGGATGGCCTGCGTCAACACCACCGCCGTGCTGTACGAGGGCGATCCCGCCCCGCTGGCGCGGGCGATCGCCCAGCGGCTGGCGGCGATCACGCCGCTGCCCACCGACGACGAGCGCGCGATCCTGCCCACCCAGCCCGTCGGAGACGCCCGGGCCCTGGCCGAGTACCTGGCGGCCAAGGCCGCCGGGTCGGCGCCGGTGCTCGGCGCCGAGCAGGTGGTCGCGGACCTCGGCGACGGCTACGCGGCCCTGCGCCCGGCCGTGCATCTGCTGGCCGCGCCCGACCCGGACAGGCTGAACGTCGAGCTGCCCTTCCCGTGCGCGTGGGTCGCGCCCTGGTCGCGCGACTCCGCCATCGAGCCGTTGCGGCATTCGTTGGTGCTCACCGCGCTCACCGATGACGAGCGCCTGATCGACGGCCTGCTCGCCGAGAAGACGATCGCCAACGTGTACTTCGGACCCCACCCGACCTGGTACGCGGCCCCCGCCATCCCGCACGACGGCTTCCTGGCCGACGCCCTGATGCGCAACAAGGGCTTCGTCCACCGGTGACCGGTGGCCCGAAAGTCAGACCGGGCCGGCCCCGCCGCCGTCCGGGCGGGGCACCAGGGTGGGCGGAACGCGTTGGCCGGGCTGGGGCCAGTTGCTGAACGCCTCGGCGTAGCTGTGGCTCATCACCTCCAGCACGGTGCCCCAGGGGTCGGCGGCGTAGGCGAGCGTCCACGGACGGCCCGGCACGAACTCGTACGGCGCCGCCAGCAGCGCCCCACCATGGTCGACGACGCGATCGGCCACGGCTTGCACGTCGGGGTGCGTGATGCAGAGATGCCACAGCCCGCGGTCGAACCACGGCTCCCGCTCGTGCGGCCGCCCCGTCGCGCGCGTCGGCGGATCGATGAATTGAAAAAGCTCGATCCCCACGGAATTCCCTGTCAGCAAGTGCGCCTGCCAGGCGCGGCGAAACCCGCTGCCGAAGACCGAACCCGCCTCCGGGTTGCCGGCGCCCTCCAGCACGCGCGGTCCCATGATGCAGCGAAATCCGAAAACCGCGCCGTACCAGTCGATCGCGGCGTGGATGTCCGGGACCGTGACCCCGACATGGTTGATGGCGAGCGCTGCCGCTCGCTCGGTCGGCATCGTCAGCGCGTCACGCGTCGAGCGACGAACTCACCAAGGGCGCTTACCACTCAGCTGCCGAAGCCGCCGGTGGATACCTGGGTCGCCGGGGCGCCGGTCCCCCCGTCGAGGTGGCTGGAGGCGAAGGCGACGCCTTTGTCGATCATGGCGCCGTCGTCGGCGTAGGTG
>NZ_MVIJ01000018.1 GCF_002086735.1 Mycobacterium scrofulaceum | reverse complement strand
CCCCCTCCCCCGGGATTGCAGACGCCGCCCGGCCCGCCGAACGCCTACGACGAGAACCCGGTGGTGCCGCCCATCGGCCTGCAAGCGCCGCAGGTGCCGATCCCACCGCCGCCGCCGGCGCCGGGTGTGGCGACGGGCCCGGTCGCGCCGACACCGGCGGCCGCCGCTACGGGAGCGGGATCGTGACGGCCGCGAGGCGCGTGGCGACCGCACAATCGCTGCGCGCGTTCGGTTCCCGCACCCGGCGCACGGCCTTGAAGGGGGCGGCCGTCCTGAGCGCCGCGGCGGTGCTCACCTCGTGCGCGAAGTGGCACGGAATCGCGAACGTGCCGATGCCCGGCGGCCCGGGCTCCGGGCCCGGTTCCTACACCGTTTACGTGCAGATGCCCGACACGCTGGCCCTCAACGACAACAGCCGGGTGCGGGTGGCCGACGTCTTCGTCGGCACGGTGCGCGCGATCGAACTCAAGAACTGGGTTGCGACGCTGACGCTGCGGTTGGGCAAGAACGTGAAGTTGCCCAGGAACGCGACCGCCAAGATCGGTCAGACCAGCCTGCTGGGTTCACAGCACGTGGAGCTGGCGGCACCACCCAACCCGTCCCCGGAGCCACTGCGGAACGGCGACACCATCCCGCTGAAAAATGCGTCCACGTATCCGACGACCGAGCAGACGCTGGCGAGCCTCGCCATCGTGCTGCGCGGGGGAGGCATCCCGAACCTCGAAGTCCTGCAGAACGAGGTCTACAACGTCGTGAACGGCCGGGCCGACCAGATCCGCGCTTTCCTCGGCAAGCTGGATACCTTCACCGCCCGGCTCGACGAGCAACGCGCTGACATCACCCGGGCCATCGATTCCACCAACCGGCTGCTGTCGTACGTGGGTCCCCGCTCCGACGTGCTGGATCGGGTCCTCACCGAATTCCCGCCGCTGCTAAAGCATTTCGCCGAAAAGCAAAACCTTCTGATCAACGCGGTCGACGCGACGGGACGGCTCAGCGGGGTCGCCGACCAATACCTGTCGGCCGCGCGGGGCGACCTGCACCAGGACCTGGCGTCGCTGCAGTGCCCGCTGCGGGAACTCGGCCGCGCGGCGCCGTATCTGATTCGCGCGCTCAAGCTGATCCTCGTCCGGCCGTTCGACATCGACGCCGTGCCCAAGGCATTCCGCGGCGACTATTTCAACCTGTCGCTGACGCTCGATCTGACGATGAGCGCCGTCGACAACGCGGTCCTCACCGGGACCGGGTTCTCCGGGGCGCTGCGCGCGCTCGAGCAATCGTGGGGCCGCGACCCCGAAACGATGATCCCCGACGTCCGGTACACGCCGAACCCCAACGACGCCCCGGGCGGCCCGCTGGTCGAAAGGGCGGACCGGCAATGCTGACCCGTTTCATCAAGCGCCAGCTGGTCATGTTCGCCGTCCTCACGGCGATCACCGCGGTTGCGCTGGGCTGGTACTACCTGCAGATTCCCACTGCGATGGGGATCGGCCAGTACACGCTGAAGGCCGAGCTGCCCGCGTCGGGCGGGCTGTACAAGACCTCCAACGTCACCTATCGCGGCGAAACCATCGGCACCGTCACCGCTGTCGAGCCCACCGCCACGGGCGCCCGGGTCACGATGAGCATCGGCGACCGCTACAAGATCCCGATTGACGCGTCGGCGAACGTGCATTCGGTGTCGGCGGTCGGTGAGCAGTATCTGGACCTGGTGTCGGTGGGGAACCCGCGCCAATACTTCTCGCCCGGTCAGACCATCACCAAGGGCACCATACCCACCGAAATCGGTCCGGCGCTGGACGCGGCGAACCGCGGGCTGGCCGTGCTGCCCAAGGACAAGATCGCCTCGCTGCTCGACGAAACAGCCCAAGCCGTCGGCGGATTGGGCCCCGCCCTGCAACGGCTGGTCGATGCGACGCAGGCGATCGCAGGCGACTTCAAGACCAACATCTCCGACATCAACGACATCGTCCAAAACTCCGGGCCGATCATCGACAGCCAGGTCAACTCCGGTGACTCGATCGAGCGCTGGTCGCACAACCTGAACATTCTGGCCGCCCAGAGCGCGGAGAGCGACCAGCACGTGCAAAGCATCCTGACCCAGGCGGCGCCGACGGCGGATCAGGTCAACGAGGTGTTCGGCGACGTCCGTGAGTCGCTGCCGCAGACACTGGCGAATCTCGCGATCGTGTGGGACATGCTCAAGCGCTACCACAAGGGCGTCGAGCAACTGCTGGTCGCCTACCCGCAGGGCGCGTCGGAGGGCCAGACCGTGACGTCGGCCTTCCCGGGCTACGCGTCGCTGGGCACCTCGCTCACCATCAACCAGCCCCCGCCGTGTCTGACCGGGTTCCTGCCGGCGCCGCAGTGGCGATCTCCCGCGGACACCAGCCTGGCGCCGATGCCGTCCGGAACCTATTGCAAGATCCCGCAGGACACCGCCGCCAACGCCGTGCGCGGCGCGCGGAACCTGCCGTGTGTCGATGTCCCCGGTAAACGCGCCGCCACGCCGCGGGAGTGCCGCGACTCCAAACCCTACGTTCCGCTGGGCACCAACCCGTGGTACGGCGACCCCAATCAGATCGTCACCTGCCCCGCGCCCGCGGCACGCTGCGACCAGCCCGTGAAGCCGGGTCTGGTGATGCCCGCGCCGTCGGTCGACAACGGCCTCAACCCGGCACCGTCCGACCGGGTCGCGGGCACCCCACCCCCGATCAGCGATCCACTGCAGCGGCCTGGGTCGGGCAGCGTCGAATGCAATGGGCAACAACCGAATCCGTGCGTCTATACGCCCGGCGGTCCGCCCCCGGCCGTTTACCTTCCCCAGAGCGGCGAACTGGTGGGGCCCGACGGCGCCAAATACGCGGTGGAGAACTCGAGCAAAACGGGTGACGACGGCTGGAAGGACATGCTGGCGCCGCCGGCCGGCCGATGAACGACGGAGATCGGAGCGAAATGCGGAAAGCGATTGGCTTGGGCCAACTTCGGAGCAACGCATGCACATATCTCGAGCGGGTCGCCGCCGGGGAGAGTATCGACGTCGTGCGTCGCGGCAAGCTGGTGGCGCGGATCGTGCCGGTGGGTGACTTCAGGGTGGCTCCGATCCCGGCGCGATCCGTCCAACCCGCGGCGTCCGACGCCGGTGGGTGGGTCGGACTCGACGAACTGCGAACCCGGGCCGGGCGGTGCTTCGACCGGGTCGCGGCCGGGGAGACGGTCAACGTCGTTCGCGGCGGCCGATTACTGGCCCAGATCGTGCCCGCCGGTGGGGCGGAGCGGGCCCCCGTTCCGGCCGACCCGAGCGGCGGAATCGGGCTCGACGAACTGAGAAAGCGCGCGGGACGCTACTTCGACGAGGTCGCCGCGGGGCAGACGATCGGGGTCATCCGCGGCGGGAAGCTGGTCGCCCGCATCGTGTCGGTCGCCTAGCAGGCGCCGGCCGCTGGCCTCCCCCGCGGCGCGCGGAAGCTTTACCGTGGCGGCATTGTTGCGGCTGGTATGAGTGCGACGGGCTTCCACGAGGGCGAGACCGCGACGCAGCGTCGAGCCGGCGTGGAGGCCGAGGCCAGACGGCTCGAGGGCATGCTCCGTGCGTCGGGCCTGTCCGCAGGCGCCGAGGCGTTTCTCGGGTCACAACGGTTCGCCGCGATGACGGGACGCGACCACGACGGCGTCCTGTGGATCTCGCCGCTGGCGGGACCGCCGGGGTTCCTCCGCGGCGAGGACGACCTCCTTCGTGTGTCCGCGTTGCCCCGGGGCGGCGATCCGCTGCACGAGATCCCCGGCGGTCAACAGGTCGGACTCATCGCCATCGACTTCGCCACGCGGCGCAGGCTGCGGGTCAACGGCGAACTCGTCGATGCCGACGGCGCGGGTCTGACCGTGCGGGTCGACCAGTCATACGGCAACTGCCCCAAGTACATTCATCGGCATGCGATCGACGTTGCCGGGATGACCGGGCCCGTGTCACAGCGGCGCGCAACCCTGCTGGGCCCGACCGACCAAGCATTGGTTGCAGCGTCCGACACGTTCTTCCTGGGCACGAGCCATCCCACCCGCGGTAGCGATGCCTCCCACCGCGGCGGTCCACCCGGATTCGTCCGTATCGACTCCCCGACCCGGCTGTGGTGGCCGGATTTCCCCGGCAACAACATGTTCAACAGCTACGGCAACCTCGCCGTCGACGACGAGGCCGCCCTGCTGTTCGTCGATTTCGATACCGGCGCCGCACTGCACGTCACCGGGACCGCGCGCGTGCGGTGGACCACGCCGGGCGCGTCCGGTGACGATGGCGGCGTGGGTCGAAGCGTCGCATTCTCCGTTGGCGGCGTCGCCCGCTAACCCCCGAAAAATCCTCCGTCGGGCAGAGGGCGCCGGCAGATCGCGCGCGCCTCGGCGGAATCCAGCCCGAACAGGCCGAGGACCTTCTCGGTGGCGACGTCGGCGGCGTGCGCATCGTCGCGATCGGGGTCGTCCCGCAGGAGGTTGCCGAGCCCCAGCAGCGCACCGCCGGCCATGGCCAGGGCCAATTCGGGATCGTCGATCGTGAACCTCCCGGCCGCCATCCCGGCTTTGATGTCGCGCAGGGCGCGCGGCGCCAGACCCCGTTCCGACGACAACAGCTCCAGCCCGTTGGCCAGCAGGATCCTGCTCTCCTGCGGCCGGCGGCGAAACAGCCGGCCGGTCAGCCGGAAACTGGTGGCGAACGTCTCGGCAGGGTCCTCGATGGACTCGGTGAGCCGGTCGAGCAGGGCCCCGTAGGCATCGAGCACGTCGGCGACCGCGGCCTCGAACAGCTGCTCCTTGCTGTCGAAGTGGTTGTAGAAGGACCCCATGCCGACATCGGCGGCCTGGGTGATTTCCAGGACCGGCACGTTGACCTTGCCCTCGGCGATCAGCCGCTGCGCCGCCTGAACCAGCGCCGCCCGGGTGCGCCGCTTGCGGCGCTCCAGCCGGTTGACGGGCTCCACCATCGCATTCATCAACAGCAGTATGCCTCAGTGATGAGGATTTCGTCAGACCCTTGACTGAACGTTCTCTCGTATGTGACGATTTCGTCAGTTAGTTGGGAGTGTTCATGGATCTGACGGAAAGCGCCGACCGGCGCGCGCACAGCGAGCAGGGTGCGCGCCGGGGCGAGCATCCCGGCCGGTCGCGCAACCCGGTGATCAAGGTCGCCGACATCGCGTGGTTGGAGTTCGAGCGGCCGGACCTGGCGCGGGCCGAAGCCTTCGCCCGCGCGTTCGGCTTCCACACGGCGCGGCACACCGCCGACGAGCTGCAGTTGCGCGGCACCCAGGCGGGCGGTCCCTGCGTGATCGTGCGTCGGGGGCGGCGAAACCGGTTCACCGGGGCCGCCTTTCGCGCCCTAGACGAGACCGACGTCCATCGGTTGGCGGCCAACGCCGGTGCCACCGCGCGGCCACTGCCGGAGACCATCGGCGGCCTGGCGGTCGAGTTGTCCGACCCGAGCGGCATGCCGGTGAGAGTCGTCGCCGGCATGCACGAACTGCCCGAGTTGCCGGACCAACCGCCCCAGATCTTCAACTTCGGACGGGACGTCCGGCGCACCAACGCCGCTCAGCGTCCGCCCCGGGTGCCCGCGCGGGTGCAGCGCCTGGGACACCTGGTGGTGCAGTCGACCAAATACCTCGAGACGCTCAACTGGTACCTGGACAACCTCGGCATGATCGTCAGCGACTTCCTGTACTTCCCCGACCAACGTGACCGGGGGCCGACCATGAGCTTCATCCGGTGTGACCGCGGATCGACGCCGGCCGATCATCACACGTTGGCGATGGCCCTGGGGCCGGCCAACCGCTACGTCCACTCGGCCTATCAGGTCAGTGACCTCGACGCCCTGGCCGCCGGCGGCGAATACCTCAGCGCGCGGGGGTATTCCCGATCCTGGGGAGTCGGCAGACACATCCAGGGCAGCCAGATCTTCGACTACTGGCGTGACCCGGATGGTGACTTGTTCGAGCACTTCACCGATGGCGACCTGTTCGACAACACACTGGAGCCGGGCTGGGCGCCCTTCACCGCGTCCGGGTTGGCGCAGTGGGGGCCACCGGCCACCAGGGACTTCCTCGGAACCAACACGAGATCGGCTCCCCGCGAACTGGTTTCGATGATCACCGCGCTCCGCGCGCACAACGAGTTCGATGTCAATCGCATGGTCGGCCTACTGAAAGTCCCCGTCTCATGACCCTTTCCGTGCTGCACACCGCCTCCGAAACCGGCCACGCCTGGTGGCTCAAAACCGCCCAGGGTGCGATCAAGATCGACACCGACGCCACCAGCACCGGCGCGCTGCTGGCCGACCGGGCCGCCATCGAAGGGGCGGCCGCGGGCGCCGCCACCGTCCCCGTCGACACCCTCGAACTGGTCTCGCCGGTGACCCGCCCGTGCCGGGTCATCGCCCAGATGACCAACTACGAGTCGCACGTAAGGGACGCGGGCATGGATCCCGCGTCGACCCCGCTCACTTTCTTCCGCAAGGCGTCGGCGTCCATCTCCGGCCCCTTCGACGACATCGTGAAACCTCAGCACGTCAGGCTGCTCGACTACGAGGTGGAGATCGGCCTGGTGATCGGCCGTGCCGTTCCGGTCGGGACCGACATCTCCGACGCCAACCTCGGCGATTTCGTCGCCGCGCTGGTCGTCACCAACGACGTCTCCGCGCGTGACATCCAGCTCCCGCAGACCCAGTTCTACGAGGCCAAGTCGTATCCGACCTTCACCCCGGTCGGCCCCGAACTGGTGCTGCTCACCGCCGAAGAACTCAAGCGCTTCGGCGATCTGCGGCTGCGCCTGAGCGTCAACGGCCACGAACGCCAGAACGCCCTGGTCGAGGGCGACATGCTGTACCGGCCCCTGGAGGCGCTGCAGTCGCTCACCCAGTTCCAAGAACTCGCCCCGGGTGACCTGGTGCTCACCGGCACCCCGGCCGGCACCGCGCTGAGCGCCCCGCCGAAGCCCGTGCAGTTCATCGGAAACCTGCTGCCGCCCGCGATGAAGTGGAAGATGTTCTTCTCGCGCCAGGCGACCAACCGCAACTACCTGCACGACGGTGACGTCGTCGAGGCGTCGGTGGCCACCGACGACGGGGCCATCGATCTCGGAACGCAGCGCACCGCAGTCCGATTCGCGTGACCGACATTCAGCGGTTTCCCGTCGTGATCGTCGGCGCCGGACCTACCGGCGTCACTGCCGCCACGCTGCTGGCCCAGTACGGAGTGCACTGTTTGGTACTCGACCGCTGGCCCGGCGTGTATCCCCAACCACGCGCCGTGCACCTTGACGACGAGATCTATCGCCTCATCGCCCGCCTCGGGATCGCCGGCGAGTTCGGCGCGCTGTCGCGGCCCACACTGGGATTGCGATTGGTGGACAACCGACTCCGGACGCTCGCCGAGTTCAACCGCGACCCGGAGCACAGCGTGCACGGCTTCCCCCAGGCCAACATGTTCGACCAGCCGGAGCTGGAGGCCCTGCTGCGCGTCAACCTCGAGCGGCACCCCGCCGCCCGACTGCGCGGGAACGCCGAAGTCACCGACGTCGCGGTGGGCGAGACGTCGATCCGGGTCACCTTCACCGACCGCTCCGACGGCCGCGTCCATCGGGTCGACGCCGGCTACCTGCTGGGCTGCGACGGCGCCAACAGCGTAGTGCGGGCCGCGATCGGATCGACCATGCGGGAC
The DNA here is from genome assembly GCF_002086735.1 of Mycobacterium scrofulaceum. Lineage (GTDB taxonomy): Bacteria > Actinomycetota > Actinomycetes > Mycobacteriales > Mycobacteriaceae > Mycobacterium > Mycobacterium scrofulaceum. The sequence continues at coordinate 95,902 of NZ_MVIJ01000018.1, read as the reverse complement.
TTGGACTTTCAGCAGCGCTGGCTGGTGGTGGACGTGGCGAGCGAGGCAGACCTGGGCCAGTGGGACGGCGTGCACCAGGTGTGTGACCCGAACCGCGCCGGTACCTACATGCGCATCGGACCGGCCCGCTACCGGTGGGAGTTCCAATTGCTGGCCGGCGAAACGGCGAGCGACTTCGGCACCATGGAGCGGTTGCTTCCGTTGATCGAGCCGTGGACCCGCACCGTGCCCGTCGGCGAGCTGACCCTGTTACGGGTTACCGAGTACACATTCCGCGCGCAGATCGCCGACCGCTGGCGCCACGGGAACGTCTTCCTGCTCGGCGACGCGGCGCACCTCACTCCCCCGTTCATCGGGCAGGGCATGGGAGCGGGGCTGCGCGACGCGGCCAACCTGGCGTGGAAGATCGCCGGCGTCCACCACGGCACCCTGGCCCCGGATGTGCTGGACACCTATGAGCGGGAACGCAAACCACATGCCCGATCCATGATCCGGCTGGCGCTCGGCGTCGGTTGGGCGATGACGGGCGGCGGCCGCCTGGGCGATGCGGCGCGCCGCGCGGTGTTGCCTCGGCTGCGGCTCGTCCCCGGCCTGCGCGACAAGGTCGTCGACTCCAGGACGCCGGCGCTGCGCCGTTCCGCGCTGGTGCACAGGTCCGTGCGGCGGCCGTGCCGGCTCGCGGGCACCCTGTGCCCCAATCCGGCGCTGCGCGACGGTCGCCGGCTGGACGACGTGCTTGGCCCCGGTTTCGCGTTGATCAGCGCCGCTCGCCTGAGTGTGGCCGACGAGGCGGCGCTGCGGCGGCGCGCTGTCGCGGTGCTGGTCGCCGAGGCCGGCAGCCCGCTGGCGGCGTGGCTACGCCGCCACCGCGCCACCGCCGCGTTGGTGCGCCCCGACCGGACCGTGGCGCGCGCCGGGCGTGACGTGGCCGCCCTTTGCGCGTGGACGGCCGGCGTGCTTTCGCCCGCCGCGGATCAAGACGACGTCGACGGCCGGGCGACGATCACCGGTATCCGCACCGAGTGCAACACCGCGTTGCTGACCGATCCCAACAACAGGGCGCCGAGACCACCGCGTCCGTGACTGCCCACCACGACCAGCTGAGCGAATTCGGACTTCTCGGCGAGCTGTCGGGCCGGCTGGTCGCGTTCGACCAATCGCTGCACCGACACGTCGGGATAGCGTTCCTGCCAACCCGCCAAATTCTCGGCGAGGCTGCGCTGCGCCTCCTCTTCCAGGGACGTCCAATCCGACTCCGGGAGTTCGGTGATGGCCACGTCGCTCCACGAGTGCAAGGCCATGACGTCGACGCCGCGGCGGGACGCCTCGTCGAAGGCGACCGCGGTGGCGAGCTCGGAGGCCGGCGATCCATCGATGCCCACCAGCACCGGCGCATCCGGCCTGTCCGGCAGCTCGTCGCCGTGGATGACGGCCACCGGGCAATGCGCGTTGCGCACCACCGTCGCGCTGACCGAACCGAGCACCCCCCGGGCCAGCAATCCTCGCCCCGCCGTGCCCACCACAACCATGTCCGCCTCGTCGGACATCTTGATCAGGGCGAGCGCCGGGCTCGAGTAGACGAGCTCCCGGTTGATAGCGACCCTTCGATCGGCCGGTAGTGCCTCCTCGGCGAGCTTGATCGCGTGCATGATCGCCTTCTTGCCCTCGTCCTCCAGCCGGATCGCCAGAGATTCGGGGTACGGGACCGGCGGCCAAGTGGCGGTGGGTGTGCTCACCGCGTGGACGACCGTCAGCGGCACTCGCCGCATCCCGGCTTCGCGGGCGGCCCAGATAGCGGCGGCGTTCGATGCCGGCGAGCCGTCGACCGCGACGACGATGCCGCGCTGTTGGTCAGGTGCTGACATTTCGTTCTCCCTCCATCACGACCGACGCTATTGACCCCAGGGGTCTTCGGTCGTGAGGCTTAAGTCCCTAACCGGCGGGACGGAGGGCTGTTACGGCACCCGTTCAAGTCGCCTTAACGCCACGGTCACCCACCGGTTAGACGCGACGGCGCTGCAACTGCGCGATCACCCAGAACGGCAACGCCACGAACAGTGTGCCGCCGATCAGGTTCCCCAAAGTGGTGACCCCGAGGTTGGTGAGCAAGCCGTGTTCGCCGACGCCCCAACTGATCCCGCCGCGCGGCGCGGCCGGATGAAACAGGTTGAGCAGCAAGGGGAGACCGAGGAAGCCGACGTTGGCGATCACGTGCTGGGTTCCGCCGATCACGAACGCGAACGGCCCGTAGAACGCGAACGTCATCCGGGCGACGTCGCTGCGCGCCTTGAAGAACATGCACATCGAGGTCTGCAGGAACCAGGTGCACACCACGGCAAGCAGCACGGCGGTCCAGAATGGCTGGCCGGCCTTCTGCGCGGCCACGGCAGCCGCCCGCTCGGCGAAGGCGCCCAGGTAGGGGCCTCCCGCGGCGCCGCAGACGGTGACGAACACCAGCGCCCCCAGGATGTTGCCGAACAGACCGACGCCGACCAGAAAGGCGTAGCCGCCGACCTTCATCGTGCGGTTGAGGACGGCGAGAAACCCCGCGGCCATGTCGGCGGTGATCAGCGACATGCCGGACACCAGAATCAGAACGAAGGACATCCCGAACGCCAGACCCATCAACAGGCTTGCGACACCGGGGGTCTTGACGCCGGTGCTCACCATCAACGCCAGCAGCGCCCCGAACGCGACCATCACACCGCCGACCAGCGAGCGCACGAGGAACGCCCACGGGTGGAGGGTTTTCTCCACGGCCATGGCGGCCACGCGGTCGACCATCGCGCCCACGCTGAGCGGCTCGAACGGGTCGTCGGCGGCGGCGTCAGTCGTGACGCCGGCGGGAGAGGCGACGTCGGGCGTCGGCGTTTCGCGTTCCAGGTGCGGCGCCTGCGCGTTGATCGTCATCGGTGTTCGCCTTTCCGTAAAGCGTTGATCGCATTCATGACCCCGACGATGTGCTCCTCGGTGAGCCGCTCACCCTCGAAGACGTGGCTGAGCAAGATCTTGAGGTCGACCATTTGCTGCAGGTAGGTCAGGCACGGGGGGCACTCGTCGAGATGCTTGGCGACGATCGGGCCCCAGTGCCGGGGGTGGGAGTCGACGAGTTCGTCGACGAGGCGGACGAAGTCGACGCAGTCGATCGCCGGAACGGTGTTGTCGTGGACGGTCATCGGCGATACCGCTTTTCCAATTCGTTGCGAAGATTTCCCCGCGCGCGGTAGAGCAGCGCCCGCTGCCCTTCGGCGGTCAGTTCGAGAAGTTCGGCGGCCTCTTCGGCCGAGGTGCCGACGATGTCGCGCAGGATGACCAGTTGCCGTTGCCGCTCGGGCAGCCCGTGCAGCGCCGTGCGCACATACCCGATCAGCTCGTTCTCGACGGTATGGTCCTCGGGCAGGAAGCGCCGCGACGGCGGAACGCTCCAGTGCCCCGCGTCCGGATGGCCGGCGGGATGCATGCGGCCCGCCAGGGGGTCGACATCGTCCGCCGACAGCACCTCGTGGTCGCGGATGCGGGATTCGCGGCGCCGGTGCCGCGAGGCCGTGTTCTTGACGATCCCGAACAGCCAGGTGCCGATCGAGGAACGTCCCTCGAATGAGTGCGCGGACTGCAGAACCTGCAACCAGGCCTCCTGCACCGCCTCTTCGGCGACCGTCGCCGAATCGACCATGGTGCGGGCGAAGTTGACCATCGGACGGTGGAAGTCGCGGACCAGCTCGGCCAGCGGAATGCCGCCGACCAGGGGTTCGGATTCGGTGCCCCCCGGCGGCACCGCCACCGGGGTCACCATCGTCTCGCGCTCACGCGCATGCGGCCAGTTCCCAGCGCAGTTGCCCCTCGGACGGGGACTGGACGGGGATGAACGCCGCCTCCCGATAGCGGCGACTCGCCGCTGTCCTGCTCGCATACCCCTTGCCGCCGGCGGTCCGGATTTCCAGATCCGCTCCGGCACTGGATAATTCGGCGGCAGTAAGGCGCAGCGACAACAGCTCCTTCTTGCTGGGCGACCGCTCCCCTCCCACCGCCGCGGCCAACTCCGCCAAAGTCGCTTCCGCGGCGGTGAGCCTTTCCGCGACATGGTCGACCTGGGCGCTGAAAACCGAGTTCACCCCGCTGAGGCCGGTTTTGGCCTGCGCCACCGCGGTCCTGGTGAGCCCCAGGCACATCGCGGATTGCAAGACCAGAAACGTGGGGCGGACGGCCTGCAGATAGCCCTCGAAGTCGCGTGACAGCACCTGCTCCGGGGGAACGTGGGCGGCGGTCAGGTTCAGGTACGACGAGGCCGTGCTACCCATCGCCAGCAGGTCGAAGTGATCGCCCACCCGCACCCCCGGGGTGTTCAGCGGCAAGGCTACGATCAGCCTTTCGCCCGCCTCGGTGCGCACCGCGGTCACCAGGGTCGAGTCGGGGTAGAGGTTGCTCGCCCACCGGATGGGCCCGGACACCGCGTAGCCGCCTTCGACCGGTGTGGCCTTCAGCTCCAGACTTCCGCAGCCCGCCGCCTCCTTGAACGCCGACGCCATGCCGGTGACCCCCAGCGTGGTTCCGGAAAGCAGCGGCTGGGCCGCGGCGATGCTGAAAGGCGTTGCCGCCGTGAGCAGATACTCGACCGCCATCCGGTGGGCCCACAACGAGAACCCGGTGCTCATGCATTCCCCGGAGATCAACCGGATCACCTCGGCCATCTCGGGGAGCCTGCCGTCGGCGTTGGCGGGGGCGCCCACGCCGAGCAGGCCGGCCGCCCCGAATGCGGCGAAACTGCGCCGCGACTGCTGCTCGCCGCGGTCCAGCACCCCGGCATGGGCCCGGATGTCTTCCAACAATTCGACATCCATCTGGCCGGCCGCCGAATCCATCGTCGCCGTCATCCCGATACCTCCTGGGTCGAGTGCTTCCACGCGTAGTCGAGGAACTTGCCGTCGAATGTGACGACCACTCTGTCGCCTCCGGGGTCCGGGCGCCGCTGCACGCTCAGCTGAAAGTTGATCGCGCTCATGATGCCGTCGCCGAATTCCTCGTGGATGAGCTCCTTGATCGCCGGGCCGTAGACGGCCAGTGCCTCATGGAACCGGTAGATCGTCGGGTCTGTCGCCATGGTCGCATCGGAACCCCGATACGGCATCATTTGCAGCACCGCCACCGCCTCGTCGTCGAGGTCAAGGAGCGATGCGACTGTCGCCGCGTCGGCGGCCGAGAGCGGATGCTGCCCGAGCAGCGCCGCGACCGTCCATACCGGGTCCTTGCCGATCGATGCGGCGATCTTCGCCCAGCTCAATCCCCGCTCGGCGCGGGCCAGCCTGACCACCCCGCCGAGCTCCTTCTTCGTCAATGTAGTTGCCACAGCGGTCTTCCCGTCTCGATACCTATCCGGTGCACAGCGTCGAGTCGACACTGACCGGGTTGCGGAACGTGTTCACCACCGGTGACCAGGCGATCGCGTTGTCGTGGATCTCCTTGAGCGTCGCGTCGTCGGCGTCCCCGGCCAGCGTCACCTTGCAGCGGACCGCGCTGAAGCCCAGGCGCTTTCCCTCCGGGGTGTCACCCACGCCCCACACCGCGGAGATGTCGATGTCGCCTTCCATCTCCACCTCGATCTTCGTCAGCGTCACGCCGCGGTGGGTCGCGTTCGCCAGCAGGCCAACCGACACGCACGAACCCAACGCCGCGAGGGCCGTCTCGGAGGGGTTGGGCGCCGAGTCGTCGCCGAGCAGCGCGGGCGGCTCGCCCACCAGCATCGGCGCCAGGTCGCGGACGTAGGTCATGTTGCGGAACCCGGTCTCGCACACCGTCCTGGCTTTCAACGTCTTCTTGCCGGTCTCCGGGTTGGCCCGGGCGTTACACGACAGCTTGTCGAGGCCTTCGGCGTCGATGACGAGCGCGTCGGTCATGTGATCTCCTCCGTATTCGCTGATTTTTCGGCGTCACGGAGTTAGTGCTCGGCGGCCACCGATGTGTGACGCGGGGTCTGATTGTTTTACCTGGACGACACGAAACATCACACAGCCGAAACGCGGCGTCGTCACGCGGCGGCTTTCGGGGAGATTTGCCTAGCCGAAAAGGCTTTGGGCGATGTAGTGGCCCTCGGCGGGCGCGGGCGGCACCGCGAAGATTGCTGAGCCGATGTGGCGAATGTATTCGTTGAGCAAGTCGTGGGCGCCCAGGCGATTCTGCAGCCGGATAAAATCTTGCGGATCTTTTTGATACGAGATGAACAGCAGGCCGGCGTTGAGCCGGCCGTTGGAATCGAGGCCGTCGGTGTAGTTGTAGGACCGCCGCCGGATCATGATGCCGCCGTTGTTCTCCCGGGCCGCCAGGCCGACGTGTGACATCGGGTCGATGAGCGGACTGCCGTCGGCGCTCTTGGCGGCGAAGTCCGGGGTGTCGAATTCGCGCTTGCCGCTCAGCGGCGCCCCCTCTTCTTTGGTGCGGCCAAAGATCCGCTGCTGGTTGCCGATGCGGTCGACATCCCATGTCTCGAGCAGCATGCGGATCTTGCGCACCACCTGATAGGTCCCGCCGGTCATCCACGGCTGCTCCCCGCCGGCGACCCAGACGAATCGGTCGTACTCCGCGTCCGTGACGATGTTGCGGGTTCCGTCCTTGAATCCCAGCAAGTTTCTCGGGGTGTGCTGGCCCGGACCCGACGACGCCCGGCCGAATCCCAGCACCGCCCAGGACGGCGAGACGATGTCTCGGCCCAGGCGGGCCAGGTTCCGCACGGCGTGATAGCAGACCTGCGGGTCGTCGGCGCAGGCTTGCACGGAGAAGTCGCCGCCGCGCAGGCGTGAGTCCAGGTTGTCCCCGTTGAGCGGGGGCAGGTCGGTGAACGCGGCGGGTCGGCGGCGGGCGAGCCCGAACCGATCGCCGAACAGCGACGGGCCCAACCCGATGGTGACGGTGAGGCTGGCGGGGCTCAGCCCGTAGGCCTCCCCCGTGTCGGTCGGAGGCTGGACCTCGACTCGCGGCTCGACGGTGCCCACGGGCTTCCCCCGCTGCAGCATCGCGGCCGCCGCCGACCAGCGCGCCAGCAGGATCTGCAGCTCGGTACGGGCCGCGTCACCCGCCAGCGAGAAGGACATGAACATGGCGTAACGCTGTGGCGGGGTGGCGATTCCACCCTGATGGGCCTGGCCGTAGAACGGATAGCTGCGACGCAGGTCGACGTCGTCGTCATCCTCGCCCTTTTGTCCCGCCGCCAGCGCGTGGCCCGCGAAGCCGCCGACCGCGGTCCCGGTGAGCCCGGCCAACGCGGCGCCGCCGAGCATCCGCCGGCGCGAAACCGCTCTGGCTTCGCCGGGTTCGGTGGTGTCGCCGGTCACGGTCACCCCGCGGATACTTTCTGGGCGACGGCCGACAGGCTCTGGTGCAGCGGCTGGATGACCGCCGTCAGCTTCGGCGCGTCGGTGGCCTTCAGCGCCGGCGTGTAACGCGAGAAGCCGCCCAGTATGGACGGGTCGCGGTATCCGTCGAGAGTGGCCAGCACCGCGCGGAATTGCTGATCGATCTGTTTGACCAGATTGCCGTCGATCTTCTCCAGGCCCGGCCGCAGCGACGCGAAGGCCTGCTGCGCGCCTTCGACGTTGCCCGAGAAGTCGACCAGGTCGAGGTGACTGAAGGCCTCCTCCTCCCCGGTGATCTTCGTGTTCTGGATCTCTTCGATCAGGTCGCTGGCGCCGTTGGCCAAGTCCTCGGGCCGGTAGTGCAGGAGGGCGACGATGGCGGTCAACTTGACGACGTTGCCGACCAACTCGGAGCTGAGAGCCAACGTGGCGGGCGTGATCGTTCCGCCCTGCCAGAGGTCGCGTTCGATGGCGTGGAAACCCTTCCATCCGACCTTCGCGTCGACGGGTGTGGACTCTCGCATGTCGATCAGATAGTCGAGGTTTCCCGCGTTGTCGCCGGGCGCGAAGCCCACCAGGACGAACCCCTCGACCGCGGACTCCGAATGCTCCCAGGATGGCCGCGCTTTGGCGTAGGCGACCTTCGCGGCCTCGACATTGCCCGCCTGCACGGCAGCGTCGAGCGCCCTGACCCCGTCCCCGAGTTGACCGATTTGCTGGACGATGTAGGCCGCGTAGTCCTTGGTGCCCTGGTTGAGGGCGTCCGCGACGCTGCCCGTCGGCCCCACGGCGGCCCGGCCCGTTACCGTCAGCGTCTGGTATTCGCTGCTGGCGCCGGGGCAATACAGTTGATACGACCCGCCGTCGAGAGTCACGGTGAACGACACGGGGTCCAGCCCGGGAGCGAGGTCCTCCTTCTCGCCGACGATTCGCTCGCCCCTGAGCAACTCGACTTCACTGATCCCGGGTGCGTTCGCGTTGGCGACCGTGAACGTCACCGGGCCGGCGGCCAGGTTCGCGTGATCCAGCGCGCAGGCGTCTTTGCCGTCGCGGTTGGCCAGGGTCACCTTCACCGCGTTCGCCCCGCCGGGCCGCCCGGCTTCCGCGCGGCTCCGGTCTGCCCCCGACGGACCGCAAGCGGTCGCCGCGACGACCACCAAACATCCTGTCGCGAATCGCAATCCACGACAGCGTCGCCTCCCGGCCTGACGCCGGTCGGTCACGGCGCCGGCTGGGTCACGAAGTCGATGAGTTCCTCGACGCGGCCGATCAGCGCCGGCTCGAGGTCGTTCCAGTCGCGCACGCGCGAGCGGATGCGGCGCCAGGCCCGCGCGACGTCCGCCTGATTGGCATGCGGTAGGCCGAGCGCCCGGCATGCGCCGTGTTTCCATTCGACGTGCCGCGGTACGTCCGGCCAGGCCGTCAGGCCCAGCCGCTCGGGTTTCACCGCCTGCCAGATGTCGACGTAGGGGTGACCGACCACCAGCGTGTCCGAGCCGCCCGGCCCCCGCCGCACCGCGTCGGCGATCCGCGCCTCTTTCGAGCCGGCGACCAGGTGATCGACCAGCACACCGAGCCGGCGGCCGGGGGCCGGGGCGAACTCGGCCACGATGTCGGCCAGATCGTTCACGCCGCCGAGATACTCGACGACGACGCCCTCGATGCGCAGGTCCTCGCCCCACACCTGCGCGACGAGTTCGGCGTCGTGGCGGCCCTCGACGTAGATCCGGCTGGCGCGGGCCACCCGGGCACGGGCCCCCGGCACCGCAACCGAACCGGACGCCGTCCGCACGGGGGCCGCCGGCGCCGCGCGGCGCGGTGCGGTGAGGATCACCGGCCGGCCCTCGAGCAAATAGCCAGGGCCCAAAGGGAACCCGCGAACGTGGCCGCGCCGGTCTTCCAGGTCGACGCGCCCGTACTCGACCCTGACCACCGCACCGACGTAGCCGGTCTGCGCGTCCTCGACCACCAGGCCGAGCTCGGCGGGGTGCTCGGTCGAGCGGGGCTTGCGCCGGCCCGCGGCAAGGACATCGGTTCCATAGCGATCAACCACGCGGCAATACTAGAAAGCCTTGCGGCCAAACGCGGTTACGGCGCGCCCGCTCGGGGGCATCGTGGTGAAGATCGCTCCCGCCGCCCGCGCGACACCGACGGGTAAAAAATGTGTTTTAACTGTGTGGCGTTACTGAGCTGATGACGTTACCGATGGTACGTTGCTACTCCTAGGACTGCCGCTCATTCGTACATCGCGGCGGTGAGCGAGGTGGGACTATGGACCTGGCACTTTGGGTGTCGAGCATTGTGGCTTTCGTGCGCGCCGGCTACCCGACCGGCATGCCGACCACCGGATATGCACCCCTGGCCGCCCTTGCTCGCCGGCGACTTTGCGACGACGAGATCAGCGCCATCGCAAGCAAACTCATGCGGCGCCAATTCTGGCCGATCAGCCCCGTTGACATCGGTGTGGAGATCACCCGCGTCACCAACCACTTGCCGTTGCCGGCCGACGTGGAGCGCGTCGAGGTTCGCCTTCACGAGATCCGGTGCGCGCGCGGATAAGCGTCCCCGCGGAATCCGATTCTCACGGCGCCTCTTTCGCCGGGCCGCCGCACGCCGCAAGGTAGTCCGGGTAGCTCCAGGTGCGCAGGAACTCCTGGCCCGCCTGCAATCCGCGTTGATAGAGGCCGTCGCGCTGCTCGGCGGTGATGTCGAAATCGATCGGGCTGACGCCTTCGGCGGGCACGAAGATAGTGCGCCGAACGGTGCACGGATCGTCGATGTACGCGTTGTCCTGATTGCTCACCAGTGTCTCGATGGCGGCGATGCCCAACGAGACCGGGCCGTGGACCGGATGGGTGGGCGGGATGCCGGGACGCGCGGACAGCCGGATCCCGAACGTCGGCCACCGCGGTTCGCCGCCCGGCCGGTCGAACAATTCCACCGGGAAGTCGGAGAGCAGGCCGCCGTCGACCCACGTGGCGCTGCCCACCCGGACGGGCTCGAACACATACGGAATGGCCGACGAGGCGTGCACGGCGCGGGCCACCGGGAAGTCGTCGGGATCGATGCCGTAGGAACCGAGGTCCCAGGGGATGCGCACCAGCCGGCGTCGGGACAGGTCACTGGCCGTCACCACGAGCGACCAGGCGAACTGGTCCGGCTCCTCGCCGGTGCGCAAGTCACCGAACGTCCGCACGCCCAGGTCCGCGAGCAGGCCCGCGAGCAGTCGCTCGAGGTAGGCGCCGCGGTAGACCCCGTCCGACACCAGCAGCGACAGTCCCCCACCGATCAGCGGCACCCGACCGATCAGATTGCGGTCCAGGAACTTCCGGTAGTCGATGGACCGCATGATCTCCGCGAGCCGGCCGAGCGGTTCACCCGCGACCTGCAGCGCCGCGACCAGCGACGCCACCACCGAGCCTGCGCTGCTGCCCGCGACGCGCGGAAACCGGTAGCCCGCCGCCGACAGCGCGTCGACCGCGCCGACCAGCCCGACACCCCGGACCCCGCCGCCTTCACAGACCAGATCGGCGCGGGATGCGCTCACGTTCGCCACCATAGCCTTACCGCCTCAAGGGATTCGTCTGCCGTCCACACCGAAGAAGTGCAGATGTCCCGGCTCGGGGTGCAAGCGCACGCGGCTGCCCTTTTGCGGAGGTCGCCGCCCGTCGGCGCGCGCCACGACGGGCTGGTCGATCACCTTGCCCGAGCCGGTGATCCGGCCGTAGAGGTAGGCGTCCGCCCCCAGCTCCTCGACCACGTCGACCTCCATCTCGACCCCGAGACCGCCCAGTTCGAAATGCTCGGGGCGGACCCCCACGACGACTTCGCCCGCGGAGCCGGCGAGCTCCCGCGGGAGCGGGATGGGCCAATCCCCCAAGGACACAGCGGAATCGACGACCGGCAGGGTGAACAGGTTCATCGCGGGCGACCCGATGAAACCTGCGACGAAGACGTTCACCGGGTTGCGGTACAGCTCGCGCGGCGCCGCGAACTGTTGCAGCACACCGTCGCGCAGCACCGCGACTCGATCACCCATGGTCATCGCCTCGACTTGGTCGTGGGTGACGTAGACGGTGGTGGTGCCGAGCCGTCGCTGCAGAGCGGCGATCTGGTTGCGGGTCTGCACGCGCAGCTTGGCGTCCAGATTCGACAGCGGCTCGTCCATCAGGAAGACCCGTGGGCGCCGCACGATGGCGCGCCCCATCGCCACCCGTTGGCGCTGTCCACCGGAGAGGTCCTTGGGCTTGCGGTCCAGGTATGGTTGCAGGTCTAGCAGTTTCGCCGCGTCCAGGACGCGGTCGCGAATCTCCGCCTTGGGCGTCTTGGCGATCTTCAGGGCGAAGCCCATGTTCTGCGCGACCGTCATGTGCGGGTACAGCGCGTAATTCTGGAAGACCATCGCGACGTCGCGGTCCTTGGGGTCGACGCGGGTGACGTCGCGGTCGCCGATCCAAATCCGCCCGGAGTCCAGCGTTTCCAGGCCAGCCACCATCCGCAGCGAGGTCGTCTTGCCGCAGCCGGAGGGACCAACCAGCACGACGAATTCGCCATCCCCGACGTCCAGGTCGAGGCTGTCCAGGGCCGGGCGATCCGCTCCGGCGTAGCGCCGCGTCGCTTGCTCGAACGTGACCGATGCCATGACTTACCCGTTGAGTCCCGTGACGGCGATCCCCCGGACGAAGGACCGCTGCGCGATCGCGTAGATGACGACCAACGGCAGCATGATCAATATCGACGCGGCCATGATGATCGGCCAGCGGGCGACATACTCGCCACGAAGCCGTACCAGGCCGAGCGTCAGCGTGGCCAGGCTGTTGCGCTGCAGCATCAGCAGCGGCCACAGGAAGTCGTTCCAGACGTTGACCCAGGTGAGTACGGCCAGCACCATCACCGCGGGACGGGCATGGGGCAGCAAGACTCGCCAATAGATCTGCCAGGGCGAACACCCGTCGAGTATCGCCGCCTCCTCCAGGTCGGTCGGCAGCGTCCTGAAGAACTGGCGCATCAGGTAGGTGCCGAACGCACTGCCGAACAGGCCCGGCACGATCATCGACCATGGGGTGTCGACCCATCCGACGGTTCGCATCAAGATGAACTGCGGGATCACGGTCACGGTCAGCGGCACCATCAACGTGCCCAGGTATAGCACGAACAGCGTGTCGCGACCGCGAAAATGCAGCCGCGCGAACGCATATCCGGCCAGCGAGCAAAAGAAGACCTGCCCGGCGGTCACGCACCCGGCGTACAGCACGGTGTTGAAGAACATCCGCGCGAAGGGCATCAACGAGAACACCTCGGTGTAGTTGGACCACCGCGGGTGCGCGGGCCAGAGCCTGGGTTCGATGATCTCGCCTTCCTTCTTCAACGAGCCCAACACCGCCCAGGCGATGGGAAACAGCCAGCACCAGGCAATGCCGATCAGCGCGGTGTAGACCAGCACGCCGCGCACGACGTGACGCCTGAACAACCGCTCAGCTGAGCCCACGCGACGTCTCCCAGGATCGCTGCCGAGTGATCCGCAGCTGCATCACGGTCAGACCCAGCAAGATGGCGAACATCACCCATGCCAGCGCGGACGCGTACCCGAACTCCAGGAAGGAGAACGCGTGCTGGAACAGCATGATGCCTAGGACATACGTGGCGGTTTCGGGCCCGCCGTTCGCGCCGTTGAGGACGTAGACCAGGTCAAAAGCCTGGAACGCGTGGATGATCGAGATCACGCCCACGAACGATATCGACCCGCGGATCAGCGGCACCGTGATGGACATGAACTGCCGTACCTCGCCCGCCCCGTCGATGCGGGCCGCCTCGTAGACGGTCTCAGGAACCCCCTGCATCGCCGCGAGCAGGATGACGGTGGCGAACGGAACGCTGCGCCATACGCTGACGATGCACAGCGAGGTCATGGCCCATCGCGGTTCCACCAGCCACGGGACCGGACCGATTCCGACCCAGCCCAGCATCATGTTGAGCAGGCCGCTGTCCGTGTTGAAGACGAACTGCCACACGACCGCCATCACCACCGACGAGATGGCCAGCGGCAGAAAGACGATCGTGCGGAAAATGCCGATGCCCCTGACCTTTCGGTTCAGCACGCCGGCGACGACGAGGCTGACGACGATGGTCGGCACGACCGTTCCGAGGGTGAAGACGACGGTGTTGCCGATGGCGATCAGAAAGAGCGGGTCCGACGTGAACAGCTCGCGGAAGTTTCGCACCCCCACGAACGTCGGCGGCCGGAACACGTCCCATCGCTGAAAGCTCATGTACAGCGAGAACCCGAGCGGAAACAACATGAAGACCGCGACGGCCACCAGGTTCGGCGCCACGAACAGGCGCCCGGCCCACGCCCGCCGCCGCCACGGACGTCCGCCGTTGGCGTGATCGCGGATTGCGGTGTCGGCCGATGTCATGTTGTGCGCAACACCTCGTCGATGGCGGGCGACAGACCGGTCAGCGACGTCGCGGGCCGCGATCCGCGAAGCACCGGCCCGAAGCTGCGGTCCATCAAGGCGACGATCTTCTCCCACGCGGGGGTCACCGGCAGCCCTTCGGAATACGCCGGCCCTTGCGTGAGCACCGCGAGGTTGCCGACGTTGCGGTGGGCGTTGGCGAATTCGGCCGAGTTGAGCGCGGATTGCAGCACAGGCACAAAGAGGCTGGATTCACCGATCAGCGCCTGCCCGACGGGCCCCGTCGCGAATTTCACGAATTCCCAGGCCTGCTCCTTGCGCTGACTGCTCGCTGAGATCGCCAGTCCGGTGGAACCGATGTCGGAATGGGCGGGCTGTCCCTGCCGGCGCGGCCCGACCGGCAGCGCGGTGACATCGAAATCCAGGCCGTCGGCCCGGATGAAGGTCTGATACCGCCAGTGCCCACCCATCGCCATCGCCGCTTTGCCGCCCGCGAACAGGTCTGGCGTGGACATCGATTGCACCTCGGACGCATTCGGTGCGACCTTGTGCTTGTTGGCCAGGTCGGCATAGAACTGCACCGCCTCGATGAAGGCGTCATTGTCGAAGTTGAAGTGTGTCGGGTTCTTCAGCGGGGTGGACCACGGCACCCCGTTGTTCATGGCGAACAACCCGGCCGAGTAGTAGGAAAACCACATGTTCACGAAGCCCCACTGCGTCGCCCGCCCGGAGCGATGGCGCTTGGTGAGCGCGGCCGCCGTGCTGGAGAATTCGGTGAAAGTCCACGGCTGCTCCCAGGTTCGGGGCGGGGCCGGCACCCCGGCCTCGGCGAACAGCCGCGTGTTGTAGAACAGGAAATTTCCCGACCATTGTTCCGGGAGGGCGTACTGGCCTCCGTTGAAGGTGAAGCTGTCGTACAACGCCCCGATGCCGTCGGACTTGAGTTCGGCGGCGAAGGCGGGGTCGCCGGACAGCATCGTGTTGAGGTCGAGGAGGACGCCCCGCGCGGCCAGCTCGGCGTACGTCAGATCCCACGCCATCAACACGTCCGGGCACCTGCCGCCGGCGCAGAACGTCGACAACTGCTGCATGACGCCGGGAGCCGCAAGCACGGGGCGAACTTTGATGTCGGGGTGGCGGCGCATGAACTCGTCGACGATGCGCATTCTGGCATCGCGTTCGTCGGGGTTGGCCGCGAAGAAGAACGTCAGCGCGTCCTCGTCGGGGGCGCATCCGACGGTCCACGGCGCCAACGACGCCGCGGTGAGCGCGCCGACGCCGCGCAGCAGGCCGCGCCGCCCGAACGGCTTATCCAGCATGGCGCTTCCGTTCCCGCCGCGGCGCCGACCGGCCGGCCGGCGGTGCCTGAGGTCCCTGATACCCGATGCTCGGGAGCGCCAGGGTGGCCCGGTGGATGCGGCTGGGGTCTGCGGTGATGTCGATCGCGTGGATGCGGTCGTCGCCGCCGACGGTGATCAGCAACAGGACCTGGGCGCGTCCTCTCGGCGCGATCACGATGCCCGGCGCCCCGTCGATGAGCATGACCGCGCCGGCGCGCGCACGCTGAGGGAACCGGCGGGTCTCCTCCGCGACGCGCCGGGCCCCGCGCAGCTCGGTCTGCACGTCGTCGGGCACCAGCGCCCGATCGACCGTGCGCACCACGTCCGGGGCCAGCAGCTCGAGCAGACCGGCGATGTCACCGCCACGGGACGCCGCGAGAAACGCGTCCACGATCTCGAGGTGTTTGGCCGCGCGCTCGGGTTCGCCGTCCGGTCGGGCCTGCAGGCGTCCGCGCGCCCGGCTCGCCAGCTTCTTCGCGGCGACCGGCGACCGATCCAGCAGGCCGGCGATCTCCTCGAACGGCAGCGCGAACACGTCGTGCAGCACGAAGGCGACGCGCTGCGCGGGTGAGAGGCGGTCGAGCACGACCAGCAACGCGTTGCTGACCGACTCGGTCAGCAACGTTTCCTCGTCCGCCGGGGCGGACGCCGTCGCGGCCAGCCGGTCCAGCTCGTCCGTCGCGGCCAGCGGTTCCTCGGCGCGCCTCTTGCGGGCGCGGAGCTGGTCGATGGCTTCGCGGGCGGTGATGGTGGTGAACCAGCCGGTCAGGTTTTCGACCGCGCCGAATTCCGCGCGGCTGGCCTTCAGCCACGCCGACTGCACCGCGTCGTCGGCGTCGGCCGCCGAGCCCAGCAGCTGGAACGCGACGGATCTCAGGTGCCGCCGGTCCGCCTGGAAACGCTGCGCGAGATCGGTCAGATCGTTCGGGGCGCTCATGGGTCACCTTCTCCGCACTGGAGCCGTCAAGAAGATGACCGCATCCGTCGAGCTCTCTGTCGCAAAGGAGACCAGCACCATGACCTTATCGATTGTGCGCCGCGGCGCGCGCGCCGACCATTCGGCTCGCCGCAAAAACGGCTGCCCGGCAAGGGTTTGCCGCCGATGAACGCCGCATACCTGGTGATCACGCTGATTACCGCCTCGATCACCGCCGGGATCGCCGTCGCCGACCTGATCCCGGCGGGGTTCGTCCTGGCGAACTCGGCCGAGGTGGGGGTGCCCCGTTCGTGGTTGCCGGCGCTGGGGGCGGTCAAGCTGGCCGGCGCGGCCGGCCTGATCGTGGGCCTGGTGGGCCCGCCCGCCGTGGGGATCGCGGCCGCCGCCGGCCTGGTGTTGTTCTTCGTCGGCGCCGTCGTCACGCACCTGCGGGCTCACGTCCTGTACAACATCGCGTTTCCCGGGGCGTACCTGTGCCTGTCGGCGGCGTCACTGGCGCTGCTGATGCTGCGTTGACCGGGTCAGCCGGGGAAGTACCGGATCCGGTCGATGGCGTCGCCCTTGCGGGCCATGTCGGCGAACAGGACCCCGCGCCCGTGGTCGGAGTTGACCGCGACGGTCACCGTGGGGCCCGCGCCGATCACCTTTATGACGCGGGCACCGTCCAGCTGGTCGACGAGTTCAGCCAGGTCGAGCGCGTCGTCGTCACCGAGAGTGATTGTGGCGCTTGGCGATAGCGCACGCACGGCGGCGGCGCGATCTCCTCGCCCGGCGGCGCCCAAAAACGCCCGCACGAACTGCTGATGCCGCGTACCCACCCGCCGGAACCCCGTCAGGAAGCCGGCCGTGCCGAGCAGCCGCTGGTTGCTCAACAGACCGCGCGACAGTTGCAGGCCGGGTGACAGCGCGCGTGATCCGGTCCGCAGGAACTGCAGCATCATCGCGGGCAGCTCCCAATAGGCGCGCAGGCGGCCAATGCGCCACTCCCCGTTGACCTCTCGCAGGTCGTAGCGCAGGAACGCCGGAATGAACATGGTGACCGCCGAACCCATCGCCACCTCGAGCTCGAGGTCGCGCAGCACCACGGCGCCGAGGACGATATCGAGGTCGCGGTGAAACGTGATGTCGCGCGGGCCGATGAAGGTGTCATAGAAACGGCCGATCTGTTGGTGCCCGACGTGCGGCCGCGACCCGACCGGGTCCTCGACGCGACCGTCTCCCGCGAACAGCCCCACCCATCCGGCGCGGTCGTGGGCGGCGGCCGCCTGCGGCGAGCGCTCGACGGCGGCGAGGAGCTGTTCGCGATCCGGCGCCACCCCCATCAGTTTTGTCCGACCAGCTCGACGCCCGCCGACCGCATCGCGGCCAGCGCATCGGCGGCCGAATCCGGCCCGAGGGCCGCGGTCAGGCCGACCAGCACCCGGGTGGACAGGCCCGCCCGTGCGGCGTCCTCGGCGGTCCGCCGGACGCAGTGCTCGGTGGCGACGCCGACCACGTCGACCTCGTCGACCCCGCGCCGCTGCAACCATTCCAGGAGTGGGGTCCGGTCCTGGTCGACGCCCTCGAAACCGCTGTACGCCGCGGCGTAGGCGCCCTTGCGGAAGACCGCCTCGATCCGGTTGGTGTCCAGCTCCGGACGGAAGTCCGCGCCGGGGCTGCCGGCGACGCAGTGCGGGGGCCATGACGACGAATAATCCGGACGGTCGGAGAAGTGGTCGCCCGGTTGGATGTGGAAGTCCTGAGTTGCTACGACATGCCGGTAACCCGGCTCGCCGGTCAGATAGTCGTTGACGGCACGGGCCACGGCGGCGCCGCCGGGCACCGGCAGCGAGCCTCCCTCGCAGAAGTCGTTTTGCACGTCGACGATGATCAACGCCCTCACGGGTCTCACCTTATCCGCGCCGCAACGGCGGGTCGGCCAGCTGGGCTTATGGCCGGGGCGGTTTGTTCGCCAACCAGTCGGGTAATACACGGGCCATGGTCATCCGCAGAATCGCGCGCCCGTTGCTTTCAGTGGCTTTCATCGGCCAAGGAGTCAATTCCCTGCTCAACCCGAAATCTGCGGCGGCCGCGGCCGCTCCCGCGGTGGACGGTTTGCAGGCGCTACCGAATTCGGTGAGCGGCAACATTCCGAGCGACCCCGAGACGTTCGCGCAAATCACCGCCGCCGTACAGATCGGCGGCGGCCTGTTGCTGGCCACCGGCAAGCTGCCGCGCGTCGCGTCGGCCGCGCTCGCGTTCACGGTGTTGCCGGCCAACCTCGGGGCGCACTCATTCTGGAACGAAAGCGACCCGCAGGCCAAAGCGCAGAAGCGCCAGCAATTCCTCACCGACCTCAGCCTGGTGGGCGGGTTGTTGATCGCGTCGGCCGACACCGCGGGCAAGCCGTCGCTGGGGTGGCGGGGCCGCCGCGCGGCCGAGCGGCTCTCCGAGCGGGTGTCGTCGACGCTGCCCGGCTCCGACGACGGCTTCGACACGGACTTCTCGGAGTTCGGCGAAAAGCTCGTCCATGGCCTGCAGATCGGCGCGGAACGCGGTCGCGAACTGGCCAGCACCGCCGCCGAGCGAGGCGCACCGTACGCCGAGGCAGCGCTCGAACGCGGGCGGGAATTCGCCAGCACGGCGGCCGATCGGGGCAAGCCGCTGGCCAAAAAGGCGCGCAAGCGCGGCGAAGAACTCGCCGAAGAGGCGGCCGAACGAGCCGCGCCGCTGGCCAAGAAGGCGCGCAAGCGCGGCGAGGAACTGGCGGACGAAGCCGCCGACTGGGCCGCGCCGCTGGCCGAGAAGGCGCGTAAGCGCAGCGAGAAGCTGGCCAAGAAAGCCCGCAAACGCGGCGAAGAATTGGCGAGCACCGCCCTGGATCGCGGCGAGGACTTCGCCGACACCGCGCGGGCGCGGGGCACCTACCTCGCCGACACGGCCCGCGCTCGCGGCGGCTACCTGGCGGACACCGCGCGCGAGCGCCTGGGTGAGCAGGTCAAGACCGGGCGTCGCAAGCTGGCCTGACGGTTCAGGCGCCGGCCCGTAAATAGCCTTCGACGATCGCGTCGACGCCCTGGTCGACGCTGAGGGTAACGCCGGCCTCGTCGGCGCCGAGGGGTTCCAGCGCGTCGAACTGCGAGCTCAGTAGTGCGGCCGGCATGAAGTGATCGGTCCGGACGGCCAGCCGCCCGCCGATGAGCGCCGGCGGGCCGGCCAGGTGCAGAAACCGGACTTGCGGGCAGTGGGCGCGCAACCGGTCGCGGTAGGCGCGTTTGAGCGCCGAACAACTCACCACGCCGCCGCCGCGGTGGCCGGCCAACCACTCGCCGACCCGGTCGAGCCAGGGGCGGCGATCGTCGTCGTCGAGCGGTTCCCCCGAAGCCATCTTGGCGATGTTCGCCGGCGGATGCAGGGTGTCGGCGTCGACGAACGGAACCCCTAAGCGTTGCGCGAGTCTCATCCCCACGGTCGACTTGCCCGACCCCGAGACGCCCATCACGACGACGGGCGCCGGTGGCCTCACTCGGACCGTTCGCCGAGGTTGCGGTTCCATTCCAGCCAGCCGACCCCGCCGCGGCCGTCGGCCGTCGTGACGGTTGCCCAGGCCCGCGGGAACTGGCTCACCCGGCCGTCGGCAGCGGTGAGCCGGACCGGTGCGTGGCCGCGGACGTCGACGTCCGCGATGACGTCGCCCGGGTTCAGCGTTACGCTGGCGGTTTGCGGTAACCCGTTGGCGCCGAAAGTTTCTCGCGATTCCACGGTTTGCAGGTCGGTGACGGCTCCACCGGCGTCCTGGCTGTAGCCGATGCTGAAGGCCGGTGCGCCGGGAATCCGGATGTTCACGCCGTGCAGGTGGGTGCCGTCGTCGAGATGCAGCGCACTCCACATCCAGTCCATGCTCCACCAGTCGCGCACACCCCAGGAGTGGTCGCGCTGGCCGGGGACCGACTCGAGTCGGTAGGCGGCGTCGTCGACGGTGACGGTGCCCGAGACGGTGCACGGGACCTCGTAACGCGTCGTCACGCGGTATTTGTACGGGGCGCCGTCGGTCGCCCACACCAGGTTCATCGTCATCTCGACGGGCGTGCCCGGCTCGCCCCGCAGCAGCGCGGACGGATCGGGATAGGCCTGGGCGCGCGCACGCAGGTCCACGCGGTAGGCCCGTAGCGGCGTGGTGGCGCAATGGCCGAGCTCCAAGGAATCGCCACGCACCTCCCACGGGTCGGCAGGCAGCGGCACTTGCGCGTCGACGGCCACCGTCGCCATGCCGGGGCCGCACAGCAGCGCGTGCACCCATGCCTTGTGTTCGTTGGCGATCAAACCGAGACGAAACCAGCCGCCCAATCCCTGTGCCACATCGGCGAAGTCGGCGTACCAGCTCTCGCTCCAGAGCGGTTCGTCGGTCGGAGCGTGCGCGTGTTCGTCCTCCTCGGTGGGCCGCAACGGTTCCGGCGTCTGCGCGACGGGCAGGGTCGCCAGCGCGTCCGTGTCGAGCACGTGGTCGCAGTGCCGCTGCAGCATGGTCATGAACATCCGGTCGCCCCGCTCGGTGCGCTCCACCAGCATCGAGGACACGATCGCCATCATCACGCCGAAAAAGCTTTGGCGGCGAACCCCTTCGGCGACCTCGGCGAGCGTGAGGGGAGCCGCCGGCCCCAGCGCCTCGTGGTAGGCCCGCAGCAACGCGTCGTAGTGCTCCCGGCGGTCCGGTGTCGGCAGCGCACAGCCCAGGAAATACGCGAGGTCGGTCAGCGCCGGGCCCCACGAAACCGTCTGCCAGTCAACGACCGTCAACGGACGTTCGGCCCCGGCGGTGCCGAACAGCAGGTTGTCCAGCCGGTAGTCGCCGTGCATCAGGCCCTGGATGCGGTCGGGCGCCGACTCGGCCGCCAGGTACCCGTCGAAGGACGCGACGAGCCGTTCGCACACCATGCGGTGCTCCGGCGCGATCTGGTCTCCGTAGCGGTCGACGAACCCGGCGTACAGCGGGGTGATCATCCCCTGGTTGAGCGGCGACTCACGGTTCAGCCACGGCGCCTCGGCCAGTGTGGGGTCGCCCAGCAGCGGGCCGTGCAGACGCCCCAGCTCCACGACACACAGCTGCGCCTGATCGGCTGTCGCGCCTGCGATTTCGTCCCCGACGACCGCCGGCCCGGCGTCGCCGAGCAGTAGATCGAACACACCCGTCGCGGTGTCGACGGCGGCGTGGTAGCACGGCGCTATCGGGCCACCCAGGCGTGGCGCGATGTCCCCGTAAAACCGCACCTCCCGCTCGTAGAGGCCCAGGGCCAGCCCCGTTTGCCGGCTCACCGGGTCGGTGGCCGCCACCTTGAGCACGACCGACTCGGGCCCGGCCGGGCCCGCCGCACCGTCGGCGTAACGCAGCCGGACCCGGTAGCACTCGCTCATCTGCCCGGTCCCGATGCGCTCGACGTCAAACTCGGCGATCGGTCCCGCGCCGATCGCCGTGGCCAGCCACGCGGCGGTGAGATCTTCGGGGCGTTCGATGACTTGTTCGGTCTCGGCATGCATGAGGTCAGCGTGCCAGGTCACCGCGCCAGGGAGAAGCCGTCCCAGGCAATCCGGCGGTGCGGATGTGGATCGAACTCGACGCGGCTCTTGCGGTCGAAGACCATGACGGCACGGTCGGCGGTGGTGTAGGCGGGCCAGTCGTCGCCCGGGGCCCCGGTGCGGCTGAAGGACCGCCACCGCCGTTGCACCTGGTTGCTGACGCGCAGCGCGGCGCGCCGGTCCGCCGCGGCGGTCAGCAGGGCACCGAAGCGGGTGCGGTAGACGTCGAAGACGGCCAGCAACTCGGTGGCATGCGTCGCGCCGAGGCCCGACCAGCGCAGCGTGCGCGGCGCGTAGTCGTACCGGTAGAGGTAGGTGGGTGCGTGCGCGCTGTGGGCCTCGGCGATCTGCCAGGCCGCCGAGCCGAAGGCGAAGTCACCGCCGAGCTGGATGCACGCCGACGGCGCCGGGTAATCCGGGTAGGCGGCGGTGATGCGTTCACGCGCAGCCGGTTCCGTGTCGGCCAGCAGCTCCTCGATCATCGCTTCATTGGTCGGCAACATCTTGAGGAACCGGGTGAACAGGCGGCCCTCTTCGGCGTTGGTGCCCACGATCAGCGGCACCCGGTGCGCGCTGCCCCCGCGCATCGCCTCGACGGGGTCGACGGGCACGACGTCGTCACCGGCGACCGGACCGATCGGGAAAGCGCCCAACCTGTCCTCCATGCCCTGATCGATCAGCCGGTGTTGCGCGTCCACCAGTTGCGTCGCCGACGCCCGCATCAGCGCCTCGGCGGCGTCGTGCGGGCGCGCGCCCAGCAGTTCGGCGAAGCGGGTCGCGAATTCCGCGGCGGTCTCCGGGGAGCGAACCATGCCGGAGGCCGGGCTCTCCGAAATGGCCCGGGCGAACAGTCCTTCGGCGGCGGGCACGGCCAACAGGGTGGCGGTGATGTGCGCGCCGGCGCTCTCCCCGAAGATGGTGACGTTGTCCGGATCGCCGCCGAACGCCGAGATGTTGTCCTTCACCCAGCGCAACGCCATCACCAGGTCGCGCAGGAACAGGTTGCTGTCGATGGTGACATCCGGCGTCGAAAGGGACGACAGGTCCAGGCATCCCAATGCGCCGAGCCGGTAGTTCACCGACACGTACACGCAACCGCGGCGCGCCAAGGCGGCGCCGTCGTAGAGCGGCGTGGCCGAGCTGCCCAGGATGTAGCCACCGCCGTGGATGAAGACCATGACGGGCAACGGCGCTTCCGCCTGCGCCTCGGGGGTGACGACGTTGAGGGTCAGGCAGTCCTCCCCCATCGGCTGGTAGCGACCGACTCCGAGCATGGTGTAGCGGCGCTGCTGGGGCGCGCAGTTGGCGAATCCGTGGCAGTGCCGCACGCCCGACCACGGCTGTGCGGGCTGGGGGGCCCGTAAGCGCAGGGGTCCGACGGGGGGCCGGGCGTATGGGACGGATCGCCAGCGGTGGACGCCGTCGCGGGTGAAGCCTTCCACAGTGCCAATGGTCGTGCGTGCGCGGACAGTGCGCTGATGCATAACCCGACGGTAGCCGACACCACCGGCGTAACGCGCGCGCAGCGCCTTATTTCGCCGCATGGCGGTTAGCCTGGCGGGATGCGGATCGCCGCGCTGCTCGCAGCGTCGTTACTGGTCGCCGGGTGCTCGCACACCCTGGGCGGCCAGGCCCAGCAAACTCAGACGTCCGCGGGCGCGTCCGCAACCTCATCGGGCGGCAAGGCGCCGGCCCCCTCGGCCCCGCCGGCGACCGGGGCCGGGATGTCCGACGTCGTCGGGTGGATCGAGGCGGGGCGACCCGCGGATCCGGGCCACTTTCACGACGCCATCCGCGACGGTGCGACCACACCACTCGGTAATGACATCGCCTTTACGGCGGCAGCCGGCAAAGTCTCCTGCCTGACCGATTCCAAGCATGCGGCGGGCACCCTGCTATGCCTGGTGAACCTGACCAGTCCGCCGCCCGCGCCCCCGACGTCCTACGGTGACTGGCAGGGCGGCTGGGTGACCTTCGACGGAGTGAACCTGCAGGTGGGTTCCTCGCGGGCCGACCCGGGTCCGTTCGTCAACGGCAACGGTCCCGAACTGGCGACCGGTGATTCCTTGTCATTCGGCGACTATCGTTGCCGCGCCGACCAAACCGGTCTCTCGTGCGTGAACTACGCCCACCAATCGGCGGCGCGGCTGAGCCCCGCGGGCGTCGACCCGTTCGGCTGCCTACGGCCGGGGCCGGCACCGGACGGCGTCGGCGTGGCGTTCAGCTGTTCGTGATGGTCGCGAACAGTTCGCCCATCTCGTCGGCCGCCCGCCCGGGGCCGTGTAGCCGGCTTCGTCACGAATTCGTCGAGGTGGTCGCGCGCTCCTTCGATGGACAGCGGCGGATCGTAGAAACCCGTTGTCCTGCCGACGAAGAACCGCGCGACATGCCCCTCCCCGACCGTGTAGATCTCTCCGGAAACCGGGCACGCTGCGTTATGTGGTCGGGCCGAACAGCTGGCCGCTGTAAGCCCTACTGCTCGTCCCACATCAGGCCGCGCATCGTCGCGGACAGCGGGATGTCCTCCACGCCGATGAGTCCTTGCGGGGCGCGGCATACCCAGTCGATCGCATTGACGGCGCGGCCCGCCGTGGCGATGCAGCCGGCATCGGTGGAATCCAGCACCGGATGCGAAACGTGGGTGTTGATCTCCACCCGGGGCTCGCCCTCCACGACGACACGGTGCACACCGGTACGCCCGTCGGGGGGGAACTCCCAGTCGGGTGCCGCGGCGTGGGTGAGCCTGGTGACGTGCTCGAGGGTGATCACCGGCTTGCCGTCGCGCACGCCCTCGGTGGCGAAGCGCACCGCGGCCATTCGTCCGGGGTCCACCGTCATCATCGCGCACTCGATGCGTTCCGGGGTGTACCACGGTTCGACTCGTTGGCGCACGTCGTCCAGCTTGATGTCGAGGTTGTCCGCCAAGCTGCGGACCTGACCTCCCCACATCGACACGATCACCCCGGGCAGGAACATCATCGGCGAGTCGTCATCCGGTGCTGAACCGAATCCCATTGCGGCACCGGTGAACTCGGCGTCGTCATAGTTTCCGTAGTCGAAGATCTCCTGCACGGTGATCGAAGAGACGCGGGTGGTCAGGCTGACCGCCGAGTGGACCAGCGTATCCCCGGAGAAGCCGGGGTCGATGCCGTTGACGTAGAGCGACGTGTTGCCGGCCGCACAGGCACGCTCCAACGGCTCGCGCAGCCAACCGTCGGCGTGGCGCGGGGTGACCAGCCAGACCATCGACGTGCCAACGACATTGGTACCGGCCGCCAGGAACTTGGCCATCTGCTCGATGGCTTCCATCGGTCGCGTCTCACCCTGGGATGTGTAAACCACGCAGTCGGCCCCGAGGGCGACCAGGGCGTCGACGTCGTCGGTGGCGACGATCCCGGTGGGTTGGTCCAGCCCACACAGCCGCGCCGCGTCCTGGCCGACCTTCTCCGCGCTTGCGGCGTGCACCCCGACCAGTTCGAGATCGGGTCTACCGATGATCGCCCGCAGCGAGTGCCGCCCGACGTTCCCGGTGGAGAATTGGACGACTCTGCGCACGGTTACCCTCGTTCTTCCAGCGGTGCTGCGACCCATCATGACGCGTTGACGCGGAGCGCAGGTCAGTAATCGGGTATCGGCAAAGGTGAATTGTTCGAGTCGATGCCGCCGTCGACGTGGAAGATCGCGTTGGTCGCGTAACAATCGCGTGTGCAGAGGTACACCGCGAGTCGCCCGAGGTCTTCGACGTCACCGAGCCGGTGCAGCGGGGTGGCCTCTTGCATCTTCTCCAGCGACCCGGGCATCAGGTCCAGGCTGCCCTTCAGGCCGTCGGTGGCGAACGAACCCAGGGCGATGGCGTTGACGCGAATCTTCGGCGCGAGTTCCTGTGCCATCGCGCGGGTAAGCGCTTCCAGCCCGCCCTTCGCGACGCAATACGCGGTGAGCGCCCGGATGCCGAACCGTGCCGAGCCCGAGGAGATGTTGATGATGGAACCATTTCCGGCGTCGAGCATCTGGGGCGCCACGAGTTGGCTCATGATGAACGCGGAGGTCACACACCAGTCGAACGTGTGCCGGAAATCCTCGTCGGTGATATCCAGAAATCGCGCGTAGGCCGACCCGCCGACGTTGTTGACGAGGATGTCGATGCGGCCGAAACGCTCCATGGCGGTGTTGACGACCCGTTCTCCGTCCGGACGACTGATTGCGTCGGCTACGAGCGCCAGCCCCTTGCCGCCCGCCGCCTCGATAGCCTCAATCGTGCCCACGATGTCCGCTTCGGTTCGGGCGGTCCCGACCACCGTGACCCCGGCCTCCGCCAACACCCGGGCGATGCCCGCCCCGACACCCCTCCCCGCGCCGGTGACGATCGCGACCTGTCCGTCCAACCGGAACTGCTCCAAGGCCATCCTGGGCTCCTTCGGCCGCGTGTGACTGGTGCGCCGTTCAATCTATGAATCGCACTGACTAAAGTCAACGACTCTGCGGATTCGGGGCCTGGGGATGGCAGGAGCGACCCAAAGAACGGCCAAGTATTGCAGCCTTTCTGACGGAAGCGCGGCATACTTGGCATCGTAGTCCTGGAACTCATGCAGGAGTCAGGTCAACTTGTGAGGAATGAAATGGCTGTGACGGACCGACTCTCGGCACGAGAAGCGAAGCGGCTGCAGACCAGGGAGCGATTGATGGGCGCCGCGATCGCGGAGTTCGCCCGCGCCGGGATGGCCGAGGCCGACGTCGGCGCCATCGTGGCCGCCGCCGGCGTCGCCCACGGGACCTTCTTCTTCCACTTCCCCACCAAGGAGCATGTGCTGCTGGAACTCGAGCGCCGCGAAGAGGACCGCATCGCCAAGCAGTTCGCCCAGTTCTTGAAGTCCAAGCACGATCTTGCTTCCGCGCTCAACGAGGCGGTCCGGCTGGTGATCGGATTGGAACGCCGGCTGGGCGATCTGCTCTTCAATGACTTTCTCGCGCTGCACTTCTCGCAGACGCGGCCGCCCACTGAAGACGGCAGGGATCACCCCCTGATCGTGCTGGTCGCCGAGGAGATCGGTCGGGCGCAGGAGCGCGGCGAGATCGATCCCGACGTCAGCCCGATGAACAGTGCCGTGTTCTTCCTTCTCGGCCTCTACTCCTTGTTGATCACGACCAATCACTGGCCGACCGGCCGCGCGCTGTTGGAGGATTACGTCGCGCGGACGTTGCGGAGTATGCGGGCCTGAGGCGGGCGCGTCAGGGGCGTATCACGCCGCGGAGCGGCATGAGCCCAAGTTCCTTGTGGGACATGAAGCCCGGCGGGGCCTCGCAGACGGCGGAAATGGCGTTCGCGGGGCGGCCGCGACGGCGGGGCGCTCGCTGAGCGTGGGCGTCCGCCGATCGGTGTGTCAACGCCGAAACACCTGACTTGTGTCAGTTACCTGGTCGGCAACAAGACATGTGGTCGACCGCCGTTTTGCAGATTGTCGCCGATAGCTGGCCTGCGGTATCGAATATGCCGGACCTGCACCGTATGTGAGCCCACCTCGGCGCACCTCACATCCGACCTTATGCTGACTGTAGTCAGCCTGTTATAGTGCAGACGCCGATCCAATCAGCGTCGATGACGGGGGGGTTGTCGTGAATCCGCCGAAGCTGGGCCAGCACAATGCCGGCACCGACGCCCGCTCCACCCGCCCTTCGGCCGGCCTGACCATCGACGAGCACATGGAACGGTCGCACTTGGCGCAGCGTCGGGCCGACAAATGGCTTATCTCCGGCAGCCTCCTGATCGGCACCGCGGCCCTGGGCGTCTTCGGCTTGCCGTTGTTTCTCTGGGGCGTCCGACTGCTGCGCCGGGCCCTACGAGACGGTCTCTCGGTGCGGCCAATGCTGGTCACGCTGCTGGGCTATCTGGTCATCATCGACGCGGCCATCAACACCGTGGGCTGGGCGCTCGACCTGGTGGCAAACCACACACTGCTGGCCCGCGTGCTGCTGAACGGCTGGGGCAACATGTTCGACGCCGGCTATTTCTGGCACTACAACGAGCTGTGGGTCGGCGGGGCGGCCGGTCCGGGCGAAAAGGCGTGGGAAGTGGGCCTCATCCTGACCGTCTTCACGATGCGCATCGCCGCCGCCATCGGCTTCCTGCAGATGAAACGCTGGGGCCATCAGTGGATGGTGGTCACCTGCTGGATGGGCGTGGTGATCTGGATCGGCTACGTCTTCAACATGACCATGTTCGCCGACGTGCGCTTCGCCGGCGTGGTGCTGCCGGTCGTCGGCTGGTGGCTCTACGACATCTTCTACATCACCCCCTTCCTGGCCATCCCCTACCTGCACACCGTCAACCGCGAACTCTTCTCCGACTGACATGCCGCACGCGCCGTTCGCAGACGCACATCGTCGGCCCAATCCCGACCGACCGTCCGATCGCCCCGGAGGGATTCCTCTGCGGCAGGGAGTACTTCGACACCCTGCCGGCCCGGGCACACCGAAAGCCCAAGTCGCGCATCGCTTGGCCAAGAGCGCGTCACCAAGGAGGTCAAATCGTGGCTTATGTTTGGGAGATCCTTCGGTATGTCGCCGCGTGGGGCGGCACCGGACTGATCATCTGGTTCTGGTACTGGCTGTTCTCCAACATCGGGACGTTCTGACCGCCGACATAGACCGTCCGGACTCGTTGGATTCGGCCAATGCCTGAAGACTCCCACGCAATGGCGCTGGAGCGGAGTTGCTCGGTCACAGCGGTCGCGCTGAGCGAGCGACGTCGTGAGGGCGCCCGGCTGGTCACCGGCGACCGGCGCCGGTTCGGCCTGAACGCGGCGCTGACGTTCGTTCATGTCCCCTACCCGCCGCTGTGCGATTGGACGCGCAGGGCCCTGACATGCGGTGTGGCCCTGCAATGTTCACCGTCCAAGGATCGGATCACCGAATATCGGCTGAACGAGTTGTCCGGTCGAGAATTGCGCGCCCTCGGCGTTGTCGAAGCCGGGGTCGCCCTCGGTTGGCTGGCCTCGCGTTGGCCGGGCCTGCTCCCCGAGGCGCGACGCCTGCTACCGGACCTGCACACCGAAGCCGGCGACCTGACCGCCGTGGAAATGCTCAACCGGGCAATCGCGTTGGCCGCCACCGACCAGACATTGACGGTCCATCCGCTGCTGGGCACCTTGCCGCTGGCATTCACGGCGCCGCAGGGCTTGGCCGACCGGTTGCGCCGGAGCTTCGGCAGGATGCCCTGGACCACCGCGCAAAAGCGGCTGCCACGGCCGTACTCGGTTCCCGTTGGCGGCGACGGCGGCGTCCGTAATCCCAATCTCCCGCCGCCAAGCCGGCCGCAGGACAACGATTTCGACGTGACCCCCGAGCACCGGCCCGGGATTCCGTATCCGGAATGGAACATGTGGACACGGCAGTTCATGCGCGACCACGTCGCCGTGGTCGAGCGCGCGGACGCCCGGCGCACGCGCGGTGTCGTCCCCGTGGTCGTCGATGTGCGCAAGTGGTTCGAAGAACACACCCACCGTGGGATGGCGAACCGCCTCGAGGACGGCTCCGACCTCGATGTCGACCAATACGTCAGCCACTACATCGACCTGGCCACCGGCGAGGCCAAGGAGCCGAGGATATTTCGCGATTTGCTGCCCAGCGGCCGCGACGTCACCACCGCGGTGCTGCTTGACGGCAGTTCGTCGCTGGGGGTGCACGGCGGGCGAATCTTTCATCTGGAATTGGCCTGCGCCGATGCGCTTTCCCGCGCCATGACACTTGCCCGGGAGCGACACGGCGTCTTCGCGTTCACCGGCAACACCCGCCACCGCGTCGAAGTACATTGCCTGAAGGATTTCGAAGATCGCCGGCTGGTCGCGCCCAGTGGGCTCGGGCTGTCCACCCGCGGATACACCAGGCTCGGCGCGCCGCTGCGACATTTGACCAGCCGGCTGCTCGCGCAGGCATCCGAGCGGCGGCTGCTGATCGTCATCGGCGACGGCCTGCTCTCCGACGAAGGGTATGAGGGCCGCTACGCCTGGGCGGACGCCGCGCACGCCGTCGAGGAGGCCAACGACGCGGGGGTGTCGATGTATTACGTCGGCGTGGGGCCGGTCCGCGTCGATCCCCTTCCGGAGGTGTTCGGGCCCCGCCGATTCCAACGGATCCGACGCGTAGAGGAGCTTCCGCGGGTGTTGGCTCATGTCCATCGCGAACTGGTTGCCGCATGAGTGCCACCACCGACACGTATTTCGCAAACGGCAACGAAGTCCAGCTGTTCGAGCAGGCCTTCCGCCAGCGCACGCCGGTGATGCTCACGGGCCCGACCGGGTGCGGCAAGACGCGTTTCGTCGAGCACATGGGCCTGCTGTTGCAACGGCCCGTCGTCACCATCAGTTGCCACGACGACCTGACCAGCTCGGACCTCGTCGGCCGCTTCATGGTCACCGGCGGCGACGTGGTCTGGACCGACGGCCCGCTGACCCGCGCCGTCAAGGCCGGCGCGATCTGCTACCTCGACGAAGTCGTCGAAGCCCGCCACGACTCGTTGGCCATCCTGCATTCGCTCACCGATCACCGGCGATCGCTGTACCTGGACCGAGCCGGTGAAGTCGTGACGGCACCGGACGCCTTCATGCTGGTGTGTTCGTACAACCCGGCATATCGCAGCTCGCTCAAGGAGCTCAAACCGTCCTTCCGGCAGCGGTTCGTCACACTCGCGATGAGGTATCTGCCGCCCGAACGCGAGGCCGAGGTGATCGTCGCCGAGGCCGGAATCCCCGTCGCCACGGCGCAGCGGTTGGTCGGATGCGCGGTCGCGATCCGCACAGCCGACGAAGCCTTCCACTTCGAGCCGCCGTCGACCAGGGTGCTGGTCACCGCCGCCCATCTGATCGCCTCCGGCGCAAGTGAATTGGACGCGGCGGAGGCTTGCATCCTCGCGCCGCTGAGCCTCGATGGCGCGGTCACCGACGGCCTACGTGAAGTGGCGGTGGCCAGCCTGGCCACCGCGGACGCCCCGAGTGCACGCCCCTAGGAAAGGAACTGACGGCATGGACCAGCAGGAGAGGAAGCGCAAGAGGGCGCTCATCGTCTTTCAGCTGTTCATCTACGGCTACCTGCTCGTGATGTTCGGAATCCAGCTGTACATGTCGTTCGCCCGCGGGTGGTGGGATTTGTGAAACCCGTTGTCGCGCAGCCAGCAAGTTCGGTCAGCCTGGACGATCACCACGACGCGTCCCGCCAGGCGCAGCGCCGCGCCGACAAGTGGATGATCGTCGGCGCCGCGTTGATGGGCATGTGGGCACCGGGGCTGATCGGATTTCCCATCTTCATGCGCGGGGTATGGCTGCAGCGCCAGGCGCTGCGCGCCGGCCTGTCGGTCCGGCCGATGATCGTGACGCTGATCGGCTATCTGGTCCTGATCGACGGAATGCTCAACAGCCTCGGCTGGGCCCTGGACCTGGTCGCCAACCACACCTTGATCAACCGGGTGCTGATGGTCGGCTGGGGCAACATGTTCGACGCCGGTTATTTCTGGCATTACAACGAGCTCTGGGTCGGCGGCGCCGCGGGACCCGGCGAGAAGGCCTACGTGGCGGGCTTGATCCTCACGGTGTTCTCCATGCGGGTCGCCGCGGCGATCGGATTCTTACAGATGAAGCGGTGGGGTCATCAGTGGATGGTCGTCACCTGCTGGATGGGCGTGGTGATCTGGTCCGCCTACGTCTTCAACATGACCATGTTCGCCGACGTGCGTTACGCCGGAGTCGTTTTCCCGGTCGTCGGCTGGTGGCTCTACGACATCTTCTACATCACCCCGTTCCTGGCCATCCCCTACCTGCACACCGTCAACCGCGAAATCTTCACCGACTAGGTCCTAAGGAGCGCCTGCCATGACCGCCTCATCCCCCACCGAAGAACGAGCCGCGACCGCGGATCTCGAGCCGGGGACCACGCCCTACTACGCGCGCATGCACAAATGGATCAAACGGGCCGTCCTGGTATGCCTGGTGGCACTGGTGATCGAAGGCGCATTCACGTTGCCGTTCATGGCCGTCTACTACGGCTACCCCACGCTCAGCCTCACGCAGATCTGCAGCGAATTGCTCAAGATTCGATACTCCAACGACACCCTGGAGTGCAAGTACCCGTACCCGCCCTTCGGGCCTCCGGAAGGCGCTGAGGGCAAGGCCACCGCGCAGGACGTGTGGGGCATCCAGCCGATACCGAAGTACCACCGGCTCGGGTTCCGCGAACTGGTCAGGATCCACGACGACCGGCTCGCCCGTCAAGCCGCCCAACAGCATTCGGCGCCGCACCCGTGACCGAACGGGTCGTTCCGTGGACAACGGGCGGCCGGCCCTGTGCCGATCAGCCGGAGGCCGATTTGCCGGTGTTCGACCGGCCCCTAACATGGAATGTGTTGCCGCGCAGCATTTTTTAGTGAGTATGCCCGTCCGCGGGAAGCGGTTGGCCGTCCGCCGGCGCCACCTCCAGTACGTGAATCTCGCCTGTCGTGCCGTCGACTTCGACGAGCGCACCCGGCGGCAGACTTCGGGTGGCTCCCTGCACGTCCACCACGCACGGGAACCCGAATTCCCGGGCCACCACCGCGGCGTGCGACATCGGGCCGCCCAACTCGGTCACCACGGCCGCGGCATAGCAGAACGCGGCGGTGTAGCCGACGTCGGTGACCTCCGCGACAAGGATCTCGCCGGGCTGCAGGTCGTCGATGGTCTCGGGCCGGACGATGCGCACCCGGCCACGCACCTTCCCCCCGCAGACGCCGACACCGCGCAGGGTTTCCCCACTGGTGAGAGCCGCCGGCGTCGTCGTGGTCGGTTGCCAGCTCCCGCTGAACACCGTCGGCGGAACCACGGCGGCCAGCCGGCGTTGCTCGGCGCGGCGCCGGGCCACCAGCGCCCCGACATCGGCGGGCAGCGCATCGAGCTCGTCGACGAGCAGGTAGAACACATCGTCGGCGGTGTCGACGATTCCGGACTCCACCAACCGCCGCCCGTACTCGCGCATCAGGGTGCGCAGCACCCAATTGGCCCGCACCACCTTGTCGCGACGGGCTTCCCGGTCGCGCAGCTGGCGCGCCGCAAACTGGGCAACGGGCTTGGCGTGCAATGGGATACGGGGGCGCTGCGGCTGAGGCGCCGCAGGGGCGCTCATCGCTCTGGTCACCATCCGGACGAGCAACTCGGGATCGTCGGCGTAGCTGACCGACCGCATCTCGAGTTCGGCGGGGCCGCGATGCCCGATCAGCGCCAGCTCGGCCAGCACGGCGGCGTGAAACTCCGGCGCCTCGACAGCCAGCTTGCCCAGCCGCTCCCCCGGTTCGGCCAGCAGCGCAGTCACTTTCGGATCGCGCTGCGCGGCCACCACCAACCGCTGCATTGCCTCGACCGATCGCGCACTGACCAATTCCGGTCCCGCCGGCGCGGCGGTGTCACGTCCACACAAACCGCGCAGCAGGACGTTGAACGCCGCGCACAGCATGAACGACGCCGACGCCAGCACCCAGCCGTGCACCACCTCGTCGCGCGCCAACGAGATCAGGCTCAGCAGCCGACGGTCGTCCAGCCCGGTGACGTCGTCGGTGAGGCGCTCGAGGCGATCGACGTCGGCGAGGAACTCGTGGGTGTCCTTGGACGAGCCCGCGGACAGACCGACGAGGTTGACACCGAAGACCCCGATGTTGCGGATTGTCCGCAATTGCTTGCGGATCCGGCTGGTTTCGGAGCGTGGACGCTCAGATCCGAAGATCGGCAACGACGCCATACTGGGGCCGAAAAATCCGCTGTTGCTGACGATCGTCGCCGGTTTGGCAAACGGTACGGTTTCGGCCATGTAATGCGCCGACGTGATGGCCCCGTAGAGGCGGTGGGCGAAGACGGCGACGGTCCGGGTGGCGATTTCGCGCTGAACGATGCCCCCGGGGCGGAGCCGCTCGGCGATGGCCACGCCACCGGCGCGCAACCCGCGCACGGTCGCCGAGGCCGACGCCGGCGAGAACGGGCCGGGCAGCGCCTCCGACAGATTGGTGGCCAGGAACGTCGGAAAGCGCGGATCGATCGGGGTATCGAATTCCCCGTTGTCGCCGGGAGGGCCGGCCCAATCGGGCTTCACCCCGTCCTCGGTCGGCGCATCGACGGTCGGAAGGTCACCGATGGTGGCCATCCGCCACGGCAGCGACACCACCCGCTTGCCCACGGTGACCCGGCCGCGCACCGCGAGCGCGAAATCTTCGACACATTCGCTGGAGTTCCACGCCGGGCGGAATCCCCACTGCTCCCGCAACCGCGCGGTATCCATGAACGCGCCGCCGTGCACCAGTTGCAGCTCGGGCAGCTCGAAGCCCAACGGCACGACGGGGCGTCCCAGCGTCGCGGCGATCCGACGGAAGGTCAGCTCGCCCGGGGCGGCGAGATTGACGGGGCCGCTGCCGATTTCGGTGTCCACGATCGCCCGGTTGAAGAGCCGAAGCGCGTCGTCGAGGTGGACGACCTGCATGAGGCGGTCGGCCGACCCGTCGGGAAAGACCGGCAGCGCCAGTAGCCGCCGCACCCAGTTGTCGACGCTTCGGCCGATGATCAGCGCGGAGCGGATCGCGACCCATTCCAGGTCCGATTCCTCCAGCATCTGCTCGACCCGGTCCTTGTATCGGCCCTCGGCGTTGACCGGCATTCTCGCGTCGTGCTCGGTTCTCGGCGCTTCTGTGCCCCCGTACACCTGCGCCGACGACGCGAAGACGATCCTGCTGGCTCCAGTCTCGGCCATCGCCGCCAGCACGTTGCGGGTGCCGTCGATGTTCACCTGCCCGCTGGCCCGGGCACCGGGTCCGGGGCTGTTCGCCCACGCCAGGTGCGCGACGACGTCCGCGCCACCGAGGGCGCGGGTGACGACGTCGGTGTCGCGGATGTCGGCTGCGACGAATTCGGCCGCGCTCGGCCAGCTTTCGGGACGGTGACGGGAGATCCCGATGACGTCGTGGCCCTGGCTGAGCAGGCGGGCGGTGAGCCCGCGGCCGAGCACACCACCGGCCCCGGTGACGGCGATTCTCACTGAGTGCCCTCGCGCAAGGTCATGGCTATTCGTCGTCGTCCATCAGCGCCGCGTTGACCAGGTCCTCGAGGTCCATGTCCGCGATGTCCTTTTCCGCGGTCAACGCGGCGGCCGGCGATGGTCCGTCCGTGCGACTGCCGTCGGCCTCGTTCGCCAACGCCAGCAACAGTTCCAGCACCCCGGCCTGCCGCAGCCGTTTGACCGGAATCGAGCCCACGGCGCGCTGGATCTCCGCTTCCCCGGGCGCGGCGGCCGGGCTCTGTTGCTCGGCCGCCCCGACGAGCTCGCGGTGCATGTAACCGGCCAGCGCCGCGGAGTTCGGGTAGTCGAAGATCAGCGTGGGCGACAGCGCCAGCCCGGTGGCGGATTTCAGCCGGTTGCGCATCTCGACCGCGGTCAGCGAGTCGAAGCCCAATTCCTGGAACGCCCGGTCGGGATCGATGGACTCGGGGCTGGAGTTGCCGAGCACGGTGGCGATGTTGGCGCGCACCAGGTCCAGCAGGACGGCCTGTTGCTCGTCCTCCGGCAGCCCCTCGAGGCGCTGCAGCAGAGCCGACTTCGACTTCGCCGCGGCCAGCGAATCGTCTACCTGACGCCGGGTGGGCGCGTTGATCAGGTCGACGAACATCGGCGGCAACGTCCCGCCGTCGAACTTGACCCGCAGGGCGGCAAGGTCGATGTGGGCGGGCAACAGGAACGGCTCGTCGACGACGAGCGCGGTGTCCATCAGTTCCAGCGCCTCGTCGGAGGACATCGCGACGATTCCGTCGCGGCCGAACCGGGCGCGGTCGGCGGAGCCGAGCGCACCGGTCATCGCGCTGGCCTGATCCCACAGACCCCAGGCCAGCGACATCGCCGGCAGGCCATGCATACGCCGGTGCACGGCCAGACCGTCCAGGAAGGAGTTGGCGGCCGCGTAGTTGGCCTGGCCGGATGCTCCCGCCAACCCCGCCATCGACGAAAACATCACGAACGCGGACACATCCAGGTCGCGGGTCAGCTCGTGCAGGTTCCACGCCGCATCGACCTTGGCCCGCAACACCGACGCCACCCGCTCCGGAGTCAGCGACGAGATCACCGCGTCGTCGAGCACGCCGGCCGCATGGATCACCCCCGACAGCGGCCGGTGCACCGGGATGTCGGCGATCACCTTGGCCAGCGCCTCGCGGTCGGCGGCGTCGCAGGCCACCACCTGCACCTGGGCGCCCGCGGCGTTGAGCTCCGTCACCAACTCGGCGGCCCCCGGCGCGTCCAGGCCGCGCCGGCTCACCAACACCAGGTTCCGCGCGTCGTGGCGGGTCACCACGTGGCGGGCCAACGCCGAACCGGCCATGCCGGTGGCTCCGGTGATCAACACGGTGCCCGCCGCCCAGGCGTCGGGCATGGTCATGACGACCTTGCCGACGTGGCGGGCCTGGCTCAGATACCGCAACGCCGCGGGCGCGCGACGTACGTCAAACCTGGTCACCGGCAGGGGCCGTAGCACGTCGTCGGCGAACATGGCTGCCAGCTCGTCGAGTATCTGTGCAATGCGGTCCGGCCCGGCCTCGAACAGGTCGAAGGCGCGGTAGCGCACACCGGGGTGCTCCCTGGCCACGGCGTCGGGCTCACGCATGTCGGTCTTGCCCATCTCCAGGAACGCGCCGCCGGGTGCGACGAGTCGCAGGGAGGCGTCCACGAAGTCGCCGGACAGCGAGTCCAGCACCAGGTCCATGCCGCGCCCACCGGTCACCGCCCGGAACTTGTCCTCGAAGTCCAGGCTGCGCGAGTCCGAGATGTGGTCCTCGTCAAAGCCCATGGCCCGCAACGTGTCCCACTTGCCGCGGCTGGCGGTGGCGAACACCTCCAGACCGAGGTGCCGGGCCAGCTGCACCGCGGCCATTCCGACGCCGCCCGCGGCGGCGTGCACCAGCACCCGCTGGCCCCGCTTGGCGGCGGCCAGGTCCACCAGCGCGTAGAAAGCCGTGGCGAAGACCACCGTGGTGGTGGCCGCCGCGGTGGGCGACCAGCCGGCGGGCATCTTGACGAGCAGGCGCTCATCGGTCCTGGCTATCGTGCCGGTGCCGTCGGGGAACAGGCCCATGACGCGGTCGCCGACCGCGAAACGCCCACTGCCCGTACTGGTTTTGGGGCCAGTTTCCACGACCACACCGGAGGCCTCGATACCCATGACGGCGTCGGGGTCCGGGTACAGCCCGAGCGCGATCATCACGTCGCGGAAGTTGGCGGCCAGCGCCGACACCGCCACCCGCACCTGCCCGGGCCCCAACGGGGCGTCGGCGTCCGGGATGCGCTCCATTCGCAGGTTCTCGAACGTGCCGGAACTGCTCATGCCCAGTCGCCACGGCCCGTCGCTCGGCGGCACCAGCAGGCCGGCGACGGCGCGACTGCCATGCACGCGCGCGGTGTACACCGTCGAACCGCGCACCACGACCTGCGGCTCGCCGACGGCCAAGGCGGCGGCCACGGACTCGTCGTCCAGCCGGCCGTCGGTGTCGACGAGCACGATGCGCCCGGGGTGCTCGGTCTGCGCCGAACGCACCAGGCCCCACACCGCCGCACCCGCAAGGTCGGTGACGTCCTCCCCCGGCAACGCCATCGCGCCGCGGGTGGCCACGACCAGCGTGCCGGAGTCACGGGCGAGCCAGGACTGCAGCACCGGTAGCACCGCGCGCGTCGCCGCATACACCTCGGCCACGACGTCCTCGGTCACCGGCGCGGACTCGAACACCACCGCCGCGGGGTGCGCCTCGGTGTCGTCGAATGCCGTTGCACCCCAGCGTGAAACGGTGACCGGCGGCACCGACGTCGATCGCTGGGCCGACCAGATGACTTCGAAGAGCCGGTCCGGCCCGGAATTCGACACAGCCGCCAGCAGCTGCTGGTCGGTCACGGGGCGGGCCACCATCGACCCCACCGACAGCACCGGCAGGCCCAATCCGTCCGCCAGTTCGATCGACACCGCCGAATCGCTCACCGGCACGATCCGGGCGCGCACCGCCGTCGCGCCGGCCGCGTGCAGCGAGATCTGCTGCCAGGAGAACGGCACCAGCATGGAACCTTCGGGGAGCTCGTCCCCGTCGGACGTCAGGATCACCGCGTGCAGTGCCGCGTCGAGCATCACCGGGTGGACACCGAACCCCGCCGCCGAGACGCCGCTGTCCGCGGGCAGGGCGACTTCCGCGAACACCTCGTCTCCGCGCCGCCACATCGAGGTCAGGCCGCGGAACGCCGGCCCGTAACCGTAGCCGCGGTCGGCCAGGCGGTCGTAGCCGTCGCCGACGTCGACCGGGACGGCACCGATCGGCGGCCACGCCGACAGGTCCGCGCTCGGCTGCACCGAGCCCGCGCGCAGCACCCCCTCGGCATGCAACGACCAACCCGAACCGGCGTCGGCACGCGAAAAGACGGACACGGCGCGGGTCCCGGCGTCGTCCGCGCCGCCCACGACGACCTGCACGGCGACCGACCCGGAGGCCGGCAGCACCAGCGGCGCCGCCAGATTCAGTTCCTCGACCACGCCGCAGCCCACTTCGTCGCCCGCGCGGATCGCCAGTTCGACGAATCCCGCGCCGGGGAACAGCACGACGCCGCCGACGGCATGGTCGGCCAACCAGCCCTGGGTGCCGGGTGACAACCGGCCGGTCAGCACCACCCCGCCGGACGACGGCAGTTCCACCACGGCACCGAGCAGCGCGTGCTCGCCGGGCACCAAACCCAGGCCCGCGGCGTCGACCGTGGCGCCGTCGCCGGCGAGCCAGAACCTCCGCCGCTCGAACGCGTAGGTGGGCAGCTCCACGAAATTGGCTTGCCCGATGGCGCGGCGCCAGTCGACGTCCATTCCGGCGACGAATCCCTGCGCGACCGCGTTGACCAGGGTCACCGGTTCCGGGCGGTCCTTGCGCAGCGCCGACATGGTGACGATCGGGGCGTCGGCGAGCGACTCTTCGATCGATGCCGTCAGCCCGCCGCCGGGGCCGACCTCGAGGAAGCGGGTCGCGCCGGCCGAGTGCGCGAAGCGCACGCTGTCGGCGAACCGCACGGCTTCGCGGATGTGCCGCTTCCAGTAGCCCGGCGACGCGAAGTCGTCGCCCGCCGGCTGCCCGGTCAGGTTCGACACGATCGGAATCGCCGGTTTGCCGAGGGCGAGTCCGGCTGCCACCGTGCCGAATTCGTCGATCATCGGATCCATCAGCGGCGAGTGGAAGGCGTGCGACACCGCCAACCGGTGAACGCGGCGGCCGTCGTCGCGCAGCTGGGCCGCGATCGCGGACACCTGGTCCTCGGCGCCCGAGATGACCACCGACGCAGGTCCGTTGACGGCGGCGATGCCGACGCTGGCCTCTTCGGAGCGCGCCAGCAGCGGCCGCACCTCCTCTTCGGTGGCCTGCACCGCGAACATTGCCCCGCCCTCGGGCAGGCCCTGCATGAACCGGCCCCGGGCGGCCACCAGCACCGCCGCGTTTTCCAGCGACAACACCCCGGCGACGTGCGCGGCCGACAGCTCACCGATCGAGTGACCGAGCACGAAGTCGGGGTGAATGCCCCAGGACTCGAGCAACCGGAACAAGGCGACTTCCACCGCGAACAACGCCGGCTGGGCGAATTCGGTGGTGTTCAGGAGGTTTTCGTCGTGCCCCCACACGACTTCCCGCAAGGGCCGCAGCAGGTGCCGGTCCAACTCGGCGACCACGGTGTTGAACGCCTCGGCGAACACCGGGTAGGCGGCGTGCAGGCCCATCCCCATGCCGAGGACCTGAGCGCCCTGGCCGGGAAAGACGAAGGCGGTCTTGCCGCCGGACGCGGCAG
Source organism: Mycobacterium scrofulaceum (assembly GCF_002086735.1). GTDB lineage: Bacteria > Actinomycetota > Actinomycetes > Mycobacteriales > Mycobacteriaceae > Mycobacterium > Mycobacterium scrofulaceum. The sequence goes on along the minus strand of NZ_MVIJ01000018.1, from coordinate 56,466 downwards.
TGCCCTGGACGACCGATCCGACCTGGCCGGAAGCCAACTCGTCGAGGCCGGCGAGCAACCGCTCGCGATCCCCACCGACCACGACGGCCCGGTGCTCGAAGTTGGATCGGCCCGCCAGCGACCATGCCACGTCGGTGTCATCGAGCTCGTCATGCCGGCGCAGATGCCCGGCGAGGCGCTCGGCTTGGGAGCCCAACGCCGACAACGACTTTGCCGACACCACCCACGGCATGATCGGTAAGTTCCTGCGTTCCGGCACCGGCGCGGGCTCGGCGGGCGCGGCCTCGATGATCACGTGCGCGTTGGTGCCGCTGATGCCGAACGACGACACGCCGGCGCGGCGCGGACCGTTGGGCTGCCAGGGCCGCGGCTCGGTCAGCAGCGCGACCGAACCCATCGACCAGTCGACGTGCGGGCTGGGCTCGTCGACGTGCAGGGTCGCCGGCAACATCGCATGCCGCATCGCCAAAACCATCTTGATCACGCCGGCCACACCGGCGGCGGCCTGCGTGTGCCCCATGTTCGACTTGATCGATCCGAGCAACAGCGGCTCGGCGCGGTCCTGCCCGTAGGTGGCCAACAACGCCTGGGCCTCGATGGGATCGCCCAATGTCGTTCCCGTGCCGTGGCCTTCGACCGCGTCAACGTCGGCCGCCGACAATCCGGCGTTCGCCAGCGCCGCGCGCACCACCCGCTGCTGCGACGGACCGTTGGGCGCGGTCAGCCCGTTGGAGGCGCCGTCCTGGTTGATCGCCGAACCCCGCACCACCGCCAGGACGGGGTGGCCCAGCCGTTGCGCATCCGAGAGGCGTTCCACCACGAGCATGCCGCCACCTTCGGAGAACCCGGTGCCGTCGGCGCCGCCCGCGTAGGCCTTGCACCGGCCGTCCGCGGAAAGCCCGCGCATGCGGCTGAACTCGACGAAGATGTCGGGCGTGGCGTTGACGGTGACACCGCCGGCCAGCGCCAGGTCGCACTCGCCCGAGCGCAGCGACTGCGCGGCCATGTGCAGGGCCACCAGCGACGACGAGCAGGCCGTGTCCACCGACACCGCCGGGCCCTCCAGGCCGAGCGCGTAGGACACCCGCCCCGACGCCACGCTGGACGACTGGCCGGTCAGGCGGAAGCCCTCCGCGGCCGGGGCAGCGCCCATCCCGTAGCCCTGGGTGTACACACCGGCGAAGACCCCGGTCGCGCTGCCGCGCAGGGCGCCGGGCTCGATCCCGGCCCGTTCCAAGGCTTCCCATGACAGCTCGAGGAACATCCGCTGCTGCGGGTCCATGGACAGCGCCTCGCTCGGCGCGATGCCGAAGAAGGCGGGGTCGAAGTCCGCGACACCGTCCACGAAGCCACCGATGCGGGTGTAGCAGGTGCCCGGGACGTCGGGATCCGGGTTGTAGATGCCGGCCAGATCCCAGCCGCGGTCGGTGGGGAACTCCGAGAGCACGTCTCGGCGCTCGACGAGCATCTGCCACAGGTCCTCGGGGGAATTCACCCCGCCCGGATAGCGGCACGACATGCCGACGATCACAATCGGGTCGTCGCCGGCGGCGCGGACGACCGGGGCGGGCCCGACTTCCCGCGGCACCCCGGCGAGTTCGCTGCGGATGTAGCCCGCCAGGCCGTTGGGCGTCGGGTAATCGAAGATCAGGGTGGGCGAAAGCGGCAGCCCGGTCGCGGTTTTCAGCCGGTTACGCATCTCCACGGCGGTCAGCGAATCGAAGCCCAGGTCCTGGAACGCCTTGTCCGGGTCGACCGCCTCCGGCGTGGTGTTACCCAGAACGGTGGCGATGTGCGAGCGCACCAGGTCCAGCAGCACGGCGTGCTGTTCGGCTTCGGGCAGCCCGTGCAACCGGTGCGCCAGAGCCGATTTCGACTTTGCGGCCGCGAGCGAGTCGTCGACCCGGCGTCGCGCGGGGGCGTTGACCAGGTCGGCGAACATGGGTGGCACCGCGGCGGCGTGGGCGCGCAGCGCGTTCAGGTCGATGCGAGCGGGCGCCATGAACGGCTCGTCGACAACCAGTGCGGTGTCGAACAATTCCATCGCCTCGCCCGACGACAGGGCCAAGATGCCGTCGCGGCCGAGCCGGGCCAGGTCGGCGGCGTCCAGGCCGCCGGTCATGGCGCTGGCCTGATCCCACAAACCCCAGGCCAGCGAGACGGCCGGCAGCCCGTGGGCCCGCCGATGCGCGGCCAGCCCGTCCAGGAAGCTGTTGGCCGCCGCGTAATTGGCCTGGCCCGACGACCCCACCAGCCCGGCCATCGACGAGAACATCACGAAGACCGACAGGTCGAGGCCGCGGGTGAGCTCGTGCAGGTTCCAGGCCGCATCGACCTTGGCGCGCAACACCGCATCCACCCGCTCCGGGGTCAACGACGTGATTACCGCGTCGTCGAGCACACCGGCGGCGTGGATCACCCCGGTCAGCGGGTGCCCGGCCGGAATGCCGGCTATCACCGAGGCCAGCGCGTCCGGGTCGGCCGCGTCGCACGCGACCGCGCGAACCCGTGCCCCGCCTTCCTCCAATTCGGCGATCAGCTCGGCTGATCCGGGCGCATCGGGCCCGCTGCGGCTCAGCAACACCAAGTTCTGCGCACCGTGTTCGGTGACCAGGTGGCGCGCCAGCGTCGCACCCGCCATTCCGGTGCCACCGGTGATCAACACGGTGCCGGCCGCCCAGGCGTCGGGCATGGTCATGACGACCTTGCCGACGTGGCGGGCCTGGCTCAGGTAGCGCAGCGCAGCGCGGGCGCGGCGGATGTCGAAGGTGGTCACCGGCAATGGTCGCAGCACGCCGGCGTCGAACAGCCCGGCCAGCTCGATCATCCACTGGTGCATCCGGGGGCGGCCGGGTTCGAAGAGGTCGAAGGCGCGGTAGCGCACGCCCGGGTATTCCTCGGCGATCACACCCGGGTCGCGGATGTCGGTCTTGCCCATCTCCAGGAACACGCCGCCGGGCGTCACCAGCCGCAGCGAGGCGTCCACGAAGTCGCCGGCCAGCGAGTCCAGCACCACATCCATCCCAGCCCCGCCGGTGACGGCGCGGAACTTGTCCTCGAACTCGAGGCTGCGGGAGTCCGAGATGTGGTCGTCGTCGAAGCCCATGGCGCGCAACGTGTCCCACTTGCCGCGGCTGGCCGTCCCGAAGATCTCGAGCCCCAGGTGCCGACCCAACTGGACCGCGGCCATGCCGACACCGCCGGCGGCCGCGTGCACCAGCACGCGCTGACCGGGCTGCACGTCGGCCAGGTGCACGAAGGCCATGTACGCGGTGGTGAATACGGCGGAGATGGCGGCGGCTTCGGCGTACGACCAGTCCGCCGGCATCGGCTGCAGCAGGCGGACGTCGCCGGCGACCAGCGTGCCGCTCCCGTCGGGGAAGAACCCGTAAACCGAGTCGCCGACGGCGAATTCGGTGACGCCCGGACCGATTTCGGTCACCACGCCGGCGCCTTCACCGCCGAGCAACGCGTCGTGGGTGAACATGCCGAGCGTGATCATGATGTCGCGGAAGTTGGCGGCTATCGCGCGCAGCGCCACCCGAACCTGGCCGGGCTCCAAGGCCGCACCGGCGTTGGGAACCGGCTCCAACCGCAGGTTTTCGAAGGTACCGGCGGTGCCGATGCCCAATCGCCAGGGGCCGTCGCCGGGAGGCGTCAACAGGTCGTCGACGGCGCGGCTTGGCCGCACCCGCGCGGTGTGGACCTGACCGTTGCGCAGCAAGACCTGCGGCTCACCGGCCGCGAGCACCGATGCGGCCGCCTGATCGTCCAGGGGCACATCGGAATCCACCAGGACGATGCGGCCGGGATGCTCCGTCTGCGCCGAGCGCACCAGACCCCATACCGCCGCGCCGGGCAGGTCGCGGACGTCCTCCCCCGCCAATCCGACGGCCCCGCGGGTCGCCACGATCAGCACACCGGAGTCGTGGTCGGTCAACCACGATTGCACGGCGGTCAGCGCCTGGTGGGTGCGCTGGTAAGTCGCGGTGACGGGATCCTGCTCGCTTGCAACGGATTCCAAGATTTCGTACGACGGGACGGGACCGGGGGCGGCCGACGGAGTGACCGGCGACCAGGTCAGCTCGAACAGTCGCTCGGGGCCGGCGCTCGACACCGCGGCGCGCAGCTGCCGCTCGCTGACCGGGCGGGCCACCATCGCGCCCACCGACAACACCGGCAGGCCCAGCCCATCGGCGAGCTCGATCGAGATCGCTGCGGCCCCCCCGTCGGCATGTGCGCCGCGATGGTTCGGCGCGATCCGTGCCCGCACGGCGGTTGCCCCCGCGGCGTGCAACGACACGTCCTGCCACGAGAATGGCAGCATCACGTCGACGGGCTGTCCCGCCGCCTGGCGGGCAATGATGACGGCGTGCATCGCCGCGTCGAGCAGCGCCGGGTGCACCCCGAACCCGCCGGCGCCGCCCGCCGCGTCCGGCAGCCGCACCTCGGCGAAAACCTCGTCGTCGCGGACCCATGCCGCGGTCAATCCCCTGAACGCCGGGCCGTAGCCGTACCCCTGCGCCGCCAGCCGGTCGTAGCCGTCGGCCATTTCCACGGCGACCGCACCCGCGGGCGGCCACGCCGACAGGTCGGCGCCGGGCTCGAGCGACCGCGAGCTCAGGACGCCCTCCGCGTGGCAGACCCACCCCGAACCGGCCTCAACGCGGGAAAACACCGACACCGCGCGCCGCCCCGATTCTTCGGCGGGACCGACGACCACTTGCACGGCAACCGAACTCGATGCGGGCAGCATCAGGGGCGCCTGCAGCGTCAGTTCGTCGACCACCGGGCAGCCGACCTGGTCGCCCGCCCGGATCGCCAACTCCACGAACCCGGCGCCCGGGAACACCGCGGCGCCGGCGACCGCGTGGTCGGCCAGCCACCCCTGCAGGCTCGGCGACAACCGACCGGTCAGCAGCACTCCGTCCGACGCGGGCAGCTCCACCACCGCGCTGAGCAACGCGTGCTCGCTGGTGCCCAGTCCGAGGCCGGTGGCGTCGGCCCCGACGCCCTCACCGGAGAGCCAGAACCTGCGCCGGTCGAAGGCGTACGTGGGCAACTCCACGAAGCCCGCCCCCGCCAGCGCCCCACGCCAATTCACGTTCACGCCCGCCACGTACGCGGCGGCGGCCGAGGTCAGGAACCGCTCGAGGCCGCCGTCATTGCGGCCGAGGGTGGGAACCACGATGGGCGCGGGGTCGCCGGCGGAGCTCCCCAGGCAGTCGCTGCAGGTGTCTTCGATGCCGGCGATCAGCGCGGGATGCGGGCTGGATTCGATGAACGTGCGGTACCCGTGCTCGCATGCGGCGCGTACCGCCTGGTCGAACTGCACGGTCTGGCGGATGTTGCGGTACCAGTACGCGGCATCCAAACCTACTGTGTCCAAACGGCTTCCGGTCACCGTCGAGAAGAACGCGACGCGCGAGGAACGCGGCTCGATACCGGCCAGGGCCCCGGCCAGCTCGTCACGGATGGCCTCGACCTCGACCGAGTGCGACGCGTAGTCCACGTCGATGCGGCGGGTGCGCAGCTCCAGGTCGGCGCAGAACCCCACGAGTTCCTCCAGCGCGGCGACTTCGCCCGACACCACCACCGCGGAACGGCCGTTGACCGCCGCGATGCTCACTCGATTTCCATAGGGGGCCAACAGTTCCCGCGCGCGCTCGGTGCTGCACGCGATCGACAGCATGCCCCCGGAGTGGGCCAGCGCCCGCAGCAACTTGCTGCGCAGCGTGACCACCCGCACGGCGTCGCGCAAGGACAGCGCGCCCGCGACGTACGCGGCGGCGATCTCCCCCTGCGAATGGCCGATCACCGCGTCCGGGCCGACCCCGACCGATTTCCACAACTCGGCCAGCGACACCATCACCGCGAACAGCACCGGCTGCACCACGTCCACACGATCCAGGCCCGGAGCGCCCGGGGCGCCGCGCAGGACGTCGATCAGCGACCAGTCGACGAATTCCGCGAACGCCTCCGCACACGCGTCGATCTGCTGCGCGAATACCGGTGCGGTGTCCAGCAATTCGATGCCCATGCCCAGCCACTGGGAGCCTTGGCCGGGGAACACGAAGACGTTCTTGCCCGCGGGCGCCGCGCTGCCCTGAAGGACGGTGCCGGCCGGGTCGTCAGCGGCCAACTCGTCCAGCCCGGCCAGCAACCGATCCCGGTCACCGCCGACGACGACGGCCCGGTGCTCGAACGTCGCGCGGCCGGCCAGCGTCCAGGCTACGTCGGCGACATCGAGCTCGGCGTGACCGCGCACATGCCCGGCCAGCCGGGCGGCCTGGGACCGCAAGGCGGGCAACGACTTCGCCGACACCACCCACGGCACCGTCGCGGGCTTCGATCCGCCCTCGGAGGGCTCGGGCGCCGGGGCCGCCTCAACGATGACGTGGGCGTTGGTGCCGCTGATCCCGAACGACGAGATGCCCGCTCTTTGCACCCGGCTCGCCGGCCAGGGCTGCGACTCGGTCAGCAGCGACACCGATCCTGCCGACCAATCGACATGCGGGCTGGGCACGTCGACATGCAGTGTCGCCGGCAACATTTCGTGGCGCATGGCCTGGACCATCTTGATCACACCGGCCACGCCCGCGGCGGCCTGGGTATGACCCATGTTCGACTTGATCGACCCCAGCCACAGCGGCTGTTTCCCGGGCTCTGCCCTCTCTTGGCCGTAGGTCGCCAGCAACGCCTGCGCCTCGATGGGGTCGCCCAACGTGGTGCCCGTTCCGTGGCCTTCCACGACGTCCACGTCGGCGGCCGACAGGCCGGCGTTGGCCAGCGCGGCACGCACCACCCGCTGCTGCGAGGGACCATTGGGCGCGGTCAGCCCGTTGGACGCGCCGTCCTGGTTGACCGCCGACCCGCGCACCAGCGCCAGCACCGGATGGCCCAACCGCCGGGCGTCCGAGAGCCGCTCGACGACCAGCATCGCACCGCCCTCCGACCAGCCGACGCCGTCGGCCGCCCCGGCGTACGCCTTGGACCGGCCGTCGGGAGCCAGGCCCCGGTGGCGGCTGAACTCGACGAAAACGGTCGGGGTGGCGTTCACGGTCGCGCCGCCCGCCAGCGCCAGGTCGCACTCCCCCGACCGCAGCGACTGCACCGCCATGTGCAATGCCACCAACGACGACGAACACGCGGTGTCCACCGACACCGCGGGGCCCTCGAGCCCGAGCACGTACGACACCCGGCCGGAGGCGACGCTGGAGGTCATGCCCGTCAGGCGGTAGCCCTCGATCTCCTCGGCGAGCATGCCGTAGCCCTGGACGATCAGGCCGGCGAAGACACCGGTCGCGCTGCCCCGCAGCCCGCTGGGGTCGATCCCACCCCGCTCCAGCGCCTCCCAGGACAGTTCCAGCAGCATCCGGTGCTGAGGGTCCATCGCGAGCGCCTCGCTCGGGGCGATGCCGAAGAACGCCGGATCGAAGTCGGCGACGCCGTCGACGAAGCCGCCGCTCTTTGCGTACGTCTTGTGGCGCGCGTCGGGGTCCGGGTCGTACAGGCTCGCCAGGTCCCAGCCGCGATCGGTGGGAAAGTCGGTGATCACGTCGCGGCCGTCGGCCACCATCTGCCACAGGTCCTCGGGCGTCTCCACGCCGCCGGGGAAGCGGCAGGACATGCCGACGATCGCTATGGGTTCGCTCGACCGCTCCAGCAGCGCGCGGTTGGTGCGTTTCAGGCGTTCGACCTGAACCAGCGCTTTGCGCAGCGCCTCGGTCGCATGCTGGAGTTGATCCACCACCACTACCTCTCGCCTAACTTGGCCGTCAGCTGCCCCGATGCGACTCTCGCCGAGTCACGGAAGTTGCTGCACGATGCGATGTCGTGCGGCTTCCCGGCCCAAGAATGTCGCTGGTGAGTATGGCCAACTCTGACGGTATTTCAAAACGTCCGATGCTCCCGACTGCTACAGGAGGACCGGCTTCGGCGTGAGGCACGCCTTGTCGACGGGGATGCGGAACGCGCCGTTGCGGCCGCGGGCATCGGGGCCCCTCGAGACCCGGATACACCGGGATGCCACGGACGCGCCTTCCATGGCGAGACTGTACCCGGCTGTGCATCGATCGTGGTCAGGCCCGGTCAGACGCCCGCGCGGCGCCAGCCGTCGGCCGCCCGGGCGGCGCGGATCAGCACGTCGCACAATTCGCGAAGTTCGGTTGCCTGGGCCCCTTCTTCGAGGGCGGTGGCGACATCCTCGGCCGCGCACCGCACCTGGTAGACGCGGTCGGACAGGTCGACCGCGTCGTCGGCCGACAGGACCACCGCGTCGGGCGGTAACGCCAACGCGGACCCGCCGCCTCGGGTCAACGAGGCGCGTTGTTCGTAGGCGCGCTGCCGGCAGGACTGCCGGCAGTACTGGCGGCGACGCCCCATCCCGGCGTCGGACACGTCTCGACCGCACCAACGGCACGGCTGCGGATGAGGGCGACGGCTCACGCCTGCCGACTTTAGTCGGGATTCCCGGGCGGTCCCGGTATCATTGAAGGTCGCGTCGCGTACGCCGGCTGCCCACGGCCGGGAACTACGCAGGCCGCCGCGACGTTCGCCAAACGGACAGAATCGCACTACAGCCCGACCGTCCAGAACACAGACGTCCAGAAGACCCAGAGGAGTAGCAACATGGCTGATCGCGTTCTTAGGGGCAGTCGCCTCGGAGCCGTGAGCTACGAGACCGACCGCAACCACGACCTCGCACCGCGCCAGATTGCGCGGTACCGCACCGAAAACGGCGAGGAGTTCGAGGTTCCGTTCGCCGACGACGCCGAGATCCCCGGCACCTGGCTGTGCCGCAACGGCATGGAAGGCACCCTCATCGAGGGCGACCTGCCCGAGCCGAAGAAGGTGAAGCCGCCGCGCACACACTGGGACATGCTGCTCGAGCGCCGCAGCGTCGAAGAACTCGAAGAGCTGCTCAAGGAGCGGCTCGAAATCATCCGGTCACGCCGCCGCGGCTGACCCCGGCCGGTTAGGTGCGATGGTCGGCGCGCTGGCTGCCGACGCGGGCCTTGCGGCCCTCGATGCCCCACCTGGTGACCTTGACCAGCGCCTCGCGGATGTTCGATCCGCTCATCTTGGAGACGCCGAGTTCCCGCTCGGTGAAGGTGATGGGCACCTCGGCGATGACGAAACCGTTGCACACCGTGCGCCAGGTCAGGTCGATCTGAAAGCAGTACCCCTTGGAATCCACCGCTTCGAGACCGATGGCCTCGAGGACTTCGCGGCGGTAGGCGCGGTAGCCGGCGGTGATGTCGTGGACGCCGATGCCCAGCGCGAGCCGCGCGTAGGTGTTGGCGGTCCAGGAGAGGGCCCAGCGTCGCCACGGCCAATTGCGCACCGATCCGCCCTCGACGTAGCGGGAGCCGATGGCCAGGTCGGCCCCGGTGTCCACCGCGTCCAGGAGACGGTGCAGCTGCTCGGGCGCGTGACTGCCGTCGGCATCCATTTCCACCAACACCGAGTAGTCGCGGCTCAGGCCCCAGGCGAAGCCCGCCAGATACGCCGCGCCCAGGCCGTCCTTCGCGGTGCGGTGCATCACGTGGGTGCGACCCGCGTCGGCGGCCGCGAGTTCCTCGGCCAGCTCGCCCGTGCCGTCGGGGCTGCTGTCGTCGACGATCAACAGGTGCACGTGGGGGCACGCCTCTCTCAGCCGCCGGTGGATCACCGGCAGGTTCTCCCGCTCGTTGTAGGTGGGGATGATCACCAGGACGCGCTCGCTGGGACGATTTCCCGAGTCCCGGGGCGCCGGCTGGCCGGTGGTCATGTAGCTCCTCTGTGTCGCCCGAAATCACGCGACGGTGGTCGGCCGCCCTCGTGGGGCGGAGTGTAGTCACCGCCGTGCTGCGGCGGAGCCTCGTCCCCGCCCTCGCCGGGCGGACTGTCCGGGTCAGCCTCGTCATCGGGCGCGGTGTCGCCCGTGGGCCTACCGGCGTTTTCGGATTCGTCCGGGGGTTCGGACCTCCGACGAATCGGACGCGGGAACCATCCATTGTGCCGTATCCCGGCCAGGATGGCCGCTCCGGCCGCCGCGACCAGGAGCCATTGCAGCATCGGGCCCCAGCGCGTGGCCGGCGTCAGCCTGGTCTTCAGGCGCACCTGGATGTCCAGGTAATCCGGCTGGAAGAAGTCCGTGCGCACCAGCTCGACCCCGTCCGGCGCGATCACCGCGCTGATCCCGGTGGTGCCGGCGACCACCACGTATCGATCGTGCTCGACGGCCCGCACCTTGGCGAACCCCAGCTGCTGCTCGCTCATCGTCTTGTTGAACGTGGCGTTGTTGCTCGGCACGGCCAGCAACTGGGCGCCGTTGAGAACCGCTTTGCGCGGGACGCGGTCGAAGATCACCTCCCAGCAGGTGGCTACGCCGACCGGCACCCCGGCGATGTGCACGACGTCCCGGCCCGGGCGGGGCACCATGTTGCCGGCGCGGTCGGCGTACGCGGAAAGGTGGCTGAACAGCCACGGCATCGGCAGGTATTCGCCGAAGGGCTGCACAATTTCCTTGTCGTGGCGGTCGGCCGGCCCGGTGGCCGGATTCCACACGATCATGGTGTTGGTGTACTGAGGGTTCTCCGGCGGGCTGCCGGGCAGTTCCGCCACGGTGCCGATCATGATCGGCGCGCCGACCGCGGTCGCGGCCCGCGATATCTCCAGCGCGGCGTCGACGTTGACCAGCGGGTCGATGTCCGAGGAATCCTCCGGCCAGACGACGAATTGCGGTTGCGGCGCCTGACCCGCGCGGACGTCCTCCGCCAGCCGCAGCGTCTCGCGGACGTGGTTGTCGAGGACCGCCCGGCGTTGCGCGTTGAAGTCGAGACCGAGCCGCGGAACGTTGCCCTGCACCACCGCGATGGTGACCGAAGGCTCGCCGCCCGACCCCGTGCCGGCGTGCCGCACCTGCGGCCAGACCAAAACCGACGCGAACAACACCAGGCAGATGCAGACGCCGGGCAACACCACCGCGGGCGGTGCCGCGTCCACCGGCGCCGCTTCGTCGGCGCCGCGGTGCGCCCGGCTGCCGGCGCGCCACCACTTGACGATCTCCAGCTCGATGGCGGTCGCGCTGAACCCGACGAGCACGATCGCCGTGGAGAGCAGCGCAGCCCCCCCGAGTTGGGCCAACGGCAAGAAGGGGCCCTGCGCCTGACCGAATGCGACCGACCCCCACGGAAAGCCGCCGAACGGGACGAGCGATTTCAGCCACTCCTGAGCCGCCCACACCAGCGCGAACCACACGGGCCAGCCGGGGAGCCCACGCACGAGCACGGCGCACAGCCCGAACAGGGCGGGGAACAGCGCGCACGTCATCGCCAGCACCACCCACGGCACGGCGCCCACGAGCAGGCTGATCCAGGGCAGCAGCGGCAGGTAGAACGCCAGCCCGAAGAGGAACCCGTAACCCAGGCCGCCCGCCGGCGTGGTCGCCGGATGCTTGAGCACCCAGGCCAGCAAGGCGGCCGCCACGACCGCTCCCCACCACCAGTTCAGCGACGGGAAGCTGGCGAACAGCAGCACGCCGCCGGCCACCGCGCACGCCAACCGGCTCAGCCGGGGCGCCATGGCGGACCGTACGGCGGGCAGCCGGGCGCGCGCCGCGGCGCCCAGTCCCGCGGCCGCCCGGCGCGGCACGGTCGCCGGGCGGCCCGCGCGCGGCGTGGCAGCGGGCTCGGTGCTGTCGGGTCCGGCGTCGGGGGCGGGTGGGGTTTCGAGCTCTGAGTCGACGGCGGCGGGCTCGTCGTCGCGATCGGATTCGGCTTCGTCGCCGATCGGGTCGCCGATCGGGTCGCCGATCGGGCGCGCCGGCGGGTCGGGCTCGTCGGCGCGGTCGGGTCGGCCCCGTCGGCCGAACCATTCCCTAGCCATGGATGACAGCGCCCCGATGCACCGTTCGCCGGCAGCGCGGCAGCGCGTCGTCGGGGCCCAGGCGGGGCAGGGCCGGCACCCGGGCACGCGGGTCGGTCGACCACCGCGCAACTGCATCCCGGGGGGCGTGGACGTCCAGGGCACCGGCGTCCCAGACCGCGTAGGAGGCGGGCGCGCCGGGCACCAGCGTTCCCGTCACGCCGTCGTGGACGCCGGCGGCCCGCCAGCCGCCCCGGGTGGCGGCGGCGAACGCGGCCCGTGCGGAGACCGCGCTGCCGGGCGTGTGATGGTTGACCGCCGCGCGCACGCTCGCCCACGGGTCGAGGCCCGTTACGGGAGCGTCGGAACCTAGCGCGAGGGGCACGCCTTGGGATGCTAACAGCGCTAACGGGTTGAGCCGACTGCCTCGCTCGGCGCCCAGGCGCCGCGCGTACATGCCGTCGGCGCCGCCCCACAACGCGTCGAAGTTGGGCTGCACGCTGGCGATGACGCCCCATTGGCCCAGCCGGGCGGCCTGCTCGGCCGTGACCATTTCGACGTGCTCGAGGCGATGCCCGCAGCGGGCGACGGCCACCGCCCCTAGCCGCGCGACGACGCGTTCGAAGGCGCTCACCACCGCCGAGACGGCGGCGTCGCCGATGACATGGAAGCCCGCCGTCACCTGCGCCTCGGTGCAGGCCCGCACGTGCGCCTCGATGGCGTCGGGCTCGAGATAACGGGTGCCTTGCCGATCCGGGGCGTCGGCGTACGGCTCGTGCAGCCACGCGGTGCGGGATCCGAGCGCGCCGTCCACGAACAGGTCGCCGGCCAGCCCGCGGGCCCCAGTCTGCTCGATGAGCGCCCGCGCGTGGGCGGCGGTGCTCACCGCCTCGCCCCAGTAGCCGGTCACCTCGACGCCGTGTCCGAGGGCCCGCAGCCGCAGCCAGTCGTCCAGCCCGCCGATCTCGGGGCCGGCGCATTCGTGCACCGCGACGATGCCGGCCGCCGCCGCGGCCGCCAGGGCGGCCGCACGGGCCTCGGCCAGCTGGCCGGGCGTCAACAGGTCACGGGCGACCGCGCGGACCGAGTGGTGGGCGTCGCCGGTGAGCGGCCGGTCGGGGTCGAATCCGGCCGCCGCGGGCAGGTCCGCGGCCAGCCGGCGCAACCCCGTCGAGGCGAGCGCGGAGTGGACGTCGATCCGGGAAAGGTAGGCCGGCCGGTCACCGAGGACGGCGTCGAGGTCGGCGGTGCTCGGGGGAGCGTTCTCGGGCCACGACGACTCGTCCCAGCCGTGCCCCCACACCGGTAGGCCCGGGTGCTCGGCCGCATGCTCGGCGAGCAGTTGCATGCAGTGCGCGCGCGAGCCCGCCGCGCGCAGGTCCAGCCCGCTCAGCGTGAGGCCGGTCGCGGTCAGGTGGATGTGGCTGTCCACGAACCCGGGCGCCACGAACCCGCCGTCCACGTCCTCGACGTCGGCGTCGGGGAACTGCTCGCGACCGACTTCGTCGCGGCCCAGCCACGCGACGACGTCGCCGCGCACCGCCATGGCGGTGGCGTCGGGATGGGACGGGCTGTGCATCCGGCCGTTGACCAGCAGCGTGGTGGGCGTGTCGTTCACAGGGCAAAACTACGTGGGTCGCGGCCGGGCGATCAGTCCCAGCCGGGCCGCCCCGGATATCCGCCGCGCACAGGCTCGTCCGGGAGGGCGGGCGGCCTGAAGTCGCGGACGTCCACGACCTCGCCGTCGATGTAGCCGTCGTGGGCGCCGGCGTGGCCCTGCCGTGGGGCGAACAGCGTCGTGTCGGCGAGCAGCGGCATCCGCCGCCGCAGACCGCGCATGGCGATCGCGGCCAAACCGGGACCGACGGCCGACCGGACCGGCCGCACCAGCAGCAACAGCCCCAACGCGGTGGTGACCAGCCCGGGCACCAGCACCAGGGCGGTGGCCAGGGTGACCAGCGTCCCGTCGCGCACGGCGACGCGCGGCTCGGCCAGGCCGGAACGCAAGTGCCCGATCTGGCGGACGAGGCGGGAGCCCATCGCCGGCACCACCAGGCCCCAGCCGAGCAGGAACGCGCCCGCCAACGCCAGCAGCGTCCAGCCCCACCCAACCGTCGAGACCAGGGCGATGATCGCCACCAGCTCGACGGCGGCGTAGACGAAAAACAGCCGTGACAGCATGTCCCGCCAACGCGCGCCGACCGCGGCGAAGTTCCCATGGTGGCGCCCGGGGCGATTGCAGTTAGATGACGATATGACCACGATTGAGATCGACACCCCCGACGGACCGATCGACGCGCTGCTGGACCTTCCCGCCGGCCAGGGCCCGTGGCCCGGCGTGGTCGTCATCCATGACGCGTTCGGATACGCCCACGACAAGGAGTCGACGAACAAGCGGATCGCGCAGGCCGGCTACATCGCGATCACACCGAACATGTACGCGAGGGGCGGCCGCCTGCGCTGCATCACCCGGGTGATGAAGGAGCTGCAGACACAGCGCGGCCGCGCCCTCGACGACATCACTGCCGCCCGCGATCACCTGAAAGCCATGCCGGAATGCTCCGGCCAGGTCGGCATCGCGGGCTTCTGCATGGGTGGCCAATTCGCTTTGGTCATGTCGCCCAAGGGTTTCGGCGCCTCCGCGCCGTTCTACGGCGCTCCCCTGCCCCGCCACCTCGACAAGACGCTCGACGGGGCGTGCCCGATCGTGGCCAGTTTCGGCGCCCGCGATCCGCTGGGACGGGGCGCGCCCGAAAAACTGCGCGCGACGATCGCCGAAAAGAACATCACCGCCGACGTGAAGGTCTATCCCGGTGTCGGCCACAGCTTCGCCAACGAACTGCCCGCCCAGCCATTGCTTCGGATCACCGGTTTCGGCTATGACCGCGCGGCCACCGAGGACGCCTGGCGCCGGGTCTTCGCGTTCTTCGGCGAACACCTGGCCGCCGGGGCCCGATGATGCGTCACATCAACTTTCGCGACAACACCGTCGCGAACGTGTGGGTGTCTCCGGGCCAACGCGCCGATATGTAGTCGCCGTCGTCGACGACGAACGCGGGCCGCGAGTCGGTCGCCCTGTCGCGCGCGACGCCGGACGTCTTGCGGCGCCAGCCCGGCGTACCGCGCACGACGTCGCGGAAATCGGCCGGATCCTCAAGTGCGCGAGTGACTTCCGACTGCACGGACATGTAGCCGCTCGCCTGGCCGGGTTCCTCGGTGTAAGTGCGGTAGTAGTCGCGGTCCCAGAATCGGGTGACCCGCGTCAATCGCCACGCCAGCCGCTCCATCGCCCACGTCAGCGCCGTGGTCTGGCGCCCGTACAGCACCGAGCGGCCCCTGGCTGGGTCGACGCTGCGCGCGGCGAGGAGCACACCGTGGCAGATGGCGGCCACGATGACCTTTCGCGCGAAGGCCTCGACGACCAACCGGTGCAGGGTGTCGCTGTCGATGTAGCTGCGCATGCCGCGGGCGCGGTGCCCGCCCGGCAACAGCAGCGCGTCGACGCCGTCGAGCGTGGCCTGGGCCCACGCGATGGGGTGCCGAAACTCTTTGGACGCCAACATCTCCCGGTAGGCGTCACGCCCGTCCTTGTTGGCGCGCAGCGCCAACCCGATCAGCGGGATGGCGCCCAGCGCCGGCAGGGCGGACCACACGTCCAAGCCGCGGCCGGTGACCATGATGTCGTCCGCCGCGCCGGGCGCGCCGCTCTCGGTGGCGAACACCACCCGATGACCCTCGCGGGTAAGGATGCGCCAGCTGACGGCGACCTCGGTCGGGTCGAAGTCGCGGTCCGGGATCGGGATGAGGACGGTGCCCATGCGACCCTAGGTCTGGGCCAGCCTGAGCTCGAGACCGACGTTGTTCTCCATGCCGCCGCGCAGCTTGCTGAAGAAGTTGAAGACCTTGCCCACGACGCCGTAACGCTTCCCGATGGCGTCGTAGACCGACGCGGTTTGCGACTTGTCGAGGACGGCGGCGGTACCTTCGACGGCCTCGCTGGTCGGGCGACCCTGCATGGTGCAGGTGGCCAGCGTCACCCTTGGGGTATTGCGGATCCGCCTGACCTTCCACGACTTTTCCTGGGTGATGACCAGGAGCCGGTCTTGGTCGGCGGCCGCCCAGATCGGCGTCGGCTTGGGCTTGCCATCCTTGGTGAAGGTGGTCAGCAGGAGGTATTGCGCTTTGGCGAGATCGGCGAAGGTGGGCGTCACGCTGTTAACCTACCGCGCGACCAGACGCAGAATCGCATGGAGAAGACCCTTCCCATGCGATTCTGCGTCTGCTCGCCAGGGGAACTAGCCTTCCAGGTCGCCCTCGGTTTCCAGCAGCGCCTGGCGCAGGCCGTCGAGGGTATCCGGTTGCGGCCGTTCCCACATGCCGCGGCCGGCGGCCTCCAGCAGGCGTTCGGCCATGCCGTGTAACGCCCAGGGATTGGATTCGGCCATGAACTTCCGGTTCTCGGGATCCAGCACGTAGCGCTCGGTGAGCTGTTCGTACATCCAGTCGGCCATCACCTGAGCGGTCGCGTCGTAGCCGAACAGGTAGTCGACGGTGGCCGCCATCTCGAACGCGCCCTTGTAGCCGTGCCGGCGCATCGCGGCCATCCAACGGGGGTTGATGACGCGGGCGCGAAACACCCGGGCGGTCTCCTCGGACAGCGTGCGGGTGCGGATCGCGTCAGGTCTGGTGTTGTCGCCGATGTACGCGGCCGGGGCCTGACCGGTCAACGCCCGGACGGTGGCGACCATGCCGCCGTGGTACTGGAAGTAGTCGTCGGAGTCGGCGATGTCATGCTCGCGGGTGTCGGTGTTCTTGGCGGCCACCGCGATCCGCCGGTACTGGCGGTTCATGTCGTCGACGGCCTCGCGACCGTCCAGGCCGCGGCCGTAGGCGAAGCCGCCCCACGCGGTGTACACCTGCGCCAGGTCGGCGTCGTCGCGCCAGTTGCGACTGTCGATCAGCTGCAGCAGCCCCGCTCCGTAAGTGCCCGGCTTCGAACCGAAAATCCTTGTCGTAGAGCGTCGTTGGTCGCCGTGCTGGGCCAAGTCGGCCTGGGCGTGTGCGCGCACGTAGTTGTCGTCGGCGGCCTCGTCGAGGTCGGCGACCAGTCGCACCGCATCGTCGAGCATCGTCACCACGTGCGGGAACGCGTCGCGGAAGAACCCCGAGATGCGCACGGTCACGTCGACACGCGGGCGGCCCAGCTCCGCCAGCGGGATCACGGTGAGATCGACGACGCGCCGCGACGCGTCGTCCCAGACCGGCCGGACGCCCAGCAGTGCAAGCACTTCGGCGATGTCGTCACCCGAGGTGCGCATCGCCGAGGTGCCCCACACCGACAGCCCCACCGATTGAGGCCACCTACCGTGGTCGTCGCGGTACCGGGTCAGCAGCGAATCCGCCAGCGCCACACCGGCTTCCCAGGCCAGCCGCGACGGCACCGCCTTGGGATCGACCGAGTAGAAATTGCGCCCGGTCGGCAGCACGTTGACCAGGCCGCGCAGCGGAGACCCCGACGGGCCGGCCGGGATGAACCGGCCGTCCAGCGCGTTGAGTACCTGGTCGATTTCGGCGGCGGTGCCGGCGAGGCGGGGCACCACCTCGGTCGCCGCGAACCGCAGCACCGCCGCCACCTCCGGATCGCCGGTGATGCGGTCCGCGGCCTCCGGATCCCAGCCGCTGGCCTGCAGTGCGGCGACGAGCTCGCGCGCGGCGGCCTCGGCCCGGTCGACCGACGCCCGTTCGTCGGTACCGTCCTCGGCCAGGCCCAGCGCCTGTCGCAGCCCGGGCAGGGTGTGCTCGCCGCCGAACAGTTGGCGGGCCCTCAGGATGGCCAGCACGAGGTCGAGTTCGACCTCGCCCGAGGGCTTTTGGCCCAGGACGTGCAGGCCGTCGCGGATCTGCACGTCCTTGATCTCGCACAGCCAGCCGTCGACGTGCAGCAGCATGTCGTCGAAGGAGTCCTCGGGGGGCCGCTCGGTGAGCCCGAGGTCGTGGTCCATCTTGGCGGCGCGGATCAGCGTCCAGATCTGCTGGCGGATGGCGGGCAGCTTGGCGGGGTCCAGCGCGGCGACGTTGGCGTGCTCGTCGAGCAGCTGCTCCAGCCGGGCGATGTCGCCATAGGTTTCGGCGCGCGCCATCGGTGGGATGAGGTGGTCGACCAGCACTGCGTGCGCCCGCCGCTTGGCCTGGGTGCCCTCGCCGGGGTCGTTGACCAGGAAGGGGTAGATCAGGGGAAGGTCGCCCAGCGCGGCGTCGGACCCGCAGGCCGCCGACATGCCCAGCGTCTTGCCGGGCAGCCACTCCAGGTTGCCGTGCTTGCCCAGGTGCACCACCGCGTGCGAACCGAACCCGGCGTCCAACCAGTGGTAGGCGGCCAGATAGTGGTGGCTGGGCGGCAGGTCCGGGTCGTGATAGATCGCCACCGGGTTCTCCCCGAAGCCGCGGGGCGGCTGCACCATCAGCACCAGGTTGCCCGATTGCATTGCGGCGATGACGATTTCACCGTCGGGGTCGTGTGTGCGATCCACAAACAGGTCGCCGGGCGGCGGACCCCAGTGCTGCGTCACCGCGTCGGTCAGCTCGGCGGGCAAGGTGGCGAACCAGTCGCGATAGTCCCTCGCGGACACCCGGATCGGGTTGCCGGCCAGCTGCCCCTCGGTGAGCCAGTCGGGGTCTTGGCCGCCGCGTTCGATCAAGGCGTGGATCAGTGCGTCGCCGTCGTTGGCCTCGACGCCGGGCAGGTCGCCCACCCGGTAGCCGCGCTCGCCCATCGCCCGCAGCAGGGCGATGGCGCTGGCCGGCGTGTCCAGGCCCACGGCGTTCCCGATCCGGGCGTGCTTGGTCGGATAGGCCGAGAACACCAGGGCCACCCGCTTGTCCGCCGGGGCGACGTGGCGCAGCCGGGCGTGCCGGACCGCCAGGCCCGCGACACGCGCGCACCGTTCCGGGTCGGCGGCGTACGAGATCAGCCCGTCGTCGTCGATCTCCTTGAAGGAGAACGGGACAGTGATGATGCGGCCGTCGAACTCGGGCACGGCCACCTGAGTGGCGACGTCGAGCGGGCTGAGGCCGTCGTCGTTTTCGCTCCATTGCGCCCGGGAGCTGGTCAGACATAACCCCTGCAGGATCGGAATGCCAAGCGCCGCCAGGTGTTCGACGTTCCAGCTGTCGTCGTCGCCGCCGGCCGAGACCGTGGCGGGTTTCAGCCCCCCGGCGGCCAGGACGGTGACCACCATGGCGTCGGCATCGCCGAGGCGTTGCAGCAGTTCGGGTTCGGCGGTGCGCAGCGACGCACAGTAGACCGGCAACGGCCGACCGCCGGCGTCCTCGATGGCCCGGCACAGCGCCTCGACGTACGCGGTGTTGCCCGCCAGTTGCTGCGCGCGGTAGTAGAGGACGGCGATCGTGGGTCCGTCGGCGGCGCCGGTGGGCCGCTCCAGCTCGCCCCAGGTCGGCGTGACGACCGGCGGACCGAACCCGAAGCCGGTCATCAGCACGGTGTCGGAAAGGAAGGCGTGCAGCTGGCGCAGGTTCTCCACGCCGCCGTGCGCGAGGTAGATGTGCGCCTGCACCGCGATGCCGGCGGCCAGCGTGGACAGGCCGGTCAGCTCGGCGTCGGCGGCCTGCTCGCCGCTGACCAGCACCGTCGGCACACCGCTGGCGATCACCGTGTCGATGCCGCTCTGCCAGGCGCGGTAGCCGCCGAGGATGCGGACCACCGCGATCGAGGCGCCGGCCAGCAAGTCCGGCAGTTCGCCGTCGTCCAGGCGCGACGGGTTGGCCCACCGATAGTTCTTCCCGCTGGCGCGGGCGCTGATCAGGTCCGTGTCGGACGTCGACAGCAGCAGGATGGTCGGCTCAGCCACCCCTCATTCGTACCGCAACGTCGCCGCGATCCGGGCGGCGACCTCGCCGGCCGCGCGCAGCGCCTCCTCGCTCCTGCCCGGCTCGTAGCGATCCGCGACCGCGTCGTAGTCGGCGCCGGCGATGGACCCGTGGTCGGCCGCCAGCTCGACCAGCTCGACCGGCCAGCCGACCCGTCGCAGACCCCCGGCGAACTCCCTGCTGGCCGTCGCCGGGACCACGTCGTCGGCCAGGCCGTGCAGCAGGGTGAACGGCGGGCCGACCCGCTGCGCCGGGAGTTCGTCGGCCACGCGCCGACCGAAAATCGGATCCGGGACCATGAACGCGCCCGCCAGACAAACCGTGTGGGCCAAGTGCGCATCGCCGCTCAGCGTCAAAGCCGCGGCAGCGGCGCCTCCCATCGACCAGCCGACGAGCACGATGGCGTTCCCCTCGCCGGCGAAGTCGCGGGCGAAGTCGAGCGATCCCAGCAGGTCCGCGCGCCCGCCGTCGTCGGCGTGGGAGTTCCAGTCCGGCGCCACCACCGCGGCGCCGCAGTCGGCGAGCATGCCGGCGAGCGGACCGAAGGCGGCGCGCGCATCGGTCTGCATGCCGTGCCACAGCAGAACGGCGGGCCGCGGTGGATCGCCATAGACATCGGCCAAACGTCCCGGGGCGTACTCCACTGTCCGCACGGAGACGAGGGTGCCCAGGGTCGTGCCGTATCAATCCCCGCGGGCGCCGCCCAACGTGCATTCAGTGCGAAAAGGATTCGGCGGAACCTCGCAGTGAGTGCACGTTCGGCGCGACGCTGGTGCGCCCTGGGTACCGTGGACGGGTGGCCAGGACGCGCGGCACGGACGCCTGCCCGGGCGCGCTGCAGGTGCACCGGGCGGCCGACGGCGCCCTGGCGCGGATTCGGCTGCCGGGCGGCACGCTGACGGCCGCCCAGCTGGCGGCGCTGGCGCGGGTGGCGAGCGAATACGGCTCGTCGACGCTCGAGCTCACCGCCCGCGGCAACATCCAGGTGCGCGGGATCACCGACGAGGCGGCGGCCGCGGACGCCATCGCCGGCGCCGGGTTGTTGCCGTCGGCGACGCACGAGCGCGTCCGCAACATCGTCGCGTCTCCGCTGTCCGGCCGGGCCGGCGGCAACGCCGACGTGCGGCCGTGGGTCGCCGGCCTGGACGCCGCGATCCGCGCCGAGCCCCGCCTCGCCGGGCTGGGCGGCCGGTTCTGGTTCAGCGTCGACGACGGGCACGCCGACGTGTCGGGTCTGTGCGCCGACGTCGGCGTGCACGCGTTCCCCGACGGCTGCGCGCTGCTGCTGGCGGGACGCGACACCGGTCTGCGCCTGGGCGCCGACGAGGTGGTCGAGACGCTGGTCGTCATCGCCACGCGCTTCGCCACTACGCGCGGAAGTGCTTGGCGGGTAAAGGAATTGGACGATCTCGAAAGGCTGCTGCCCGGAGTCGAACTCGGTGCCGCCCCCTTTTCCGCGGTCACCAGGCCGCCGGTGGGCTGGATCGCCCAGGACCAGCCCGGTTCAGAAGGCCGCGTGGCCCTGGGTGCCGCTGTGCCGCTGGGCGTGCTGCCCGCACGGGTCGCGGAGTACCTGGCGGCGATCGAGGCCCCGCTGGTGATCACGCCGTGGCGATCGGTGCTGGTGTGTGATCTGGACGAGGCCGTCGCCGACGTCGCGCTGCGGGTGCTGGCCCCGTCGGGTTTGGTCTTCGACGAGAACTCCCCCTGGCTGACCGTCAGCGCCTGCACCGGCAGTCCCGGGTGCGCGCACTCGGCCGCCGATGTGCGGGCAGACGCCGCCCGGGCGCTGAAACCGGATGCGGGGATGCATCGTCACTTCGTCGGCTGCGAACGCGCGTGCGGCAGCCCGCTCGCCGCTGAGGTGCTGCTGGCGACCGGCGACGGATACCGCCAGCTACGGTAATCGGGTGCTCGACTACATCCGCGACGCGGCGGAGATCTACCGCCAGTCGTTCGCGACCATCCGCGCGGAAGCCGACCTGACCCCGTTCCCGGAGGACGTCGCGCGGGTGGTGGTCCGGTTGATCCACACCTGCGGGCAGGTCGACGTCGCCGAGCACGTCGCGTTCACCGATGACGTTGCCGCGCGGGTCGGCGCCGCCCTGCGCGGCGGCGCCCCGGTGCTGTGCGATTCGTCGATGGTCGCGGCGGGAATCACCGCCGCGCGGCTGCCGGCGGGCAACGAGGTGGTCTCGCTGGTGGCCGATCCGCGCGCCCCCGAGCTGGCCGCGCGCCGGCACACCACCCGATCGGCGGCCGGGGTCGAGCTGTGGGCCGATCGGCTGCCGGGCGCGGTGCTCGCGATCGGCAACGCGCCGACGGCCCTGTTCCGGCTGCTCGAGCTGGTCGACGAGGGCGTCTCCCCGCCGGCCGGCGTGCTGGGCGGCCCGGTCGGGTTCGTGGGATCGGCGCAGTCCAAGCAGGAGCTCATCGACCGCCCGCGCGGGATGTCCTATCTGGTGGTGCGGGGCCGCCGCGGCGGCAGCGCCATGGCCGCCGCGGCCGTTAACGCGATCGCGAGCGACCGCGAATGACCGACCCGGGCAGCCGGCGGGGCACGCTGTGGGGCGTCGGGCTGGGGCCCGGTGACCCCGAATTGGTCACCGTCAAGGCGGCCCGGGTGATCGGCGAGGCCGATGTCGTGGCCTACCACAGCGCCCGGCACGGCCGCAGCATCGCGCGCGGCATCGCCGAACCGTACCTGCGGCCCGGCCAGATCGAGGAGCACCTCGTCTATCCGGTGACCACCGAGGTGACCGACCATCCCGGCGGCTACGCGGGGGCACTGGAGGACTTCTACGTGGACGCCGCCGCGCGCATCGCCGCGCACCTCGACGCGGGCCGCAACGTGGCGCTGCTGGCCGAGGGGGACCCCCTGTTCTACAGCTCATACATGCACTTGCACACGCGGCTGACGCAGCGGTTCGACGCCGTCATCGTGCCGGGTGTGACGTCCGTGAGCGCCGCTTCGGCCGCGATCGCGACACCCTTGGTCGCCGGCGACGAGGTGCTCTCGGTGCTGCCGGGCACCCTGCCGGTCGCCGAGCTGACCCGCCGCCTGGCCGACGCCGACGCCGCGGTGGTGCTGAAACTGGGACGTTCATATCGTGCTGTGCGGGAAGCGCTTTCGGAATCCGGCCAACTGGACGACGCGTATTACGTCGAGCGGGCCAGCACCGCCGGGCAGCGCATCCTGCCCGCCGCCGACGTCGACGAGGCAGGCGTGCCGTACTTCTCGCTGGCGATGCTGCCGGGCGGGCGGCGAGGCCGGCAGTCGCCCCCCGCAGGGTCCGTCGCCGTGGTCGGTCTGGGCCCCGGCGACAGCGACTGGATGACCCCGCAGAGCCGGCGAGAGCTGGCCGCCGCCACCGACCTGATCGGCTACGGCGGCTATTTGGATCGCGTGCCAGTGCGCGACGGCCAACGCCGGCACGCCAGCGACAACACCGACGAGCCCGAGCGTGCCCGCCTGGCCTGCGCGCTGGCCGAGGAGGGCCGGGCCGTGGCGGTGGTGTCGTCGGGCGATCCCGGAGTCTTCGCGATGGCCACCGCCGTGCTGGAGGAGGCCAAGGAGTGGCCGGGCGTGCGGGTCCGGGTCATTCCGGCGATGACGGCCGCGCAGGCCGTGGCGAGCCGGGTCGGCGCCCCGCTGGGGCACGACTACGCGGTGATCTCGCTGTCCGATCGGCTCAAGCCGTGGGAGATCATCTCCGAGCGGCTGGCCGCCGCGGCCGCCGCCGACCTCGTGCTGGCGATCTACAACCCGGCGTCCAAGACGCGAACATGGCAGGTCGCCGCGATGCGTGACCTGCTGCTGCAACACCGCGAACCTGGCACGCCGGTGGTGGTCGGACGCAGCGTTTCCGGGCCCGACGAGGATGTCCGCGTGGTGCGGCTGGCCGACCTCGACCCCGCCACGGTGGACATGCGCTGCCTGTTGATCGTCGGCTCGTCGCAAACCCAGTGGTATGCGGGCGATTCCGGCGATCGGGTGTTCACGCCCCGGCGCTACCCGCTCGGCTAGTTAGTCGTCGTTGCTCCAGCTGCTGGGCATCATCGGCACGTTAGGGCCTTCGCTGAACCCGCCGCGGGCCAGCGTCGTCAAACCGGCGGGCCGGGCCGCACCGGATGTCGCTGCGGCCCCGGCGAATCCGTGCGGCCCCCCGCCCTGCTCGGAGGGGCGCACGGTGTCGGGGTCTTCGGCGTCGAAGCCCAATTCCTGGTCGAGGTCCATGAACTCGTACCGGTAGGCGCGGTCCGTGGCCGTCCCGGCGCGGCGGCGACGGGCCCGGGCCTTCTTCTTGGCCGCGGCCGCGGCGGCGGCCGCGGCGGGTGCGTCGACGTCGTCGGGCGCCGGCTCCTCCGATTTGCGGCGCGCCCGGCCGCTGGCGCTCCCGCGCGCCGCCAGCCCCGACAGCGCCGCCGCGTACAGGCCGTCGGACATGCCGGCTCCGATGCCGTTCGTCGCGGTCGGCCCGAAGCCGACTCCGGGTCCGCCGCCCACCGGTCCGCCACCGGCCGGAGTGGCCACGGTCGACGCGGGCGCGCTGGACACCGTCGGGGCGGTGCTCACGCTCGCCGGCGCGGTGCCGGCGGTCGGGGCCGGCGCGGACGCCATCGGCGCGGGCGCGGTCGCCGGCGCGGGCAGTGGCGCGGGGGCGGAGAGGGGGGCCGCGACGCTGACCGCGGTGATCGCCGCCGCCGCGCCCCCTGCCGCCGCGGCGCCCAGGGCCGAAACGACCATTGGTGCGAGCACCACGGCCATTTGGATGGCGGCCTGCATGAAGGGCCAGAAGATCATCAGCGTGTGGAAAATCGCCCAGCCCAGCGCGCTGGACAGGGCCGGCGAGAACCCCAGTTGGCCGAAGAAGGAGGCGAGTCCGTTGACGAACGGCACCGGCGGGAACGGCCAACCGCCGGGGTTGAGGTCCTTGGACACCGGCCAGGCGAAATTCTTCGTGTACTGCTGCAGCCACGCCGTGAGCTGGTCCTGCCAGGATGGATAGGTCTGTGCCGCTTGCTGCTGCGTGTCTGCGGCTTGCATCGTGGCGACGCTCGCCTCCGCGGCCGGGGTGACGATCGAAGGCGCCGGCGTGGCTGCGGGCACCGCAGCGAGGGCGGACTCGGCCGCCACCTGGTAGGTGGTCATCGTCGTGGCGGCCTGCACCCACATGCGCGCGTAGTCGGCCTCGTTGACGGCGATGGGAATGGTGTTGACGCCAAAGAAGTTCGTCGCCACCAGCGCCGCGTGGGTCGCGTGATTCGCGGCCAGTTCCGGCATGGTCGGCATGGCGGCCAGCGCCGCGGTGTAGGCGCCCGCCGCCGTCTCGTGCAGCGCCGCGGCGGTCGCACTCTTCGCGGAGCTCTCCAGCAGCCAAGCCAGATAGGGGGCATGGGCCGCGACGTACTGCTCGGCGGTCGGCCCCTCCCACGCACCGCCCTGCACGGCGCCCAGGAGCCCGCCGAGTTCGTCTGCGGCCTCGGCGTATTGGCCGCTCATCGACGACCACGTCGTGGCGGCCGCGAGCAGCGGCCCAGGTCCGGGGCCGCTACTGAGCAAGGTCGAGTGCACTTCGGGAGGGAAGGCGATCCAGATCGGGGCCGTCATCGGCGGGGGCCTTCGGGCACGAACACGAATACCTCTTCGGTGAATGTCGGGGCTGCGGACGTCCAGTGGTCGGTTTGCGGGACGGTTTAGTTCCCTGCGGTTGATTTGGCGTGGTCTTTGCACGTGGACCGGGCATGCGCAACGATGCAGGGATGCGGTGTGACGCGGCGCGTGAGGCGCTCTCGGCTCGATTGGACGGCGAACGTCCCCAGCTGCTCGCGCAGCAGGTCGATGCGCATCTCGAGTCGTGCCGGCGTTGCCGCTCCTGGCTGATCGGCGCCGCAACCCAGACCCGCCGGCTGGCCACGGTCGAGCCCGACGACGGGCCCGACCTGGTCGCGAAGATCATGGCGAGCATCGGCGAGGAGTCGTCCGGGCGCCGTCGGCGGATGCGCTGGCTGCGCTCGCACTACCGGCGGTGGGGCCTGATCGCCGTCGGGATTTTCCAGGTCGCGATTGCCGCCGCGCAGATCAGCGGCGTCGATTTCGGCATGGTGTCGAGCCACATGCACGGCGCCATGTCCGGGGAGCACCTGATGCACGAGTCCACCGCCTGGTTGCTGGCGCTGGGTCTGGCGATGGTTGCCGCGGGCGTGTGGCCCGTCACGGCCATTGGCGTGGCGGCGATTACGGGCGTGTACTCGGTCGCGCTGTTCGGTTACGTGGCCGTCGATGCCTTCGCCGGTGACGTCACCGCCACGCGCATCGCCAGCCACATGCCCCTGCTGTTGGGCGTCGCGTTCGCGTTCCTGGTGGCACGCGAACGGGTGCGCGCGGACAGAGCCGGCGCATCCGATGCGGCGGACGACCCGGCTTGGCCGGCCGAGTCCCCCGCCGCGCGGCGCCGCGGTCATCTGTGGCCCATCAATCGATCGACCTCCGACCCCGTCGCGATGACTACGACAGGCCGTCGTAGACTCAGTCAGCCCGCGAGACAAAGGTGGTTCGCCATGATCGCGTCAAGCGACGACGAGGCCGTTACCGAGCTCGCCTTGGCCGCGGCGCGTGGGAACGACCGGGCGCTCGAGGCATTCATCAAGGCCACCCAGCGGGACGTGTGGCGGTTCGTCACGTACCTGTCGGACGCGGGCAGCGCCGACGACCTGACTCAAGAGACCTTCCTGCGCGCGATCGGCGCCATCGAACGGTTCTCCGGGCGCTCGAGCGCACGAACTTGGTTGCTTTCCATCGCGCGCCGCGTCGTGGCCGATCACATTCGCCACGTGCAGTCGCGTCCGCGCGCCGCCCTGGGGGCCGACCCGGAGCACGTCCTACGCGGCGACCGCCACGCCCGCGGCTTCGAAGACCTGGTCGAGGTGACGACGATGATTGCGAGTCTGACCCCCGAACAACGAGAAGCCTTGCTGCTCACGCAATTGCTCGGGCTACCCTACGCCGACGCTGCGGCGGTGTGCGGCTGCCCGGTGGGCACCATCCGATCCCGCGTCGCCCGCGCCCGCGACGCGCTGCTGGCCGCCGATGTCGAGCGCGACGACCTGACGGGCTAATTGTCTTGGCGGTAG
Source organism: Mycobacterium scrofulaceum (assembly GCF_002086735.1). Lineage (GTDB taxonomy): Bacteria > Actinomycetota > Actinomycetes > Mycobacteriales > Mycobacteriaceae > Mycobacterium > Mycobacterium scrofulaceum. The sequence continues at coordinate 29,595 of NZ_MVIJ01000018.1, read as the reverse complement.
AGCCATTCGGCGGCCTCGTCGACGCTGCCCACCGCCGTCACCCCGGGCGGTAACGGCGGCCGCGCCACCATCAGCACCGGAATGCCCAGCGCGGCAGCGGCATCCAGCTTTGCCCTCGTCATCTCCCCGCCGCTGTTCTTGGTGACGAGGGCGTCGATCCGGTGTTCCCGCAGCAGCGCCAGCTCGCCTTGGTAGCGATATGGGCCGCGGGACAGCACCAGTTGATGGCGGCACGGCAGCGAGGCCGCGTCGGGCTGGGTGACTGCCCGGATCAGGAACCACGCGTCGCTGTCCACGAACGCCTTGGTCCCCGACCGTCCGGTGGTGAGAAAGACCCGTGAAAACTCATGCTCCGCAACGGCTTCCGCCGCCCTGCCATCCGATTCGACGACGATGGCAGAGCCCGGATCCCACGCCGGACGCGCCAGCACCAGGTGCGGAATCCCGAGCTCACCGCACACCTGCGCGGCGTGCGCCGTCATGGCCGCCGCGAACGGGTGGGTGGCGTCGATGACGGCCCCGATGTCTTCGTCCAGCAGCCAGCGTCGCAGCCCGTCCACGCCGCCGAAACCGCCGACCCGTACGGGGCCGACCGGCAGCGCGGGGTCGGGCACGCGGCCCGCCAGCGAGCTGACGATGTCGACGCGCGGGTGTAGGGCGTTCGCCAGCGCGCGACCTTCGGCCGTACCGCCGAGCAGCAGCACTCGCATCAGTGCCTGCTCCCCCGGCTGCGCCCGGTCGAATAGAGGTAGCTGTCGGTGAATCCCTCCGCGGCCAGCACGTCACCGACGACGATCACCGCCGTCTTGGTGACACCGGCCTGGTTCATCTGGGCGGCGATGTCGGCGAGCGTCCCGCGCAGCACCACTTGTTGCGGCCAGCTCGCGAAAGCCACTACCGCGGCGGGGGTTTCGGGCCGGTAGCCGCCGTCGAGCAGTTGCGGCACGATGGCGTCGATCTGGGCGGCCGCGAGGTGCAGGACCAGCGTGGCGCCCGATCGCGCGAGGGTGGTGAGGTCCTCCCCCGCTGGCATGGCCGTCGACAGGGTGGCGACCCGGGTCAAGGTCACGGTCTGCGCCACGCCGGGAACGGTGAGCTCACGCTTGAGCACCGCCGCCGCTGCGGCGAAAGACGGCACGCCCGGCACGATTTCGTAATCGATGCCCTGCGTGTCGAGCCGGCGGCATTGTTCGGCCAGCGCGCTGTAGAGCGACGGGTCACCGGAATGCAGCCGCGCCACGTCGTGGCCGGCGGCGTCGGCGTCCGCCAGTTCGGTGACGATCTGCTCCAGCGTCAGGGGGCCGGTGTCAACGACTTTGGCCCCGGGCGGACACAGGGCCAACAGGTCGTCGGGCATGATCGATCCGGCGTAGAGGCAGACGGGACAACTCTGGAGGAGCCGCTGGCCGCGAACCGTGATCAGGTCGGCGGCGCCGGGGCCCGCTCCGATGAAGTACACCGTCATTTCGTGATCATCCACTGGGTGACCGGCATCTGCGGGCGCCATCCGGTGAAGCCGCCGAGCGGCTCGCCGTGATAGTGCTGGAAGCGTCGCAGTTGCCCGCCGAGGTGTGAATGCGACCCTGCGAGAGTAGCTTCCGATTCGGCGGTGACGGCGTTGACGACGAGGCGACCGCCGGTCGGCAAGTGCTCGAGGCACGCGTCGAGCAGGCCGGGCTGGGTGAGGCCGCCGCCGATGAAGATCGCCGACGGCGGTTCGAGCCCGGCGAACCCGTCCGGGGCGTCGCCTCGCACGTCGATGTCGGCGCCAAAGGCGGCGGCGTTGAGCCCGACGTTGTGGCGGCGCCGTTCGTCGCGCTCGAAGGCGACCGCGGCGCAACCGCGCCAGCTCAAACACCATTCGACGCTGATGCTGCCCGAGCCCGCGCCCACGTCCCACAGCCGCTCACCCGGACGCGGCGCCAACGCCGCCAGCGTCACCGCCCTGATTCCGTGTTTGGTGATCTGCCCGTCGTGGGCGAAGGCGTCGTCGGGCAGCGGCAACAGCCGTTCGTCGGGCAGGTACCGGAGGGCGATGACGTTGAGGTCGTCGACGTCCGAGGGCGCTTGGGCCCATTGGCGCGCCGTGCCGCCGCGGCGGTGCTCGGTTGGGCCGCCGAGGTTTTCCAGGATGGTCATTTCGGATTCCCCGCGGCCGTGCGCGGTCAGCAGTGCGGCGACTTCGTGCGGCGTGAGCCGCCCCTTCGACAGCACGATCGCCTGGCCGCCGCGGCGCACCGCGGTGTGCGGCGGCGCGGTGACCAGGCTGATCACCTCGGTGTCCTGGGCGTTCCAGCCCATCCGCGCGCACGCCAGGGTCACCGAGGAGACGTGCGGAAGCACCCGGACGTGATCGGGGCCGTGCAGCCGCATCAGCGTGCCCCCGATGCCGTGCAGCAGCGGGTCGCCGCTGGCCACCACGTGGACGTCGTCGGTGTGGCGGTCGGTCAGGGTCTGCAGGGCGGGCAGCATCGGCGAGGGCCACTGGCGGCGGGGCGCGGTCACGGTGTCGTCGAGCAGGTCGAGTTGCCTTTTGGACCCGTAAACAACTGTGGCCCTTTGTAATTCGTCACGCGATGTTGCGGCCAGCCCCGCCATGCCGTCGGCGCCGATGCCGACCACGATGATCATCGTGGCATCCTGCGCCAGACGAACTGCGGCAGCAGCCGCATCACGGCGGACGCCGGCCCCAGCGCCCACGGGATCCACACGGTGCGTCGGCCATTCGCCAGCGCACGCGCGGTCGCGGCGGCCACCTGGGCGGGCGTGCTGGACAGCGGCGCGGGATCCATGCCATGGGTCATGCGTCCGATGACGAAACCCGGGCGCGCGATCAGGAGTTTGACGCCGGTGCCGTGCAGGGCATCGGCCAGCCCGCTCGCGAAGCCGTCCAGGCCCGCCTTGGCGGAGCCGTAGACATAGTTGGCGCGACGCACCCGTGCGCCGGCGATCGAGGAGAACACCACCAGCCGGCCGTTGTCCGCCTCGCGCATCGCTGCCGCCAGGTGGGTGAGCATGCTGACCTGGGCGACATAGTCGGTGTGCACGACGGCCACTGCGTGCGCGGCGTCGGCCTCGGCGCGGGACTGGTCGCCGAGGATTCCGAAGGCCAGCACCGCCGTGGCGATGGGCCCGTGATCGGCGACGACGGCGTCGACCAGCGGGCCGTGGGACGCGAGGTCGTCGGCGTCGAACTCCCTGGTGTGCACCGCGGTGGCGCCGGCGGCCGTCAGCGCGGCGACCTGCTCGTCGAGGTGGTCGGCCTTGCGCGCGGCCAGGACCACGGTCGCCCCGGGCGCCAGCAGCCGCGCCAGCTCGATGCCGATCTCGCTGCGCCCGCCGAGGATGAGGACTGGTCCCGCGCCCGTGTCGTCCACGGCTGCGATTATTACCTGCGCTAGCGTGTGCGGTGATGGCGAATACCACTACCCGGCTCACCGACGATGCGCTGGCGTTTCTGTCCGAACGGCATCTGGCCATGCTGACCACGCTGCGAGCCGACAATTCGCCGCATGTGGTGGCGGTGGGTTTCACCTTCGACCCCAAGACGCACATCGCGCGCGTCATCACCACCGGCGGTTCGCAGAAGGCGGTGAACGCCGACCGCGGCGGGGTGGCGGTGCTGAGCCAGGTCGACGGCGCGCGGTGGTTGTCGCTGGAGGGCAGCTCCAAGGTGAACAGCGACGCGGACGCCGTCCGCGATGCCGAGTTGCGATACGCCCAGCGCTACCGGACGCCCCGCCCGAATCCGCGGCGGGTGGTCATCGAGGTGCGGGTGGAGCGGGTGCTGGGGTCTTCGGGCTTGCTGGACCGGGGCGAGCAGTAGCGCCGCTGGGTTCGCCGACCGACGACGACCAGCCGACTCTCCCCTCGCGCGGCCACAACCTAGCTATGGTCCGCTTCAGCGACGTTCCTCCGGGGGTCAAATTCAGTACCCGAGATGTCATCCCAAACCTTGGGTGACACATCTTTTACTCGATCTTCCGGAGCAACAGCGTTTATCTTCTTTTCAAATTCATCAAAGCTCCTCTGAGCCTGCGCCAGCTCCTCTTCCGTCGGCCGAGTCACGCCGGCAGGAGTAGAGAAAATTTTCCCCGCGATTTTCCTCATGACGCCATATTCCCCCTATCCCTTGCCTCTTGTACTCAGTTGAGTAGCCGCACGCCGTCAGACAGGCGTTCCTCGGTTACTGCCCGGCTTCTGTAGGAGCAAGCATCGTGCTCACGCTTGCGACATGCTTCAGCGAACTCAAATGCAGCTTCGCGGTCATGCAAGAAATGACTGCATTGCTCGGGCCTCAGCTCGTAGTACTCCGCATAATCCACGATACCGTTGCTCACTGGTATCGACGTGTAGTAGCGACCCGACCTCTTTTCAATACCGATAGAATATCGGTCTACGAACGATACATATTTGTCTTCAAATTCCATTGTCGGGCCCTTCAAGGTCAACAAAAAGGGGGATTGCCCACGCAACAACTCAATCAATCGAACCAGTTTCACGACGGATTCTTAGAATCTCGCACGCCAAAAAGCGGCTTGCCATCGGGAGATAGATAGGTGTCCTCTATCATCTTTCCAGTTGCATCCAAATAATGAGATAACTCGACAAGGTCTTCCACACCCGCAATCGCCACAACCATCCCTGGCTGATCAATTAACGTGTGACGCTCTCGTCCGGCAAATGGCCGTTTGCCGATGCTGTAGCCCGGCCGCAGCTCGTCGCGTCGAAACGGGATTTTTAGCCTCGGGAGCCTCTCGCCCCGGGCAGACCCCCCAAACAATCCGTACAGGTACTTTTCCACTACCGGCATCGTTCGTCCCGCGAAATCGTATGCTTCAGGCCCCATACGATCAGAGGATGTGACGACGTACCACCCATCATTGATGCCAATGAAGTAGCGTACTTCGCCGCCTGTGTTCCAGATGATCGTTCGACCATCGTGCGCTTGACTTCCCTGGACCATGCCCAAGCCAGCGAGACGAATCCACCTTTGTAGGTCGGGAGAGAGATCCACGGCGCCTGTCATCACTCCAGAACTCCTCGCTCTATAAGCTTGTCAATTATTTGAACTTTTCCATCCGCATCGAACACCCGGACTTGGATCGACCCGCCCTGTTGGCCCACTCCAGGCCCGACCTCCGATACTTCAATGGTCCAGTCTTCCGGTAGTTCGCCGAAGGCGTAGCTGTGGTAGGGGTCGCGGAGGTTGGTGACGTGGAGAGCCCTCTGCTCCCATGAAGCCGCTTGGCCATCTTCCATGACAGCTAGATACTTGCCATCAGTTTTGCCGACCCGATCAAGGGATGAGCCATAGTCTCGCAGGAAGGATGCAGCATTGGTGTAGGCGACCCGCGTCCCTGGGACGGCACCGGCATTAAGGGGAAATTTAGACCAATTCTGGCCTTCTGGCCCTACGTCATTGAAGCGTTCCGCGTATTCCTCTTCGGTGTAAGGATGACCTTGCGGGTCACGACCAAATGGTGCTTCGGGGTCACGTATGAGCTTCGCCACGTCTTTATCAATCTTCGAAGGATCAACCGGATCGTCGGCGAAATCCCAGTGTTCATCCAGCGGCTCCCCGTAATGCGGGTCAAGTGGCTCATCCGGTAACCGATGCCACCCGTCCCCCGCGGGCTCGTGCGAATGCACGGGGTCCTGACGTTCACCCCCTGGATGGCCACCATCACCCGGGTCCTTTGAACCATCGCCGTCGTGCGGGCCTACCTTACTGCGGTCACCGGGTGAATCTCCGTCGCCAGACTGGCGATGCCCCCCGCCCGGCGGTTGTCCGTCCGGCTTACTGCCAGCCGGATCGACGTCGCCGGGCCCGCGTGGCTCTCCACCGTGCGGCGGCTGACTCTCCGGCGGACCAGCGTCACCAGGGCTCTGCCATGCGCGGCCCGGCGCTGGGATTTCCGCCGGACGACCGCCAATCGCGCCGAAATGCGGTGAGGCCATCGGTGCAGCGGGAGCAGCAGAAGGAGGGTGCGCAAGTCGTGGAGCGCCGGCACTAACCGGGGCGGTCTCAACCGGCGATCCGCTCAGCATTACCGGCGCATGCGCCGGCGAATGCTGGGCTTGCTGCGCAACGCCGGCCGGCACACGGTCATTGGCAGCGGCGGGTCCGGCCGTCGGAGCTGACTCGCGTGCCGTGGCCGGCATCGGTTCGCGCGGATCAGCCACGGACGAGGGCACCGATTCGCGCGGACTTTCGGCCACCGCCGGCACGGGTTCTCGGGGACTCGCAGGGGAAACCGATCCTGGTTCATGCGGGACCCCGCCCCCAGGTGCCGCAGGAGCGGGGGCCTCGGCCGGCACCGATGCCGGGTCGTGCGGACCAGCGGCCGCAGGCGCCGCCACCGGCTCATGCGGACCGCTGCCGCTGCCGAGTCCCGGGCCCTCGGGAGCGGCCGGCCGCGGCACGCCAGTTGGATCATGCGCACCCGGTGCGGCGGTGTGTGGTCCTGGTGTCGCCTCGACGGGTGCCTCGAGTGGCTTGCCGGACGGTAGACCGACGGGAGCACCGCCAGCGGGCGGTTTGATTTCCGGCAGATCACCGGTGGCGCCTTCGAGGTTCTTGGTCACGTCGCCGCCGGCCTTGGTGATGTCGGTCAGCGCGCCGCGCGCTCCCGCCGCGCCTTCCCCACCGGCACGCCCGGCAGCCCGACCCGCGGCCTCCGCCTCTTCCTCCGCGCCACGTGCGGCGGCTCCCGCGCCGTCGGCCGCCGCACCCGCCCCACCGAGGCCCGGGGCGATCAGGGTGAGGCCGTCGAATGCGACTTCACCGGCGCCCAATCCCGGCCGATCCCAAGTCCAATCCTTGGCGTGCACAAGGCCTTTCAGCTCCTGCAGCCTCGCTTCCGAAAATTCTTCGGGATTGACCGCGGCATTGATCAAACTTTCTTTCCAGGCGTTTTTCACCAAGCCCGTCCAGGTGGCGGCCGCACCCTGGGGATCGGCGGCGATCCAGTGCGGGCTCAGATCGACGAGGCCCAGCCCCACGCCGACCGCACCTTTGAGGACACCGGTATAGCCATTGATCCACGTGTCGGCGACGGTGGCGACGGGGTTACCGACGTCGTCTCCCAGGAATTGGACGAGCCCGCGGCGCGCGTACTTCTCGCATGTGACGACCGCGCGATCGGCCTCTTGCACGAGGAACCTGATCGCCTCCTCGCAGGCCCTGGCCTCCTGCCCAAGATGCTGCAGCACCGCGTTGATGTCCCTGACGATCTGTTTGATCTCATCCCAGGCGTCACCGTCGATGATGAGCATGACATCGTGACCGAGGTCGCCCAGGGACTCGATCCGACTCAACAGATCCCGGATCGCGGTTTGGGCGTGGTCCACCCTGTTCGCGAACGTGTCGATGGTGCGGGCCAGTGAGTCGCACAGCGCGCCGATAACGTCTGTCGACGAGCCGATTTGGCTCAAAGCGTTGTCGATCTTCTCGCCTTCAGGAATGTGTTGGCTGTCGAACAGCGTCTTCGATGCGCCGAGAGTTCCTTTCACACCCTTGGCCGCCGCCCCGAAGGCACGCCAACAAGATGCAGCCGCACGCAGACCCACCACATCGCCATCGGGCCATGCCTCGAGGACGAACGATTGCACGAGCGACCACAGCGGTGGGGGCGGCTGGCCGGGCCCCCACGTCCCGGGCGGCCCCGGCGCGGCAAGTTCGGCCGGAGGGGACGGTGGCTCTAACGCTCTGCTTCCGCCGCCCAGCGTCGACGCCGCCTCGGCGTGGGAGTAGTTCGACGCGCCTTGCTGGATGACGGCCCCGCTTTTGCGGCAAGCGTTGACGGCGGCGGCGGCCGCCTTCAGCACCGACTCGGCCTTCTCCTGATACGCCAAGCCGAACACCTCGCCGGCCCGGTCGACACCGGTGTGGGCGGAAAAGCCGGCCGTCAATACCGCCAGATTCGCCGCCAGACCCTCGCCGGCGGCCTGCACCGCGCTACCCGCAGCGAACATCGCCTCGGGATCGACAGCCAACGGAGCCATGCGCAAAATTCTGGTCGAGGCCGCGCGCCGCCGCTATTCACCCAATGATGGTCTTGACCAAGCTAGCCGCGGCCACGAAGCGGGCACAACTCATTCATCCACAGCCCGCGCGGACAACGTGATGCGGTGCCGTCCCGCCGGCACCGCCATGGTCGATTCGGCCGTCTCACCATCGAGGCCCACCCTGACACCCGCGGGCAGCCCACTCAAAGTGATCCGTGCGGCGGTGTCGGTGGCCACCGTGATCGTCGACGCCGACAACGCGGCCAATCCGGCGCGCTGGACATCCACCGTCACCCCGGCGACCCCGGTCAGCCGAAGCGTGACATAGGGCAGCGGGCCCACTGGCGCGCCCACCCGCCAGTCCAGTTCGCTGTACACGCCCGGTGTCGGGTCGAAATCCAGGAGGAACCCGCGACGGTGCCCGACGGTGTGCGTCGGGTCCGGACGTGCATACGAACGCGCGTCGACTTCGGCGATGGCCCCGCGCCGCGCCGTCACCGCGGGGTCCGCGGTCAGACCGGACAACCACCACACCCGGTGCGGTCCGATGCCCAGGTCGTCGCGCACCAGCTGCGGATGCCACGCGAACGTGATGTGTCCCGGATCCGCTTGCCGCAAGCCGGTTTCCATGTGGGCAATCGGGTCCTCGAACTTGTCCTGCAACACCCAGGCGATGTGGTCCTCGAACGGATACACGGTGAAGCGGTGCCGGTAGCCCAGCCGGTCGAGTTCGAGTACCTGCTCGGCGACCGACGCGAACGGCACCAGCTCGTCGACCAGCCCGTGCGCGATGACATAGGGCAGCCAGCGGGCGTTCACCAGCAGCTTCCACGTATCGCCCTCGCGGGCGCAGGGCGAGTCCGGGTCGAGGTCGGCCGGGATGTCGACGTCGGGCAGCAGCCGCACCCCGCACGTCGGCGGACCGGCCAGCACCACCGCCTGCGAAAACACCTGCGGGTAGGCCAATCCCAGCTTGTAGGCGGCATAACCGCCCATCGAGTAACCCGAGATCACGGTGCGGTTGGGATCGGTGCCGAGTTGTTCGGCGACGCGCGCCCACACCTCCCAGACGTCGAGTTCTCCGGTGTCGAAGTACCACGTCGACGGGCCGCGGGCCAGCGGCGTGATGACCACCGAGTCGCGTCGCTCGCACACTTGGTGCAGCAGGCGGGGATCGATGGCGGCGAACTGGCTCTGCCCCAGGGCGAGCGAATGCAGCAGCAGGGTCAACGGCAGCATCCGGCCCGGCCTGAAGCTCGACGGCAGGCAGACCGAATACGGCTGCACCCGACCGAGGAACTGCGGCTTGGTGCTCAAGATGTCGTCGGCGGCGACACCCTGGCCCAGCTCGACCGAGGACACGTACCACCGTGTCGACGGGCCGGTGATCACCGGCTCGGGTTCAGTCTCACCGGCCGCCAGCCGATCCCATGCCACCGTCACGGCGAACTTCGACACGTCGCCGCGTGTCAGGGCCTCGGCCTGGGCGGCGTCCGACCAGAAGTTCAGGTGCGGCGGCTCCTGCGCGTGGGTGCGGAATGCGACGTTATAGACGTTGGGTTGCCCGGGCAGCGCGCCGTGCTCGGCGGGCACGTCGGCGAAACCGTCCCCCGCCGCGTTGGCCAGTCCCGCCGCCAGCCGCACCGTCCAGTTGCCGGCCGGCTCCAGCAGGGTCCGCGGCACCTGCGCCAGAAACGTGCGCGACCCCATGTCGACGCTGTGCTGTACCGGCGTCGTGGACCCGGTGGTCAGGTCGATCAGGGCGGCGCCACTGCCCGAAATCAGCAGGGCCGCGTCGATACCGGCCGAGCGCACCCCCGCCCCGGCGGGCCACTGCTCCGGCGCGGTCCGGGCGGGATCGGTGTCGAGGGCGAACAGCGCGATGGGGACCGAGGCGTCCACCAGCGTGTTCCAGTCGATCCGCCACCAGGTGTGGGTCGCGGTGAGCCCGATCCCGACGCGGAAGATGTCGGCGCCGTTGCGGGCCGCGGGACCGTCGGGGTAGACGTAGGTGCCGCGCGGCGGCGCCTGCACCTTCAGGTCGCCGATCGGCAGGCCGGTGGCGCCGTGGTCGTCGTAGAGGAAATCGGTCCAAAAGAGGGCACCGGCGGCGACGCGGCCCGCGCCGCAGGTGCGTGGGAAGTCCTCGCCGAAAGGCCATCCCGACGGCACCGGAAGTCGCGGCTCGGGGCGCAAGGCCGCCGGCGGCACACCCTCGGGCATCCCGCCGACCACCACGAGGTCGGCGGGTGGGGCGGGTGCCGGGGCGGCGGGATGAACCAGCGTGTCGGCGATGTGGCGTGCGATGCGAATCGGAAGGAGAGTCAGATCGAGAAGTGACATCACGCCCAACGTACGCGCCGACGGGCCGGGGAGGCTATGCCACGGGCACCACGATCAGCTCGTGCGGCCGGTTGTTGACGGCCAGGGCGCCGTCGTCGGTCACGACGACGATGTCCTCGATGCGGGCGCCCCACCGGCCCGGAAAGTAGATGCCCGGCTCGATGGAAAACGCCATACCGGCGGCCAGCTTCAGGTCATTGCCCGCGACGATGTAGGGCTCCTCGTGCACCGACAGCCCGATGCCGTGGCCGGTGCGGTGCACGAAGCGCTCCGCGAGTCCGGCGGCGGCCAGCACGTTGCGGGCGGCTGCGTCCACCTGCTCGGCCGTCACGCCGGGGCGCACCGCGTCGAGGGCCGCGCGCTGCGCCCGTTGCAGCACCGAATACTGCTGTGCCACCTCGATTTCCGGTTCACCGATGCTGTAGGTGCGGGTCGAATCCGAATGGTAGCCGGGCTCATAGGCGCCGCCGATGTCGACGACGACAATGTCACCGACCTGCAGTTCGCGATCCGAATATCCGTGGTGCGGGTCGGCGCCGTGCGGCCCGGAGCCCACGATGATGAAGGCCACCTCCGAATGCCCTTCGGCCACAATCGCTTCCGCGATGTCGGCGGCCACGTCGGCCTCCGTCCGGCCGGGGATCAGAAACTCCGGCACCCGGGCATGCACGCGATCGATGGCCGCCCCGGCCTTGCGCAGGGCGTCGATCTCGCATTCCTCTTTGACCATTCGCAGGGTCCGCATCACGCCGGTGGCCAGCACGGGCAGCACACCGAGCACACCGGCGAGCGGCAAAAGGTGCAGCGCCGGCATGGAATCCGTGACGGCGGTCGACGCGGGCGTCCCGCCCAGCGCGGCGGCCACCACGTCGTACGGGTTGTCCCCGTCGACCCAATCCCGCACCGCCAACCCCAGTTCCGCAATGGCCGACCCCTTGAGCGAGGCGAGCTCCAGCCGCGGGACCACCACCGTCGGATCACCGGAGGCCGGCAACACCAGCGCGGTGAAACGCTCGAGCGTCTGGGCGCGCGACCCGACGAGGTAGCGCAGGTCGTAGCCCGGGGTGATGACCAGCCCGGACAATCCGGCGGCGGCGGTCGCGTCGGCCGCCGTCCTCAGCCGGCGCGCATACACCCCGGTGTCGAACCGATGAGATTCCATGGCAGCCAGGCTAACCCGGTCGGCGCTCGGCGGCGTGAGACGATACCGGCATGACCAAACCCCCAGCTGGCAGCGGCGACCTGCAGCGCCCGGCTTCGCCGCGCTCGCGATCCCCTGTTGCCCTGCTCGACGGGGCCAGCATGTGGTTCCGGTCGTATTTCGGGGTGCCGTCCTCGATCACCGCGCCCGACGGCCGGCCCGTCAACGCCGTGCGCGGTTTCATCGACTCGATGGCCGTGGTGATCAACCAACAACGCCCCAGCCGGCTGGTGGTCTGCCTGGACCTGGACTGGCGCCCGCAGTTCCGGGTGGACCTCGTCCCGTCGTACAAGGCGCATCGCGTCGCGGAAGCCGAGCCCGCGGGCGAACCGGACGTCGAAGAGGTCCCCGACGACCTCTCGCCACAGATCGACATGATCATGGAGTTGCTGGATGCCTTCGGGATCCCGACCGCGGGCGCCGAAGGTTTCGAGGCCGACGACGTGCTGGGCACGCTGGCCGCCCGCGAGCGCCGCGACCCGGTGGTGGTGGTCAGCGGGGACCGCGACCTGCTGCAGGTGGTAGCCGACGATCCGGTCCCGGTCAGGGTGCTCTACCTGGGACGTGGGCTGGCCAAAGCCACCCTGTTCGGCCCGGCGGAGGTCGCCGACCGCTACGGTGTGCCGGAGCATCGGGCCGGCCCCGCCTACGCCGAGTTCGCGCTGATGCGCGGCGACCCGTCCGACGGCCTGCCGGGCGTTCCGGGCGTCGGCGAGAAGACGGCGGCGACGCTGCTTGCTCAGCACGGGTCGCTGGAACACATCCTGGCGGCCGCCCGCGACCCGAAATCGAAGATGGCCAAGGGCCTGCGCTCGAAGCTGCTGGGCGCGACCGACTACATCGAGGCCGCCGGCCAGGTGGTGCGGGTGGCCACCGACGCGCCCGTCAACCTGTCGACACCGACCGACGCGCTACCGCTGGCCGCCGGCGACCCGCAACGCACCGCCAAGCTGGCGACCAGACTGGGCGTCGGGTCCTCGGTGGCCCGGTTACAGAAAGCGCTCGACGGGCTGCCGGCGTAGCCGACTACTGCGGGCGGCCGACCTCGTACGTGCCCTTGTTGTCCTGGAAGGTCACCGTCACGTGCTTGGGGGCGCCGTCGATGCTGACGTCGCAGTCGAAGGTGGCGCCCTTCTTGACCGTCGGGTTCTGGCCGTGGTTGCACTTGACGTTCTGGACGTTCTTCGCGCCGTAGCCGTTGGTCTCGTCGGACAGGACCTGCTGCACACCGGCCTGCGCCTTACTGACGTCCAGCTTGGTGGTGACGAAGAACCCGGGCTGCCAGAAGCCGAGCACCAGCACGACCGCGATGAGCAGCAAGGCGATCGCCCCGCCGACGCCGGCGATCAGTCCGACCGGCCGCTTCTTGGCCGGTTGCTGTTCGTAGGGCGGGTACTGCTGCGGGTACTGGCCCGGCTGACCGTACTGACCGGGCTGGCCGTACTGCCCCGGCTGCCCGTACTGCCCCGGCTGCCCGTACTGGCCGGGCTGGGCGTACTGACCGGGTTGGCCATACTGTCCCGGCTGGGCGTACTGGCCCGGCTGGGCGTACTGGCCCGGCTGGGCGTACTGGCCGGGTTGCCCGTAACCCGGCTGCTGGGGGTACTGCTGCGGGTACGCCTGTTCGGCCGGCTGTTGGTACTGGGGGTACTCGGCGGGCGGCGTGTAGGCCGGGGCCTGCCAGGTCCCCTCCTGGCCGGGCTGCTGCTGCCAGGGCGAACCGACCTGCGTCGGTTCGGAGGACTGATCGCTACCTTGGCCGGGCGGTTGCCACTGCTGTTCCGGTCCTTGCGGTCCGCTCATCGTCTCTCCTCAGCCCCTTGTCTCGGCACGAACTATCGGCTTGTGGTTGTTGGATCTACGGTAGCTTCGGCTCAGCCTACCCGGCGTCAACAGCGACGACGCCGCGCCGAACGTCATTGATGGCACGCTTGGCGTTGGCTCGCAGCTCCGCGTCCGGGGCGGCGTTGCGGACCTGGTCCAACAGGTCGAGCACCTGACGACACCAGCGCACGAAATCCCCGGCCAACAGCGGCGACCCGGTGCCGACCGGGTCGACGGCCGCCAGCGCCGCGGAGAGGTCCCCCGATTTCGCCCAGCGATAGATGACGTTGACGAAGCCGTCGTCCGGCTCGCGACTGGGCGCTATCCGGTGCGTCTGCTCGTCGGCGCGCAGCGCATACGACAGCCGCGACGTTTGCTGTAGGGCCTGCCGCACGCGCTGCGTGGGCGCCTCGGCGGCGAACGCCCCCCGGGGGCCTTCGCCACCGCCCCTGGTCTCGTACAGCACCGCCGAGACCACCGCCGCCAGCTCGGCCGGCTTCAGGTCGGCCCACGCCCCGCTGCGCAGGCATTCGGCGACCAGGAGGTCACTCTCGCTGTAGATGCGGGCCAGCAACCGGCCGTCGTCGGTGACGCGGGGATCGGTGTCCGGGCCTTGGATGAAGCCTCGCTCGGTGAGCAGGCCGACGATCCGGTCGAACGTCCGCGCCAGCGAGTTGGTCGCGGCGGCGACCTTCTTCTCCAATTGCGCATTGTCGCGTTCGATGCGCAGGTAGCGCTCCGCCTGCCGGACCTGGGACTCCAGCCCGGCGCTGTTGTGCGACGGGTGCCGACGCAGCTCCTCCCGCAACGACGCCAGCTCCGGGTCCTGGAATGCGCCGTCGTGGTCGCCACGGCCGGCGCGGCGCCTGGCCGGAATCTGCAGCCCGGCGGCCGCCGACCGCAGCGCCGACGCCAGGTCGCGCCGGACCCTCGGTTGGCGGTGCTCGACCCGCTTGGGCAACGGCATCGACCCGACCGGGGCCGACGCACCGGAGTAGTCGGCGGTCGAAATCCGCCCCGCCCAACGGTTTTCGGTAAGCACCAGCGGGCGGGGGTCCTCGCCGTCGCGGGCGGATTCCAGCACCACGGCCAGGCCGCCGCGCCGGCCGTGGGTGATGTTGATGATGTCACCTCGCCGCAGCGCGGCCAGCGCGTCGCTGGCCGCCTGCCGCCGCTGCAGCCGCGACGCGCGCGACTGCGCGCGTTCCAGCTCGGAGATCCGTGCCCGCATCCGGGCGTAGTCGAGGATGGGCGCCCGCGGCCCGCCCAGCTCGGCGGCGATCTCGGCGAGCATCGCCTTGCCGCGCTCGATGCCGCGGACCAGGCCGACCACGGAGCGGTCGGCCTGGTACTGCGCGAACGACTGCTCCAGCAGCCGGTGCGCCTGCTCGGGGCCCATCTGTTGGACCAGGTTGATCGTCATGTTGTAGGACGGTGCGAACGAGCTGCGCAGCGGGAAGGTCCGGGTGGAGGCCAGACCCGCGACCGCCGACGGTTCGGTGGTCTCCTCGGCGGGATTCCACAGGACGACCGCGTGCCCTTCGACGTCGATGCCGCGCCTGCCGGCGCGCCCGGTCAGCTGCGTGTACTCCCCCGGCGTCAGCGGCACATGCTGCTCGCCGTTGAACTTCACCAGCCGTTCCAGCACCACCGTGCGAGCGGGCATGTTGATGCCGAGCGCCAGCGTCTCGGTGGCGAATACCGCCTTGACCAGCCCGGCGGTGAACAGCTCCTCCACGGTGTGCCGGAAGACCGGCAGCATGCCGGCATGGTGCGCGGCCAGACCGCGCAGCAGCCCCTCTCGCCACTCGTAGTAGCCGAGCACCGCCAGGTCCGCGTCGGCGAGGTCGCCGCAGCGGTGGTCGATGACCTCGGCGACCTGCGCCCGCTCCTCCTCGGTGGTCAACCGCAGCGGCGAGCGCAGGCACTGCTGGACGGCGGCGTCGCAGCCGGCGCGGGAGAAGACGAAGGTGATCGCCGGCAGCAGGCCCTCGGAGTCCAGGGTCGCGATCACGTCCGCGCGCCCGGGTGGACGGTAGAAGCGCGGCCTGCCGGGACCGCCGCGGCCGGCACCACGCCCGCGGCGGGGCTGCCAGTCCGACATCCGGTCCGCCTCGCGGCGGTGCGCGATGTGGCGCGCCAGGTCCGGGCTGACGCGTGCCTCCCGGGCGGCGCCGGGGTGCTCGCCCGGCTCGGCGCTCCGGTAGTCGAACAGGTCGAAAAGCCGCTTGCCCACCAGCACGTGCTGCCACAACGGCACCGGCCGGTGCTCGTCGACCACCACGGTCGTATCGCCCCGCACCGTCTGGATCCAGCCGCCGAACTCCTCGGCGTTGCTCACCGTCGCCGACAAGCTGACCACCCGCACCTCCTCGGGCAGGTGCAGGATCACCTCCTCCCATACCGGACCGCGCATCCGGTCCGCCAGGAAATGCACCTCGTCCATCACCACATACGAAAGCCCCTGCAGCGCAGGCGAATCGGCATAGAGCATGTTGCGCAGCACCTCGGTGGTCATCACCACCACGGGCGCGTCGGCGTTCACCGACATGTCACCGGTCAGCAGGCCGATCCGGTCGCGGCCGTAGCGCGCGGTCAGGTCGGTGTGCTTCTGGTTGCTCAGCGCCTTGAGCGGCGTGGTGTAGAAGCACTTCCCGCCGGCCGCCAGCGCCAGGTGCACGGCGAATTCGCCCACCACGGTCTTGCCGGCTCCGGTCGGCGCGCACACCAGCACGCCGTGGCCCCGTTCCAGCGCCGCGCACGCCCGCCGCTGGAAACCGTCGAGCGCGAAGGGCAATTCGGCGGTGAACCGGGTCAGCTCGGCCAGTTCGGTCACGCCGTCGCCCGGCCGCGCGAAGGTCCGCAAATGCACATCGGATACGGCGTGTCGCTGTACAAACACGGTCGCTCGCGCGATGAGGACTTAGGTGACATCGTCATGCTGGCCGGCGGTGAACGACGGCTCTCGCACCGATTCCTGCAGCGGCGCGGGCCGCTCGATCACCGATGCCTCGTCGTCGGGGATCGCCGCCTGGGCTTCGCGCTTGGCCTTTCGCCGGTCGTGCAGGCGGGCGATCTGGATGGCGAATTCGAGGAGCACCGACAACGCCAGGCCCAGGGCGGTCATCGAGAACGGGTCGGATCCCGGGGTGAACACGGCCGCGAACACGAACATCGCGAAGATCAGGCCGCGCCGCCAGGACTTGAGCCGCTCATAGGGCAGCACACCGGTCATGTTGAGCATGACGATCAGCAACGGGAACTCGAAGCTGACCCCGAACACCACCAGCAGGTTGATCAGGAAGCCGAAATACCGGTCCCCGGACAGCGCCGTCACCTGGACGTCGCTGCCGACTGTCAGCAGGAAGCCCAACGCCTTGGACAGCACCAAGTACGCCAGCACCGCACCCGCCACGAACAGGACCGCGGCCGGTACGACGAACCCGACCGCGAAGCGGCGCTCCTTCTGGTACAGCCCGGGCGTGATGAACGCCCACAGCTCGTAGAACCACACCGGACAGGCCAGCACGACCCCCGCGGTCAGCCCGACCTTGAGCCGCAACATGAACTGGTCGAACGGCGCCGTGGCCAGCAACCGGCATTTTCCGTCGGCGCTGATGCTGGCCCGCGCGGATTGGGGCAGCGCGCAGTACGGGTGGCGCAGCCACTCGCCGAGGCTTTCCAGCCCGAAGATGGAATGCGAGTACCAGACGAACCCGAAGATCGTGGTGATCAGGATGGCGGCCAGCGACAGCAGCAACCGGGTGCGCAGCTCGGTCAGGTGGTCGACGAGCGACATCGTCGCGTCGGGGTTGGAGCGGCTGCGCCGATTACGCGGATTGAGGCGCCTCAGCACGCCGGCAGTGCGCGCTGAAACCTTGAAAACCTTCACGACGCTCGTTCAGTGGCGCTCGGGCACCGCGACGATGGCGGGCTAAGCCGGGCGTGCTTCAGAGTGCCCCTGCTCGGTGGCCGCCGGAGCGTCGACTCGCTGCGACTGCACGGGAGTGGGGTTCGCCGCGGAGGGCGCGCTGCTCGGCGCGGGGGTCTCCAACGCGGACGGTTCCGCTTTGTTCTCGCTCTGCATTTCGCGCAGCTCGGACTTGAAGATGCGCATCGACTTGCCCAACGAACGTGCTGCATCGGGGAGCTTCTTGGCACCGAAGAGCAGGATCACCACCACAGCGAGGATCGCCCAGTGCCACGGACTAAGACTGCCCACTTTGATTACCTCCAGACGTCTACCCGATGCTACCGCAGCGCGGCGATCCACCGGGCCGCCCGCGCCGTGGCCTCAAGCGGTAAGGGCCTCGTAGGACTCGCACGCCGCGGCCGCGGCATCCCGGACACGTTTCGCGAGCGACGCCGGTTCGAGCACGCGCACCGCCGACCCGAAGCCGAGCACCAGGCGCGTCATCCAGTCCTCTGAGGCATAGGTCATCACCGCGTCGCACGATCCGTCCGGCAGCTCCCGGACCTCGCGCATCGGGTAGTACTCGAACATCCAGGACGCAGTGGGCGCCACCCGCAGCCTGGCCGACGGCAGCGCCGGATCGCCGTCGAACAGCGACGTGTCCGGCGGGGCCTGCACGGCGAGTTCGGGCGGGGCGGCGGGCTCGTCCAGTTCGGTGGCGTCGACGATCCGGTCGAAGCGGAACAGCCGCATCCCTTCGGCCTCGCGTGACCAGGCCTCCAGGTAGCTGTGTCCCCCGATCAGCAGAACCCGGATGGGGTCGACGACCCGGCTGGTCATGGCGTCATGCGACGCCGAGTAATAGTCGATGGCCAGCGCGTGTTTGCGCTGCACGGCCGTGCGCACGGCGGCCGCGGCGGGACTCTCCGCGGGCGCGGGCTCGTCGGCCGCCGTCACCGAGCCGGTGGCGTCATGCCCGGCGGCGCCTGCCGCGGCCTCGATCTTGGCAATCGCGCTGCGCGCCGCCTCGGGGTCGACCACGCCGGGGATGTCGGCGAGCGCCCGCAGCGCCACGAGCAAACCGGTGGCCTCCGGCGAGGTGAGCTTGAGCGGCCGGTCGATGCCCGCCGAGAACGTCACCTCGATGGTGTCGCCGGAGAACTGGAAATCGATCAGGTCGCCCGGGTAGTAGCCGGGCAGGCCGCACATCCACAGCTGGTTGAGGTCCTCCTCCAGCTGCTTGGCGGATACCCCCAGGTCGGCGGCCGCCTTGGCCCGCGTGACCCGCGGGTTCGCCTGGAAATACGGCACCATGTTGAGCAGCCGGACCAGGCGGGTGGAGACGGATGTCATCGCAGTCCCCCTTCGCCCACGTGGGCGCGCAGCCGCGCCAGCACGTCCTCGCGCAGCGCCTGCGGCTCGAGCACGACGGCGTCGGCCCCGTAACCGGCGATGTCGCGCGCGAGCCGGTCACTGAACCCGATGTCGACTTCTATCACCTCGCCGTCGCGGCCGCCCAGTTGCCGCGCGCCGGTCGACCTCCCCGCGCGCCGCAGCGCGGTGGCCCGCCCGTCGGCGACCCACACCCGCGCCCGCGCACCCGTCGGCGTCTCGGCGACGGTCCGGGCGACGATCTGGCGCAGGTCCACGTCCTCGGGCACCACGACGGCTCCAGGCGGGCCGATCGGCCTCACCTCCGCCCCGATCCGCGACAGCCGGAACGTGCGGGTGGCGTCGCGGTCGCGATCGTGGCCCACGAGGTACCAGCGACCCTTCTGCGTGACGACGCCCCACGGCTCCACGGTGCGCGTGCTGTACGGTTCGGCCCGCGACGGCCGGTGCGGAAACTGCACCGCCTGCCGGGAATCGATGGCCGACAACAGGACCCCGAGCACCTCTTCGGAACCGCGCAGCCCGGGCACACCGGCCGGCGACGCGATGGCCACCGGCGCCCCGATATCCACCGGGTCGACGTCCACCCCGGCGGCGCGCAGCTTGAGCAGCGCGCCCTGGGTGGCGGTGATGAGCTCGGGCGACTCCCACAGTTGCGTCGCGACGGCGACCGCGGCCGCCTCGTCCGCGGTGAGCTCGACCGCCGGGAGCGCGTAGGCGTCGCGATTGATCCGGTAACCCTCGGTGGGATCCCAGGCCGACGCCCTGCCGACCTCGAGCGGGATGCCCAGATCGCGCAGCTCGTTCTTGTCCCGCTCGAACATCCGGGAGAACGCCTCGGCGGTGGGGCTGTCCGCGTATCCGGCCACGCTGGTTCTGATCTTCTCCGCGCTGATGTACCCACGGGTGGACAGCAGGGCGATGACGAGATTGACCAACCGCTCGACTTTCGAGGTCGCCATTCGCACCAGGTTATAGCCGGGGCTCGCCACGCGCCTGCACCGGCTGGCGAGTCGCAGGATTCACAATCGCCACATCAGCCACGGGTTGGCGGGGCTACCGCGTCACCACCGCGTCGCGAACCTCGACAGCGCCGGTGCTATCGACTTTGCGAGTCGGACATGCGTCGCCGAGCCGGGGCTGGTGTGACTGCTGTTTCTGCTGCGACCGGTGGTGGGCGCCGGATTACATGCTGGCGATCAGCCGCTTGACCCGCTCGTCGACCGCCCGGAAGGGGTCTTTGCAGAGCACGGTGCGCTGCGCCTGGTCGTTGAGCTTGAGGTGGACCCAGTCGACGGTGAAGTCGCGGCCCGCCGCCTGGGCGGCGCTGATGAACTCGCCGCGCAGCCGCGCCCGGGTGGTCTGCGGCGGATGGTCAACCGCCTCGGCGATCTCCTCGTCGGTGGTGACGCGCGCCGCCAGCCCCTTGCGCTGCAGCAGGTCGAACACGCCGCGCCCGCGCTTGATGTCGTGGTAGGCCAGGTCGAGCTGCGCGATCTTGGGGTCGGAGAGCTCCATGTTGTACCGGTCCTGGTACCGCTGGAACAGCTTGCGCTTGATCACCCAATCGATCTCGGTGTCCACCTTGGCGAAGTCCTGGCTCTCGACCGCGTCGAGCTGTCGCCCCCACAGGTCGACGACCTGCTCGATCTGGGCGTTGGGCTCCCGCGTCTGCAGGTGCTCGACGGCCCGGCTGTAGTACTCGCGCTGGATGTCCAGGGCGCTGGCCTGACGCCCGCCGGCCAGCCGCACCGGCCGCCGGCCGGTGATGTCGTGGCTGACCTCGCGGATGGCGCGGATGGGGTTGTCCAGCGAGAAGTCGCGAAACGGCACGCCGGCCTCGATCATCTCCAGCACCAGCGCCGCGGTGCCGACCTTGAGCATGGTCGAGGTCTCGCACATGTTGGAGTCGCCGACGATCACGTGCAGCCGCCGGTATTTCTCGGCGTCGGCGTGCGGCTCGTCGCGGGTGTTGATGATCGGGCGGCTGCGCGTGGTCGCCGAGGAGACGCCCTCCCAGATGTGCTCGGCACGCTGGGACAGGCAGAACGTCGCAGCCTTGGGCGTCTGCAGGACCTTGCCGGCCCCGCAGATCAGCTGGCGGGTGACCAGGAACGGCAGCAGCACGTCGGAGATCCGGGAGAACTCACCGGCCCGCACGATCAGGTAGTTCTCGTGGCAGCCGTAGGAGTTGCCCGCCGAATCTGTGTTGTTCTTGAACAGGTAGATATCGCCGCCGATGCCCTCGTCGGCGAGTCGCTGTTCGGCGTCGATGAGCAGGTCTTCCAGCACCCATTCGCCGGCCCGGTCGTGGGTGACCAGCTGCACCAGGCTGTCGCACTCGGCCGTCGCGTATTCGGGGTGGCTGCCCACGTCCAGATACAAGCGTGCGCCGTTGCGCAGGAAAACGTTGGAACTGCGCCCCCAGGACACCACGCGCCGGAAGAGATAGCGGGCGACCTCGTCCGGGGACAGGCGGCGATGGCCATGAAAGGTGCAGGTGACACCGAACTCGGTCTCGATGCCCATAATTCGTCGCTGCACGTAATCGAGGGTACTGGTTGTCCGACCGCGACGGTGCGGAAGCCGCGCCTATGGGTCCCGACGAGTTTCGCGAAGCCCGCCAGCGCTCGCGCGCGAACCGCCCGAGGCGACCGTCGCGGGACGTGACGGCGCTTCGGCGCCGTGACTCCGGCCGACTCAGAACCGCCCGGCGTTTCGCCTATAGCGAACAAGAGCCCGGACCGACTCGGCCCGATCCAGCCCGATTCAGCCCGCGGAGTCGCCGTTGGATTCGGGCCCGTCACCGTTGGTTTCCTGCTGCTGCGAATCTCCCTCGTGCAGCAAGCTTTCCAGGGTGGCGCGGTTGATCCGCCGGAAGGCCCGCCGCGGCCTGTTGACGTCGAGGATGGCGACCTCCAGGCTGCCCACGTCCGGGGAGGGCTGATCCCCGCCGGACCCGTCCCCGCTGCCGGCCCGCAGCGCCTTGACGGCGATCTGCGTCGCCTCGCGCAGGTCGGCGTTCTCGGCGTAAGACTCCTTGAGCGCGGTGGTGATCGGCTCGGTCGTACCGCCCATCACGACGAAGTGCGGCTCGTCGGCGATCGACCCGTCGTAGGTGATCCGGTACAGCTCAGGCGGTTTCGTCTCGCCGCAGTGCGCGACCTCGGCGACGCACAACTCCACCTCGTAGGGCTTGGCCTGCTCGGTGAAGATGGTGCCCAACGTCTGTGCGTAGACGTTGGCCAGCTGGCGTCCCGTGACATCGCGGCGGTCGTAGGCGTAGCCGCGCGTGTCGGCGAACTGGATTCCGCCACGGCGCAGATTGTCGAACTCGTTGAACTTGCCCGCGGCGGCAAAACCCACGCGGTCGTAGAGCTCGCTGATCTTCTGCAGGGACCGCGACGGGTTCTCCGCCACGAAGAGCACCCCACCGGCATAGACCAGCGCCACCACGCTCTTGCCGCGCGCGATGCCCTTGCGAGCGAGCTCGCTGCGCTCGCGCATCGCCTGCTCGGGCGAGATGAAATACGGGAAGCTCACTTCTCACCGCCGTCGGGGCCGAAGGTGTCTGCGCGCGAACGACTCTGGATGACCTCGCGGGCCAATTCGGCGATCCGGCTCTCGGGCACCTCGGCCGCCCCCTCGGCGCCGATGGTGACCGCCGTCGGGTAGATACCGCGAACCAGATCGGGTCCCCCGGTGGCGGAATCGTCGTCGGCGGCGTCGTAGAGCGCCTCGACGGCCACCCGCACGGCGGAATCGGCATCGACGACGCGCGAGTACAACTTCTTCATGGACGACTTGGCGAAGATCGAGCCCGAACCCACCGACTGGTAGCCCTCTTCTTCCACGTTCCAGCCGCCGGCGGCGTCGAAGGAGACGATCCGGCCTGCGCCCTCGGGGTCGGGCGCGTCGATGTCGTAGCCCGCCAGCAGGGGCAGCGCCACCAATCCCTGCATCGCGGCGGCCAGGTTTCCGCGCACCATGATCGCGAGGCGGTTCACCTTGCCGGCGAACGTGAGCGGCACGCCCTCGAGCTTCTCGTAGTGCTCGAGTTCCACCGCGTAGAGGCGGGCGAACTCGACGGCGATGGCCGCGGTGCCGGCGATGCCCGTGGCGGTGTAGTCGTCGGTGACGTACACCTTTTTCACGTCGCGACCGGCGATCATGTTGCCCTGGGTCGAGCGCCGGTCCCCGGCGATGACGACGCCGCCGGGATATTTCAGGGCGACGATGGTGGTGCCGTGCGGCAGCTGCGCGCCGGCCCCACCGCCGTGTGCGCCGCCGCCGAGGCTCGCGGGCAGCAGGTCCGGAGCTTGGCGGCGCAGAAAGTCAGCAAACGACGACAGGTCGACGGCGGGATTTCTGGGAAGGGCCGAGCCCGGGAGTGCGGAGTTGGTAGACAGGCGATCGGAGAAGGGCCAGGTCACTGTCCGCCCTTTTGGACGTATGCCCGGACGAAGTCTTCGGCGTTCTCTTCGAGGACGTCGTCGATCTCGTCGAGCAGATCGTCGGTGTCCTCGGCTAGCTTCTCGCGGCGCTCTTGGCCCGCGGCCGTGCTGTCGGCGAAGTCGTCGTCGTCGCCACCACCACCGCCACGCTTGGTTTGCTCCTGAGCCATCGCCGGCCTCCTGCTTCATCTGAACTTGTTCAGCGGCTTGCTTGGTTCCTGAGCCACACTGCCCCGCTGGTAATTCTCTACCCTACCGGTCGACCGCGACATTCCCCGGTCTAACCGGCTTAGCTGGTCAGTTGTTCCACCAGTTCGGCGGCGCTGTCCACCGAGTCCAGCAGCGCTCCGACGTGCGCCTTGCTGCCCCGCAGCGGCTCCAGCGTCGGGATGCGCACCAGTGAATCGCCGCCCAGGTCGAAGATGACCGAGTCCCAGCTGGCGGCGGCGATGTCGGCGCCGAACCTGCGCAGGCATTCACCGCGAAAGTACGCGCGGGTATCGGTCGGCGGGTTGTCGACCGCCTCCAGCACCTGGTGTTCGGTGACCAGACGCTTCATAGAGCCGCGAGCGACGAGCCGGTTGTACAGGCCCTTGTCCAGCCGCACGTCGGAATACTGCAGGTCGACGAGGTGCAGCCGGGGGGCCGACCAGCTCAGGTTCTCCCGCTGGCGGAATCCCTCGAGCAGCCGCAGCTTGGCGGGCCAGTCGAGCACCTCGGCGCATTCCATCGGATCCCGCTCGAGTTGGTCGAGCACACGCGCCCAAGTCTCGACGATGTCGGCCGCGCGGGGGTCGGGGTCGCGGCTGTCGACCAGCTTCGCCACCCGATCGAGGTAAATCCGTTGCAGCGCAAGACCGGTCAACTCGCGACCGTCGGCCAGGGCCACGACGGCGCGCAGCGACGGATCGCGGCTGATCGCGTGGACCGCGTGCACAGGACGGGCGAGCATCAGGTCGCTCAGGTCGATCCCGTGCTCCGGCCCGACCTCGATGAGGTCGAGCACCAGCGCCGTGGTGCCCAGCTTCAGGTAGGTCGACGTCTCGGCGAGGTTGGCATCGCCGATGATGACGTGCAGCCGGCGGTACCGATCGGCGTCGGCGTGGGGTTCGTCGCGGGTGTTGATGATGCCGCGCTTGAGGGTGGTCTCCAGGCCGACCTCGACCTCGATGTAATCGGAGCGCTGGGACAGCTGGAAGCCGGGCTCGTCACCCGAGGGCCCGATGCCGACCCGGCCGGAGCCGGTCACCACCTGCCGGGAGACCAGAAAAGGGGTCAGTCCCGCGATGATGGACGAGAACGGCGTCTGCCGCGACATCAAGTAGTTCTCGTGCGCGCCGTACGACGCACCCTTGCCGTCGACGTTGTTCTTGTACAACTGCAGCTTCGCGGCCCCGGGCACGCTGGCGACGTGCCGGGCGGCGGCCTCCATGACCCGCTCGCCTGCCTTGTCCCAGATCACCGCGTCCAGCGGGTCGGTGCACTCGGGCGCCGAGTATTCGGGGTGGGCATGGTCGACGTAGAGCCGCGCCCCGTTGGTCAGGATCATGTTGGCCGCGCCGACCTCGTCGGCGTCGACCACCGGGGGCGGCCCGGCCGAACGGCTCAGATCGAAACCCCGGGCGTCCCGCAGCGGCGATTCCACCTCGTAGTCCCAGCGGGTCCGCTTCGCGCGCTGAATGCCTGCGGCGGCCGCGTAGGCCAGCACCGCCTGTGTCGAGGTGAGGATCGGGTTGGCCGTCGGGTCCGACGGTGAAGAGATGCCGTACTCGACCTCCGTCCCGATAATCCGTTGCATGACCTAAGCGTAGGCCGGGCGACGATCGGTCCTCGCGCAGGGGGAAACCCACCGGAACGAGGTTGCGCGCCACTAGGGTCACCGGATGTGGACCCAACTCGGCGCCGCACGCCGGACCGCAGGCAGGCTGCCGCGGCTGAACAGTGGTTCTTAGAGCGTGGGTTGCCGTCGGTGCTGACCCGGCGGGGCCGGTGGCGACGGCTGTGGCCGCGGTGCGCCCCCGCGCTGGCTGCCTGGGCGGCGGTGGAGGCCTGCCTGCTCGGCGTCTATTTCGTCAGCGACGGCGGCGAGGTCTTCATCAGCGGAACACCGACGGCTCACCAGTGGCTGATCCTGGCGCTGCTCGCGGTCGCGCTGCCGCTGGCCGCGCTGGCCGGGTGGCTGGTGTCGCGGCTGTCGAGCGGGCGCACCCGCGCGACCGTCGCGACCGCGGCACTGGCCCTCGCGGTCGCGTGCGGTGTCATCGAGTCCGGCCCCATCCAGCTCACCCGGGACGCCGTCGTTCTGGTCCTGGTGTTGGTGCTGACCGGCAGCGGCATCGGTTCGGTGTTCGCGTGGGCGGTGCGCATGACGATGGAGCACCTGTCCACGGTGGGCACGCTGGCGGTCCGCGCCCTGCCCATCGTGTTGCTGACCGCGTTGGTGTTCTTCAACACTTACGTCTGGCTCATGGCGGCGAACATCAACGGCGAAAGACTCACGCTGGCAATCGTTTTCCTGCTCGGCATCGCGGGGACCTTCGTCGTGTCCAAGACCGTGGAACGGGTGCGGCCGCTGTTGAAGTCGACCGCATCGCTACCCCAAGGCGGCGAGAGCCTTGCCGGTACGCCGTTCGCGTCGATGCATGATCCCGTAGCCGGCGCCCCACTGAAACGTGCGGAACGCCTCAACGTGGTGTTCCTGCTGGCGACCTCACAACTCATCGAGATCCTGGTGGTGGCCGCCGTCGGCGCGACGATGTATCTGATTCTCGGCCTGATCATCCTGACGCCACCACTGCTCAAGGAATGGGCGCACAACACCGCCACCACCTCGACGGTATTCGGCTTCACGTTCCCGGCGCCGGACTCGCTGATCCACATGTGCCTGTTCCTGGGCGCACTGACGTTCATGTACATCAGCGCCCGCGCAGTCGACGACGCCGAGTACCGGGGAATGTTTCTCGACCCGCTGATCGACGACCTGCACACGGCCCTGGCGGCCCGCAACCGCTACCGCGGCGCCGTCGCGCCGTCCCCGTCTGCTGTTGACGGCACCGACGGTAGTGACTAACTTCACCGTGTGTCCGCCCCCGAATCCGACCACGTCGTCGGCAAACACGCACTCGACCTGGCCGGAAAACGCTACGGCGAAGTGCTGCTCGTAACCTCAGGCGAGGCCGGCCCCCAGGCGACGGTGTACAACAGCTTCCCGCTCAACGACTGCCCCGCCGAACTGTGGTCCGCCCTCGACCCGCACGCCATCGCCGCCGAAAACGGCGTGGCCGCCGCCCTGCTCAACGGCCCGCGGTACTGGCTGATGAATGGCATCGAAAAGGAAGCCCAGGGGCCGCAGGTGACGAAGACCTTCGGCGGCATCGAGATGATCCAGCAGGCCACGGTGTTGCTGTCGTCGATGAATCCCGCGCCGTACATTCCGAACAAGGTCAACCGCCACACGGTCTTCGTCTTCAACGCCGGCCAACAGATCTATGAGCTCATCGACCCGCAGGGGCGGCACTGGGTGATGCAGACCTTGAGCCAGGTCGCCGACCCCAACCTGTCGCAAGCCGACCTGCCCCGACTCGCCGACCGGCTCGACCTGCCGGCGGGGTGGACCTACCAGCCCAGGGTGCTCACCGAGGAGCTGCGAGTGGACACCAGGACCCGCGCGGCCCAGGTGCTGCAGGACAACCTGACCAACAGCTATTCGCTGGTGACCGACTGACCCTGAGCGGCGCCCGGTGCCGCGCGGCCTGGAATCTTACAGGTACTGGCCGAGGTTGGATTCGGTGTCGATCGCCCGCGACGCGCTCGAGCTCTTGCCGGTGACCAGCGTGCGGATGTAGACAATCCGCTCGCCCTTCTTGCCCGAAATCCGCGCCCAGTCATCGGGGTTGGTGGTGTTGGGCAGGTCTTCGTTCTCGGCGAACTCGTCGACGATCGAGTCCAGCAGGTGCTGGATGCGCAGACCCGGTTGCCCGGTCTCGAGCACCGACTTGATCGCGTTCTTCTTCGCCCGGTCGACGACGTTCTGGATCATCGCCCCGGAGTTGAAGTCCTTGAAGTACATGACCTCCTTGTCACCGTTGGCGTAGGTGACCTCCAGGAACCGGTTGTCGTCGATCTCGGCGTACATCCGCTCGACGACCTTCTCGATCATCGCCTTGATGCACGCCGACCGGTCGCCGTCGAACTCGGCGAGGTCGTCGGCGTGCAGCGGCAACGTCTCGACCAGGTACTTCGAGAAGATGTCTTGCGCCGCTTCGGCATCGGGCCGCTCGATCTTGATCTTCACGTCCAGGCGGCCGGGCCGCAGGATCGCGGGGTCGATCATGTCCTCGCGGTTGGAGGCGCCTATCACGATGACGTTCTCGAGGCCCTCCACCCCGTCGATCTCGCTCAGCAGCTGCGGGACGACCGTGGTCTCGACGTCCGAGGAGACCCCGGTGCCGCGGGTGCGGAAGATCGAGTCCATCTCGTCGAAGAACACGATCACCGGCGTCCCTTCCGACGCCTTCTCCCGCGCCCGCTGGAAGATCAGCCGGATGTGACGCTCGGTCTCACCGACGAACTTGTTCAGCAGCTCGGGGCCCTTGATGTTGAGGAAGTAGGACTTCGCCTCGCGGGCGTCGTCCCCACGGACCTCGGCCATCTTCTTGGCCAGCGAATTCGCCACCGCCTTGGCGATCAGCGTCTTCCCGCAGCCGGGCGGACCGTACAGCAACACACCCTTGGGCGGGCGCAGCGCGTACTCCCGGTACAGCTCCTTGTGCAGGAACGGCAGCTCGACGGCGTCGCGGATCTGCTCGATCTGACGGGTCAGGCCACCGATGTCCTCGTAGCTGACGTCCGGCACCTCCTCGAGCACCAGATCTTCGACCTCGGCCTTCGGGATGCGCTCGAACGCGTAGCCCGCCTTGGTGTCCACCAGCAGCGAGTCACCCGGGCGCAGCTTTCGCGGCCGGGTGTCGTCGTTGAGCGCGTCGGGATGACCCTCCGGCAGATCCTCGGCCACCAGCGGCTCGGCGAGCCAGACGATGCGCTCTTCGTCGGCATGGCCGACAACCAACGCCCGGTGTCCGTCGGCCAAGAGCTCACGCAGAGTTGAAATCTCGCCGACCGATTCGAACGTGCCGGCTTCGACGACGGTCAGCGCCTCGTTGAGGCGGACGGTCTGGCCCTTCCGCAACGACGCGACGTCGATGTTCGGCGAGCAGGTCAGGCGCATCTTGCGGCCCGAAGTGAACACGTCGACCGTCTCGTCCTCGTGCGCACCCAGCAACACGCCGTAGCCACTCGGCGGCTGGCCGAGCCGGTCGACTTCCTCCCGCAACGCCAGCAGCTGCTGGCGGGCCTCTTTGAGGGTCTCCATCAACTTCGAGTTGCGGGCAGCCAGTGAGTCGATGCGTGCTTCGAGCTGATGCACGTCGCGTGCGGAGCGGGCGCCACCTTGCGCCCCGGCTGCGTGCTCGAGTTGCTCGCGCAGCAGCGCCGCCTCACGGCGCAGTTCTTCCAATTCGGCAGCATCGCCGCTGGACATGCCCGACTCACGGGGGGTACCGAATGCTTCAGAACGCTCTGAGCTACCCATGTTGCGCTCCTTTCCCACACCGAATTGGCGCGGTGGATACTTCAAAGCTACCGGCGATTGACCAATGATGTGCGGAGTCAAATACCCACGAAAAGTTAAGATTTTCGTCTCGTTGGTAATCTCGGCCACTAATCCCGCTGATCGAAAGGGCCGCCGTGACCGCAAAAGGCCTCGCCACGGGCTTCACCGGCGCAACTCGCATCGGCGTGGCGCCCGCGGGTGTGAGTTCAGTTGCACCCGTTGGCCCGACCGCACGCCCGACGCCCGGTTCGCTAAGCGCCCCAACCCGCCGGCCGGCCTGATCGACTGAATGCACCGACACCTGCTCGCAGCCTTGAGCGCCGCTACCGTCTTGGCGGCGGTCGGCATCTCGGGATGTTCGTCGCATCAACAACCGAGAATCGCCTCCTCTGTGCCTCCGGCGGCCCCGCCGACTTCGAGCACGGTTGTCATCTCACCGACTACCCCGCTGCCGACACCTGAAGCCCTTACCGACATCTTGGCGCGGCTGGCCGACCCGAACGTACCCGGCATCAACAAGGTGGGCCTGGTCGAAGGCGCTACCCCCGAAAGCGCGGGCACCCTGGACAAGTTCACCAACGCGTTGCGCGACAACGGCTACCTGCCGATGAGCTTCGTCGCGCGCGACATCGCCTGGTCGGACAAGACGCCGTCCAACGTGGTGGCGACCATCGACGTCAACACCGCCCAGCCGGCCAACGGCAGCTTCCACTTCCCCATGGAATTCACGCCGTTTCAAGGCGGTTGGGAGTTGTCCCGGCGAACCGCGGAAACGTTATTGGCGCTGGGCAAGTCGCCGGCGGTGACGCCGCCCAGTCCGGCGCCAATAACGTTTCCGCGGTTCGCC